>JACRKG010000022.1 GCA_016215315.1 Candidatus Woesearchaeota archaeon | reverse complement strand
TGCTGGAAAGTTACAAAAAACAACGTCACAAAATCACAATATTTCGAGAATATAGAACAAATGCAAAATGCCCTAGAAAACTATTGGAGAGAACATAAATTTACGCAAAATTTTATGCGTTATTTATGTCGCTAACTAAAGTGCCTTAACATTTATAAATAAACATTAAATCCTTAAGTGATATGGCTAGGAAGAAAACAACGGCTAATTTGCAAACTCAAAAATCAATTCAATCGTTACAGCCAGAAATAAATGTAGGCTTGATTGGCCACGTTGACCATGGAAAAACTACTTTAGTTAAAGCGTTATCAGGTAAATGGACTGATACGCATTCTGAAGAACTGAAAAGAGGAATCACTATTAGGTTAGGTTATGCTGATGTAAAAATTTACAAATGCAAATCCTGCGAAGAGCCAGATAATTACTTTAATTTATCAGAAAAATGTCCTAAATGTGGAAAAGAAGGAGAATTGCTTAAAACAGTTTCTTTAGTGGACGCGCCAGGACACGAAAGCTTAATGGCAACAATGCTCTGTGGAGCAAACATAATGGATGGAGCTTTATTACTGATTTCTGCAAGCGAAGAATGCCCTCAACCCCAAACACAAGAACACTTAATGGCTTTAGAAATAACAGGAATAAAAAACTTAATTGTTTTACAAAACAAAATAGATTTGGTAAGTGTTGACCAAGCAAAAAAGAATTATGAACAAATAAAGAATTTTTTAAAAGGAACTTCTTACGAAAACGCACCAATAATACCCTTATCTGCACTTCACAAAATCAATTTAGATTATTTATTAAAAACCATAACTGAATTATTTAAAACTCCTGAAAGAGATTTACAAAAAACTCCACTCATGTTTGTTGCAAGAAGCTTTGATGTTAATAGGCCTGGAACTGAAATAAAAAATCTTGAAGGAGGAGTTCTTGGAGGAGTTTTAAAACAAGGAGTTCTTAAGAAAGGTGATGAAATAGAAATAAAACCCGGTTATTCTGTTGAAGAAAAAAATCAAAAAATATGGAAACCCTTATTGACGAAAATAGAAAAATTAATGAGTGGTGGAGCAGAAGTAGAGATTGTACAACCCGGCGGAACATTCGCATTACTAACAAGCCTAGATCCTTCAATTGTCAAATCGGATCAACTAGTTGGAACTGTTTTAGGACATCAAGGAAAACTACCCGAAACAAGATCTGAATTAACTCTTAAAACAACATTATTAGATCGTGCAGTTGGTTCAAAAGATAAATTAGTAATAGAACCATTAAAACTTAAAGAAACATTAATGATGAATGTTTACAGCGCAGCAACTGTAGGAATAATAACTGAACTCAAAAAAGATCAAATAAAATGCATACTAAAAAGACCCGTAGCGGCAGAAAAAGGAGCAAAAGTAACTTTGTCAAGAATGATGGGACAAAGATGGAGATTAATTGGTTACGGGGAAATTTTATAAAAAAAATTTCCTAATTTCTGCTTTATTTCAATTATAAATTTTGACATCAATACAATTCTAACTTATTACCAAAATAATTATAAATACTTTGAATATTTTACTTCTTATGTCAGAACAGCAACAGCCTTCAATAGAAGAAATAAAGCAACAATGTATTTTCTGCCAAATAATTCACGGTGATGTTCCATCGCAAAAAGTTTTTGAGGATGAAAAATTCTTAGCAGTACTGGACATAAATCCTGCTTCACCGGGACACATGCTAGTTCTAACAAAAGAACATTACGCAATAATGCCCCAAATGCCAGAAGCAGACATTCAATACTTAGGCAAACTATCAAAAGCACTATCACAAGTCTTACTGAAAACAATGCAATGCGAAGGTTCTTCGATATTTATAGCAAACGGTCCTGCAGCAGGTCAAAGAGCACAACACTTCATGCTTCACATAATTCCGAGAAATGAAGGAGACGATGTTGGACTAAAATTAACCGAAAATCAAATGCCTCCAGGAACTATTGAAAAATTAAAACAAGCATTAGCTCCAGGACTAAAAAAGAACTTAGGTGTAGAACTAAAAGTTGAAGCACCAAAACCAAAAACAGAAGTAGACTTAGATAGCGTCACTGAATTTTTCGCAAAAACGAAAAATTCACGAAAAGAAGAAACGGATGATGAATCAAGTGATGGTAACAAGGAAGAAGAACAAGAAAAGGAAGCAAAAGAAATCGAGGACGAATCTGAAGATGACTTAAAGAAAGAATCTGAAGAAGTTGAAGAAACAGTTAAAGAAAAACCGAAAAAGAAGAAACCTTCTGTAAAGAAGGTTAAAAAGAAAAAAGAGGAAAAAACTGAAGAAAATGTTGAAGTAAGTCTTGACGATATTACTAGCCTATTATGACTGAATGCGAAGTTTGCGAATGGATGGAGAAAAAGCAAAATATATTGTTTGAAGGAGATAAAGTAGTTGCATTATTACACCCTAAACCTTCCGCTCTAGGTCATATTGTTGTTCTGCCAAAAGTTCACGCAACAATATTAGAACAAGTTCCAGATTATGTAATGCCGGAATTATTCAGCACGGCAAACAAATTATCATTAACCGTTTTTGAAACCCTCGGAGCACAAGGAACAAACTTGCTAATACAAAATGGAATTCCTGCAGGACAAAAACACTCACACACAATGCTTCACGTGATACCTAGACGCCAAAATGACAACCTTCCTTTAATGTGGCAACCCAAACAAGGAGATCAAGAAAAATTAGCAGAAATAGCATCACAATTAGCAGAGAATTCTAAAAGAATAGGAATGTTTGAAGAAGAACCAAAAAAACCTAAAGAAGCAAAAGAAGAACCTGCAGAAGAAGCAGAAGAATACTTAAAAAAAGCGCTGAGAAGAAGACCATAATCCGTGACTTCAAATTGACATCAGAAAGGTGTCACAAATATTTGTGGGTGCAAAAAAGCAAGCTTTTTGCACAAAAAATCCGCAGATTTTTTTGTGTCAAAGGGTAGCTAGTTTTTTAATACAATTGATGTCAACATCATACTTTTTTTCTACAAAAACTCCTTTAAAACTGTCAATAAATTCTCTTTTCTCAATTAAAGTTAACAGTTTTGTTATATTTTCTTTCACTAAATTAATTTCTCCCCTCCATAATGTTTTTTTAATCAAATTTATATCCACATCTTTGCATAATGCAACTATATCTCGAAAATCAGTCAATCTTCCTGAATGTAACTTTAAAACAATGATAAATTCTTTAGATGGAACTAAGACTTTCACTTTTTTTTCTGTTCCTGTTATTTCTCTAGATTCCGAGTGTAATTTAAGTTCTTCAAAACTGAATGAAGCTTTAGTATTTCTTGATCCAACGCCATTAATCAATAAATCAATGCTCACCGGGAGCTTATCTTTTGTTTCGTAACGAATAAACTGCGGTGCATAAACATGATCTAGATCTTTCGTTACTGTTTTGAAGAATTTATTTTTCTTTAATACTTCTTCAAATTTTTCAAGGTCTTCTTTTTTGAGTATTAAATCTGCATCAACTGAAAATCTGTGTTTGTAAGAACTAACCGCATACCCTCCAATAACTATAAAATTGAGTTTTTCACTAACAAAACTTTGCAAGATCTCAAATATTTTATTTTCTCTTTCTACAAACGATCTAAGCATTAGTTATTACCTCTTTATATTTTACTTTTATTTTTTTATCATATGATTCTTTTATCATTTCCAAGGCGGGTTCAAAATTGTAAACAAATTTCTCAGCAAAAGCAATAGTGTCACTTAATGAATCTACTGGGATGTCTTCACAGTAATCAACTTTGAAAGAATCTAAATACTCTATTTTATAGAATATTCCTTTTGCTTTATTAGATTTCAAGCTTAACTTTTTACAATACCATTCAAATAAATTTTTATCGCTATTTCTTACTTTTATAAATATGGGATAAAATTGATTATACCTGCCTATGTTGTACCCTCCTTTTGTCCAAACAAAAACCGCATCAGTTTTTGTAAAAGAATACTCGACTCCAAACAAGGATAATACTTCATAATAAAATTGGACTTCTTTTAATAATATTTTTTTAATATATTCCAACGTTTTTTTATAAAATTCATTGTTTTTATTTAAATAAACATTCATTCTGGTCAATCTAAAAACCCCTTTACTTGCTAATTCTCTGACCCATTTATGTGTCCAACCATAACTCAAATCAATACGATCAGAGATGGAATTAATCGAATCTACTTCTCGTGCCGAAATCAAAATTTTCAACACGTATGGATTGATCAATTCAATTGTCATACTTATCATTATAGTGATAACTTATATAAAAAGCTTTCGCAAAAATTTACTTCGCAAAATTTTAAACCAAAAAATAAACCAATAAATTGCCAACAGTTACTGTTACTAGAAAACTTATTAAAAAGCTAGGTAAGAACGGGATTCCGTATTTTATCCAAACTTTTTTGTTTAGTTTCTTTAATTTATTGATTTGCTCAAGTGTTAGTCCTAATCCTCTAGGACTTGCAATTGTTTTTCCTTTATATTTTATTTCTTCAACAACCCAATCACCTTCAGTGAGCATTGATGGCGCAACAAATTTTTTCATGCAAGTCTTTTCTACAGACCGAGTTAAAAGTACGAAAAAATAAAAAAACCACAATGAAGGAATTAATACTAAGAAAAAAGTTTTTATTTCTAGATTAAATTTAGTAAAAAACAAAACAATAATTATTAATGTGCTTAGAAAAATGTTCGCCAGAACATTTTTCATCAATTCCTTCTTAAAAAAATCACTTACTTTATTCCAGTTATTAAATGCAATAAAAATAACTGCGATGATGCTGTAAAGAGCGCCAATAAAAATTAAATTAACTAAGAAAGCAATTAGTTGTGAATTTAAAGAAATTTCTAAACCAAGTATTGCTCCTATGCCCATCAGGCTTTTTGCATCTCCACCGCCCCATTGAGCAGTGTAAAATAATAAACAAGCAAGAAGGAAAGCAGCTCCAAAACCAAGAAGTCCGCTAAATAAAAAAGACCAATCGCCACTAAAAAGACTCCAACCCAATCTATAAACGATTGCAAAAATAATAACTCCGTAATTCAGCCAATCAGGAATTTCGCGAGTTTTTAGATCAAAATAACTGGCTAAAAGGAGAAAAACGAAGCAAACAGCTAAAAGGACAATTATCATGAATAACTGCGGTTTTTGAGGTTTATAAAATTTGCTTTAGTCAAAAGCTCCAGAATTAAATACTGGCGCTCTGTTAACATCTTGCACTATTACTTTTATTGTTTTGCTGCTTTCTTTGCTTCCGTCACTTGCAGTGATTGTTACTTTGTAAGTTCCTGCACTGTTATAGTCTAATTCTTTTGTGTCGGAATTCATCCATCCTGAATAAGTTACTGTAATATTATCCCCTTCTAAATCTTTGATTTCGGGAGTTAATGTTATTCTTTCTCCTTCTCGAACTTCTATTGTGTCTGGAGAATTGATGACTGGAGGTTCGTTAGCTGGATTGATTATTACGGTGTATTCTTTTTGTGTTATTAAGTCAGTATCACTTGCTGTAACTAGGATTTTGTAAGTTCCTTTGTCTCCTTTTTTTGTTTGCCATTCTCCTTGGTCATTCAATGGGGTTGTGAATGTTAATTTTACTGCATCGCCATCAGGATCTTCTGCTTTAACATTTAATTTTACAAAGTCTTCTTCTCTCCAAGTTAATTTTTCTACATCACCTAGTACTGGAGCATTATTCTTTTCTCTCACTGGAGTTTTCTGTTTTTCTTTTACCACAACTAAAACTTTTTGTTGTGCAAGTGTTTCTCCATCATTTGCTGTTACTGTTACTAAGTATTCTCCTTTGTCTCCTTTTTTTGTTTGCCATTCTCCTTTTTCGTTTAGTGGAGAAGTGAACGTATAGAATAAAGGTTTTCCTTCAGGATCTGTGGCTGCTAAATTTTGAAAAGTAACTAAATCTCCTTCAAAAAATTCTTTAACAACTAAATCAGAATCTTTTTCGGGTGAATTGTTCAAATCTGCACTTGCTTGAACTGATTGATCGGTTGAATTAACGATTGTGTCAGCAACAACGTTGCCAGTTGTAAAATTTTCATTCCATAAATAGAACCCGCCAAGCAATAATATTGCTATTAAAACGTAAGTGGAAAAAGAGTTTCTTCTCTTCTCGGCTTCTTCATCACCATAAACTTCAACTCTAGGAATATCTTCTAGGTTGAGATCGTTCTTTTTTTCCTCCATATTAAAAAACCCAATTTTCAGGAGTGAACAATTGTTTTTAAGCTTTATTATACTGAATAAATAATTTAACTATGTAAAAAATTACTTCATGATTTTTTCTTCGAAAAGATCATTAAAAATCGCATTTAGTTATGCTAATTTCTTTTTTAAATACCTTTCGCACAATGCTTAAAAACAACTAATCAATCTAGAAACATTGACTTTCCACCATTGTGTCAATGGTGGTGCTAGTGGAAAGTCAATGTGCTCAAGTGCGGGTGGCGGTTCACGAAGCGAACATGCTATTGGCATATTGAATAATAGTCCGCCACCAGCAATTGACATCAGAAGGATTTCAATGAATGAGTCTTTAATAAAATTGGATGGAGTAAGCAAAACTTTTAGCATAGGAGAAGAAAAAGTCTTTGCACTAAAAGAAGTAGATTTAACAATTAAAAAAAATCAATTCATAATGATCTTAGGACCATCAGGATCAGGAAAAAGTACTTTAATGAATCTTCTGGGCTGCCTAGATGTTCCATCAAGTGGCGCAATATATTTAGGTGAAAAAGATATTTCTCAAATGAGTCAAGATGACCTTGCAAGCATAAGAGCAAAAAAAATAGGTTTTGTATTTCAAAAATTTAATTTAATACCAACATTGAGTGCACTACAGAATGTTTCTTTACCTAGCGTTTTTCAGGGAAAAACGCTAACTGAAAAAGCAGAAATGCTACTTTCATTTGTAGGACTTCAACATAGACTAAATCACAGACCGACACAATTATCTGGAGGAGAACAACAAAGAGTTGCAATAGCAAGAAGCCTAATCAACGATCCAGAAATAATTTTAGCTGATGAACCTACTGGAAATTTAGACACAAAAACAGGAAATATTGTGATGAACTTACTGAAAAAATTACACTCACAAGGAAAAACAATAATCTTAGTAACACACAATCCTGTTTTAGAAAAATATGCTCAAAGAATAATCAAAATTAAAGATGGAAAAGTGGAGGAGAAAAAATGAGAAAAAAATTTTCTGCGAAAATTTTTAAATTAAAAAAATTCAGCGTATTATTGCTGCTATTATTAGTTCCGTTGGCAAGTGCAGCAGATGTCGGTGTTAAACTATTGAATATGGAGCCGTCGCCTGCGACGGCTGGAACATTTTTCACGGTTAACTTTGAAGCAACAAACAATGGCAATGAAACAATAAATTTTGTTGAATTCAAACTAAAAACACCAAAGTATTTTGTTGTTCAAGAAGATAAAAATTTAGAGTATTCTGATTTCAAGGCAGGCAAGAAAGTGCAATTAACTTGGTTAGTTAAAGTAGGTAAAGATGCAAGTGCGGGTTTTGACAGAATAGAGCTAGATGTTGACGAAGATGGGGATGACTCAAACTATTATTTTCCTGTGCAAATAAAGAATTTTGAACCAACACTAACAATAAGTGATGCGCAAACAACTCCTTTACAAGTAGCTCCAGGAAACAAAGTAATAGTTGATTTAACTCTAGAAAATCAAGCAAGTTTTTTACTAAAAAATGTGCAAGTAAAATTGGGTCTTTCAAACTTACCTTTTGCACCATCTGAAGGAATTGAAGAACAAACCCTTAAAGAATTGTTAAATCCTCAAAAGTTAAGCTTTAAATTGAGTGTTAATCCAGATGCAGAAGCAGGAGTTTACAAAGTACCTGTAATGTTGAACTACTTTGACGAATTTGGTAATTCTTACTCAAAAAGCAATTTGATCTCAATAAAAGTAGGAAGTACGCCAAAGCTAGAAATAAGTCAAGAAAGCTCAACATTATTAGTGGGAAAAAAAGAAGAAGCAACAATAAAACTAGTTAATAATGGTTTGACAAAAGTGAAATTATTAACAGTAACTATACAAGCTATAAATGCAGAACTACTATCATCAAACAATGTTTACATAGGAGACTTAGACGTTGACGACTTCCAAACAATTGATATGGACTTATTTCCACAATCAAAAGAAACACAACTAAAACTGACATTGAGTTTCAAAGACGCTAACAATAAAGAATTCAAAGAAACAGTAACACTACCAATAAAAGTATACACTGATGAAGAAGCAAAAGCTTTAGGCTTAGTGAGTCAAAGTAATTTATTTGTGTACTTAGCAATAATTGTTGTGTTAATAGTAGCATATGTTTTCTACAAGAAAATAAGAAAAAAATGATAAGCGAATACTTTCGATTAGCCTTTACGAACTTATTCAATCGTAAGCTGCGAAGCTGGCTAACAATGATAGGTATCTTTATAGGAATAGCTGCAGTAGTAGCATTAATAAGTTTAGGTCAAGGATTGCAACAAGCAATTAATAACCAATTTTCATTAATAGGTGCAGACAAATTGTTCGTGACAGGCAAAGGAGGATTTGGACCTCCAGGTTCTGATTCTGCAGGAAAACTAGACACACATGATTTAAAAATAATACGAAAATCATCCGGCGTTGAATCCGTGGCGGGAAGAGTTTTTAATTCATTACCAGTAGAATTTAATGATAAACAAACAATACAATTTGTGGCAAGTATGCCAGATGATTTAGAAGGAATGAACTTAATTGAAGAAGTAGAGTTATTTAAAATAGATAAAGGAAGATTCCTCAGATTGAATGACCAAAACAATGCAGTGGTAGGTGCTAATTATTTAGGAGAAGGCCTCTTTGGTAAAGGAGTGAACTTAGGAAATTCTTTACTTATTAAAGATCAAAAATTCAAAGTAGTGGGAATACTAAAAAAAACCGGAGATCCAGGAATTGATAGTGGAATAGTGATAAGTGAAGAAAAATTGAGAGGGCTAATTAATAGGCCTGAAGAGTTCAACGCAATAATGTTGAAAATAAAAAAAAGTTATGATCCTTCAAAAGTTGCAGAAGAAATAACAAAACTAATGCGAGACGACAGAAACCAAAAAAAAGACAAAGAAGACTTTCAAATACAAACACCAGAACAATTACTTCAAAGCTTTAACACAGTACTAAACATAGTTCAAGTAGTCCTTGTAGGAATCGCAGCAATAAGTTTAGTTGTAGGAGGCATAGGAATAATGAATACGATGTACACTAGTGTTTTAGAAAGAACTAGAGAAATAGGAATAATGAAAGCAGTTGGAGCAAAAAATAAAGACGTTCTTTTAATAATGTTATTCGAATCAGGACTACTAGGACTAACAGGCGGATTAATAGGAATTATGATAGGCGCAGGATTAAGCAAAACAGTAGAATACGTAGCAACTCAAGCAATGGGAACAACACTAATACAAGCACACTTAAGTCCTTGGCTTCTCTTCGGTGCTCTACTGTTCTCATTTGGCATCGGCACTCTATCTGGATTAATGCCGGCAAGAAGAGCAGCAAATATGGAACCTGTTGATGCGTTGAGATACGAATAAAGTTCGGGGTTCAGGGTTTGTGGTTTGTAGTAATTAAGACCATAAACTCTAAACTATAAACTCCGAACCTTTTTACGAAAACATTAAAAAAGAACAAGTTCTTATCTTGTTTATATGGTCCTAGAAAAGCTATCAACATCGTTGAAGAATACCTTGCAAAAGATAGCAAGCGCAGTATTTGTAGATGACACACTTCTAAATGAGCTAGTGAAAGATATTCAAAGAGCATTACTACAATCAGATGTTAATGTTCAATTAGTATTCAAGTTAACAGAAGAAATAAGAAAAAGGGCAAAAGAAGAAAAACAACCCAAAGGATTAACAAAAAAAGAACAATTAATCAATATTGTTTATGAAGAACTAACAAAATTCTTAGGTGGAGAAAAACACGAACTAAAATTAGAAGGTAAACCTTCAAAAATAATGCTGGTTGGTTTGTTTGGTTCTGGAAAAACTACAACCACTGGAAAACTTGCAATTTATTACAAAAAAAGAGGGTTACGAGTTGCAATTATAGGTTTAGACGTTTACAGACCTGCAGCGATGATGCAATTAGAACAAATAGGAAAACAAGTAAACGTTCCTGTATTTGTTAATAAAACTGAAAAAAATCCTCTCAAAATATACAAACAATTTGAATCAGAATACTCAAAATATGACTTATTAATTCTAGACACAGCAGGAAGAGACGCCTTAAGTGAAGACCTCATAAAAGAAATTAAAGAAGTCGGTGAAACCGTTAAGCCCAACGAAACCATTTTAGTGATATCTGCCGACATCGGGCAAGCAGCTCAAAAACAAGCTCAAGCATTTCATGATAGTTGTGGAGTAACGGGAGTAATAGTTACTAAAATGGAAGGCACTGCAAAAGGTGGTGGAGCTTTATCCGCGTGTGCAATTACAAATGCTCCGATAGTATTTATGGGTGTAGGAGAAAAACCTGAAGATTTAGAATCTTTTAATCCTAAAGGATTTGTTGGAAGACTATTAGGAATGGGAGACATAGAGGCATTACTAGAAAAAGCAAAAGAAGCAATAAGTGAAGAAGACGCTCAAGACTTAAGCAAAAAACTACTAAAAGGAGAATTTAATTTAGTTGATTTATACCAACAAATGGAAGCAATGCAAAAAATGGGATCAATAAGCAAATTAATAGAAATGATTCCTGGAATGGGCCAACTAAAATTACCAAAAGAAGTATTAGAAGGACAAGAAGGAAAACTTAAATTTTGGAAATATGCAATGAATAGCATGACTAAAGAAGAACTAGAAAATCCTGACTTAATTGATGTTGAAAGAATCGAACGAATCAGTAAAGGAAGCGGAGTAAAAGTCAACGAAATAAGAGAATTAATGAAACAATACAAGCAAGGAAAGAAGTTAATAAGAGCAATGAAAGGAGACTTGCAAAGCCCAGAAGCATTAATGAAAAAGATGGGGAAAAAAGGGTTGAAGATGAGATAAAAAGTTTTAAATATATTTGCGCTATAATTAAGCTACACGAAATTTTAGACCCGTCTAAAACTAAGAAAGTAATAATTTTAGAACATGACAATGAAAAAAAAAATCTCGTTAATTCTCGCAATATTTCTTATTTTTCCAACAATTTATGCAAGTTCTTTAGAAAAATCAATGTTAGACTTGAATTTTTTAACTTATACATTTATAGAAAACTCCAAATTTGAGCCATTTAATAAAGGTGGTGTGGAATTAGTAATTAACAAAGATGAACCTAAAGTTGGTGATACTGTGAGAGTAGTCATAACTGACAATTCTACTAAAGGCAACATAGAAATGACTCTTTTAAGTCCTTCAAATCAAAGAACTTTTTTAGTTAAAGAATTGAGTGGTGGAACTGGATATTATTTAGCAGAAATTCTTATGACTGAAAAATTAGAAGAAAAAGAGTTAACTTTTCTATTATCAAAAGAAATGATTTTGTTGTACAATTCTAATAAATTTTATTCTTACAGATTTGGAGAAGCTAAAGAAGTAAAGCAAGAAGAGCAGAAAAAAGCAGAGCAAAAAAAACAAGAAGAACGAATAAAAGCCGAAGAGGAAAAGAAAAATTCAGAAAAAGATAAAATAGTATGTGATTATTACAAAACTGAAGAAGTGAGCGGTTTCAGCGACTTCATGTTCATAGAAGGAGAACAAAAATGTGAAGACTTAATAACACAATATGAAGATACAATATACAATAAAGCAAACGAAGCAGCAAAAAAAGAATGCGAAAAAATAAGTTGCTCAAGAACTGGATGCAATTGTCAACAGAGCTTTCAAGAATTTCCTTATGAAGAAGGAAAAATGAAATGTACTGTAGTGTCTGGAAGAAGTCAAAGAAGACTAAGCTATACAACAGAAGGAGCTTGTGTTTGTAGATGCTAAGATTGTTAAGTCTCGTTGGATGTCTTGTGGTGTCAGATATTACTTGGAGTTAGCAGAAATTATTTCTTTTCTGCAATAACTATTAAATCTTCTCCGCAACCAAAAATGCCGACTAGCTTAGAACATAAAGGAGTTAATATTTCATAAAACAGTAACCCTGGAATTTTTTTAAGGACTGATTTTTTTTCAACTATAGATATTTTGTTTTGTGATGTGATCTCTTTTAAATTATTTTCTTTTTTTATGTTTTTAAATAGATGCCTTAGAAGGCCATATAAATCGATTTTCACTGAAGAAGTATGTTTGACTTTGAAGCCAGTTTCATTTAGTAATTTAGTTATTGTTTCTTTTGAAAAAAAATTAATATGTTCTCCGCCTTTAAATCTGCCTGCATTTTTTCCTTTGATGATTATGCTAATGCCGAATCTGTTTGGAAATGCTAAAAATAGTATCCCTTTATTCTTTAAAACTCTGTGTGCTTGTAATAAAAGCTTTTTTGGATTTGGAATGTGCTCTATTAATTGACTCATGCTTATTAAGTCATATTTTTCGGGTTCGAACTTTTCGAGATCTAAATTGTTTGTATTGATGTTGTATTTCTTTTTTACAAAATCTCTTGCATAAGAATTTAATTCGGTACCAAATGTATCCCATCCTCTTTTTTTCATTACATTTAAAAAATCTCCAGTGCCACATCCAATATCTAAAACCGATCCAGGTTTTTTGTATTTTTCGATTAACTTAGCTATTTTAGTGAAGTATTTTCTTTTAAACTTGAGAGATATATCATATTTCGACTTGAATTGCCATGTTTTGTTATAATATTCTCCATTATAGAAATCATTTAACACGGTCTTTTTGAAGAAATTAGGTGTGAAGAACATCTTGCAATTCAAACAAATAACATGATCAAATCCTTCTTTGGTGAATGCTGCTTTGTTATTCTCTGATTCACATACAGGACAAGGTCTTTTATTGACGAATTTTTCATAAACTTTTCTTGTTAACTTATTCACGAACCTTTGTACTTCCAGGTTTCTTTTTTCATTTATTTCTTTATATGTCATTTGATTTTAACACTTCAGCTTAGTGATTTAAAACTTTTGAATGAAAGATTTGAATCTGACAAAGTTCATATTAAAGGATTAAGTATGTATCCGTAGTGTATTGCCAAAAAATAAATAACAGTTCCTGAACTAATTAAAAATTGAACAAATAAGATAGTTAAAACAACTCCTTTTTCACTAGCTCTTCCAAATAATTTTTTATTTAACCAAATTGATACATGTGTGAGGCCGTAAAATTTCTCATATCTCAATTGAATCCCTTCTTTTGTAATCATGCCAAAACTTTCTTTTTTGAATTTGCCTCTTGCTTTAAGAATGAACTCTAGAAAGTACAAAGGTAAGAACATTATTAAGGCATATAACTCGATATTTCCCAGAACTGCAACTATTGCAATTGTAGCACCTACCGATAACGTAAATACATCTCCTGGAAAAACAACTGCAGGATACCAATTATAAATTAAAAAAGCAAGAGAAGCTAAAATAAAGCAGCCACTAATAATTGCAGCGGAATGTTCCCCTAAAATAAAAGACATAATTCCTAAAGAAAAAAGAATTATGAAACTCATGCCTGCTTCTAAACCGTTAAATCCTGCAAGCATATTAAAAACGTTGCTGGCACCAACAATGCCAAGGGGAATAATTATTAGCGGAAATAAAATGCCAAAATTTGTCAATCCTAAAAAGGGCACTTGCATATTATTTGTTCCAATATTCACTGCCATTATTGGCAGAGCAATGCAAAAAGTTAAAAGCATTTTTTGGTATTGTCTCAAACCAATTTTCCAGCCTAGAATATCATCAAACAAACCAATAATCAATGCAATAAAAATACTAGTAGTCGCACTCATCAAATAAAGCATTTGACTGGTGCTTTTGTAAACAAAAACAGAAAATGCAATATATGCAAGAATTCCTAAAATGGCGCTAAAAACAACAATTAAACCACCTAATTCAGCCACCTCTTTACCATTGTGTTTATGAATATCTCTTCCAACTAAACCGTGTTCTTTAGCTCTTTTAATCCAGTAAGGTAAAACTATTAAAGTACTAAAGAAGCTTATCAACATCGAAAAAATAGTGAAAATTGTT
The DNA here is from genome assembly GCA_016215315.1 of Candidatus Woesearchaeota archaeon. Lineage (GTDB taxonomy): Archaea > Nanobdellota > Nanobdellia > Woesearchaeales > ARS49 > JACRKG01. The sequence continues at coordinate 14,278 of JACRKG010000022.1, read as the reverse complement.
GGCATAAAAAACAAGAAACATTACTTTTTTAAAAATTTATCTCTATCTACTCTTGAAGAACAGCAACTTCCTTGTTGATTGTTTTTAATTTTTTAATTACAACATGTCCACAATATTCATCTTCTTTTTTAACTTCCATTTCTTCAACAATAAATCTTTTATTAAATAATGGACAGTTTAGAACAAATGTATCTGCATATCCTCCTTCAAAACCAACATGGAAACCATACTTAAAAGAATCTTTAGCTAGCTCTTCAAAATTATCTTTAGTGATAATTTTTCCTAGCCATTTCATTAAGCCATCACTTGCTACTTGGGAAACTAATACTTCATAACCTTGTTCTAACATTTCTTTTAGGACTTTTCCGTGATCTTCTCCTGCGTGAGCAGCAAAAACTTCTACGTTAAAAGGTCTTAGTGCTGCTTGAATGCTTTTTAATTGAGTTTCTTGTAATCCTGTGCCGCCTAAAATTAGTGCATCAACTGGATTGTTCTTGACAAAATCTCTGACTAGGTTTGCTTCGCCTTCTGGATCTGCAATGCTGCAAGAAATCAAGTGATGTTTAATGTTTAGCATTTCTGCTATTTTAGGAGTATGTTCAACAGTAGCATAATGGAATAAAAAACAATCAGTTCTTGTAGGCTTAACGCTTAACAAATACTCTACTTTCCAGCCTTTAGCTAAAGCATACTGTAAAGCAAAAGTGCTATCCTTACCGCCCGAATACATTATTGCTACTTTCATGAGAACTGAGAAATTGTGCTCATTTATAAATCTTTTTCTAGTAGAATCCCGCATTCGCCCGGCTCATGGGGATTCTATGCTTATAATTGGTTTGTATTGTTGATTTTGCTTATAACATATTTTGCAAGCAAGTGAAACATTATTTGATGAGAATCTTCAACAAAAGTGTAATCATTACTTGGAACGACTATGCAATAATCTGCTAACGACTTAAGTGATCCTCCATCAAAACCTGTAAAACCAATCGTTTTTGCTTCTTTTGTTTTAGCAAAATTAACTGCATTAATTATGTTTTGGGACTTTCCGGAAGAGCTTATTGCAATAAGAACATCTTTTTCATTTAGAACAGATTCTAATTGGCCAACAAAAACATTTTCATAACCTAAATCATTTCCTAAAGCCATCAATAAAGGAGTATTATCTGTTAAACTTATGCATCTTATTTTTCTTCCTTTAACTACAAGCCCAGTTCCTATACCTTTGCTTAGGTCACAAACTGCGTGTGATGCGATAGCAGCACTACCTCCGTTACCAATGAGAAAAATTTGATTATTAGTTTTATATGCATTCAGAATAACATCAGAAATATCATCAAGTTTATGTACTTCTACTGCTTCAAGAACTTGTTCTAGTTTAGTAAAATAGTCCTTACTGAACTTACCGCAACTATCCTCTTTGTTATAATCCACGCTCAAGTAATCTTAACAAGAGTATAAATAATTTATGAAAATGAGAATTTTCAATAAATACTTGATTTATTTGAATTCATTAAGAATTCTTCCTCGCCAGAAAACTTTTATGGTACGACCGAAGGGAGGAACATAAAAGTTTTCTTATTCACTAATTTTTTAAAACTATCTTATTACTAGATACTAAAATGGTGATATTGGTTACAGGGGGGGCTGGCTTTATAGGGAGCCATGTTTGTGATGAATTATTGGCTAAAGGCAAAGAAGTGGTTTGTTTAGATAGTCTTAATGATTATTATTCACCTAAAGCTAAAATAAACAACATCCTACACAATCTTAAAAATGATAAGTTTCATTTCTTGACGAATAACATTCGTGAAAAACACAAATTAGATCATTTATTTAAAAAATTCAATTTTGAAGGAATAATTCACTTGGCAGCAAGAGCAGGTGTTAGAGCATCAATTGAAGATCCGCTAGCATATAAAGCAACAAATGTTTTAGGAACGGTGAATTTATTACAGTCTGCTAAAGAGTTCGGTGTTAAGAATTTTGTTTTTGCAAGTTCCTCTTCAGTTTATGGAGATTCTGCACAAGTACCTTTTAGTGAAGATGATCAAAAAGTTGGCAGACCTATATCTCCTTACGCAGCATCAAAAGCATCATGCGAGTTGTTTGCTTATAATTATAGTCAAATGTTTGATTTAAATGTAACTGGTTTAAGGTTCTTCACAGTCTATGGACCAAGAAATAGACCTGACATGGCAGTATACAAGTTTGCTGAATCAATTGATCAAGGAAAACCCATAGAACTTTATAATAATGGAGAACTTCAAAGAGATTTTACTTACGTGAAAGATATAGTTGATGGAACTTTGTCTGCATATGAAAAAAACAATTGGAATTATGAAATTTTAAATCTAGGAAACTCTAAACCAATAAAGACAAAATATTTAGTAGAATTGCTAGAAAAAAATTTAGGAAAAAAAGCAACGATAACCTCACCAGTAAAACCTAAAACTGACTTAGACACAACACATGCAGATGTAAGCAAAGCAAAAAGACTCCTAAACTGGGAACCAAAAACATCAATAGAAGAAGGAATTGCCAAATTTGTAGATTGGTATAAAAAATCAAAAACTAATTAAAAATGAATAATTCTCAAACTTTAGAAATTGTAGGAGGAAATTCTTTCAATCAAATAAACAAATTGATTGATGCAGCAGTAAACACCGGAGCTAATGTTATTCACTTAAGACATTGTATTTTGAGTTCTGAAGAAGTTGAAACTTTAAAGAACAAATATGAGCTTGCTCAAATTATTTTTGAGGAAGATAATTCTTCTGAAGTTTTTACTTTGTTAAAAGAAATTAAAAAAGGAGATATGTTAACTTTAGATATGTTAGAAGTTAAAAAAGGAACTAATGGAGTCACAGTAGATCTATTAAATAATGTTTTAGGCAAAAAAGTTCTCTATGATCTAAAAATAGGCACAACTTTAACTTTTGGACTCATAGATTTATGATATCAATAATAATTCGATCAAAAAACGAAGAAGCGTGGATTAAAAGATGTTTGAGTGCGCTTAAACATCAGAAAGAAAAAAACTTTGAGATCATACTTGTTGATAACGAATCAAACGACAGAACTGCTGAAATCGCAAAAGAATTTGGCTGCCAAATTGTCAACTTACCATCAAATGATTTTAATTATAGTAAGGCGCTCAATATTGGAATAGAAAACTCAAAAGGCGACTTTGTTATTTGTCTGTCAGCACATTGCATTCCTTCAGGGCCATTATGGTTAACAAATTTAATAAAAAATTTTCAAAGACCCGATGTAGCAGCCGTTTACGGAAAACAAGAACCCTTGCCTGAAAGCAACATGTTCGACAAAAGAGATTTATGGATGCTTTTTGGTGACGAAAAAAGAATACAACACAAAGCACACTTTTTTGACAACGCAAATTCCGCAATAAGAAGAACTGTTTGGGAACAATTCAGGTTTAACGAGAATATTAATGGAAAAGAAGATTGGGATTTTGCAAGAAAAATTTTAGAAAAAGGACATAAGATAGTTTATGAACCAAACGCAAGCGTACATCACTATCACGGCATCAATCAAGCAAGAGATGAAAAAAGATGCGAAAGAGTTGTGAAAATAATTGAATTATTAAACGAGGGTAATAAAAATGGCAAATAAAATAATTGCAATAATACCTGCTGGAGGAGAATTTTTAGGTAAAGAAAAAAGAAATTTAGCTTTACTAGATGGAGCTCCTCTAATAAAATTCACCATAGATTACGCGAAATCAATAGAAGAGATTGAACGAGTAATAGTTGCGACAAATGATTTAGAAATTTCAAAGTATTCTAAAAAGTGTGGTGCTGAAGTGCCTTTTTTGTTGCCTGTGGAATTATCAAAAAAAGGAGTAACTTTAAAAGAAGTGTTAAAGACATCTTTAAAATTATTAGACGCGGAAGATCATTATAGTCCAGACATGGTTGTTTTTCTAGAAGCAACCCATCCATTAAGAGAAAAATTCTGGATGAAAGAAATGATAAAACTTGTAAATTCGGGAGAATTTGATCATGTATTTTTGGCAAAACCAGAAAAAGATAATTTTTGGAAAATAAATGAAACTGGAGAGCCTGTGCTTCTTGAAGAAACTAACTCAGTCAGGGAAAATAAAAAACCTCTTTTCAAAGAGTTGGCGGGCTTAGGATCTGTAATGAAAACTGAGGTAATTGCAAAATCAGAAAGATTGGGCAGTAAAGTTGGCTTGGTTCCAATTGATGATTTTCGTGCTTTAGTAGATATAAAGACTGAAGAAGATTTGTTTATTGCTGAAAAGCTCTACGAAAAACACCTTAAGAAATAGTGTGGTTCTTTTTTATTAATTCTAAATACTTTTCTTGAGTTTCTGCGTGTTTTTTTGAAAATTGTATTAAAAATCGGCCTATTTTTTTATACTGTTCTTTATTTTGAAGTAACTGAATAATTCGTTCTCCTAACTTTTCACCAGATACTTGTAATTCTGGGAATGTTTCAGTTACTTCTTTGGTGTATTCTTTATGCGATTCCATGTTTTCGCCAAACAAAATTGGTTTTCCATAAATCGCAGCTTCAAAAATATTACTTCCTCCTTTTTTTGTAACTTTATAAGGCAGAAAACTCCTTCCAAGTATGTTAATATCAGAAATTCCATACAATTTAATCAGATCACCGAAAGTATCTCCGATTATTATGTCTGTTTTAGTTTTATTTTTTGATAATTCTGATTTTTTGATAACAGACATATTTCTTTCTTTTATTTTTTTAATAAGTTCGGGAATTGTATCAAACATTCTAGGACACAAAATTAATCTAGTGTTGGGAAATCTTTGTCTTACTTTTTGAAGTGCATCTAATATGTAATCTTCTTCGAGATACGTTCCTCCGGCAACAAGGATTTTTTCTCCTTTATCTATCATTAAAATATTTTTGTAATCTTTTTCTTCTTCTTTAGAAATTTTATTAAATGAACTTGCTTTTAATTGACCTAAAATTTCAGTATTTTTATTATTGAGACTTAACTTTTTGAAATTTTCACAATATTGTTCATTTTGTACTCCTAAAAAGTCCAAAGATTCAAAAACACTCCTCGAATTTAATGCATGAGACAGCCTTCTAGTAAATCTTTTTTTCAAATCTTCATCAGTGCAAATTGCATTTATTATTCCGTGTTTTATTTTTGACTTTTTTAAAGCAAATAATGTATTTGGACAAAATGCTTTTTCTAAAAAGATCACTAATTCTGCTTTTAATTTTTTAAATGTTTTTTTTGCTAATTTTGTATTATCTAGGCACAGAAAATAATATGCATCCAATTCAGGCATTGTTTTACAAACATCCAAAGCCTCTTCCAACTGTATTAAAGCAATTAAATTATGGTCAGAATAATGTGTTTTTAATTTTTTCAAAAAATTGTTTAGTCCTACAATTTCTCCAGAATTTGCTATTATAATTATGCTTTTGCTTTTTTTAAGGTTTGAGGTGTCATATGCGCCCAATAGATTGTCAAAATGCTGCTTTTTTGAATTTGAGCAAAATATTCTTTTTATTTTAGTCAGCATTACTTCTTTTTTTGTGCTTAATTCCCAGCGATCAATCATTTATTCATAAACTTCTGGAAATAAATTATAAACCTTGTGAACAGGCCTATTTTCTAATATAAATCACAAAATAATTAAATGAATTTTTTTTCTTATTTATAAACAGGTTTTTTATTAAAATAATAACTTGAAAATGACTCCGAAAGTTAGTATCATTATCCCAACATATAACAGGGCAAGATTGTTAGAAACAACACTCAATAGTGTATTCAGTCAGACTTACGAGAATTATGAAGTGTTAGTGATAGATGATGGTTCGACAGATGATACTGAAAAAGTTCTGAAAAAATTTAAAAAAATAAGGTATTTTAAGAAAAAAAATGGGGGAGTTAGTTCTGCGAGAAATTTAGGAATAAAAAATAGCAAAGGTAATTTGATTGCTTTTTTAGATTCTGATGATTTGTGGCATGAAAAAAAACTTGAAAAAACTGTTAAAAAATTTAAGAACTCTAATATTGCTTTAGTTTATACAAATTATTTATTGTTTGCTAAAGATGATTGTGCTAAAAAAGAAATCAAAGTTCCTTTTTATGGAAAAAAAACTTACGAAAAACTTTTATTGGGCAATTTTATTCCTAATTCTTCAGTTGTTATAAGAAAGAAAGTACTTAAAAAAACCGGGTTGTTTTATGAAGGGTTCAATTGCAAGGCCTCTTATGAGGACTGGGATTTATGGCTAAGAATAACAAAAATGAGATGTACCGGCATGGTTACTGAACCTTTGCTTTTTTATAGAAGGCACAATTCAAACACCCTGACCGGCAGTTCCTTTAGAGAGCTAAAAAAAGACTTATTTTTAGTTCTAAAGAGAGCATTTGAAAGAGATAAATCGATAAATTGGTTTCTTAAACGAAGAGCAATCGCAGGAATATTTAGATTATTAGGATCAAAATATTTTTATGGAAGTGACCTCAAATCCGCTAAGATCAATTACTTAAAATCATTTATATTCAATCCTTTTGATTTTGAAACCGTTATTTTTTTAATAAAATCATTATTGCCGATAGAGCTCACAAAACTCTTAAGAAAAATAAAAAATTATTTTTAAACCATAAACTATTAAAAACTAACTCTTTCACTTATTTTCATGTGCGGAATAAGCGGTCTCTGGGAATTTAATGGCGGCGTAGATAAGATAATTCTTCAAAAAATGAATAAAGTTCAAGAACACAGAGGTCCTGATAGTGAAGGATTTATGATTTCTAACAAAGTTGGCCTAGGCCATAGAAGATTAAGCATAATTGATTTGAGTCCTAAAGGAAAACAGCCAATGACTAATGAAAATAATAGTATTTGGATTGTTTTTAATGGAGAAATCTACAATTTTCAAGTATTGCGTGAAGAATTAGAAAAAAAAGGCCATAGATTTAGGAGTAATACTGATACTGAAGTTATTGTTCACGGTTATGAAGAATGGGGTTTTAGTGTTGTTGAAAAGTTAAGAGGAATGTTTGCATTTGCAATTTATGATTCTGAAAAGAAACTAGTTTTTCTTGCAAGAGATAGAGTTGGAAAAAAACCCTTATGGTATTATAAAGATGATAAAAGACTGGTTTTTGCTTCTGAACTAAAAGCACTACTGCAACATCCAGAAGTTCCTAGAAAAATAAATCAAGAAGCAGTAAGTTATTACTTAAGTTTAGGTTACATTCCTCACCCGATTTCAATTTTTGAAAATATTTGTAAAGTAGAACCTGCACAAATAGTTGTTGTAAATAAAAAAGAAATCAAAAAGAAAAAGTACTGGGAATACTCATTTAAACCAACAACAAAAAGTTTCGATCAATTAAAAGAAGAATTGAGAAAAGTAATGGAAGAATCAGTGAAGCTTAGAATGATTAGTGACGTTCCATTAGGCGCATTTCTTTCAGGAGGAATAGATTCAAGCATTATTGTTGCATTAATGAGCAAATTCAGCGACAAAGTTAAAACTTTTTCAATAGGTTTTGAAGAACAAGACTACAATGAATTGCCTGATGCAAGATTAATTGCGGAAAAGTATAAAACAGAACATAATGAATTCATTGTGAAACCAGATGCCATAAAATTACTTCCTAAATTAGCATATTACTACAACGAACCTTACAGCGATAGTTCAGCAATACCCTCATATTACTTATCACAAATGACTAGAAAACATGTTACTGTGGTGCTTAATGGAGATGGTGGAGATGAAAATTTTGCAGGATACGATAGGTATATGATTGCTGAATTTTATAAAAAACTATATTTCAAGAAAATTTTGAAAAAATTTTCTAGGTTTATTCCAGAATTCTCAAATAAGCATCCCTTAAAAAAGTTAAAAAGAGCACTACAAATAGCTGACTTGAGCGATGAGGAAAAATATTATGATTTTATGCGAACTTTTTCTAGGCAAGATAAAGTTGCACTGATGCTAAATCAAAAATCGGCAGAACTCCCAGTCCAAGATTTAATTTTTCGCGAAGCGAAAAATGAAAAAGAATTCGTTAATTTTGCAATGCGATCAGATATTAATTACTACTTGCCCGATGATTTGTTAGTAAAAATTGACATAGCAACAATGGCAAACAGTTTGGAAGCAAGAAGTCCTTTTTTGGATCAAGAAATAATGAACTTAACAATGCAAATACCTTGGAATTACAAATTGAATAATTTCAACAAAAAACATATTTTAAAGGAAACATTTAATGATTTACTGCCTCAACAAACTCTTCAAAAAAAGAAGCAAGGATTTGGAGTTCCTTTACCACATTGGTTTAGGAATGAGCTGAAAAACTTTACTTATGATGTGATTAATAGCAACGAATTCAAAAACAGGCATTTGCTAAACATCGATGAGTGCAACAAAATATTCGAACAACACACTTCTGGACGGCAAGACAATAGCTTTAAACTTTGGAATTTGTTGTGTTTAGAACAATGGTATAGAATTTATGTTGATGGAGAAAAAGTAGTAAAATAGTAAAAATATTTAAGTTTTCTTTTCTGTCAATAAACCGGACCACAAACATAATGTTTTATATCCGGTATTTGATCTGTTCGCTAAAACAGTATCTCTGCATTCGCCTTTGTCTCAGGAGGATACTGCAAGAATGAGATATTTTTGTGTTTTTTAATATTTTTTAATTGTAATATTTCCTTTACTTGATTTTATTACAACATCGTCATTTTCGTCAAATTTAGAAATTTTGCTTACCACTGTTGGTAGTAATATGCGTTCTCCTCGGTATTCTATTTGTGTTACTAATTCTTGTTCTTCTTCTGTTAATTCTTTCATCATGCTTTCTTGTTCTTCGCTTACTTTTTTTGATTTCATTTCTTTTGTTTTTTCATACAAGAATTTCGCAATTTTTTCTGGAATGTCTATTTCTGTGGCTTTTGTTATGCCTTGCAATCCTGGACTCAAGTTTACTTCTAAAACTTTTGGTCCTGAAGGTGTTTCTAACAAGTCAACACCGCAAATATCACAGCCTAATACTTTTGCTGCTTTAATAGCAATGGCTTTTGTTTTTTCGCTTAATTCAATTGGTTTAGCGCTTCCTCCTGCATGAATGTTTGATCTTTTTTCTCCAGAAGCAGCCTGTCGTTTCATACTTGCAATAACTTTATCACCAACAACAAAAGCCCTAACATCACTTCCACCAGTTTCGATATACTCTTGAATCAAGAAAGGTTGTTTTAGTGCTATTAAAGTATCAATCATTGAAGAAGCACTCTCATAACTATCACTAATCATAACTCCAACACCATGAGTTCCTGAAGGCAGCTTCATTATAACCGGGTATTTTATGTCTTTGAGTATTTTCTTTGCCGCAGAAACACTTGCTGCTATGTACGTTTTTGGTATGGGAATCTTGTTCTGTTGAAGTGCTAAATAAGTGAGAATCTTGTTGTGGCCAATGCCAAAAGCGTCTTCTTTTATAGGCATATAAACATTTTTATTTGACGCGTTAGTAATGCTTCTTAAAACGTTAGAATAACGAAAACTTCCTTTTGCATAAATACAATCATAACTTCCAAATTCTTTGCCTTTGTATAAAATACTTAATTCTTTACCAGTCAATTGAACTTCGAAATCTTTAATTTTAAAATCATCAACAACATCAAAATAAGCCTTCAATTTATCAACAATCCATTGCGAAGATACACTTCCCATAGAAATTACTGCTGCTTTCATTTGAATTATTCAAAAAATCAGTTATTTATAATTTTATCCCCCTGTTTTTCAATTTTTACTTCTTAAGTGGATCAACTAAAAACTCTCCCAATCTAAGAATGTTCTGACCAATGAGTACTTTATACTTCATACTAGTTCTATCTGCAATAGTAAAACTGGCCCTAAACCGATTACCTGCAATTTTTATACTTTCCTTAATAACGGGCCTAAAACGAGAACCATGAGCGCTTTTAACAAGAATACGCTTCTGTTCAGCTTCTAAACCTAATTGTTCAGCCAAGCCAAGATCAATACTGCTTTTAGTAGCTCCTGTATCAATTCGAGCAATAACCTTTTTACTTTTATTAGTTCCAAAAACAATAACCTTCTCAGTCAACCCAACAACAGTTCTATCACCCATTTAAACAATAAAACAGGGGAGAAGAGTTTTTAAAGGTTTGTGTTTTATTGATGTTTTCTTACATAAAATTTATAATGCTTTTTCTAGGACTAAAATTTATGCTTGTTTTGAAAAATTATGATATGTTGCACGTATTTTTGTTGCACGATTAAAAATTTTTCAAACAATTATGATGGTGTTTAAAAAAGATTGTAAAAGCTGAACTAGATCGGGAAAAATTTGAAGAAGTAAGAAGAGAAGCTTACAAAATAAAAGTTTTATTGAAAAATATTCAAATATTAAAACCTTAACCAATATTTGATATAAACGGGTGTGCGTAAATTATAAAAACTATAATAAGGCCTAAAAAAAAATCTTTAAATCTGGCATATTTCCGAGAACTTTGGAATTATAAAGATCTTCTTTATTTTTTAATCTGGAGAGATTTAAAAGTTAGATACAAACAAACGGTTATAGGCGCTACTTGGGCAATCTTTCAACCGTTTATGACTATGGTAGTTTTTAGTATGATCTTTGGAACACTCATGCAAATTCCTTCTGATAATGTGCCGTATCCAATCTTTGTATATGTTGGACTTTTATTTTGGCAGTTTTTTTCTGGAGCATTATTAGAAACCAGCAATGTATTTATTATAGACCGGGGAATAATAACTAAAATATATTTTCCAAGGATTATTTTGCCTATTTCATCAGTCATAATAAAATGTGTTGACTTCGCTATTGCCTCAGTTATTCTTTTAGGTATGATGATTTATTATGGATATACCCCACACCTTACAGGCATACTTATTATGCCCGTTCTTCTTGCCATCACCTTTATAGCAGCAGTCGGAGGTGGCCTCTTTTTTGCCACGCTCAATGTAAAATACCGTGATGTACGATATGTACTTTCCTTTTTTATTCAACTTCTTCTATTTCTCACACCAGTCATTTATCCTACAAGTATTACTGCAAAATATTCATTTATTCTTGTCTTAAACCCTTTAGTGGGGGTAATACAAAATGCTCGTGCAGGGCTTCTTGGCACAGCGCCCATCAATTTGAGTCTAGTTGCAATATCTTTTTTTACATCCCTTGTATTTCTTTTCATTAGTCTAATTTATTTCAGAAAGTTTGAGCAATACTTTGCGGATATAATATGAACATAGAAAACTCAATAATAATAAAAAATATTGGCAAAAAGTATAATATTGCATATCAGCTAGGTGGCTATGTTGCACTCCGCGAGGTGTTTGCCAATATTTTTTTAAATCCATTCAAATTTGTAAAGTACAAAGTAAAAAAAATCATAAACCTTGAAACCAAAGAAGAGTTTTGGGCATTGCGTAATATTAATCTTGAAATCAATAAAGGGGACATAGTTGGTATTATTGGTGCAAGTGGTGCTGGTAAATCAACGCTTCTCAAAATTCTAACCGGTATAACTCCACCGACTGAAGGAGAGGTTATTCTACATGGAAAGGTTGCTTCCCTTCTTGAAGTTGGCACTGGCTTCCACCCTGAATTTACCGGTCGCGAAAATATTTTTCTCAACGGCGTCATTCTTGGTATGACGAAAAAAGAAATAATAAATAAGTTTGATAAAATTATTGAATTTGCAGGTATTGATAAATTTATTGATACTCCTGTGAAATATTATTCAAGTGGTATGTATGTTCGTCTTGCATTTTCTGTTGCCGTCAATATGGAACCAGACATACTACTTATTGACGAAGTTCTTGCCGTTGGTGATGTTGAATTCAAAAAAAAATGTTTGGATAAGCTAGAAGAAGTGGCCAAGAAAGAAGGACGAACGATTCTTTTTGTAAGCCATAATATAGAAATAATTCAAAAATTGTGCAAGAAGACTATTTTGATGAAAAGTGGTAAAATATTACTTTATGGAAACACTGAAGAAGTCATCAATCATTATCTAGAACAAAATAACGAGGGATTTATAAATGATACTAATAAAACCCAATAAAAATTTAGAGAATAATGTCCAGTTTACTTATAACATTGAAAAAACATTGAAAATTATTTCACTGAAAATAAAAAAATATGTTAAGAAAAATTTTTAAATTTATAACTCGCAAGTTAGTATTGGGCAATTGGAAAACCCCCTCTGGAGTCCTAGCTATGGGTGATGATGTTAAAATAGGTAAAAGTGTTAGTTTTGGGGGAAATGTTCTTCTTTATTCAACGGCGCCAATTACAATAGGAGACCACACCATGATTAGCTACAATGTAATTATTCACACATCAACTCATAATTATAACAAGCATCCAATGTGGCTTGAGAGAATTGACAGGCCAGTAGAGATTGGGAAGCACGTTTGGATTGGAGTGAGTGCTATAATACTGCCTGGTGTAAAAATAGGAGATTATGCAGTTGTCGGAGCTGGTTCTATTGTTAATAAAAATGTTCCTGAAAGAGCAATAGTTGCGGGTAATCCGGCGAGGATAATTAAATTTAGAGATCTAGACAAAATTTTAACCCAAAAAGAAATTCCTGACTATCCTTTTGGATCTATTATAGTTAAAAAAAGTTTTATTGATAAAGAGATTAAAAAAGGAGATTGATTTATGTCTCTGAAAAAATTAATAAAGAACAGTATTCCCGCGGTAATAATAGATCCTGCGGTGAAATTAATACAAGAAATAAATTGGCGGATACTGAGAAGATCACATCCTCCCCCTCCTCATTTTATCAAACAAAGAATAATAAGAAAATATGCTAAAAGATTTTCTTTAAAAAATTTTGTTGAAACAGGTACCTACTTGGGCAGTACCGTGATGTCAGTTAAGAATTTATTTGATAAAATACATTCAATAGAACTAGATAAATCTTTATTTGAGCAAGCGAGAAATAAGTTCAGTTCATATTCTCACATTCATATTATTCAAGGTGACAGTTCAAAAGTTCTTCCAACTATTTTATCTGAAATTGAAAGACCCGCACTCTTCTGGCTGGATGGACACTATTCAGAAGGGATCACGGCAAAAGGAGACTTAAACACCCCAATATTAAAGGAATTAGAGTTAATTTTAAATCATAAAATTAAAGATCACGTAATTTTGATAGATGATGCAAGATGTTTCATAGGGAAAAATGACTATACTACAATAAAGGAATTAAAATCATTTGTTAAAAAAATAAATTCGCAATTGATTTTTGAAATTAATGAAAATATCATTAGAATAACTCAAAAAGATTTTAAAACAAAGTATGTTTGATTTTTCCTATGAAAGAATGAACTACCCAATCGGATCAAGCTCCGATGTATTAAACCCAAATTGGAATAAAAAAGTTAATTTTATCTTCAACAGAAAGAAAGTTGCTTGTAGAGGAATGGATAATTGCTTAATCAAAAAAACAAAGTAATTATAATTCACCTGGCTGGTGGAATTGGCAATCAGATGTTTCAATACGCGGTAGGCCGCACAATATCTTTAAGGAACAATATTAAACTTTTGCTTGACCTGTCTTTTTTTAAAAAAATCCCTCCAGCTACTTCTAAACGAGAATTTTCTCTAATGAATTTTAATATTTCTGGAAAAATTGCAGAAAAGTCAGATATTTTCCGCATTGGTCTACCTAATGTGATGAACAATAACATTTTCGGCAAAGCAATAAAAAAAATCGTTCAAATGACTGTGTATTTTAAGCCAATATGTTTTAGGAAATTCATAAAAGAACCATATTTTAAGTTTTGTCCCTACATATTGAAAATAACTCATAACTGTTATCTAGATGGATATTGGCAAAGTGAAAAGTATTTCAAAGATATTACAGAGATGCTAAAAAAAGAATTTACTCTCAAAAATAAACCCTCACTTAATACTGAAAAATGGATACGAAAAATAAAAAAGTGCAGTTCTGTTTCTATTCATATTAGAAGAGGAGATTATGTGAGCAACTTTAAGATAAACAAAGTTTTCGGGATATGTTCTCAGATATATTATGAAGAGGCAATAAATTTAGTTTCGCAAAAAATAAAAAAGCCCACATTTTTTATTGAAATTTTGCGAAGCAAAATTTCTGGGGGTTGAATACCCCGACCTTTAGGTCGTTTTCTTTCGAAATTTTTTTGAAGCGGCTTCGCCGCAGAGTGTTCTGCGGACGAAACTGCGCATAAATTTTCCCAATTT
>JACRKG010000021.1 GCA_016215315.1 Candidatus Woesearchaeota archaeon | reverse complement strand
TTCAACAACATAAAAGAATACATCAAACACTACAATGAAGCAAGACCTCACATGAGCCTAAACTACAAAACCCCAAAAGAAGTCTGGAATAACTTAATCAGGAACTAGTTTCGAAACCGGAACCAGTTTCGGGATAACAGATCTATAACAAGTATGCTTAAACCTTATAAACCAAAAATTGCTGAATTAATTAAATGAGGTGAACAAAGAATGTTAGATTTATACTTTTTTAGGCATGGTGAATGTGAGATGAACTTAGCAGAGCCAGCAGTATTTGGCGGGAGATCTAATAATTCTCCACTTACTGAAAAAGGTGTAAGGCAAGCAGAATTATTGGGCGAGCGTTTTGTTAGAGAGAATTGGTCTTTTGATGAAATATATGCTTCTCCTGCAGTTAGAGCTAAAGATACTGCAGTTATTTCTTGCTCAAAAATGGGTGTGAGCCTAGATAAAATTGTGATAATAGATGAATTGCAAGAACGTCATTGGGGAGATTATGATGGAAAATTAAGAAGTGAAATTTTGACTCCAGATATAATTTTAGAACAGCAAACAAATTTTTGGAATTATACTCCTCCAAATGGAGAATCGCTAAGTGATGCAAGCAAAAGATATCAGGGTTGGATTATGAATGCTTTGTTACCTAAAAAAGGCAAGATTGCAATTTTCAGCCACGGAACAGTAATGCGATGTTTTCTTAAAGAAATAATGAGCTTTGATGATAGGTTTGTTTACAAAATCTTAATAGAAAATACTGGTTTAATTCAATTGGCATACAATGGTGATTGGAGAATAAACAAAGTGAATGATTCTTCACATTTGATTAATTTGCCTTGAACTTTTCTTTTATTTTTTAGTAAAGATCAGTCCACTCAAATTTATCTCCAGATTTCTTGTCTGTGATTGTTACTGAACTATGTTACTGAACTATATTGACTTAATAGTTCTTCAAATGTTTTTGGTGCTGGAAATGGTTCATTTGTTACTTCGTAACGCATAACGCTATCTGCTTCTCCGCCAAAAACAGCATCTAAACTTAAGTTATCATTTTCTGCATTGAAAGAGAACATATACTGATAGTAATAAGTAAAGTTCAGTTGTAATCCTTCTGCATTTTGTTCGTATAATTCTTTAGCTTTTTCTTCTAACATTTTATTGCCCTCCAAACAGAACCGTCCGATGTCCGGTAATGTTTCGATACCAAATTGATATCTTTGACACCCTCATCCTTTATACATCTCTTGTACTTGTTGTGTTGTGGTTGTTTTTGATGGTGTTTTGTCTTCTCTGATTTGCAAGAATGTTGGTTGTCTTAAGGTATATGCAAAACCATCTTCTAGACCGCAGCTTTGATAATTTTCTGATCTGGATATGTCCATTGCTTCGATTTCTACAACAAGACTTTTATCGGGATCCAAAACAATTTTTTGAGGAATTTTGTCTTTGTGCTTCTTTATTTCTTGATTATAAACTACATTTTTCTGCTCAAATAAATCTTGTACACTTCTGACGTCAACTAAATTGAGTCTTCTTGTTAATTCAAGTCCTTTTTCTCTACTTGTTAAAGGCACTTTAATTAAAGTTTCATAACGATTTCCATTTCTAACTCCGCCTAATATTCCTGACATTGGGAGTCCTTTTTTTGCACATTTTTCAGTTAAATAGGTTCCTAGAACTACTAAGTCAACAGCGACATTACATTTTAGTTTTATCCAATTAGTATTTCTTAATCCTTCTGATTTTGTTCCAGAAACTAATGGTTTATCTAGATAAGAAGCATCTACTGCTTTAGCTATGCTTCCTTCTAGTCCTGCATCAAATCTTGCAAGAACAATATCTTGATATTGTGCTGGATCAGTTACAACATCTTGTTGAACCATATAGACGTTTTCTAGTCCAACTACTAGATTTTCTAAATCTGTTCTCATTGAAGGTAAGTTTTGTTGTCTTAGGTCGTTTCCTTCAAATTCTAATAAATGGTAAATTTGTAAATCTAAAGGAAATTTTCTCATTAATTGTCTTACTGATTCTTCATCCACTTCTTTTGCATGAGAACTTAAACTAGTTGGTATTCTTGCCTTTGTTGCTGCAAATTCTTCAAGATTGGTAAATCCTTTATGTGTTGGTTTTCCAACTATTTCTCCAATAGCAAAAAAAGGTTTAGCTTTCTTTAAAGCATCTCTTACTTCAGGCATAAAATCAATATTCCATTCATTTTTGTTTAAAGAATAAACTCTTGCTTGTGCTCCTCTATTATCTACAATACATCCGTAACCATCAAATTTTTGTTCTAAAACAGTTCTTCCATTATGCAATCTTAATAATTCCTTGTAAGACTCAGCATCTTCATAATCAAAACCTAGTTCTTTTGGTTTTTTAACCTCGAAATCTTCTATTTTTATCATGGAAGTAAGGAATCGAGGATGTTTTATAAAAGTTCTTGTTGATAATTGGCGTAAAATAGTGCTTTTTTTTGAATAAATTGCGGGTTTTACAAATAATTTAAAGGATTGTTATTTGACTTAGTCTCTTTACCCTCTACATTTAATTTTCAAATTGTAGAGGGTAAATATTGTTGATCTCTGTTGCCACTTAACAGTAGTTAAAAAACGAAATATTTATATAGTTGCTATGTTTAATACTGCTAACTGGCACGAGCGAGTGTTAGAAAAATAGGTTTTTATGGAGGATTAAAATGGAATATGAACAATTGGATGAACTTTTTATAAGAGATGTAGTGATGGTTGCGTCAGCTCAATCACTAACTAAAAAATCTGATCTGAGTGTATTAAAACCAGGTTTATCTAAAGTAGTTGAAGCATTACATCAAGCTTATGGAGAAGGTTTAGTTGAATCAGTTAAAGGACTTCCTTTACCTGAACAAGTATCTGAGTTAGATGATTTTGCAGTTTCAAGATTATATCTTGATTTAGTTGAAAGATATTTCCCACACGATGTAGGTCATAGTGATGGTTTAGCAATAAAAATGAAGGACTAAAATATTGATGATTATAAAAACAATAGGAGGTAAATAAAATGGGATTGATAGGTAAACCAAAATTTGTTAAAAAAATAGCAGAATTAGGTGTTGGAGAAAGAGGATATACTTTTCCAGGAGCATTATCATTCAATAATGCAAATACTCCTTTTTTATATACTGATGCTTCAGTAGTTGAAGCAAAAACACCAAAAATGAATTTGTTAGTCATAAGAACAGGTCTTGGAGAAGATGATTATGATGTAATGATCCCTGCAAATTTGCAATTTTCTTGGGTTCCTTCAGATACGTTCTTTGAAAAATATCAAGGCGCAGACACTTCACAATTTGCACAATTGCAATATGATGGAGAAAATCTTGCTGAAGCTCAAAAAAGAAAAAGAGAAGCTCGAGAAGAAGAAACAAGAAAGCAACAAGAAATAAGCGATTTAGAAAAGGCGCTTCAACTTTAATACTTAAAAGAGCGCTTTAAAGATTTATTAAAATATTTGACTTTTTTTTAATTTGTCAAAGACTTTTTTTTCTAATATTATTTTTCTTTTTTTCCTTGCCGAACGCTTGATTTGTATGCTCGCAGAGTTATTTTCTGTTCTTAGCGTTCGGAACAATAACCCGCTACGCGGAATTGATAACAGCCCAGTTATTCGAGTGCTCTGAATAAATAAATCTATTTGTTTTTTTATGGACTGTCTATGCCTCCACTTCCATTAAAAAATCAAGCAGGCACATTTATCTTGGAGGCCTGAGCTTAGAAAATTCAGATACTGTGAAGAATGTTTCTTTTTGTCAAAAAGTTTATTAATGTCTATCTTAGCTTTCTTCTCGAATGACCATTCAATGTGTTATTTCATATTTTGAAAACGGTGATAGAGGATATTTGTTAGGCAGTGATAGTCGTATTAGTACAAAAGTGGGGGACTGCATAAAAGATGAAGGTATTGCAGAAAAAGCTTTCTTTGGTGAAAATTTTATAGGTTTGTTCAGAGGATCAATTCATGGTAAAAAAAATGAAGCTGTTGAAGCGTGTTATTTGAATTATATGTCCTCATTAGATGGCGTTTTTTGCAACATAGCAGCAGATAAAGATTACTCTGAAGTTCCTTTATTAGAAAAAGCTCTTTTTTATGGATTGTTTGTTGCCAAAAAAGAATCTGACAAATTGCAATTATTTGGTATTTCTAGTTTTGGTGAAGATGCACATAAAGCACACAAACTTCACGAACTAACCGATCAAATAGAATTATCTAAAGTTTGGTTTTCCGGATTCACCACTAATACTTTTACGTTTGAGCCTAAAGCTATTTTTAATTTAGAAGAAGCATCTGAAGTAGCATCCACTTTGTTGTCTGCAAATGTTCATTTTTGCAAAGATAGAAATTATGATCCAGGACCAACACACTTGTATGTAGTCAGTTCTAAAAATGTTGGAAGGATTGGCGTTGTTTAGTTTACAGTTCACGGTTTGTACTTTACAGGTTGATGCTTTTTGTATACAACCGCTCAATAGAAAAATATATAAATCAAAGTGTGCGGTTAACACTTATGGTGAATGAAAATTATTATCCTGATATTAAAAAAATAATTAAAAGCAAGATTAGTTTTGCAGATGTGATTAAAAATAGTCCTTATTTTTCTTCCAATCCTGAAATTTATGAAGTGCTTTCTTCTGGCGGGAAGCATACCAAAGATCAAGTAAATTTTTTATCTAGTTTTATTAAAAAATATTGTTCTGGGAAGAAATTCTTAGATCTTGCTTGTGGTGTTGGTAGGCACTCGAGGGTATTATCATCAAAAAAATTTGATATGACTGGCATAGATCATTCTAAAGCAATGCTAGAAATAGCAAAAAGAGAAGATAAATTAACAAAATATTTTCTTTCTGATATCCGGTCTTTTTCAGTTGGGAAAAACTTTGATGCTGCTTTTTGTTTATGGTCGACATTTAATTATTTATCAACAAAAGAAGATTTTACTGCTTTTTTAAACTGTGTTCATAATGCTCTTAAGCCTAATGGTTTTTTAATTCTCGAGTCGAAGAATTTCTTCAGACAAATGCCGAAACTAGAATTTAGAAGGAAAGAACAAAATAACAAACGGTTTGAAATAGAATTATTTATTAGAAGAAAAATCAATTTGAAAAATAAAATTCAAGACTCGATTTATGTTTATTTGATAAAAGACAAAAAAAAGAACAAAACTTTTTCATTAATAGATACTGAATTAATGAAAATATATTCGGTGAAAGAAGTGAAAACGCTAATCAAAAATAAATTTAAACTATTCAGAGTTCTGGGTGATTATAATATGAAGCAGAATTACACTGCGTCAAAATCATACAGGATGGTTTTTATTCTGCAGAAAGCTTAAGATAGTTCGTTTTTTTCAGTTCTTTCAAAATAAGGTGTTAAGCAAAATCTGTAATGGTTTCCTCTGAGAAAATTTTCAACTAAACTTTTTTGTTCTTCAGTGACTTCGTCACTTCTTAAATGCCCTAGCAAGAATACATCACTTGGCTTTATTGCTAAATTGAATTGTGTGTTGATATCTTGAATTATTTTTTCTTGTATTGGTTTATATTTCTCGTAAAGACTTCCGGGAGGCAATTTTTCAACTAATTTTAATCCCTGTAGTAGCCTTGTTGTGTCTTTGAACCATTTACTTCCGTACAAAGAGTTTATTGGTTCTCTGCTGAAGGTAAAACCTATACGATGCCTGAAAACTCCATAAGGTTTGCTCATTGATAAGAATGCAGCAATAATATTTTTGTTGCTCACATCAAATTTGTGTGGTTGTGTCGATCCTACATAAGCTAAATCAATGACGACTTTATTTCCTAAATCACAAATATTGTTGATTACTTCATTTGGTATTATGTTTCCATTTCTTGCTGAAGGATTTGAAATAAACCAATAACCTCTTTCCAATTCTGAAGGGTTTGTTTTCTCTAAATCTACTTCAACAACTTTTATTCCTAAATCTTCTGCATAATTTTGATAACCTTCATATTCGCCGCTTAAAATGTAAATTTTGTCAACTCCTTTCGTTCTTAATTTTACCATTAATTTGTAAATTCCTTCACTGGTTCCTGGAGTAGGATACTTGTAAGCAAAATCTTTCAACGCAGGAACTAATGATGCGTACGCTTTTACTATTCTTTCAATAATCGGCACGTGAATTTCATCAACATTAACATTGCCTTGTGGTGTTGCAGGAATTTCTAAAGTTGGTGTGAACAAACTTTCTAAACTTGTCTGCACTTTTTTTGCCGGGGTTGTTACTAAAAATATATCTTCGGGAAATTTTTGTTCTACTTCTTTAAGCAACGGTCTTACTTCTGGAAAAAAATAACAATAAACCGCTTTCATTGTTTCTAGTTTCATAGTAATATTGCACCTTTGTACTGCCAATCATATCTTAAATGTCCGTCTGGAAAGAAAATTAATTGTCTTATTTCTTCTCCTGATGGTTTTGTTAAAGAATTTGTTATGCATAAATTTTGTCCATCAATGTCGTAAACTTTTCCTCCATGGCCAAAACTTAATAGTTCCACGCCGTTTTTCCCGACATAATTTAATATGTCTTCTAATTGCTCAGTTGTTAAGTGATTTTCTTTTGTCCAATTGTAAACTTCTGTATTTTCGCTCTTTTCTGGTGTGTGAACAGGCCTGTAAGTTAATTGTTCAACTTTGTGTTCTTTTGCAAATCCTACTAATTTTTCTAATTCACTTCCGCTGTCAATAAAACCACTCACGCCAATACATGCCAGTCTTACAGAAAACCCTTTGTTGTGCAGATAATTAATTAGGCCAGGCAAGTTCATATATTCTTTTTTGTGCGGAGTATAAATTTGTCTGTTCTTTTCTGCATCATAATGAACTATTGAAATTGCGATTGTAGTCATTCCTTTTTCATACCAATCAGCTAAGAAAGGATCAAATTCTTCTCTCTTTTGTTCTAAATTTAGTCCATTTGTTTGAAGTTCTATAAATGGAAAATCATATTCTTGAAGAACTTCCATGAACTTGCTTATTTGTCCTGAAAATAATGTTGCTTCTCCTTTGCTAGTGATCATGGCAGTTGTTGCACCGCATTTGGATGCAAAACTTGCTCCTTTTCTGAAATTTCTTAAATTAATTGTAGGTTCTTTGAGAGTAACTCCGTTAGGTGGAGTCATTTTGCTAATACAAAAAGGACATCGCGCGTTACAAGCTTCGCTTCCTGCTAAAATGGAATATGTTTGTATTTTCATTTTTGTTGATTTGATAATGTTATAATGATCTATATATAAATCTTTCTGTTTTTAACCACTGTTGAGTGGTCATTATTTTATTAAACATTAGTTTTCAATTATTTCTTTCTTGTTCTTCCACTGTTTCTTCCAGACTTCTGATTCCTTCAGTTGTCAATTCTTTCTCTAATTTATCGAAACTTATTCCTACAGGCTCAATGTGATCAGGACTTGTAGATCCTTCTAACTGGTTCAGTATATAAGTGCCGTTTTGCGTACTTATTGTTAAAGGACATTGCGGATAGAGTTCTTTCAAGAATACTTCAACATTTTTTTGCAGTTCGAAATAGTGCACTGATAAATTATTAAATAAGTATATTGCGTTTTTTCCATTGTAGCCTGATCGAAATAGACTTACTTCTTGCCAGTCATACTTAACAGGCTTTCCTGTTTTAGGATCATACTCGACAGGCACATTCATTTCATGAGAAGGGAATTTTTCGTACAACTTTATTATTTCAACTAATGCAAAATAAGGATTACTTATTTCTTTTATTTTTTCGAGTTGTTCTAATGTTCTTTTACTTTTTCTTGTGTTCATTTTGTTCCTCCCATTTATTTAGGATGTTCATCCCAAGATTGACTTGCGTACCACTTAAAATATTCTTGAAGTCTTTTATCATGATCAAAAGCTAAGGGATAAGGAATCTCACGAAAAGAGAAAACTTTTGCTTCTTTAGCATCATCTGCTCCGCAGGGTATTCCTGTTGCTTTAGCAACGTAACCGATACCGTTAACAGGTCCTCTAGGATCTCGATCTGGATTTGAATAAGTGTTTAATTGAGCTAATAATTCAACATCAAGACTTGTTTCTTCTTTTGCTTCTCTGATTGCAGTTGTCTCTAAGCTTTCTCCCCATTCTTGAAATCCTCCTGGTAATGCCCATCTACCTTTGTAAGGTTCGTTTAGTCGTTTAATTAAAACAATTCCTTTGAATTCAGGGTTACCCTGAGAATCAGGATTATAGACTTGAATTATTATGTCCGTTGCCGTTGGTGGGTTTTTATATGCCATATTGGTGTGAAAGATACACTTATTATTTATTGTTTCGTATGCATAAATGAAAAAATGTACATAAAATACTAAAAAGATACATATCTGAGTACACTTAATTGGCTTTATGACCTTAGAACACAAGATAGCAATAGCACAAATTAATCCGACAGTAGGAGATTTGATAGGTAACGGAAGAAAAGTAATAGAATATATAGAAAAAGCAAAAGAATTAGGCGCAAACATAGTTATTTTTCCAGAGCAAGTCATTACAGGCTATCCGGCTCAAGACTTATTGTTGCATCCTGACTTCATAAGGGATGTAATGTATGTTAATGATAGAATTACAGATCATACTGAAGGAATAACTGCAATTGTTGGTAGCGTTGAAGCAGGCAAACCTAAAGAAGGCAAATTATTATACAATGTTGCTTTAGTAATTAAAGATGGACAAATAATTGCTAAGAAACCAAAAGCACTACTGCCTAATTATGATGTTTTTAATGAATTAAGATACTTCATTCCCGCGTCAACAGTTTCTCCGATAGCAATTGATGGCATTAATTATGGGCTACAAATCTGCGAAGACATGTGGGATGATGATTATTCAAGAAAAATAACTAAAGAATTAATTGATAAAGGCGCAGAAGTCATAATTAATATTTCTGCATCGCCTTTTTACGTGAATAAAGTTAGCAAAAGAAAAGAGTTAGTGGAAAAGCATTCAAAAGAACACAACATTCCCTTTATTTATGTTAATATGGTTGGTGCTCAGGATGAACTCATTTTTGACGGAAACAGCATGGCTATTGATGGCGAATCATTTTTTCAAATGCCTTCATTTGAAGAATCAATTCAAATAATTGAATTGAATAATTCCAAACTTGAAATTCTTTCTAAGGAAGAAGAAGTTTTCAAAGCACTAACTCTCGGTTTAAAAGATTATTTTCGCAAAAATAATCTTAAGAAAGCAATTCTAGGATTAAGCGGAGGAATTGATTCAGCATTAACTGCCGTGATAGCTGTGGAAGCTTTAGGTAAAGAAAACGTAAAAGGAATTTTGATGCCATCAAAATTTAGTACTTCCCACTCATTAGAAGACGCATTGGCTTTAGTAAATAATTTAGGAATTTCTCATGAAATTATACCAATCAAAGAAATGTATGATTCTGCAATTAATGGTTTAGAAAAAACTTTTGGTGATAAAAGTTTTGACGTAACTGAAGAAAACATTCAAGCAAGACTAAGAATGATGGTTTTGATGTCTCAAGTTAACAAAAATGGTTACACATTATTAAGCACAGGTGATAAAAGCGAAATTGCTTTAGGTTACTGTACTTTATATGGTGATATGTCTGGATCGATTTCTGTAATTAGCGATTTAACTAAACCTGAAGTTTACAAAGTATCAAAATGGTATAATTTATTCAAAGGAAAAGAAATAATTCCAGAAAATACTTTAACAAAACTACCTTCACCAGAACTTAAACCAGACCAAGTGGCACCTTTTAATTATGAAAGATTATCTCCTTTACTTGAAAAATTAACTGATAGAACTTCTGTCAGAGATCTTGTTAGAGAAGGATATACTATTAATGAGATTAGGGGATGTTATCAGAGATGGCGTTCTGCTGAATTCAAAAGATGGCAAGCACCAATCGCGCTAAAATGCAAACCAACATCATTTGGTAAAGGTAGAATGTATCCGGTAACAAACAATTATTTACCGAGAGATTTGTTAGATTAGAATTGCTGTTTTTTGATTTTAGTGGGATTTTTGTTATCTATTGTTAAGTTTCTTCTGCATAATAATCGCTGTTTCTTTAAACCCGACTTTCTTATTTAGGTTTATTGATGCAAGATTTGTGACGTCCATTGTAACAACAACTTTATTTTCTCCTTTCTCTTTGAGCCAGCTCATTAATTCCTGTAAAAGTTTGGTTCCAAACCCTTTCTTACGATGTTCTTTTCTCAAATAAATTAAAGCAACTTCTGCACTTCTTTTTTTACTACTAAGAACAGCATCTGCAAAACCAATTAATTTCCCAGCTACTTCACAAACTAAGAATCTCTCTTTAGATGAATGAATTGCCTTTCTAAAACCACTTAACCTTTCTTTCTCAGAATTAGCTAAATCCTTAATTATTTCTTTCTTACTTTCTCCGGATGGCTTGTTTTTTTCTTCATCTATTTGTCCTTCGCAGTATATTTCGTCAATTTCCTTTAAGTCTTTAATTTGAGCTTTTCTGATGTTCATATTCAAATCGAGAATTGTTTATTATTTAAGACTTACTTAAAATTTTGCCAAAACTTATATTTTTATTAAGAATTTCTGAGGTAAATAAATAAGGGATTGATTTTTACCTTACTTCATAGAAAAAGCCTTATGAATTTCCCACTTCCCAAAATTTTGGCTTCCTCCAACTAATTTCAGAATAGTGATGTTATCAAAATAACAGTCAAAATATCTTTCTTTACCTTGAACAAATCTCCAGACATATTCAAATTTTTCATTGCATTCTTCTGCAATTGTTGAATGAAAGTGTAAATTTTGTGCATCATACTTATCCCAATGCATCCATTTAACTTTTCTCAATTCAGAGATAAAATCAAAGAAAGACTTTTTTGCTTCGTCCAATAAATTTACATTTATAAAAATTACTTTCGGAGAAAAGTTTCCAAAACCGCCGACTTGAACAGGAGTTTTCTTGTGAATCATGCAGAAAGTTTGCGCGATTTTTTCAATTTCGCCAATATTCTCTGTCTCAAACCAATATTTTAAAGTAAAGTGGGTTGCAAGATTTTCTTCTTTTGTAATATTCAAGCCAAAATTCTGGTGTATCTCATTAACTAAATCATGTTGATATTTTTTAACAGGTCCTCTAAGCAAACAATGAATAATATATCTCATATTGTTAAGTGGGAAATTCATATTTATTAAATTATCTATAAATGTAAAATCGAATTGAATGTGATGACTATTAAGCGAAACAATTGTTCTTTAATTCTATCAAAATCGTTAAACTCTAATAAAAATACCTGTCAGTAGAGAAAATCAGTTCAATGAAAGTATTGGTTGATTTTCCTCAACTCTTTTCTGAAACAATTCTAACCTTTTTGGCGGCATAGACAAAATGGTCGTTCACAGAATAACTTGAGTTCTTGCAAATAAAAAATAGGTATGGCCACTATTTAATTGAAAAATGGAAATATTTAAATAGTTGCGTGGTCATACTAATTTGATGGTGGCGATTGAAAAGCTAAAAAAAGGAAATAAAACTTATTTTTATGTCTCAAAAAACTTTAGAATTGGCTTAAATAAATGGAAGAAGATCAGAAGATACTTCGGAAATAAGGAACCTACAAAAGAAGATATTAAAAAGCTCGCCGATGAAATTGAAACTCAATCACTGCAAGAAAAGCTTGTAAAAGAAAAAACAGAATATTCTTATCTTAAAGATGAAGAAGCAGAAGTTCTGGAAGATATAAAATCAGAGTTTAATAAGTTCATGAAGAATTTGCCTGAAACTGCAAGGGACAAATATATTGAAGATTTTTTAATAAGATTTACTTATAATTCTAATGCGATAGAAGGCAACAGGCTTAGCCTAAGAGATACGCACTTAATTCTTCAAGAGAATATTATTCCTCAAGATGTAACAACTTATGAATATAATGAGGTTTTAAACACAAAAAATTGTATGAAATTTGTCAAAGAATATAAGGGAGATTTTAACAAGACTTTTGTGTTAAAAGTTCATAAATTATTAACTAAAAACACAAAAATAACCTTGGTTGGCAGATACAGAGATCACAATGTTATAATAACTGGTTCTCCTCATCGACCTCCTTCACATTTTGAAGTTTCAGGTTTGATGGTGAAATTATTTATTTGGTACAACAACAATAAAAACAAGTTTCATCCTGTTGAATTGGCATGCCTAATTCATTCAGAATTCACAAGAATACATCCTTTTGCGGATGGAAATGGGAGAACTGCCAGAATAATCAGTAATTTTATTCTTCAAAAAAATGGTTATCCTATGTTTTTTATAGATGTCAAAGACAGAAGAAAATATTATGAAGCGCTAGATAAGTCGGATGTAGGAGATGAAAGAAGTTTTGTGAAGTTCATATTTGATATAATCATTAATCAGCTAAAAAGTGTGTCAAAATAGAAATTGCTTCGCAAAATTTCAATAAAAAAGTAAGAAACTCTCTTTTTATCCTATCATTCTTCCTGCTTTGGCAACAACAATATTTCTGCTAGTTGTATTGTTTTCTCAACAATGCTTCTTAAGTAGAATACTGGTTTATTTTTTTGCTTTGCAAAAAAATCATAAACTGGTGCGGGTGTTTTTTTAGCATCAGGCCAGTATAAATAATATTGGTCATAAAATTTCATTATTCCTATCTTCTTTTGAAAATAACCATCGTACAACATTCTTAACATTTTGGAACCTTGTTCAACAGCGTTCTTTAAATTTTTAGCATCTTTATAATTTTGAATTTCTATTGTAAATCGGGTTATGTCGTCCCCGCATTCTTCTAGAATTAATAATGCGTGGAAGAAATGTAGTTCTTCAAAATGATCCATGACGTAACCTTTGCTTATCATTCTGATGGCTAGATTGACTATTGAGTTAAGTTCTGAATCTCTGTGATAAAAAGTTTTTATTTCTTCTGGAGAATTCAAAATTTCTCCCAAGTCCTCTAATTGTTGGAGTAAGATTAAAAAAACCCTTCTGAATAATGTTTCAAAATTTTGTTCTAATTCTGTGGGCAAACTTTTTATTAGGCAAACTTTATTTTTGTTCTCAACAACTGCATATCCTAAAAGCGATCTGATTGCAGAGGAAATATTGAGGTATTCTCCTGATGTTTCGTAATGAACGCTTACTTCGTCATAACCTCTTCTATAAATCAATGTTAGAATTGTAACTATTGCTGGCCAATCATGCTTTGAAAGATCAATACGCATTACTTTTTTTCTTTCTGAAGGCCTATTTGTAATTAACAAACCTCTTTCTGCTTCTTCGACACTAACACTATCGCCTTTTTCTAAAGAATACTTCTTAACCCATTTGTGGGGTAGAGCTAAAGTTAATGAAGAAGGTCCGTGAGCGATTAGTTTTCTGAATTGCATAAGTATATGAAACCACGCTTATATATATACTTTTCGCAAAATGTACATAATTGACTAAAAAAGTACATTAATCTAGATTAGTTCTGAATTTTCATGACAAAAGACTTAGGGATTGTAGCTCATGTGGCTAGATTTAAGCCATTGCATAAAGGACATCAAGTAGTTCTTGAATCTTTGTGCGAAAGAGCAGATCACGTTTACATAGGTTTAGGAAGTACTAACAAGTACAATTACAAAAATCCTTTTACTGCACAAGAATCTAGAGAAATGATTGAGTTGATTTTGAAGCCAAAATATAATAATTTTTCATTCATAGAAGTTCCAGATTTAGATAATGGCCCTAAATGGAGAGAACAAGCAAAGAAGTTGTTCGGTAAACTAGATCATTTTGTAACCGCAAACGATTATGTTGATCATTTGCTAAAAGATGATTACCACTTACTTCACACTTTACAAGTAATCCCTTTAGATAAAAGAATTCGTGTCAATGCAACAATGGTTAGGCTTGCAATAGCTCAAGGAGAATCTTGGGAACATTTTGTTCCAGAAGAAGTCTCAAAATATATTAAAGAAAAAAAACTTGACGTACGATTTATTAGAGAATTCGGTCTTGAAACAATCGCTCAATATATAGATCCAATGGGTAGCTAAAATGCAAATAGGAAATTATAAAGTAATAAAACAAATCGGGGAAGGAGGTTTTGGAAGAACTTACGAAGCAAAACACGTTTTGTTAGAAGAAAAAGCTTGCCTAAAACAAAATATTAATGTTACAAAAGAAGACGCTGAATTGCTAAAAAACGAAGCAAAATTGCTGTGGAACGTTCATCATTATTCTCTCCCCGCAATGAGAGATTTTTTTAAAATGGAGGATGGAAGTTATATTATTGCAATGAGTTTTGTTGAAGGAAAAACCCTTGACAAAATAATAAAAAAACACAAAGCATTGCATCCAGAAGAAGTTTGTTGGATAACTCAAAGATTACTTAATGCATTACATTACTTACATAACAAAGGAGTAGTTCATGGTGATGTAAAACCACCTAACGTAATAATTCAGCCTAGCGAACATAACGCAGTACTAGTTGACTATGGGCTTGCATCGCTTTTGCCAACTAGAAAAACAAAAGCAATAGGTTACACTCCGATATTTGTTGCTCCTGAAATTGAGGAAGGAAAACCTCCAATACCAGAATCAGATCTTTATTGTTTAGGACTTACAATGCTTTACGCTTTAGGAGGAGATCCTATCGCAAAATCATATCCAGATCACGTTCCCAAAGAAATTCAAGACTTCTGCAATGACCTAATTAGGTACAATCCTGTTGATAGGCCTAATTGGGAGAAAGAAGATCTTGTAGCAAAGCTCTCAAAAGTTAGAGAGGAAGTTTTTGGGAGGAAAAGTACAAAATAGTTTAAGAGCTAACGCTCGGAGGATTTAGAAAAATGTATAGCTGGGGAGACGATACTTACACGTGGAAAAAACCTGGAGCTTATGATTTTGGCTCCGCAAAAAAAGCATATTTAGATGACTTAAAGAAGAGTGGAGAAGAAAAAGGACCTAGAAGTTATGTGGCTAAAAGTGGTCCTGACCTGAAATTAGTTGATCCTAAAGGTAAAGAAATTTCTTCACAAAGTGAGAACCCAATAATAATTGCTGTTGACACAACTGGATCAATGCAAACATGGCCTGCAGAAATATTTGATAGGTTGCCTCTTTTATACCAAACATTGTCAAAATACAGATCTGATGTAGAAATTAGTTTTTCAGTAATCGGCGACGCAATTTCAGACCAATGGCCTGTTCAAGTAAGTGATTTTGGTAAAGAAACAACTCTTGATGATTACTTGAAAGCATTATGTCCTGAAGGTGGTGGAGGTCCGGGAATTAAAGAGAGCTATGAATTGTGGGCTTACTTCATGAATGAACACGCTAGCACTCCAAAAGCAAAATCACCTTTCATGATAATTATGGGTGATGAAAAGTTTTACGACAAAATAAGTCCTGCCCAAGTAAAACATTACCTTGGAGACTCAGCTCAAGAATTAGATTCAAAAGATGTATGGAAAGCTTTAGCGCAAAAGTTTGATATATACTTATTGCACAAAAAATACGAGCCTTACGAAAAAGACATCATTGAGCAATGGGGTGAAGCAATAGGTAAACAAAAAATAATTCCAGTAACTGATCCAACAAGAGTTGTTGATGTTGCAATGGGAATTATTGCTAAAAACTGGGGACACTTTGAAGACTTTGGAAAAAGCTTAAGCGCAAGACAAGACACTAAAGAAATAAACAAAGTAATGGACTCACTAAAATACGTGTCAATCCCAGAAGCCGGAGACTTAAAATCAAAAGTAGAAAAAAGTGCTCCAAGCAAGAAAAGCAAAAAACTTGAATAAAGATTGGATGAGGGGTTTAATGTGGGCTTATGCCCATTGACCCTCTGATGGCCGGTAATGTCTTGATACCAGTTGACGTCAGAGTGATACCCCGTCATAAAAAGACAGAATAAGAAATACAAACAAACATCAAGACGGAGATAAAAATGTCACTGAGCAAAGCATATTCGACGAGTGGAAAAATATTTGAGCAGGTAAGTAAGAAAGCAAATCCCGCTCTTTTTGAAGGGCTTAAAGCAATTGAGCCTGGAGAAATAGTTGTTGTAAGAGGAACTTATGACCACATAGAACTTTTATTGGACACCTTAAAAGTGCCTTATTCATTGATTGATGCAGAGAGTATTCCTAAACATAACGGTGGGAGGTTGCTTTTAGTGAATTGCAAATCATACGGAGATGTTCCAGGAAAAGAAGCTGTGAAGGACTTAGTGCGTGAAGGCGGAAGACTTGTTACTACAGATTATGCATTAAGTTTTGTAACAAATGTATTCCCAAAACGATTAGAATACCTTGGTTCAACAAACAATGACGTTGTAGAAATTCAGTGTCCAAATGATATTGCAAGAAGATTAGTTGGACTAAACTATGCGCAATGCCATCCTAAATGGTGGTTAGAAGGAGCAAGTCACGTTTTTGACATAAAAGAAGGTGTCACTCCAATAATAACTAGCAGAGAGATGGGAGAAAAGTACGGCAAACCTTACGTGGCAGTAGGATTCAAAGAAGGTAAAGGAGAAGTAATTCATTTCATCAGCCATTTAGAACTTCAAAGAACTCATTTGAAAACAAAAGAAGACGAAAAGGGATTAGATGAATTTTTGAAAAATATGAAAGCAACAAAAACAAGTGACATGGATGATTTGAAAGTAGCAGAGCTAGAATCAGCATACAGCACACTAAACACTTTAGCATACTTGTGTTTGAGAACGCCAATACTAGAAACATCTTTTAACAGCATAATGACTACCAGTCCAAGTGTAAAATCGGGGAGTAAAAGTAAAAAGTTAGTTTGAACTCAATAACTGTCAGATACCTGGTAATGTTTTTGACACCGAAAGATACCGCGTGATGGCAGTTTAACTGTGAGGTTAACAAAAATGACAAAAGCAATCGTAACCGTACCGCCTTATGCGCCTTTTATTAGTGAGGTCGCTAAGCATCCAGTAGTGAGTGGATTAAGATTGAATACTGTTATGCCTGTTAAGGAATCTTTGGAAGAATTACTTTTAAGACTTCAAAGTCTTGCTAAAGGAAAACCTGTATTCATTGACTTGAAAGGAAGACAATTGAGAACTGCCAGTTATGCAACACCTCCATTCACTGAAGTAAAAATTAGTCATAAAATAAGTGTTAATACTCCAGTAACTGCATACTTTGGCAATGGTAGAGAGCATGCAACTCTTTCAGAAGTTGATGGGGATAAACTTATTTTTTTAGATGGCCCTCAAAGAGTTGTAGGTCCTGGCGAATCAATAAATATTCCTGACTCGTCTTTAGTAATTCAGGGATCTCTTACAGAAACAGACTTGAAATATATTGAGGCCGCAAAAAAAGTTGGAATGCATGATTACATGCTGTCTTTTGTTGAATCTGCAGCAGATGTTGCAGAACTTAAAAGACTTGATGAAAAAGCAAATATTGTTGCAAAAATAGAATCAGTTAAAGGACTTGATTTTGTTCGTAAAGAATACAAAAATAATTTCAGATTAATGGCTGCAAGAGGAGACTTGTACGTGGAAGTTTCAAGACCTCATCAAGTATTAGAAGCTGTAGAAAGTATTGTTGAAAAAGACAAAAATGCAATTGCTGCTTCAAGAATATTATCTTCAATGGCATTAAGTCCAGAACCAAGTTGTGAAGACATAAGTGATGTTGCATACTTAATAAAATCAGGCTACAAAACATTAATGCTTGGTGACGAAGTTTGTTTGAAAAGAGATCCAGTAATAGGCGCACTTAATTTGCTTGCAGCAATATTTAGAAGGTATGATTGATTACTTGCTTAATTTTACATACAAAGTAAATAATATTAACAAAGTTATTGCCAGATAATCTTTAATCTTGAATTTTAATCTTGGAGGATAAGTTCTGTGTTTTTTAGCACGAAATGCTCTGGCCTCTATAGAAAGAGATAAGTCAAAAGCCTTTATTAAAAGTAGGTGAAAAGTGGGTATGAGTATTGGAAAAAATGTTTGCATTGATTTTATTGGGTTTGTAAAAGAAAATAAAATCTTGTGCGCCCTTGCTTTTTGCGCGTCAATAACATGAGTTATTTCCTTAGTAATAACTGGAACAAACCTTATAGCCAGCGTAAGCATGAATGATAATTTGTAAGGTACCTTCAATTTGGTGAGACTTAACATTAAATCTCTGGGCGATGTAGACATTGCAAAAACTATGCTGCTTATTATCAGAATACTAAATTTTAATGAAAAAATAACACCTTCAACAAACCCGTTTTTTACATCCCATAAAAGAACACTAAATAAAATAATGTATCCTATTGTAAAAAACACAACAAAAATCTTTGAAGAATTCCAAACAGCATTAATGGGCAATTTTGAAAGCAGAACGAATAAAATTACTAGAACAAACATACTAGCAACCAATTCTTTTGAATTAGTCACAAATATTAAAAAGCTAAGACCTACGAGCCAAGCAATTTTTGTTCTAGGATCTAGCTTGTGAATTAAAGAATCACGATAAATATAATCATAAAATTGCATAATCGATAAATATAAATAGTAATATTTAAAGCTACTTATGGATGTTAAAGAAATTTAATACTAAACAGCTCGTATTTATTGCATTAGCCGCAGCATTGATATTTGTAATTAATTTAACTATTGGTGGAGCAATCAATTCTGCAACCGGAATCCCTCTATCTAGTATTTTTTTTACTTCAGTTATTTTTGGCATTTCAGTTATAATCTTTACTAAAATATTACCCAAGTTTGGAACATGGACACTGTTCTTATTAATTTACAGCATACTAGAACTACCTACTAGTCTTGGAGGAGCTCCAGGATTTTGGCCCAAAATACCAATAAATGTAATTACTGGAATATTAGCAGATATAACGTTGTATTTTGTTAATTATAAAAAATGGGGTATGTTTGTGGGATTTTATGTTTTAGCTACTGTTAATATGTTCTTGTTTGCATTTTTCTTATTACTTTTAAAAATACCCGGGTCAGATAAATTATTAAAAATATTATACATACTCATTCCCGCATACTGCATCATTGGAACAATAGGATTATTTATGGGATTAGCAATTTGGAATAGAATCAAGGACAAAAGAATAATTAGGCAGATATTGGATTAATCATTTGGCCACATTCCAAAGAATTTCAAAATAAGTTCTAAACGCTTTTGAATACTTAGAGCCAATAATTTGAATAATGACTGGTTCTCCTTCTAATAGCATAATAATTGTTCTGTTCGTGTAAACTAATATTCCCACGGGCGAGAGATAGTTTTCGGGAAGAAAACGACAATTATTCATGAATGATTTCTCCCAAGTTGATATTTCGTTTCTAATATCTTTAATATCTGGTTCTATAAGCCGCCACTTAACTTTTTCTAAATATTTTGCATAATGAGGAAATGAATATTTTAGGTATTGTGGAGTTTTTAAACCCGCACCAAACATTAATAATTCATCTTTGTTTTTAGTACACTCTTTTAGAGCATCGTTAAGAACTGCCTTCATACCTTCAACACCCTCAAAAATATGCAAACTTACCTTTTTTTCTGTGTTCTTGAATTGTTGTAAAAGTTTTGGAAGTGAAGAGTTTAGAAGAATTTGTTTTTCTTCTAAAATTTCTTTAAATTTTTCGGGGCTTGATGGGGCAAAATATTGAACAAATTTTTTAATCTTTAAATTAACCAAACCTTTCTTTTTTAATTTTTCAAGTTCATCATAAACTGTCCTGCGATGAAGACTTGTTTCTTTTGCTATGGTGACCGCACTAGCCTCACCAAAACGCAAAAGCACTAAATATATTTTAGACTCGTGCTTGTTTAGTCCTAACTGCTCAAATAAACATTCTTCATCCATATTATGATAAAATTATCAGATATATTTATATCTTTCTATTTGTGTGAAAAATTCACCACACAATCTTAAATATATCCTGGCCATTATGTAACTCAAAATGAGCTTTAAAACGAAAGAACTAATATTCATTGCATTAATGTCAGCACTCTTATTTATTGTAAATTTTAGTATGGGTGCTGGAATAATAGCAGTTACTGGAATTCCTGGAGGTTCTGCATTTATTACTGGGATTACGAATCTTATTGTCATAACATTTGTTGCACTAACATTGAAGAAAGTTGGTAGTTTAACATTATTGTATTTTATTTATGGTATTATTGCTTTACCAACACCTATGGCTGGAGGCCCACCTGGTTTTATGTTAAAAATTCCTTTACTTGCTCTATCTGCATTTTTATTTGAAATAGTGATGTATTTTTCAAACTATAAAAAGATTGGATTTATTCTGGGATTACCCGTATTTACTATATTTGGGTTTGCAACATATTTACTTACATACTGGTTTTTGGGAATGCCTGAGTTTGATAAAATGTATAGTGCATTTTTGGCATTAGCAGTAATATTTATTGTGCTAGGTTACATTGGAATGTGGCTGGGATTTATTGTGCATAATAGATTAAAAAATAAAAGAATACTATCCCAAATCAGCGCTTAAGGTATTCTCGAAGAACTTCTTTTGGGTCGGTTAATTTACCTTTTTTAATTCCAATTATTCTGTTGCAATATTCCGCAACTAATTCTATGCTGTGAGAAATTAATATTATTGTTTTTCCTGATCTATTTAATTTTTTAACGTAATCCATAAGTCTTTTTGCATTTTTATGGTCAAGTCCAGTATCTGGTTCATCAACAATTATTATTTCGGGCTTCATGACAAGTATGGAAGCAATTGAAACCCTTCTCTTTTGACCAACACTTAATGCATGAGGATCACGATCTCTAAATGAAGCAAGATTTGTTATGTGTAACGCTTCCTCAACACGTTTCTTAACTTCAGTTTCACTTAAACCGATATTCTTCGGACCGAAAGATATTTCCTTATCTAAGTCTTCTTCAAAAAGCTGATAATTTGGATTCTGAAAAACATAACCGATTTTTTTTGTTCTTTCGTAAACATCTTTATTAGTTATATCTTTACCGTCTAAAATTATTTGTCCTTTTCCATGAAGCAACCCTATAATGTTAAGCGCAAGAGTACTTTTCCCACTTCCATTTAATCCAACAATTCCAATAAAGTCCCCTTTTCCAACATCTAGGTCGATATCCGAAAGCACTCTGGTTTTATTTGAATAACTAAAATTTAAATGTTTTATTTGAAGAATAGGTTTGTTTTTTGTCTTAGTACTAATCTTTTGTAATTTATTAATAAGTTCATTAACGTTATGCGGCTGCAGCATTATATCTTTATATTTCTCGCTCTTGAAAACATCTTTTGGTTTTCCTTCAATAATCAATTTGCCATTATCAATAAGAATTGACCTATCAGCCATATCTCTAATTAATTCAACATTATGCTCTATGATTACTATTGTGTGCTTTTTCCTTAGGCTATTTATTATTTGTTTAAAATTCTTTATGGCAGCAGGATCAAGGTTTGCAGTGGGTTCATCAAACAATAATATTTTTGGCTCCATTGAAAGAATGGCTGCTAAAGCAACACGCTGCTTCTGACCAGAACTAAGTTCTTCTATAGATCTATACCGGATATTATCAATATTCAACAATTTCAAAACATATTCTAGCTTTTGTTCTATCTTGCTCCATGAAACATTCAAATTTTCTAATCCGAAAGTTATTTCATCTTCTACATTTAAGGCAAATAATTGAGATTCAGGACTTTGAAAAAGAATCTGAACACTCTGCGATAATTCCGCCATGGACATTTTAGCAGTATCTTTACCATTAATAAGTACTTTGCCATGCATTTCTCCATTAATAGAATGAGGAATAAGACCGCTTAAAGCCAACATCAAAGTTGATTTTCCACCTCCAGAAGGACCAATTATTCCTAAAACATTCCCTTCATCAACTTTAAAAGAAACATCTTTCAAAACACAATTATTCTCGCCGGGATAATAATAAGTTAATCCTTTAACTTCTATGATTGACATTTTATTAAACAAAGAATAATGTTCTATTTAAAACTATATAATTTATGACTGTTAAAACCGCTGCTGCGGAAATTAATAACAGAAATGTTCTTCAAGTGCACACTAAGAACTCTTTTTTTTTATCATTTGTTAATGCCGCCAAAAAAGCAAGAAACTAATCATGCACATAATTAATGGCGGCTGAAACTCTGAAAATTAAAAAATAAAAAAATTAAGAAACGCGTAAGCAAAATAAATAAAAATTACTTTTTTCTTGTTGGTTCTTTGTATGTTGCTGCTCCAACTATTGCTCCTAGGCCCATGCCTCCGTAAAATCCTATTCCCATACATGGTCCTGCTGCAACTCCCATTGCGATTAGGTCTATAACTCCTCTACCTAAAGTATTTGTTAGTCCTACGTAATTATTTACTGCGGTTCCTATTTCGTAACCTGCATATACTGTTGCTCCTGCTCCTAGTAGTGCTCCAACTAATGATCCTAATCCGCCCATTGCTATTGCTTTTTCTGCTTTGCAGGAATAATATATTTTCATTTTACTATTTTTGAATTCTATTTTGCATTCTTTTTTCATTTTATCTTTTCCTCCGATGAACTTTATTTTTTGTAGAAATTAAGTATTATTTATAAAGTTTTGATAATGTTTATTAACAGATAATATTAGGATTTAGTTAGTTGTTTGTTTTTTAATTTTGTTTTCTATTTCTTTTTTTAATGCATTAATGTGTAATGTAAATTTTAGTTTGAAGATTTTCCAATCATCATATTTTAGTAATTGTCCTTTATAGTTTATGGCATTTCTTTTCAATCTGATTGTTTCAAGAAATTCCCAATCTAAATCTAGTTCTCCGTGCTTAAAACAAATATAGGCGTTTTTGCATTGATGGATTTCAGCTTCAATGCCTTCCAATAATAAGAATGCTTCTATTAAGCCTCGTAGTGCTTCATAATAATCTCTGAAAACAAAGGTCCAATCAGTGCTATCCTCTGGTATGTCTTTTGATTTTCTGTTGATAAACTCAATTCCTTTTTCAGCCACAAATTTTAGTGACTTTATTAATTCGAGATCTTTTACTTTCTCTCTGAACTTTCCTGTGCTCATACATACTTGATATGTTTTATCTAGATCATCTATTGTGATTTTCATTATGCTACCTCGACTACGTCTTGTATTTGTCCTTTTACTAAGTATCCATTTATGATATTTTTTATCAATCCTGTTTTAACTTCTTGAATTTCTTTTTTCTCTTCAAAAACATGCAATTCTATATTTTTTCTGAGCTTTAACTCATAGGAGTTTTTATCAAAATCATCTATTTTGCCATAAATAAAAATATCGATATCTGAATCTTTGTACCAATCTCCTCGTATAATACTGCCAAAAATAATTATTGTTTTAGCATTTTTAAGAGATAATAATTTTGCAAGCAAGCCACTTTTGTGAATTTGTTCCAGTATATAAACTCTTTTTAATGAATAATAAACAGGGTTATTACTTCCAACAGTAAAATATGAGAATTTGCCTCTTTCTTTGATTCTTTTTATTAATCCGCTGTTCATGTACTTTTTAAGCCACTTGTTAGCCACCGCTTTTGTCACTTTTGCTTCTCTGACTATTTTATTAAAATGCCACTCTTTTAGAGGACTATTCTCTAATATTGATTCTAAAACACTTTCTTCTTTACTTAAACTAGCCATAAATTGGTATATCTGAGACATACTATTTAAATTTTTTGGTTTATAGAAAATTAAAAATAAAGAGAAATAATTATCAACCTGTAAACCCTGAACTATAAACTAAAAATTATTTTAGATATAACTCTTTTATTGTGTTTTTTATTGATTCAGCATTTATTCCTTGTTTTTTGTAATGATATTCTTGACTTCCAACACCGTGACAAATTGTATCTCTAATTCCAAGTCTTCTGAATGTTTTTCCTTTACCGCTTTCTGCTAATACTTCAGAAACAGCGCTACCTAAGCCGCCAATTATGTTGTGTTCTTCAACGCTAACTAAAACATTTACTTGGTCTGCTAATTTTTTTATTGCTTCAACATCTAAAGGTTTAATTGTGTGCATGTTTAATACTGTGCTTTCTAATCCTTCTTTTGATAATTCATCTGCAGCCTTGAGAACTTCGTTCATTACTGGGCCGCAAGAAATAATTCCTATTTCTTTTCCTTCTCTCATTACGGCTGCTTTTCCTAATTGGTAAGTATCATAATTATATCTTTTCAAATCTGGTTCTTTGTTTTTTCCTAACCTAACATAAACTGGACCATTGTGTTGGTAGGCTGCAATTACTGCTTTTCTTGTTTCACTAGGATCTGAAGGAACTATTACTGTCATGTTGGGCAAAGCTCTCATTATTGCAACGTCTTCTGTTGCGTGATGTGTTGGTCCTAAGTGGCCGTAAGCAACTCCTCCGCCAACTCCGACAATTTTTAGTGGATGATTATTTATGCAAACATCGACTCTTATTTGTTCATAAGCTCGCATTGTTAAGAAAGGAATTATTGTGTAAACAAAAGGTTTTTTACCGCTATGAGCTAAACCTGCAGCAGTTGTTATCATGCTTGCTTCAGCAACACCCATGTTAAAAAATCTGTCAGGAAATTTTGAAACGTAATTATCAAAAACTTGATATCCTATATCTCCAGTTAAAAAAATAACTTCAGAATCTTTTTCTGCAATGTTGCATAATTCAGCACTGAATGCATCCCTCATTTTAGTAATGCCTCCAATTCTGCTAGTGCGTTAGGAAATTCATCGCCTTTAGGTCTTCTGTAATGCCATTTTGTAGCATTTTCCATAAAAGAAACTCCTTTACCTTTAATTGTGTTAGCAACAATTGCGTTAGGTTTTCCTTGAGAGTATTGAGTTGCATCTAGTGCATTTAATATTTCACTCATACTGTGCCCGTCAATGTCTTGAACATTCCAACCAAAACTTTCTAATCTTTTTGGTAAAGGTTCTACATTCATTATGTCTTCAGTTCTTCCTAAAGAAATATGTTTGTTGCTGTCAATTATTACTGTTAAATTGTCAAGTTTGAATTGTGCTCCTGCCATGAATCCTTCCCAAGTACTTCCTTCGTTTAATTCACCATCACTAATCACTACATAAGTTTTGTATTGTTTTTTGTCTATTTTTGCTGCTAAAGCCATTCCAACACCAAAAGAAACTCCGTGACCTAATGAACCTGAAGAAACTTCCACTCCTGGAATTAATCCTCTCTCAGGATGTCCTCCTAATAATCCTTCATCAACGCAATACTTGTCTAAATTCTCTTTTCCAAAATATCCTACTTCTGCAAGTACTGTGTAAAGTGCTAAACATCCATGACCTTTGCTGAATACTAACCTATCTCTATCAGACCATGAAGGATTTTTTGGATCATAATTTAGAACATTAAAATATAGTGCAGTCATTACATCAATAACTGAGTAAGCTCCGCCAATATGGCCTCCTTGAGATTTATTTACCATCTTAAGAATTTCAATACGCAATTCATTAGCTTTATTGCTGAGCCATTCTTGATTTTTTAATTCTCTCATTTTTTATTAAGTCCAACTAAAAATTTTTCCAACAATGTATCCTGCGCCATAACCAACTGCTTTTAATCCGACAGTTGCACCAATTAATTTCATGTCAGGATTTGGTTGTGATGTGTATAACATTATTTCTGGAGCGCATGCTACAGTAAATGTTAGTAAAGAAATTAATTTTCTTGATCCTTTACGAGTCCATCCTGCGTGCAATCCTGAACCTGCTGCTAGATGATATCCGAAATTTAAATCGTTATTAACTAAGTATGGTTTTATTTTATCTGAAAGTTCAGTAAGTCCTAAAAAGTAAGATGCAGCAGTACAAGCTAATATTGCTGGAATGCCTTGTAGTCCTTCACTAACTTTACTCGCAAAAGAAGGTTCTTGGTTGTGAGGTTCATAATTATATTCTATTGTTTCTTCAACAACTTCTTCTGTTTCGTCTTTAGCTTTTGTTACCTTTTTTTTGCTAGGTGTTTTTTGAACGTTAGTTGTGTCTTGACTTGTGATTGGTCCTTCTTGAACTTTGATTATTTGATCTAAATTTTGGTCAAATTTATCATCTGGATTTACTTCTTCTAGTTTGTTAATATTGTTTATTGCCATTTTTTTTCTCCTCTACACTTTATTTGTTGTAGTTAGATCATTTTATTTATAAGGTTTTAATAAAGTTTATTAAGTAAGAATGTTGAGAAGAAGCCACTTCGGATTCTTTATTTTACTTCCCCAATCCGCGGGTAATTTGTACTATTTTTTATTCACTCTTAGGATCATATGTGAATTGGAGATGATTTCCTTCTCTTTGATCACAAACAAGTTCAACCCACCAACCTTCTTTTTTGTACTTTTCTATTAATTGGTTTGTTGCTACTTTTCGTAATTTGCTCCATTCTTTAGGAAGACCAAAACTTACAGCTCCTTCACCATCGAAATCTGCTATTAGGTATTGATCGATTTGTCCTTCTAATTCTCTCAAAACTTTTTGTTCATCTTGAGTTATTGTTTCTAATAAATTCTTTGGGTTTACTACCATTTTTGATTTCCTCCTGCGATATTTTTAATCTTTATCATCTTTTTTGCGTTTTCTTTCTTCTTCCGCTTTTTGTTCTTTTTCTCTTTGATCTAATTCATATTCCATTGCCACTAGTGCTAGCACAAATCTTCTGTCTAAAATTTCAGGTTTTGTTTCTTCTCCAGAATTTAAGTTTACTTGAAAATTATTTCTGAAGTATTCTTCTACTGTGCCTCCCAATTCATTTTTTTCGCTAGAATCGTAAATAGTTGTTGTGTGAGTCATAGTAAGAGCTCTTTCGTTTGATACTGCTAATA
Organism: Candidatus Woesearchaeota archaeon; assembly: GCA_016215315.1. Taxonomy (GTDB): domain Archaea; phylum Nanobdellota; class Nanobdellia; order Woesearchaeales; family ARS49; genus JACRKG01. The sequence goes on along the minus strand of JACRKG010000021.1, from coordinate 26,324 downwards.
ATTTTCCATCTTTATCATAAACTCTTATTGTGTGTCCAGGATCTAAAAATTTTAGAACTTTTTCGTCAAGTTTTCCTATTTGAGTGCCATTTTCATTAAAAACATCTGCCACTAGTCCAAAAGAGATAACTCTTTCGTCTGCATGACCTATCTTTTTTTGGCTGTTGCCAGCATAAAAATCAAAATGTTTTCCCCAACTTAATACTTGTTCATCAATTGTTCCTACTTTTTCTCCATTAACCAAAACATTGAATCTTGTACCCCAACTTAAAGGTATTTTGTTGATTTGATAATTGTTAGAATTCATTAATTTATCGGCGCATTCTTGAGCACTGTAATTTACAGGTCTTCTTCTTTCAGTCATTAAAGCAGACCAACCAGCATAACCAGCTCCTAAAACTAATAAGCCAGTTAAAGCGCCAACTAATAATCTTGGTGCTCTATTTCTTCTGTAAGGTGTGTACATTTTTTATTCCTCAAGTTTATTTATTTCTTCTTTTGTTACTGATTTTATTGATATTAAGTACAACTACTATTTAAACCTTTCTATTTTTAACTACTTTTGAGTAGTTAATTTTATAAAGAACTTGTGTTTTTTATACAATAAAATTACAATTTTATTACAATGACGCAATTCATGAAAACTTTCACAATTAGAAAGAAAATAGCAAAGCACGGAGTGAATTCTATAATTGTTATTCCTAAATTACTCAGAGGAGAATTAAAGCCAAAAACAATAGTAGAACTAACAATAAACGTTTTGGAGGAAGCTCATGAGTGATACTGTAGTAATTGAAGCAAAGGAAAAAGAAACTCATAAAACAGAACAAGATAAAACTAAAAATAAAAGAAAAAATCTTGAAGATTTCTTAAAAGAAAAAAGCACAATCACTTTTGAAGATAAGGTTTGGAATGTTAAGAAGAACTTAAAACAAGCAAAAGTTATTTTTCCTGCCGCATCTTTAACAACTTTAGGTGCTGGCATATCAAGTGCTTATTTTGGCGGATATCAACTTATGACTGCAACACTAATAAGTTTAGGCGCGGTTGGTACTGCATTATCACTTCCTTTTATTCCAGAGTATGTTTCTGGCAAAGTTTGGAAAGATCACTTAAGCAAGAAAAAAGAATTTGGAAAAAATGTGCAGAAAGATTTGCCCGGCTTGCTAGATTCTTTGGACCATAATCCCAACCGGGAGGCAATTTATGATTTTCTTCACGCAATAAAAGACCAAGTTAAAGAACCTAAATGGTTATTAGATGCGATATCAATAATTAACTTGAAAGATGTTTTAGAAAAAAAATATGAACAACTATTCAAAGTAATGACGGAATCACCAGAAAAATATGCTAACCCTTCAGAGATGAATGACGCTATAAACCACTTCAACAGCGCAGAAAAAGAAAAAGAGTGGGAAGAAACAACAAGATTACTGGGCTTGCGTAGTCAAAAGAAAGGTTTATTTGAGTACTTTGATTTGTCTAACACTCAAAAGATTTATTTAATTCTTTTAAGTGATGGTTGGGAGCCACAAAACATAACTCAAGCACTGGAACGGATGCCTAAAGGAGGACACAGAAAATTTTTTCTAGAATACTTGCTAAAATCAGAGCATAAGGAGAAGTTTTTCCTGGATTTAATTAGTGTGTATGGTAATTTTTGGAAATTCAGAGATGATAAAAAATTAGATATTATGAAATATCTCTTCGATAAAAAAGATAAATTGTTAGTAAGTAGACTGAAAAATGCAGGAAGTTTTCACCGTCTAGACTCCAAAATAGTTCTTGAATACTTAAGTGATCTAGATAAATTGCCTGGTGTTGGGATAAAAGGACAAATAAACACAATTCTAAAATTAGGCGAAGCAATAAACGTTGTTGAAGGACAGAACAAGTATTCTTATGACACTCAAAGAAGAACAATGGACAATTTCAACAGAGCTCTGGAAAACTTGTTGACTGTAGATTACTCATCAGTTGATGAAAGTATAATTGGAGTAATTCAATTCTTAAAAAGACACCCGAATATTAATTTTGATGAAATATTCCCTAAAGTATTCAAGTATTACATGTTTACTCAAGGCAGAACATTCAAAAGCGATTGGATGAAAAAAGAAGTTCATAAATTGCCTTTAGAAAAACCAGAAGAGCAGCCGAGACCTGAAGTGGAAGGACTTCTTGATGCGAGAGGAGAAAGAAAATTTTTAGAAGAACTAGATAGAAAAGTAGAGCTTGCAAGATTTGAAGCATTTAACAGGGCAATAGAAGATGTTTATTATGCTCCTTTAGATGATTTATTTAATAAAAAAGCAAACAGAACAATAAGAGTTGATGAGGAAATTCTTAATGTAATAACCTATTTCAATGATTCACGTTGCATTTTCAAAGAAGAATTAGAGAATTTATTAAAAATTTATTTTGAAGACCCATCAAAGGTGCAAGAACATATTGATAACTTGCCAGGCAACAAAGCATTAGAAGGAAAAGTAAAAGGAGTTCAAGAATGGAAGAAAGGGTTATCAAAAACTTATGATGTAAGTGTTAGCGAGAAATTAAAGGAAAAATTAGAAGAAGAATCACAAAGCGAGTACAGTAGTTTCTTGAGATGTATAGAGCAATTAGAAGCAAAAATAGCTGTTCCTAGAGAAGCCAATCTAGTTAAGAAAGCTGAAGCTGTTTTTGAAATGATTTCAAAAATTCAAATTCCTGAAGACAAACAATACTTAGTAATCGAAGCAAAACACCACTTAACAAAATTGAAGTCAAAAGTGGGAATTTTAGAAATGAATTCCCAGCAAATAACATTTTACGACAGCAAAAATCCAATAGAACGCATGAATATGGGCGTAGTAAGTCATTCATGCACAGATATAACTGGCGGAGCAAATGATTTTGCATCAGTTGCCAACACGATTGATAATAACAAAAAAGTAATTTATATAAGCGCTGATAAAAAAGTAGGAAGAACACTTGCAATACTAACTGACAAAGGAATTGTTACTTACAGAAAATATGACAGTACAAACTTAGCAACAGATGATGCTTGGGTAGAATACTTCCAAACTTATGCAAGGCAAGTTGGTGTTCCACTAATAGTTCCTAGAAGGTTTGTGACTGAAGGAATAGAAAAAGCATTAAAAGCTAGGGGAGCAAAATCAAGAATTGTAAGACCAACATTGCAAAGAGCAGTTTGCGATCAATGGTATGATGATCATGCAGGAGAAAGAGTTAGAGTTAATGATTCAGGATACACGTTTACTTTTAGTGCTTATGTGTTGAGGTAAAAAAATGTTTGCAACAAGAATAATTAATCCCGGAGAAGTGTATTATCCTTTACCTAAAACACCTCCAGTAAAACCAGTGGAGCCTATAGAAGGAAGTCCTGGTATGAATAATGATCAAAAACCTGGAGAGAATTATGATCTAAAAAACAATGAAAGACAATCAAGTCAACCTCATGTAGATATTGCTAAATTATTAAGAGAAACATTCTTCTACGATGATGCCTCAAGATGTGCTATGCAACAATGTCTTATAGGCAGTAAGTTAGATGTGACCGTTGATAGTTTTGGCTTCAAAAAACCTCAAAAACTTGATGTATTTGGTTAGATTTCAGATCTTTCCTATGATTAATTAATACATTCTCTTCAGATGTTAGCAGAGAAGAAATTTTTAAAGAAGGAAAAATACAAATAATGCCGACATATATTTTTTTACTTAAATTTAAATCTGCACATTAATAGTATTCCCGCTTTCGTATCGTTTAAGACCTAATTTAAAGAGTCCATAAGCGATTAAACTAACTATTATTGTTACGAGCAAGAGTGCTAAGTACAATTTCGGATTGAATTCTTTAAGTAATTCTACAGGCACATTAGTTATGAATCCTAAAGGTATTACAAAGAATAATAAAAATCTCATAAATCCATCAAAAACGTTCAAAGGATACGATGAAAATGCGAGTAGTACTTGAAATCCAAGATCTGAAGAGCTTTTTGTACTTCCAAAAAAGAATGCAAGAGAATTTATGATTATTGCAAATGCTATTGTTAGAATTGATCCCGTGATTATTCCGGTTATTGCAGTCAATATTGAAGTAAAACTGTAATCAATAGACAATAATATTAATGCCGACCCAAAAAGCACATCACCCCATGAATGAAAAAAAGTCTTACTTATTAATATGTGAAGTAATTCATTTTTTGGCAAAGAAAGATAAAAATCTAGTTTTCCTTCACTTATTATCTCATTAAGTTTTCTCCAGTTGCCAAATAGAACGCTTGTAAGACCAAATGTTAGTGCTGCAAAACCAAATAGCAAAAATGCATCTTTCATAACCCAGCCATTTATTCGTTAGAATTTGTTAAAAAAGAAAAACCAAAAAAGAAGAAAAACAATATCATTAAAAAGCATAAACAAAGATTGAATTATAAAATTAGTTCTATACTCCATAGCCATGCTAGCGTTTAATTTAATATAAGCCAATAAGAGCTTAAGATTGTTCTTAACCTCCATTAATGCTCACCTTCTTGCAACCTAGTTTAAACATCAAACAACTAATTGTTATAAAGAAAGCAAGGTAAATAATTTGACCCGTCAAGGAAGTGAGAAATAATTCCCAACTAAAATTTACAAATACTTTTGCCGGAAAATACATTACAAAAGCCGTTGGGAGTAGTTTTGAAATTGTTTGCAATGCATTTGGAAGAATTTCTATCGGCAAAAGCATTCCTCCTAAAACAAACATTAGTTTATCATAAACCCAACTATATGGAATTGCGTCTTCAAACCAGAATGCTAAAAAACCTATTGAAAGAGTAATAAAAAAATTAACTAATATTCCTAATAAAATACTTAATAAAATAAATGGAAAATACTTTAATTCCATTGAAGGAGGGCCAAAATAAAATAAAACAATAATACAAATCCAAAATAACGAAGAAAATAATTTTATTAAAGCGTCACTTAAAAAATAAGCTAAATTATATCCGATGTAACTGTAAGGCTTATTTAAGTAATTTGAAATGTTTCCACTGCTAATTTCTCCGCTAACAAAATGCACTACTTTTCCTTGAGCGCTCCTAATAACTTGGGTCATGCCTAAATACCAAATCATTGCTGCAAGAGAATATCCTGCTAAATCACTTCCTTGTTTTGAAACTGTGGACCATAAAAAAATAAATATCAGAATGTACATTCCGCTCATCATATAACTAATTATTATGTCCGAAAAATAAACTAAGTTATTCAAAAAATTCGTTCTAAACACTGCAAAATATTTATTGAGCATCATTTTTCTTTTGTGTATATTTCTTCAATAATTTCTTCTATTGGCGGGTCTGAAATTAACAAATCAGTAACTTTGTATTTATTCATCAAAGAAGCAACAAGTTTAGCTATACTGACTTTGTTCGTATTAACTTCTAATTTCATCGAGTGCTTATCAGACTCTAAAACTTTAACTCCTAATTGTTTAAGTTTTTTTGAAGATTCTTCAATCATTACTTGAACAATTTTTTTATTCAAATGGTTTCTCTTAAGTTCACCAATTGGAGAATCATGAACTATTTTTCCTTGATTGATTATTATCACTCTTTCACAAACTTGCTCAATATCATCAACATCATGACTGGTTAGAATTATAGTGACACCTTCTTCTTTGTTTAACTTTTTGATTAAATCTCGCAAAGTTTTTTTAGCAATAATATCTAAACCAATACTAGGCTCATCTAAAAATAGTACTTTAGGATTGTGCAGTAATGCCGCAACAAGTTCTGCTCTAATTCTTTGCCCTAAAGAAAGCTTTCTAACAGGCGTATTCAAAAATTCAGTAACTCCTAAAACTTTCACTAAATAATTAAGTCTTTTTCTGTAATCTGTGTCTTCTAAATCATAAATTTTAGCAAACAAATCAAAAGTATCAATTGGAGGCAAGTGATACCATAATTGAGATTTTTGACCAAAAATAGTGCCTATTTGGTAAGCTAGCTTTTTTCTATTCTCCCAAGGAACTAAACCAAGAATTTCTGCATGTCCGCTTGAAGGGAAAAGTATTCCTGTAAGAATCTTTAAAGTGGTAGATTTGCCTGCACCATTAGGACCTATTAATGCAACAAGTTCTCCTTTATTTATACTGAAAGAAATATTGTCAACAGCAGTTACTTTAGAAATTTTAGGAGAAAAAATAGATTTAATGCTACCTTTAAGCCCTGGTTCTTTTTTCTTCAGCTCAAAAGTCTTACAAAGCCCGCTAACGCTAATAACAGTATTACTCACACTCTTTTTTGACATTGAATTATCTTTTAAATAGAAGTATTTAATCTTTTTTGTTACCAGATATCATTATCATCATCAAATGGTGCATACTCGCGCGCATACTCTTGTTCAGGGTCTATCATTCTAAATTCATCTGTATCTATTCGGTCATCTTCATCAAGGGTTATGTTTACTCTTCCAAATTCGTTTATGTCTAGTATTTCTCCGCTTTTCAGTCTTTCTCTTATTTCCCTGCAGTGCGGTTCTATTTCTTCTAAAACACCCGCTTCATTTAATTCTTTGGTAGTCATCCAAGTATAAAAAAGAGGGTAATTTTGTAATGCGTATTTATACACGTCTCCTTCTTTTAAATGTCTGTGCTCCAAAAATATTCTCTCTAGCACATGCTTTGACTTAACTTCAGTCAGAGTAAATCTGATAAGATCTTCCATTTTTATTTTGGAGAGATCTTGAAATTCAGGATAAGGATTGTGCGCGTATATTCCCTTAATATATTCTGCAAAATCTGCCGTTCCTATATTATCCCACATAGACACACAAAGATGAACGTAGACTCTTTCAGTTTCATTTAATCCTTGCATGTTTTTTGGTTTGCAATATTGTCCATTTAAAAAATATGGATCAAAGGGGTTATCAGCATCTAGCTTTACTTGTTCAGTCACTGTTTTTCCTTTGGCTAAAATTTTTTCAACTTTTTTTGGATCTATTGTTTCTGCTTGACTGTATATTTCTCTTAATCTTTTCTGTTCTTCTTTGATTTGTTTTTCTAAGTCTTCCTTTTTTATGAATGCCATGTAACTCCGAGATATATCTCGGTAAATAAAGATTCAGTGGAATATATAAATTTTTTATTTTATTATTACTACGCCGCCACTCGGATTTAGAACCGGCCTTTTGCTTGCGCAAAACCCTGGGAAAAACAAGCAGCTCAAGCGTGATGCGACTGTTGTGCTTACCCGCTAAAGAAATAAATAAGACCGCCGGCGGCAGGATTTGAACCTGCAAGTCCGTGAGGACATTCGTTTTCGAGACGAACCCGTTAACCAGATTCTGGTACGCCGGCATTATATTTTAGAGAATACTTGTGCTTTTTATAAATATTGTTCCAAATTTTGTGAGCTCAGGCCTCCGCGAATTACGTGCATGATTAGTTCTTTAATGATTTTGGAGGCAACATAGACAGTCCATAAAAAAGATTGAATAGTTTTTAGAGTGCACTTACAAAATTCTTCTATTATCAATTTCCGCGTAGCGGAGTTATTGTTCCGAACGCTAAGAGAATAACAAAACTTATCTGGCACAATAAGCAAGCGTTCGGCAAGGGGGAAATAAATTAAGACAAAAAACAAAAGTTAGAAGTATAGTTATTAATCATTAAATAGAAAATTAAAGAAAAAAAGAAATAAAAAAAAATTAAAGGGTTTTTCGATGAAAGGAAAAATTTGAAGACGTTTATTCTTCGTCTTCGTCGTCCTTTAATTTGCTGAATCCGATTATTAATCCAACAACTACTAGTAATGCTACTAGCACTAATAATACAACTTCAAGTCCTCTTCTTAGCTTGCTTGATTCAGCAGCTGGTTGAGGTGTAGGTTGTTGCACATTAACATTAACTGTTGTTTGTGCAGGTTGTGTTGTTTGAGCAGCTTCTGCTGGTTTAGCAACAGCTTCTCCTTCAACAGTAACCTTACTTACTAGTGATTGAGCACTACTTCTTCCGTTGTTGAAAACAACATCGGTCTTTAAGTCGTATACTCCACTTACTGCTCCGCTTGGTAGTTTTAAGTACAATTCTTCTGTTTGTTCTTCGTCGTCAGCTTGTACTTCGTTTAAGTATGTGCTTTGACTTACTCCAAGTGCTGGTAGTGAAACTGTAACTTTAACGTCTTTTTCGTCCTTTTCTCCTTGGTTTTCAACTCTTACTCTTACTAGTAGAGCTTGTCCAGCTTTTACTGTTCCTTCAGGATAAGTTAGAACGTCTTTAACGCTTAGCTTGTGTCTTGGTACGTCAACTTGTAAATCGTAACTTTGTACCAATTCATCGCCGTTTCTATCACTTACGAATAATCTTAATTTGTATGAATCTCTTGCAAGGTCTTGAGGTAAACTCAATTTAAACCTTTGAACTTCTAGTTCATTTTCTTCAACTGAGAAAACGCCAGAGTGTGCTGCTAGTTTTTCAACATCGTTGTGTTCATATCCTGTTATGAACGCTGTTAATTCAAGATTGTCTGCTTTTTCATATCCTAACAATCTTACTTCAACTGCAAGGTCTGATCCTCTTTCGACGGATAGCCTGTTCATGCTCCATGGTGACATTTCGACACCATTAACTTCTACTCGTTCTACTCCAACTGGTACAGCAAGTGCACCAACTGCTAGAACGACTAACATTAAAACTAAAACGCTTAGTCTTCCAAACAAGTTTTTTCCTTTCATCTTTTATAACCCCCGAATATAATTCGTGAAAAATTTGGTTTTTGTTACTACCTGAAAGTACCACTTATATTTAAAGGTTTCGCTTCTGTTGTTACTATGGGGGAAAGAAAATATGTTGTTATTTCATAAGAGTTAAAAAGGTTTGGTTTGATTAACTACAATATTTATAAAATACGCCTTCTTTTTTGAAGAAATGCTACGACAACCAATAGTTTCCGTCTTAGGCCACGTCGATCATGGAAAGACACATTTACTAGATAAGATCAGAGGTAGCGCGATTGCTAAAAAAGAAGCAGGAGGAATCACTCAGGCAATTGGTGCCTCAATTATTCCTTTAGCGACGATTAAAAGCATTTGTGGTGATTCACTCAAGAATATTAAAAATTTAAGTATTCCTGGATTATTATTCATTGACACGCCAGGTCACGCAGCTTTTGTTAATTTAAGAAAAAGAGGAGGAAACCTTGCAGACATTGCAATCCTTGTTGTTGATATTAATGAAGGAATAATGCCTCAGACACTTGAAAGTATAGAAATACTAAAAACGTATAAAACTCCTTTTGTTATTGCAGCTAATAAAATTGATTTAATTAGGGGCTGGAAAAAAGGTGAAACACTGTTAAAGAGTGTTGAAAATCAATTTCCTCAAACAATTCAAGAATTTGAAACAAAATTGTACGAGCTCGTCGGAAAAATTTATGAGTTAGGATTGCAAGCAGACCGCTTTGATAGAGTTAGTGATTATGCTAAACAAATTGCAATAGTTCCAGTAAGTGCAATGACTGGTGAAGGAATAAAAGAATTATTGATGGTATTAACTGGTCTTGCACAAAAATATTTAGAACAAAACTTAAAATTTGATGTTAATGCTCCTGCAAAAGGAACAGTTCTGGAAGTTAAAGAACAAAAAGGTTTAGGAAAAGTTCTTGACGTAATAATATATGATGGTACTTTGAAAGTTGGGGATCAAGTAGTTATAGGTGGTCTAGATGCTCCTGTAGTTACGAAAATAAAATTATTGTTTGAACCAGGACCAAATACGGAAATGAGGACTGAAAAGAAAGCATTTGATAGTGTCAAACAAGTAAGTGCAGCAACAGGAGTAAGAATTGTTGCGCCCAACATTGATAATGTTGTCGGCGGAATGCCTTTGCAAGTAATAAGAAATGATGAAAATAAAGTAAAAGAAAAATTAATGCAAGAAATAGAAGGAGTTGCTTTTGAAAGCGATGAAGAAGGAGTAATAATTAAAGCAGACACTATAGGAAGTCTTGAAGCAATGATCTTTTTATTAAAAGAAAAAAAAGTGCCCGTTAAAAGAGCAAGTATAGGTCCAATAAACAAAAAAGACATTGTTGACGCAGAAGGATTGAAAGAAAAAGATCCTTTGTTTGGAGTAATTCTGGGCTTTAACATTCCTCAGCCTGAAGAAAAAGTTCCTAATCTAAAAATAATCATTCATGATGTTATTTACAAAGTAATAGAAGATTACGAAGCATGGGTTAAAGGACAAAAGAAAAATTTAGAAATGAATGCTCTTGAAGAATTAACAAAGCCTTGCAAAATAGAATTATTAAAAGGCTACACGTTCAGACAATGCAATCCTGCAGTAATAGGCTGCAATGTATTATTAGGTACTTTAAAATCAAATACTCCGATGATGAATTTAGAAGGTAAACACATCACCGAAGTAAGAGAAATACAAAAAGAACAAAAACACGTTGATAAAGCAGAAAAAAACGAGCAAGTTGCTGTATCGCTTTCAAAAGTAATAATTGGCAGACAAATTCAAGAAGGAGACGTTCTTTACTCGGCAATCAGCGAAGAAGACTTTAGAAAATATAAAGAATACAAAGACTTAATATCAAATGATTACAAAGAGGTACTGAAAGAAATTGCAGTTATAATGAGAAAAGAGAACTTAGTGTGGGGCGTATAGTGGTTTGGTGTTTGTGGTTTGTAGTTTGTGGTGAAAGATGATAAATTTCCTTAACACAAAACAAGCAAAAGAAATATTGGCTCTTTTTGATAAACAATGGGGCGCTAAACTTGATTGGTTAGATAAATATTATTTTGTTATTTCACAAAAAGAAAAATTATACATTATTAACCGAGAAATATCTAACGTCGAATTTGAAAAATTAAATATTGACAAAATGGGTTTGTATGTTGCTGAAATAAAAAATAACCAAATAAGATTGAGCATTGAAGGAAGTCAAATGATTGGACCATTAGCAAAAAAGAACATTCTAGAACTAACTCCGGAACAAAGAACGTTATGGATGATGGGAAGAGACTTGCAAATTACTGGAAATTATTCAGGATTTCTAATAATAAAATGCGAAAATGATTATTTGGCAACAGGAAGATATGATGACGGAGTAATTGCAAATCATGTTTCTAAGAGCAGAAGGATACATTGAGTTAAATATTATCTGGTGAATTGTGTTTGATTGAAATTTTTCAGAAACAGTAACTACTCTTTAGTCTTGTTATAGAGTTTGTTGATTAAATAATTTCTACCTTTTAATACTTGAGGAAGTCCGTAAGTAATTAGAACATAAAGTGCTGCAAAACTTCCTGCATCAAACATTTTTTCTCCTGGTGGATAATCTGATAGCATCTTGCTAATACATACCAAACCAGAAAAGTCTCTTATAAGTTCATACGCGATTGGCGTAACCTTGTCAAGCACTGGCCGTTTTACACAAAGTTCTTTGTTAATCTCTACTACTGTTCTATAAAGTTCTCCTGGAAATAACTGTTCTAAGCCCATAAAGAATTAGAAAAGTGAAGAGATTTATAATTCTTTCTTGGCACAAATAATATTTGCTGTCAGAGACTCTAAATATTCAATCTCACTCGTACCTAACATGCCCTTTCTTATCAAGTGCTCTGAAGATTCGTCCTATGTACTGGTTTACTTTTTCTACTCTTGCTTTGAATGTTTCTTCTGTTGTTGTTTTTCTTGCTAAAGAAACATCTAGAATGTCCTGTCTTCCAGGGTACTTCATTATTGTTAAGAAGTGTTCACCGTAAGAAACTAATTGTATTCTACCGTCCTCTTCAACTCTTTCAGGATGCGCCAATGTTTCTGTAGTAAATTTTAGTCCAACTCTTTTATTTTCAGGATCTTCTCTCTTAAGTGCATCAATCAGGTTTGCTCTTGCTCCTTCTTTAGTTAAAGGAATTCTTACAAAGTATTCGAAATTTCCAATTCCATATCTTGTTGTTCCTTGATGGTCTTCTTCTTTTATTAAATCGTTAGGATCGGAGTATTCTTTCATTAAATTATCAGGATTAAAAAATCTTCTTCTTGTTGTTTCTAGCCATTTATCTGGTACTTCAATTATGTGAAAACCAACACAAGGTTCTCTTTTATTTGCTGCATCGATTGCTTGTAATAATTTTTCTTCTAAACCTCTTCTAGGTCTGAATACTGCAGAGATTCTTTTTGTTTGTTCTCCATCAACAATCCAGTCTTTTATTACCATTTTAGTTTTTCTCTCCTATTTTTTTTCTAACTGCCATTTTTGCGTAATCTACGGATTGTGCGTATAATTTTTCTGTTCCTGTTTCTATTTCTATTAATTCAATTAAACTAAATAATGTGTAAAATGCAAAAGTTCCAAGTCCTAAAATACCTGCGAACTCTAAAATGGTGTGATTGTTTTTGTGAGCTTCATTTATTGCTAATTGGCTTGCTACTGACATGACAAGGCCTGCGATTGTGTTTTCTCTGCTTTTGCTTACTAAATAATTAAAGCTTTTTTCGTAAATTTTTCTTGCCAACGGTCCATAAGCGAAGTCTTGATGATTGTTTACTACTTCTGCTATTTCTTTGTTTTCTTTTACTGTTCTTTCTATTGCTCCAGTTATGTCAAGATTCATATTTTGTAACCTCTTCCTTCTAGCATTTGTACTGTTTCTTGCATTCTTTGTTTTAGTTTCTCATACAAGTCTTCTCTAATTCCTATGTTGGGAAATTCTCTTACGTTTGTTATTAATTCTAAGTTTGGTTGAATTATTCCTTTCATTTCTGGAATTACTAAGTTAAACCAAGCAACTTTGTGAATTGGATTGTTTCTTATTAATTCTAAAATTTCTTCATATGTATGATTTCCTCCTTGGTATGATCTGTTTTCTAGCAATGAACAAACTGCGTCCATAGCTCCTACTTTCATGCCATCTATTGTGGCATTTGGATTGTAATCATTCCACATTTTATGGTGGTATTGTTGTCTGTGCATTTCTCTTGCTTCAAGAATTAAAGGTTTGAGTGCTTCATCCATTCTGTACTGTAATGCAAATCTTTTCATTACTTCCCACTCGAATTTATTGTTTATTCCTACGCTATCATGCGGTCTTTCTGGATCTTCCTTTCCCCTATTAAATTGATTTAAGAAGTATTCAACGTGACAAACGTGTCTTAATGTGTCTCTCATCCATTTTTGTATTTCGTCTTGTGTTGGTTCCATTTTTTTACCACTTAAATTTTACTTTTCTAATATTGCTTCGGTCTTTCTTTATTTCTTTTGTAAGATCATCCAATGAATCTATATATTTTTCTCCATCTAATTTTTTCATAAATCTTTCTAATGGTTCACAGAGACAAAGATCCCATGCTTCACACTGTTTATCTTCATATTTTGCGATAGCAACTATGCCAAAAAATAAAGTTGTGTAAGATGCTCTGGCAGTATCATTTCTTAATACATGTCTAGTATACAAAGGGTACCAACTTGTGAATTTTTCTTTAGTTTCTTTATTGTCCATTTTTTTCCTCTGTTGGTTTTTGAATTGCTAAATTTGGAAATTTTTCTTCCAATATTTCTTTAGCTGCATTGTTTGATACTTCATGAACTTGTTCTTTGAACATTGCTGATTTCATTGCTGAAAGCATTAAGTAATTATGTAGTGTCATTATTGCTGTGATTCCAGTGGATACTTTTCCTACAAGAAATGAAGAAACATAAGGAAAGTTCTGATAGTCATGATCTAATCCTAATGTTTTTGCTAAATAAGTTCCTCCTGCTAATACTAAAGTAGTGAGACCTGCTTTTACTAATTTTGCAGTTCTGTTTGATTTTTCTAAACCAGTAATTGTTTCTTCAATTTCTTTAGTCAATGTTTTTTTAGAGTCATCACTAGAGTCAGAATACTGTTTAAGGTATTCTTCAAATCCTTCGTGTTTCATTAGGTATTCTTTTAGTGACATTTTAATTACCTTAATTTGTTTTTCTTTGATCACCAGTATCTATTTGCACATTTATTCCTAATCCTGATTCATCAACTCCGGTAACTCTAACTCGAAGTGGTTTCTCTTGGCGGTTTGTTATTGCTGAGAGTGGGATTAGCATTCTGTAATTTGTTAATTCACTTAGCTCTCTTCTAGAGTATTCTTCCCATTGACTCTTTAAGTTGGGACCATATTGTGGTTTTTGAGCTTCATTGCTAGAAATTATGCTGTTCATTGTGTGGGCTAGGCCGTTTCCTAATACACATCCAAGATAAATACCAGTAACTAATGTCAATAATTTCGAACTACTTCTTCTGGGCACATTTTTTGCTTCCGTAGTAGTATTTTGCATGTTTTCTTCCATTTTATTTTCCTCCAAAACACTCTTTTGGTGTTTTCTACTAGTATTAATCATGCCAGTATTTAAATCTTTCGTTTTTTCACCACTGTTGAGTGGCTACAAACGCTAAAGCAGATATGGTGTCAGATGTCTTCAAATAGTTCTTAAAAAACCTAAATACTTTCTGAGCTAGGGTCGCCTAGCATAGTGAATGAGTTGTGTTCATTAATGGACGTGGCGACAATTACGGTCCATAAAAAATAAGCGATTGTTTTCAAGAACTTTTCTGCCTTCCGATTGCCAGTAATATTTATGATGTCTGGTGATGCCTGTATGACTCCAGTTTGTTTTATTGGATTCATGATGCTGCCTCAAAACCATCAAGAGACTCAGCATGCACACAATTCGCGGAGGCCTGAGCTCACAAAATTTAGAAATAACAAAAAAATAAAAAAAGTGTCAACAAAATTATTTGACTATCGCCGCTTTTAGAATTTTAATTTCTTCTTGCGGCCTATCTCCATCTTCTGTTTCTGCGTTAGCTATTTCGTCTACAACATCCATTCCTTCAACTACTTTGCCGAATACTGCATGTTTGCCGTTAAGCCATGGTGTTGAAACAACTGTTATGAAGAATTGTGATCCGCCAGTGTTTGGTCCTGAGTTAGCCATTGAAATAACTCCTCTATCATGCTTCAAATCTTTGTGAAATTCATCTTTAATTGTGTATCCTGGTCCTCCCATTCCTGTACCTTCTGGGTCTCCTCCTTGAATCATGAAATCTTTTATTACTCTGTGGAATATTGTTCCATCATAGAATCCTTTATTTACTAATTTCTCAAAGTTTTCTACTGTTTTTGGTGCTTTGTCTTTGAATAATTCTAAAGTTATGTTTCCTTTGTTTGTTTCTAATTGTACTTTTACCATTTTATCCTCCACTTTACTGCAACTTACTAAGAGAATCAATAACAGTATTAATAATCTTTTCATTTTGGTATTCCTCCCGATGAACTGTTTTTCCACAGTTCATCTCCAACACAATGAATATTTTTCACACTTTTACCTTCTGTCTGTAATTTAATTCCTTCGGAATTAAATAAAGCTATTCCCACGGCTAATGGCTTGTGATGTTTTTCATCGATCACTGCCACGATTTCTCCTTCTTTTATGTTGTCTGCTATTTCTTTTATTCCTTTGCGCATTATGTCTGCTCCTTTTATTATGAAAGGCACTGCGCCCATATCAACTGCAATTTTTTTCAAGAAATTGTTTTTGAGAAGTTGTTTTAGTGTGGGAATTAATTTGTCCTCTCTAGTAAAAAACATTACATCATTTTCTATAATTATTTTGTCATCAGACAAAATAACTACTGCTTTTTTATCAAAGAATTCTTCTAAGCCATAAAGTTCTTTTAGTTTTTGATTTAAGTCTTTTATTTCTGATTTTGATAAGTTTTTACGCATTTAGCAAATTCCTCAGTGTTCTACAACTAATTTTACTCCGTCAACTTCAGGCTTCAATAAAATGTTTTCTCCTTGTTTTAAATTATAACTTTTAACTATGTCATTTGTAAGTCTGACCCCTAGTCCTGTTCCAATTTTAACTACTTTAACTTCTTTGCTCATTTGATTGCGTAATTCAGACATGGCCGTCTTGAGTTTTTTATCTTCAGTTATGTTAAATCCACAATTGCTGCAATGTAATGATTCTACTTCTATTCCATAACCTACATCGAATTTCATTTTTTCCATTTCATTTTTGCATTGTGTGCATTTCATTTTTTAAGACTTAACAATAGTCACCTGCATCTTTTTTCCTTTTTTTAATGCGTCAATTAGATCTCTGCTTAAGTGTTTTGCAGCTTTATCACAATTAACTAATAATGTTCTATCTGATTTGTACATTCCTAATCTTAATACTATTTCGTGTTCGCTTTTGAATTCTTTATTTATTTCCCCGATTATTTCTTCTGCGATGTTATCAACTTGGATTGTTACTTTTGCTTTGCTGTGTTCTTGAACAAAATTCATTAATGTTTCATGATCAAAATCTGAATTTATTCCAACAATGCAATCTCCTTCTTCTGTTAAATAATTATCTCTAGTAAATTCTAGTGTTGTCATGTGTTCTGCTAAAACGTTCTCGTGTCCTGTGCATGTGAATTTGATCATGGTATTGGTTTAAGATGTGTAGTTTTTAAATCTTTATCTTAAATCGTGTTATGATAGAATAATCTTTTTAAAAGTTGCTTCTTTCTTGTGAGTTATGGACATTTTTAGCTTAAGTGAAAAGGAATGGCAAGATTACATTGTTAGTTTGGAAAAGAAAGTAAATCCTTCAACTAAAGAAGAAGTTAAAGGAGCTATTCTGAACGCAGTTAAGTCTAGAATTCCTAAAAATCATTTCGGAATATTCTTTTCCGGCGGAGTAGACTCGACTTTGTTAGCATTTTTGTGCAAGAAATTTAATGCCGATTTTACTTGTTATAGTGTCGGGCTAGAAAATGCTCCGGACATAATTGAGGGGAAGAAAGTTGCAGAAATATTGGGCTTAAAACTTAAGCAAAGAATTTTTACTCTTGAAGAAGCGCAAGAAGTTTTCAAAAAAGCAGCAAAAATCTTTGACAAACCCGACACGTTAAATATTGGTGTTGGTGGGGTTGTTATTGCTGCTGCAGAATTAGCTAAAAAGGACAAAGTTAGTGTTTTTATGGGTGGTTTGGGTAGTGAAGAAATATTTGCGGGCTACCAAAGACATTTAGAATCAAAAGATCCTCATGAAGAATGTTGGAAAGGTCTTAAAGCAATGTGGGGTCGTGATTTTGTGAGAGATGTTGCAGTTGCTAAAGCACTGAAAATAACTGTTTTATGCCCTTTTTTGGATGAAGAATTAATTGTTAAAGCAATGGGTATTCCTGCGGATAAAAAAATTAATCAAGAACACAAAAAAATAATTCTCAGAGAAATAGCTGAAGAATTAGGAATGCCTAAAGAATTTGCTTGGAGACAAAAGAAAGCAGCACAATACGGAAGTTATTTTGATAAAGCAATAGAAAAATTAACAAAAAAAGCAGGGTTTGATAATAAGCAAGAGTTTGTTGAAAGCCTAAAAAAATAGTTGGTAGTTTACCGTTTATTGTTTACAGTAGAAAAAAGTGATGTGTTGTGAACTGTTAGTTTGTAAACTTATTTTTTAACTGCAGTGAAAGTTAATATGCTGTTTTCAGAATTTGGACTTTCTAAGTAATTTTGAGTTAATTGAACGTCTCCACAATTTCTGAACGCTGCTTCTAAATCAGATTGAACATACCATTGCGCATCAAGATTAACTGGTAACGTGCCCACTATTTTTCCGCCTTGTTTTGTGACTTTTAAGGCTTCCGGGATTGTTATCATGAAACTTCCGTAAGAACCGCTTTCATCAGTTTGAAATTCGTGAAGTGATTTGCAGGCAACAACTACATCAAAAGCTTCTTTAGGAAACGGCAATTCTTGTATGTCTGCCAGTGTTAGAGAATAATTTTTAACTTTGTATTTCTCAGCTAATCTTTTTGTTTCATTCATGAATCCTTCTAAAAAATCAATTCCAAAAATTCTTGCGTTGGGATTTTGTAGTGCAAGCCAAATTAAGTTTACTCCGTATCCGCTTCCTAAGTCTAAAACAGTTTTAGCTCCGGCTAGTTTTGAACTTACGTAGTTCAATCCTTCTTTTACTGCGAACTTTTCATTTTTTAGACAGCTTAAATAAATTCCTTTGGTAAGAAGAAAATCCCAACGAGCTTTATTATCTTTTGCAGATGTGTGTATTCTGAGAAAGAGTTCATCTAGCTCATTCATTGTTTGTTGGTCATAAATTCCTTCTAAAAATTTCCCAAACTCATCACCAGACAAACATTCAGGATAAAATCCTATATTTTCCTCAAGATAATTATCTAAGCTCATAAAATGATTCTTTAAGTGCGTTTTTTAAATCTTTCCAATGTAACCACTCCAGAATAGTAAAAAATGAAAACATTTATATATGTGTATTCTTATTCATTGGTTATGATCCACTCATCTAAAGAAGGTTTTAGCTTTTTGGAATCTTACGAGCAAGGCACATTGTATTCTAAAATTAAGGATTTGCCTTGGTTTTGTAGAAGAAAAATTAATAGTTTGGTTTCTGTTTTTGAACAAATCAGTGATTGGGAAGATAAATTTAAAGATTACGATCAAGATAAATTAAAACAGAATACTGAAAGTTTTAAGCAAAGAATTAAGGAGGGTGAGTCTTTAGATTCTTTATTGCCTGAAGCTTTTGCTACTGTTAAAGTTGCTTGTCAAAGATTAACTGAGCAGCAAGCTAAAATAACTTACAATGCAAGAAATGAAAAAAATGATGTAGTTCAAATAGAAAAACCTTGGAGTATGGTTCCTTTTGATGTCCAAGTTTTAGGAGGACTATTATTGCATGGTTACCAAGGTGAACAAGAAGGAAATAGTTCTCTGTGGAATAGTTTAAAAGACTTTTTTTTCGAAGAAAAAAAACTCAAAGGCAATGTTGTTGAGATGATTACTGGAGAAGGGAAAACATTAACTGCTACTTTAGCAGTTTATCTTAACGCATTAACTGGAAAGGGAGTTCATGTTGTTACTGTTAATGATTATTTGGCTCAAAGAGATAGAGATTGGATGGCTCCGCTGTATGAATTTTTAGGTTTAAGCGTTGGAGCTTTGCAGGATTCTGTTGATGATAAAGATGAAAGAAAAAAACAATACGCTTGTGATATTACTTATGGAACTAATAGTGGTTTTGGTTTTGATTACTTAAAAGATAACTTGGCGTTAAACAAAGAAGCTCAAGTGCAGCGAGGTCATTATTTTGCTATTGTTGATGAAGTTGATAGTATTCTTATTGATGAAGCTAGAACACCTCACATAATGTCGGGTGGTGCATTTAGTAGTGATTTTGATCAATCTGATTATGTTAAAGCTCAACACTGTTTTGAAAGATTGGTTATGGGTGAAAAGAAAAGAGTTGGCGATAAAGAAGTGGAATCTGGTGATTATACTGTTGTTTTCGGAAGAAAAGAATTTGCATTAACTGAACAGGGTTTGGAAAAAGCAATAAATTTTTTAAACGTAAGTGATCAAGAATTTGGTGAGAAATGGTGGGGTTTGATTAACAATGCAGTTCATGCTAATGTTTTTTTAAACTTAGATCGTGATTATGTAATAGCAAAAAATGAAGAATCTAAAGAAATAATAATTGTTGACGAATTTACTGGAAGATTATCTCATGGAAGAAGATGGGGTAAAGGATTGCACGAAGCAGTCGAAGCTAAAGAAACTAAAAACGGTGTTGAAATTAAAAAAGGTCACGGCACTCTTGCAACTGTTACTTTGCAGAATTATTTTAAGATGTATGAAAAACTTTCAGGAATGACTGGTACTGCATTGACTTCTGCAGATGAATTTTGGAAAGTTTATGGCATGGAAACTTTTGTTTTACCTACAAATCTGCCTTTGATAAGAACTAATCATGATGATTTATTTTATTTATCAAGAGAAGAAAAATTACAAAAGCTAGTGGAATTAGCAATGCTTGATCATTCTTTAGGTAGACCTGTATTGATTGGAACTACTTCAATCGAAGAATCAGAAGAGCTTCACAGTATTTTTTCTCAAGTTGGAATTAAAAATATTAAAGTGCTTAATGCAAGACCAGAAAATGCTTCATTGGAAGTTGAAATATTAAGTAATGCGGGCAAGTATGGTAGTTTTGTTATTGCAACAAACATGGCTGGTAGAGGGGCTGATATTGTTTTGGAAGAAGGTTTGTTTGAAAAGGTGGCAAGTAATTATAGAAAATTAATTGAGCAGCAAATTACGAAGGATGGCGGGATTGAATTAGTTGCGTATAATTCAGTTGAATACAATTTATTGTTGAAAACTCTTGAAGGATTAAATCACAATGGCAAATCAGTTGAAAAGTTTGGAAAACCTTTAAATATTATTGTTGGAGATGAATTAAAAATTAAAGAAAACGCCAGTTTTCTTTCTTTAGGTTTTGAAGTTGGTTTGGCAGTTTACGGTACTCAACGTCATGAGTCTAGAAGGATTGATGATCAATTGAGAGGAAGAACCGGAAGACAAGGTGATCCTGGTAGTTCTTTATTTTTGTTAAGTTCTGATGATCCTTTGTTAAAACATTTTGTTAGTGAGGGAACAAAAAATAGTTTGAAACGTTTAGGTTTAGGTCAAGGTGAATCTCTTTCTCATGGTATGATAAATCGTTCAGTTAGAAGAGCTCAACGAAAAGTTGAAGAATTTAATGCAGACATTAGAAAGCACGTTTTAGAATATGATGAGCCTGTTGACACGGTTAGAAAATTTGTTTACGGTGTAAGACAGCAAGTGCTTGAGGGAAGACTTGATGATTTTGTTCTTGCATGTGGTCAAAGATTTGCAGAAAAAGAAGGCAAATCTTTTGAGAATTTTAAAGACGATTACTGTTTCCTGAAAGAGAACCCAGTTATATTAGTTGAAAATAAAGAAACTCCTGAAAGTGAAGAAAAAACTACAGTAATCTCATTTTCTAATGTTTCTAGCAAAGATGTTGCTGCGCAAATAGCAGAAATACCTAATAAAACAGGATTGTACTTTTTTAATAATGTTTCGTTAAAACAAAAAGTTGTATCTGCTATAGATATTGAGTGGCGTGAGCGTTTAGAACAATTTGATTTTACTAGGGATGGAATTGGTTTAGTTGGTTATGGACAACTTGATCCGATTGTTGAATTTAAAAAGAGAGTTCATGAAGATAATCAATTGATGCTTGATGATTTGTCTAGAATAATTCATAGAATTATATCTATTGATTCTGAAATGGTTCGTCGAGCAATGAGAGAAGCAGTTAAACTTTCTTGTAAGGAGTCTTAAGTAATTTTGTTAGTTTAACAACTAATACTGCAAACACACCAACTTTTAATATTAAGATCCAGATTTTTAGTTCGCATAAGAAGTGTATTGATATTAGCATTCCCATTGTTATGAGTGATAATGTTATTAGTGTTGTAAATGCTTGTCTTCTTCTGCCTAGTTTTTTTATAAGTCCATTCATTGCTATTGTTAAAATTAATAAGATTATTAGTGAGGCTAGTAGTCCTCTTTGTAATTCCGGTGAACAGTATACTTCTTTTCTTAATATGTTTCCACAGTCTGAATAGCATGTTTCTTTATTTTCATCCCAGCCGCAATAGCCATTACCGCAACTGCATACTTGTGGACTTCTCTCTATTAAGTCTTTTTTTCCTACTACTGCTATTTTTTCTTTAATGCAATTGTCTAATTTTAGTTCGTAGTATTGTTGGTTTCCGATGATCGGTTGGTTGTCGATTTGTTTTAGTAAGTCTTCTGAAATTAATTTTTCAACTATTTTTTTTGTTTCGGGATGTGTTGGTAGTTCTTCGTGTGATGCGTAAACTTCCCAATAATCATTGCATACATTTTTTGCTTCCCCTATTTGTTGTGCACTGTTAACGTCTACTATTCCGTCGTTTGTTCCTAAGTCTTTTGTGAATTCGTAAGGTTTTGTTCCTGCGATTGTTTTGTATTCTATTCCTTGAACTCTCGGTATTGGGAAATCTTGGCTTAATTCTTTTATTTCTTCGTTATTAACATTTAGTCCTGAAGGAATATTTATGTTTGCTGTTTGGCTTAGTAATTTTTGATTGTCTAAATTTTCTATTACTCCTTGGTTTGGTGTTCCTATTAGTATTGTTTTTTTTACTTTTTTTAAGAATTCATAATTTCCTGCTTGTTCTGCAAAATGTAATGCTTGTTGTATTAGTATTCCTCCAGTACTATGTCCTACAAGGTATATTTTGTTTATTTTTTTTGTTTTTAGTTCTAAGCTTTCAGTTAGACTTGCCATTATTTCTTGTATTGTTTTGCTTGGAGGATAATCATAAGTAAACACTTGCCATGGTTGATTTGTTAGTCTTATATCGTCAATCATTTGTTGAAATATTTGTGGTGAGAATCCTATTCCGTGAACGAAAACAACTGCATCTCTGCTGTCAGTTAATGGAGTGTATATTTTTTTTAGGTCTGGTGTTTTGCATTCAATGCATGTCCAACCTATTAGTGCTATTACTGCTTGGTTATTTTCTAAGTATTCGCTTAAGTCTTTTATTCTTACATTTAAATTTTCGTAGCTTAAGTCTATTGCTCCGCCCAGGAATTGCCATTTGTTATTTTTTAGTGCATAAGCGCTTACTGAGCTTGGGTCAATATTTTCTGCAGTTACGTAAGGTAATTCTAGTTTTAGTTCTATTGGAGTGATTTTGTCTACGTTGATTACTAGTGGTGTTCCTAAAATTTTCAGTGCTGGATTTAGGGGTTCTGGTGTTTGTTCTAGTGCAGAACTTACTCGCATCATTACTGGTTCTGAGTTGATATCTTCTATTTTTATGCTACCGCTTTGTAATATTGAGTTGCTTATTATTTGCTGTTTTTTTGGTGGAATTTTTATTGGTTTTATTTCAATTTCTTCTTTTTGTTTTTTGTAAACTTTAACTATGTCTTCGCTGCATGCTAATTTTTCTACTTTTTCTACGTACAAAGGAACACATAAGTCGTCTGTGCATTTTAGTACTTTTACATCTCGGTAATTGTTTGGTGCTGATAATGTTAATTTTAGTTCTGTGTCTTTCTCACATTCTATTTGAAATGGTGGAATGATTAATTCGTTACCTTCAGGAATTCTTATGTCTCCTGCTCTTTTTAATCTGATTGTTTGTTCTGGATCTGAAGGAATAATGCAAGCTATTGGATTTATTTCTACTTGAGGTTCAGTTTTTGCAAAGTAGGAATAAATTTCTCCGCCAAAATTTTTTAATTTATCAGTTACACCAGTTCCTTCTAGTTGTATTCTTCCCGTGTTTATTCCATCTTGAATGCTTCCTGCTTTGTTTTGGCTGTTCAGAATGCTAGTAAAAGTTTGATCATCCATGCTTGCAGTGATTGAAGGTTCTGAAAAAGAACCTTTGCTTATGCCTTTTATTTTACCATCGCTTATTTCAATACCTAGAGTTTGGTCGTTTACGTTTACGTTTATTTTTTGGTCTCCAAAAAATGTTTGTAATCCTTCGGGAATCTTTTGGTTAGTTAAAGAAGAACTATGCTCATCAAATTTTGTTAAGAAGTCATTAAATGAATCTTTTTGAGGACAATTACCATAGCATTGGTCAATTATTACTTCTGCAAAAACTAGCGGTAAAACTAAAAGTAATAATACTACCAACACCTCTTTTTTCATAATAATAGAATTAGTTCTTTTTTATTTATAAAGGTTTTCAAGAAATTGGCCATCAAAGGTATCAAAAGGCGTCGAAATATTACTAGGAATCAGATGGCTGCGAGTTCTTTATGATCCGAATCCTAATTTTCCTTTTTGTCTTATTGTTCTTTCTTCTCTTAATTCTTCAAGAACTGCATATGTTTTGGTTATTTCTTCCATTGTGGAGTTTAATTTTGTTCTCACAGTATGAACTTCGTTGAGTAGAGCTCTTGCCTGTTTGTCTAATTCATCCATTACTTTTTTGTTTTCTTCAGCTGCTTGGTAAAGAACGTGTGTTTCTTCAATTTTTAATTTTCCTAATTCTTGGATGAGTACTTGTAACATTGGTCCCAGACTGTTATTATCTATTTCTCGGATCATTCCTAAGTAAGCATCGCATTTTTCTATATCTACTTGAGAAGCTCTTTTGTTTGTTTCAGATAATAGTTTGTTGTAAATTTCCTCTCTTTTGCTGAAAACTTTGTTTAATTCTTCAACTTGATTTGATAAAACTAACAAATTTTTTTCTAAGTCTTCGACTTCTTTGAGTTCTTTAGAAAGAGCTTCTTTAAGTTCTTCAACTGTTGTTACTTCGTGCCTTAAAAAAGTTTTAATGCTTTCAAAAGACTCTTCTGATTCGTCTTTCTCTTTTTTAGCACCAAAACCTATCGCCATTCTTTTATCAGCGTCCTACTTCGACTGAAAAAGTGCCGTCACCATTGCCATATCTCATTCTTATGTAAGGATGACTTACTGCTCCCATGTAATATATCAAGTCTAGCTTGCCATCATTATTGACATCTTTGACTTCCATGTTTGTAACTTTGTTAAAATCTTCACTCATTTTTCTCGCTTCAGTGTATGTTGGTTTTCCATCCAAGTCATAAGGTAACCTCAATTGTACATAAACTGCTTTGTTTTTTAATTCTACAACATCTAAAATCGAATCTTTATTTAAATCAACTTCTTTTCTAAATTCGTTGTAGTGCACGCAACCGCTTAGTGCAAGAACCAAACTACTAATACCTAATATTTTTTTCATCATAGCTCACCACCTTTTGTAATGGACTAACCCGCGATACTACTTTTATAAAACTTTCGACAAAAATGTGGTGAAAAACACAGGAACTTGCAAATAACTTGGCTGCAATTTGAAACAAAAAACTCAACACAACCTTCAGACACCCAGTAATATTCTGACACCTGATATGAACCCTGCCGTTGACATACAAGTTTAATGATAAGCCCTTGGCGGGAATTCAGAACGTGGGTATGATGCTTTACTCATTATTTCTTATTTTTTTCTTATTAAATGCTTCTACTATTTAAGTTTTTATTTTGTGCAAGATATAAAAGCATTTTCTTTTTCAGTGGCAAAAATCTCCTAAAAATACTTTGTTTTCGTGACTGCGTGTTTTAAACTAGTTCTTTTTTAATTTATTTTATGAAAAGTAAAAAATGTTTAATTTGTTGTAAAAAATTAATTGAAAATTCCGACGATATATGCGAAGAACATTTTGAATTTTATTTTCACAAATTTTGCACAACTAGCAAGGAAGCACTTTTTTCCAACAAAGAGTTCATCCAATTACTTCAAGAGTATAAAAAATTTAATGGAGGTAGATAAAAATGAAAAAAACATTTTTTGGAAATGAAAAAGCGAACAAGTTTGTTTCTGCTTTTTTGTTAGCTTCGAGTATTGGTTCTGGTTTGTTTTTTTACGACCAGCACAACAAATTAGAAAAAACAAAATCTGAACTGGAAGAAACAACTCAAGAATTAGCAAACACGAAAACTGCTTTTAACTACTCGATAAAGCAATGTGAAGATGTTTCAGGTCAATTGAAAGCAACTCAGTGTGAATTAGAGCAAGCGATACTGCTGGGTGAAGACAATTACGAAAGTTTGCTTAGAGAAGTTGTTAAGAACAAATTGACTTCTTACGTGTACCCGTTGCATTTGAGTTTTCCTGAAGAGGATTCTCACGTAAAAGCTGTTTCAAGGATTATTCTTGGCAGGAATGCAACACAAAAAGAATCAAGCATAATCCTTGATGAAGTGAGAAAAGCAAAACAAGATTTTTATGACAATGGAGGTTTTAGAAAATGAATTTCAAAGAAATTCTATTTTTTAATGCAGTATTCTTTTGTTTTTATTCAGGACTCGCAGTGGCCATAGTTGCTTATTCGACTAAGCAAGTGGATTTGTTTAGTGTTTTGATTTTGGGTTTGTTCGGTAGTCCTATTTTGAGTGCTGCCTTATTTCTTTTTCCGAGCTTAAGAAAAGAAAAACAAGTTGTTGAAAAAGAGGAAAAACAAAATTTTTTTCAGAAGAAGAAAGAAGGAGGTGAAAAAAATGATGAACGTTCGAGTTTTGATTAATTTATTAACACTAATGCTTGTGCTAGGAAGCCTTGCGTACGATGTTTATGCTGTTGAATTTGACGATTTTGATGATCCGTTAAGTAGTAGCGAGAAGCGTTCATTGCAGCGTGCTTTTGATCCAATGATAAAACTCTTCAGCATGATAAAGTATTTGGGCAGTATTCTTGCGGCGGTATTTAGTGCGTGGGGTGCAGCATTATTGATTACTGGAGGGGATAATCAGCAGAAGCGTGATGAAGCAAAAAACAAAATCAGTTATTCAGTAATGGGCTTGGGAGTGTTGTGGGCAATACCTGTGTTATTGGACTTTTTATTCAACTAAAAT
>JACRKG010000003.1 GCA_016215315.1 Candidatus Woesearchaeota archaeon | reverse complement strand
TCAACAACATAAAAGAATACATCAAACACTACAATGAAGCAAGACCTCACATGAGCCTAAACTACAAAACCCCAAAAGAAGTCTGGAATAACTTAATCAGGAACTAGTTTCGAAACCGGAACCAGTTTCGGGATAACAGAAGCTGCAAACTTTTGGGTAATGTTTATAAATTGGTAAAACACAAAGTGTTTTATGGATGCATTAACTAATATTTTTTCGAGAAGAAGTATTCGAAGTTATGAAAAAAAAGAAGTTGAATTTGAAAAATTAGTGAATATTCTTGATGCTGGTCGTTTTGCACCTTCAGCGGGTAACGTTCAGGATTGGAAATTTATTTTAGTTAATGAAGAGGACAAAATAGAAAAAGTTGGTAATGCTTGTTTAGAACAAGATTGGGTTGATGAAGCGCAAGTAATGGTTGTTGTTTGTTCTGAACCTGTAAAAGAAGATAGGATGTATGGTGATCGAGGGAAAAATTTGTATAGTATTCAAAATTCTGCTTGTGCTGCACAAAATATGCTTTTAGCTGCTCACGCGCAAGGTTTAGGTGGTTGCTGGGTTGGTAGTTTTGATGAAATAACAATTCGAGAACTTTTCGATATTCCTGAAGATGTTGTTCCTAGAGCAATACTTACTTTTGGTTATCCTGCAGAAAAAGCAGAAGAAAAACCAAAACTAAACCTTTATGATGTTGCTTTTTTTAACAAATGGGGTATCAGAGCTCATGATAAATCAGAAATACAAAGACTTCTTAGTTCGGTCTTAGGCCCTTTAAAAGAAAGATTTCACAAACTAAAGAATCTACTCCCCAGTAAAAAATAGACGACAAAGCTTAGAATTAAAACTATATTTTTAAATGCAATAGTATTTATATACTGGAAGTGTTGTTTTATATATAAATAGTATAAAAAAGGGATGAAGGTCAGTTTATAAGGATTTAAGTTTATTTGGCAAATTAATTTGGGTTTGCTTCCTTAAAAGGATTTTGTTACACCACAACAAAAAGTAAAGGGGAGGGAGGAAAAAATGAACGTTTTATTAGAGCGAGTCGGAGACTTAGCAAAAAAAGAAGAGGTTAAAACAGATAACTTCAGTTCAGAAGATCTGAAGGATTTAAAAGTTGGACAAGTTAGCATTCGTGTTTTTGGAACTGGTGGTTCTGGAAATAACATGGTGAGCTGGCTGTACAAGAAAGGTATTAAAGGTGCAGAAGTTCTTGCTTGCAATACTGACTCTCAACACTTAAAAATAATTGAAGCCGACAAAAAATTTCTTATTGGAAAAAATATTACCCGAGGATTAGGTTGTGGTGGAGATCCTAGAAAAGGAGCTGAAGCAGCTGCTGAAAGTATTAATCAAATTAAAGAATACTTAAAAGGTTCTGATATGGTTTTTGTTTGCGCAGGAATGGGTGGAGGTACTGGCACTGGTAGTGCTCCATTAATTGCTAAAGCAGCAAAAGAAACAGATGCCATCGTTGTAGGAGTTGTAACAATGCCTTTCAGTATTGAAAGAGTCAGAGTTGACAAGGCAGAATGTGGATTACAAGAATTAAGAAAACATGTTGACACTGCAATCATAATTGATAACAACAGATTAGTTCAAGTTGCAGGAAACTTACCATTACAACAAGCATTCGCTGTAGCTAACGAATTAGTTGCTACAATGATTAAAGGAATTGTAGAAACAATTGCATTACCAAGCTTAGTAAACTTAGACTACGCTGACGTAAGAGCAATAATGAAAGGTGGCGGAGTTGCATCAATTGGTGTTGGTTATTCTGACACTAAAAACAGAGCAACAGAAGCTGTCAAAGCAGCATTAGAGAATCCTTTATTAGAAATTGACTATGAAGGAGCAACTGGCGCTTTAATCCACGTTTGGGGTGGACCTGACATGACTCTTGATGAAATTAATCGAGTTGGAGAAACAATCACTGAAAAACTAGACAAAGATGCTAACGTCATCTGGGGAGCTAGAGTTAGTGATGAAATGAAAGGAAAACTAATGGTAATGTCAATCATTACGGGAGTATCCTCTCCATGGTTAGTAGGATCGCTACGCACTGAAAGGAAAGTTGTTAGCAAACAACTAGAAGGTGAATTAGGCATAGAATTGCTCAATTAACGCTCACCCCTTTGGTCTTAATGTGGTGTGTTATGCCTTCATTAATACCCCCAAAAAAATGAAGGCAGAAACGCTGGCCCCTCGTAATAAAAGCGAGGGGTTCTTTTTTTAAGTGGTGAAAAAAATATGAGTTTAGAAATAGAACTAATTACTAGGTTGGCAGTTGCAACTGTTCTAGGGTTATTTATAGGCATGGAACGTGAGTACAAGCTTCGTTTTGCGGGAATGAGAACTAATGCTCTAGTTTGTTTAGGATCTGCTGCTTTTTCTTCGGTTTCAATTTTTATTTCAAATTTAGATCCTTCAATTTTAGTAAGAACAGACTTTGCCAGAACTGCTTCAAACATAGTTGTAGGAGTTGGTTTTTTAGGTGCAGGAGTTATTTTTAAAACAAAAAATAGAATTCAGGGATTAACCACTGCAGCAAATCTTTGGACTGTATCCGCCATAGGAATGATGACTGGTTTTGGAATGTACAAATTGGCCGTTTCAACAACGGCATTAGTATTGTTCTTATTAGTAGTTGTTGGTTACTTTGAAAGAAGATTTTTCCCTCACAGTAAACCTAGTAAATTACCATATCATTATCGTTAATAGAATGAGTCTTATTTATTGTTCTGGCTTTTCTAAATCTTCTTTATTCCACATGCCTAAATCATAGTCATTACTTATTTTGTTTTTTTCTGGTGCTTTAACTGTTATTCCTAATTTATCTCTTAATGTTCCTATTGTGCTAGTATTATATCCTGTTTTTTTCTGATTGTTTCTTGAAACATAAACTTCTAAAGCCAACAATCCTAGCAATCCCAAGCCAAGACCTGGATTTCCTAAAGCTGCTGAAATTCCTGAACCTAAAAATAAATAAGAGTGGTACAAAAATGCAGGTATTTTTTGGTGAAGTTGAAACGCCCACTCAAAACCTTCATATGCTTTAATGTTTTCAGACTTTAAGTATTCTTTAACGTGAGCTATTCCTTCAAGTGTTTTCTTGTTAGGCATGATGTTAAGTCCAATTTTGTTTTCTTCAGTTGAAGTAATTATGTGTTTTAGTGGATCAACTAGAAGTAGTTTTAATTTTCTTTTTCTTTTATCCCAATCATTTTCTTCGTCTTTTGTTTTGAAAAAATATTTTTCAATACTTTGCAAGTGGTAGTGTTTTGTTTTTCTTTCTAAAAATGGCAGTTCTTGAGAATCAACATTTACATCTTGAAATGCTTCTAGTAATTCTTCTTTTAATGGTTGATACATTTGACCAAATAAGTTAAGCATTTCTTTTGTTTTTTCAAATGAGGGTTTTTTTCTTCTTTCTCTTATTTCTTCTAAATTTTTTTCGATATTTTTTATGACTTCTTCGAATGTTTTAACTTCTTTGGTTTCAGTTTCTTTTTTTGTTGGTTCTTTTTTTATGTGGAAAGGCAGCCAGTTAATGACATCTCTCATTTCTTCCATTCCCTTAATTATTGTGTTAAGAAGCATTTCATTGCATTCAACAAGTCTTTTTGTAAAAGAACTTTGTAATATTTTGTAAGGCAGTTCTCCTTTTATCTTATAGGGAACAACTACTTTTCTTAATTCATCGCTAATAGTCAAATAAGAATATCCATTTTTTAGTTCATGTTGTTCAATTTTTGCGTCTTGAAAAATCATGCTTTTAACACTTCTTCCAGGCTTTATGCTCATATAATAGCTTATATCTTTTTTTCCTTTTAAGTTTTCACCAAAAGGAACTATGAGTACTTCTAACCTTTCATTTCCTTTTTTGTGAAGCAAGAATGCTTTAGTTCTGTTATCGTGATAAGTTTCTAATTCTAAATCGGGTTCAGCAGGTATTGTATCTATTGTGTCAATTATTCCAGTTAAGTCCATTTCTATTTGAAGACTAGAATAAGTTTAAATAAAGTTCTGTAGAATAATACTATCTTGAAATCGTAAAAAAAAATAATAAAATTTTGCTACGCAAAATTTTAAGCTTCGATTCCTAATATTTCCTTTTTCAATACTTCAAATACTTCGCGGATATCTTTGTAATCAAACCTTCTCTTGCATCTTGGGCATGATTTTGGTTCGTTTACTCGTGGATTCCACTTGTAGCTGCAATATTCGCATGTTTTCATTTTTCATTTACCTCCATATTATTATGATAATTGTAATAAGTGCATAGCAAGTATATAAATGTTTCGTTTTTTTACCACTCGAAAGTGGCTACAAAAGCAGTTTTGGCGTTTTTTTGGTCGTTTTATAAACCTGTGTTTTATTGAAAATTTTCCAACTTTTTGGAAAATTTTCTGAGTAACGCATTTAAAGAATTCGAAATTTTAAGCATAATATGTATTTTTCATTTTTGCTCGCAATTATTGCAGGTATTCTTAGTGGGGTAATTACAGGTTTAGCTCCTGGAATTCACGTGAATTTGGCGACTTTGCTTGTTGTTTCTTGGTTTAATTTTCACCCATTAATTATGGCGGTTTACATTTTTAGTTTAGGAATAACTCATACTTTTCTCGATGCTATTCCTGCGGTTTTTTTAGGTGCTCCTGATGAGGATATGGCTTTGTTGCCGGGTCATGAATTATTCATTAAAGGTGGAGGTCATGAGGCAGTTAAGCTAACTGTTGTTGGTAGTTTTTTCACGATGTTGTTGGGAGTTATTTTCATGCCTTTGTTGTTTTTTTCTTTACCAAAGATTTACTCTTTTCTCAGACCAGTAATTGTTTATTTGCTCATAGTAATAATTCTTTTTTTGTTGTTAAAAAGTAAAAGCTTTTTTTCTTTGATTACTTTTTTGTTGAGCGGAATTCTTGGTTTGATAGTCTTAAATTCTTCTTTAGAAAATAATCTTTTTCCTTTACTTACTGGTTTGTTTGCAATGAGTTCTTTGATTTCTTCAATTTTATTTCCGCCTAAAATTGTTAAGCAGCAAATAACTAACATAATACGAATTGATTTTAAAGAATTGATTAAGACAATTTTTGGCAGTGGTCTTGCAGGCACTATTACAAGTATTTTTCCTGGTTTAAGTCCTGCTCAGAGCTCTGCGTTAGTTCAGCCTATTTTCAGTAAAAGTAAATTTTCTTATTTGGTGTTTGTTGGCGGGGTTAACACTATTGATTTTTTCATTTCTTTAACAACTCTTTACTTAATTAGCAAAGCAAGAAATGGTGCTTTAATTGGCATAAAGCAGGTAATGCTTTTTATTAGTATTGAGCAAGTAATTGCTTTAGCTTGTGTTGGTATTCTTGCGGGAAGTATTGCTTCAATTTTAACACTTAAAATAAGTAGATTAATGGTCAAATTAGCAAATAAAATTGATCTGAAAAAAGTATCATTGAGTATTCTTGTTTTTTTGACAGTGATGGTTTTTCTTTTTACAGGATGGGCAGGTTTGGTGATTTTATTAGCATCTACTTTTATTGGCTTAATACCAATTCTTTCGAAAACACCAAGAAGCTTCTCTATGGGAGTATTATTACTCCCCATAATAATACTCTTGATGTAAGTAGTCTTTCTGAATTTTTTTTTATTTAATTCAGAAAGACTTTTAAATAAACATTGTTTTCTTCATTCTATGGCAGTTATTGCAGCATTTAGGGGAAGTCACAGAGTAAAACGTGGTAATCATATGGTTATACACCTTGATGGTGTTGATTCTAGAGAAAAAGCTATGAAGTCTGTAGGTAAATCAGTTGTTTGGACTTCACCCGGAAAGGAAAAGAAACAAATTAAAGGAAAAATTACTTCTGCGCACGGCAATAGTGGAGCTGTTAGAGCTATTTTTGAAAGAGGACTTCCAGGACAAAGTTTAGGCGAAGAAGTTAAAGTAGAATAAATTATTTCTTAGTTTACAATGAAAATTCAAGTAATAATAAATAAGTAGTTTTAAGAATCTTACTCGCTTTTAGTACAGGACATAAGTAACGCATAATTTATATAGTGGTTGTGTTTTGTTGGTGTTATGATAAATCTACAAACACGGGAACTGATCCTTAAATGGATGCATGAAGGCAAAAAACAGTGGCAAATTGCGGATTTGATTG
>JACRKG010000020.1 GCA_016215315.1 Candidatus Woesearchaeota archaeon | reverse complement strand
TGCTGGAAAGTTACAAAAAACAACGTCACAAAATCACAATATTTCGAGAATATAGAACAAATGCAAAATGCCCTAGAAAACTATTGGAGAGAACATAAATTTACGCAAAATTTTATGCGTTATTTATGTCGCTAACTATTTAGTTTACAGTTCGGGGTTTATAGTTTGTAGTACGATAAAACTCTATCAACCTATAAACTACAAACTGTGAACTACGAACTAATTACATACTTAGGTCTATAACGCCTAAATTCTTGTCTATAGACAGAAAACTAATAACTTTATCTTTTCCAGTTCTTTTTGCTTTGTATAATGCTTCATCCGCTTTAGCTAGCATTTCGCTAGCACTAAGAGTTGAATTCTTGCAAGTAATTAGTCCTATGCTTATTGTTTCTCCGGTTTTTTCTTTTATTGCATTCCTCAATTCTTCGCTTCTTTTTATTGAAATGTCATTTTCTGCATCTTTTAGTATTATTACAAATTCTTCTCCACCATAACGACATGCAACATCTTCAAAACGGAATGCTTCTTTCGTAACAGAACTGATTTCTTTTAGTAATCTATCGCCTTCCAAATGTCCTTTTGTGTCGTTGAATTTCTTAAAATTATCAACATCAAAAATTATTAAAGAAGTTGGTTTTTTGTCTTCTTTTGCTCTTGCTAATGTATTTTTTAAGTATTCATCCATGTATTTTCTGTTAAATAATCCTGTTAATTGGTCTGTTACTGAGCTTTGTTGTATTTGGTCTTGTTTAAGTAACATCGAATATGCTTTCAAAAATTTACTGCAAATCATATTAATGAGTTCAGAATGATTTTTTAAAGAATTTTCAGAATACAAATTTATATTTCCTAGGAAAATTTTTTCAACAACTAAAGGAATTAAGAATGTTGCTTGAGGAATTTTATCTATGCCTTTGACATTTTGAGTTAATGGATCTGTTTTGAGTGAGTCAAAGCTTAATGGCGTTTTAAGATCTTTAGCAAGCAATGTTAGTGCTTCTTCAACAGGAATGTATTCTTTTTCCAAATCACTATTCGTGTAATACCTACAGAATTTGTCTTCTATTCTTATAGAACAATTTGATAATTTGAATGTTTGAACTAAGAATTCTGAAGCTTTCTGTAACAAATCTTCAGTGTTATGAGTAATAAAAATATACTCCATGAATTCTATTATTACTTTTAGTTTTGCTATTTCTTCATCCATTTTTCAGAATTTCAAAAAGTTTCTTCTTAAATTTTTCATAATGTTCCAAAGGAACTATTGCTCCAGCAGCAGGAGGGTGTCCTCCAGCATTAGAATTTGGAATGCCTTCTATAGCTCTTCTTAATACTGCACCCATGTCTTTCTTGTAATCTCCCCTTCTCGCACTTATAAGCGCTTTATTATTTTCTTTGCTAATAACAAAAATAGTTTTGTTAGGCTTTTCAACACCTAAAACTGTACTTATTGATGATTTAACATGGTATTTTGGTGCTATTTCATAATAAATTGCTTCAATTTCAGGATAGATTTCTGCTTTTTTTTCCAGGTTAGAAATCCAGTACTCAACTTCTTTACTTATTATTTCTTTATACTTTTTGAGTTCTGAATTAAGTATGTCTTGTGGTTCTTTAGCGCGATAAACAATTCCAAAAACTTGGTAAACCAAATTCTCATCATAACATTCAGTGCTGCTCATAACTGATGCAAC
Organism: Candidatus Woesearchaeota archaeon; assembly: GCA_016215315.1. Classification (GTDB taxonomy): domain Archaea; phylum Nanobdellota; class Nanobdellia; order Woesearchaeales; family ARS49; genus JACRKG01. The sequence continues at coordinate 19,793 of JACRKG010000020.1, read as the reverse complement.
TCTGCCTATAGTGCTATCAAACCAACTTTTGCCTTTAATGAAATTGTATTTTTTAAAAACTTCTTGCAAAAAAGAATCCCAACAATCAGAAGTTATATCTGAAATTACACCTATACTGGCAACCCAGTCAAGATCACTCATATCAACTACTCTCATGCCTAAGTCATAAACTAGTTTTGAAGCGCAATATTTTGAGGGAATAATTTCTTTTTGAAATAATTGAGGCTTGATAATTATCGTGCAATCAGTTTCTTCATACCTAATAGGATGGTGATCAACAATAAGTATTTTCGCAAATTCCTCTATATCCTTCCAATTAGGATAATTTTCTTCACTTGTTATATCTGTCGTTACAACTTTGTTAATTTTTTCAGTTTTTAATAATTCTAAAGTTTCAGTCATGAAGCCATGAACAGTTCCTGGTTGATTATGTCTCAAATCAACAGGTTTTCCTCTTAAACGCTCAATTAATTTACACATTAAAACCCCTGAAGAAACACCATCTGGATCAGTGTGATGGATTACTGCAACACGATCATCTTTAGTTATGCCTTTAAGAAAGCTAAGCGCTTTGTCTACGAGTCCTTGGTTGAATACTTGCATTAAAAACTCGTAATAAGTCTTGTTTTAAAAACTTACTGAAACGATTTAAATAATGAAAGAAAAACCAACAAATAATGGATGCCGAATTAGAAAAACACCTTATTGAAGAAGAGTTTCCTGAAGGAACACAAACTGAATTAATGGACTTATTTAACAAATCTGGAAAAATAATGGCGAGTATGCCTGATTTTTATGATGTAGCAAAATATGGGGATGAAAACACATTAAGAACAATTAAAAAAGAATTAGAAAACGACAAAAAAATAGTTTCTAGCACAAGAATAAATTATGAGCCTGAAGGTTTGGAATGCGAAATAACTCATTATTTTAATATTAAATCAATCACACCAACAATCAAAAAAGTAAAAATTCCCGAGTTAAGAAGATATCAGATCTACAAGATGTATGCGGAACATTTAGATATGCAAAATTTTTTACAAGCGTTATTTGATACTGAAGATAATGTTGAAACTATTAAAAAAAATCTAGAAAAATTAATAGGAGAAGAAGCGCACAAAATTCAATTATGGACTCTGCCAGAAAATGGAAGAGATTTAACAGATTATGATAAATCATCCGCAGGATTTTTTAAAGATATAGATGATCAATACGTAATTTATGGCGATGTTCCACATTTAAATAAGGACTTTGCAGGAATTGCATTTTCACTAGACCAAATCAGAGGAAATTCAAAAGACAATCAATCAGAATTACCAGAAACTAATAATGGACTTTTCTGTAATTTAACAAGTAAAATAGATAAGAAATTATGCTGTGTTTACTTCACAAATCTTGACCAACTCGAAAGTTTCTCAAAGTATTCAGGACTTTTTTGCTTTCATAATAAAAGATTTGTTGTGTCATTAACATTACCTCTGGGAGATCAGGAACATATTGATGAAGATGTGAGCAAAATATTAGCAGGAGAAAGTTCTAGCGAAGAAAAAGTAAAAGAATTAAACAGTAAATTTTCTCCACTTTATTCTCATTTATCAAAATATTTCGGGTCAGATAAAAATTATGAATTGATTGACGACATTGAAGCTTTTGGAAAACCTACAGTCGAGGTAAAAAAATGAGCAAACCACCAAAAACAGTAGTGGTAGAATTAACAGAAACAAACATCAGACAGAATTTATTGAAAATAATTAAAGATATGGAAAGCATAAGACTAGAAAGCATTGCCAACTTAGGATCTACTGACGAACAAAAAACCGACTATTTGAGGTTAACGGGAGAACTTTCTGGTTGCTTAAAAGAAACAATCAAAGAAGATAACTTAGAAGAACACTTAAGCGTAATAACTGGTCTGGTCGAGCAAGAAAATTTACTAAAACATTACGATCCATTACAAAATGTTTTTTGGGAAGAACAAAAATCAGAAATACAAACAGCACTAACTGAATTAAGTGCGGTAGTGTTAAAGGAAGAATTTTGTGGAATAAGTCAAGCATACCATTTATTTCAAGCAATAAAATTATTGAATGCAAAAAATGAAGAAAGAGAAGAAATTTATGAAACAATACTCCCAGTTAACAGTTTACTAAAAAAATCAACACTGAAAAATCCAAAAGTAAGCATGTTTCTCATCAAAGAATTATTCAAAGCAAAAACAAATGAGGATGGAACAAAAATTAATGCAGAAAATCCTGAAAAAAAAGAAAATACTAATTTTGTTGAAACAATGTTCTATTTAGGAGCACTATGTGTTGATCTACCAAAAGAAGCATACACGGAAGTAACAAGAATTATGTTCCCAAAAACAACTCTAGCAAAAGAAAATGACGTTGAAATTGCAAGAGTGATTTTTTATGAAGGAGAAGCACCTCAATTACAAAAAGGTCTAACTGATAAAATTCACCAAATTGCAAAACTAGACTTAGAAAAAGCAGAAGAAGACTTAGTAAAAAAAATAGAAAATTTCTACAGTTACGGAAAAGAATTTCAGAAAGCAATTCAGGAAAGAACAGGAATGAAAGAAGGGGAAAATAAGAAGAAAGAAGTAAAAAAAGAAGAATTCATTTTTGATTATAATCCTGCAGATGGAGGTGTAAAGAAAACCCGTAAAGAATGGAGTGATTATTGGGACACAAGAAATGACAAGCACATTATGGCTTCTATGGGAAATTATTACAAAGCATTTAAGAAAATAAAAAATGATTATGAAAAAGGAGGAGATAAAAAAATAGAAGCAATAAAATTATTAGATCAGTTAGGAAAAGAAATAAGATATACTGATTCTGGAAAAAATTGGTTATCATCTAGCACAGTGCTTAAATATTCTCCCGTCATTACAAATGTAACAATAACTCATAATTGCTCAAATAAGACTCGGGAACTTTCAAAATATGTTGAATTTCAGCAATATAGATCTGTAAATTTAGAGGACGTAAATGTGGCTCATCCGACCTTAACAAAAATATATCTTCAAACACTATTTGACACCGATGATGATTTCGAAACAATACTGCAAACACTTAAATTTATTTCCCCATCTCAGAAAGTAATACTCTTCACAGCACAAAAGAGCAATAATGAAACAGAAAAAGTTGCAGGGTTTTATATTATGAATGATCAAAGTAATGCCCTGGCCATTGATTGCGATAATGGACCTGGAAACGATACAACCATACCAAGCTTTTGTCATGGAGTATACAAAAAATAGTTAATTACAATTTTTTTATAATCTGAGCGAAGTGAAGATTATAAAAAAATTGTGGACGCGTTTAAGAAAGAGTTTGAGGGGACGCGCCACTTTTAGGGGGGATGAATGAATATAAATTGGGAGCCTAAATTCAAGGCTCCCTGATTGATGCCTTGGTTTTCGTTGTGAGCTATGACACCTTACGTCTTCATATAAAGACTTGGGGATATCAGTCGTCGTTAATATGAAAGGGGAGGTGGGCAAGGTTTTTAGTGTTTAGTATTGCGCTCAACCTTGACCTATGAAGCATTAGGAAATTTGCGCTCCACATCACCTAATACAGTCCCTATCTATTGTTTCTCATTGTTATTCTAAACTATGATAAAGCTTTTATATAGAGGTTTGGTACTTACTAAACGAGAAGTACGACAAGCACGTACCTTGCTTTATAAGTAAAAAGAGATGCTAACGCTTTGATGGCTTTTTGAATGCGGGATTCACGTGGACTCCGGGACGTCATTGAAGCCTTCAAATAAAAAGAAAGATTGGTGCGCTATGGTTCATATAAGAAAACTCGTTAAGGCAGGACAAACTAGTCATACTATTTCATTACCTAAAGAATGGCTTGAAAAAAACAAGTTAAACAAAGGAGACACTGTTTACGTTCAAGAAAAAGAAAATAATTTAGTCGTTTCAACTCAACTAAATAGTCAGCAATCAAAAAATAAAGAAATAACTATTGAGTTCAACAATAAAGAAGTTGAAAGTTTGCAAAGAGAACTCACTTCTGCTTACCTGAATAATTACAACACGATAAATATCATCGGAAGAAAAACAAAAGATCACGGAGCAGAAATAAAAAAGATGCTCCAATCTTTTGTTGCATTAGAAATTAGCGAACAAACAGAACAAAAAGTAGTCATTAAAGATTTGTTAAGTCTCGAAGATGTAGATGTTGTTAAGACATTAAGAAGAATGGATATGATTGTTAGAAGCATGTTTAAAGATTTAAACGAGAAAAACGACCAATTACATTTTAAAGATGAAGATGTAAACAAAAATTATTTTTTAGTATTCAGATTACTAAAAAGATCTTTGCAAGATTCAAATTTAGCAGAACAATTTAACATCAGACCAGAACAAGTATTATCTTACTGGTACTTAGCAGTTAACGTAGAAAATTTAGCAGATTGTTGCACAAACATAAGCACAAAATTGAACGGCAATGTTAAAAAAGCAATTAGTACTTTAGAAGAACAATACAACAGTGTTATGAATGGTTTCTTTTCAAAAAGCAAAACAGGCATTGAACAAATCGCCCAACAAAGAAACAAAGTTCTGGAAGAAATAAATCAATTACCAGAAGGAGTTTCTGAAAACTTAAAACAAATACTAACGTTAATAAATAATATTGCAAGGATAGTAATGGATGATGAGTGAAGTGTACAGTTTGAAGTTCACAGTTTACAGGACGTCCTGTAAACTACAAACCGTAAACTGCAAACTAGCATGGAAAAGTATTTAAAGAGAATTAGTATTTATGGTGTTACAAAGGGGGAAAAGAAATGGTTTTGGGAATAGTAAAAAACTTTTTTAGCCGATTTTGGAAGGACTTATTTAGGGGACGAACCGATTTAAAGCTAGGAATATATGGACCTCCCAATTCTGGAAAAACAACACTAGCAAACAGAGTGTGCGTTGATTGGTTAGGAGAAGAAATGGGCAAAGTAAGCAATATTGCTCATGAAACAAGAGAAATTCAAATTAAAGAAAAACTAAGTCTTAAATCAAAAAATGGAAAAGAACTAGTTTTTAGTCTAGTAGATACTCCAGGAATAGCAACAAGAATTGATTATGAAGATTTCTTAAAAGCAGGAATGAATGAAAAAAAAGCAAAGAGAAGAGCCAAAGAAGCAACTAAAGGAATAGTTGATGCAATTAAATGGTTAAATGACATGGATGCAGTGGTTGTAGTTCTTGATGCAACACAAGATCCTTATTCACAAGTTAACGTAACAATTATAGGCAACTTACAAGCAAGAAATATTCCTGTAGTAATTGCAGCAAACAAAACAGACTTAAGAAAAGCAAGCATTAAAAGAGTTCAAGCAGCATTCCCTCAATACCCAGTTATTGGTATTTCCGCAAGACGAGGTACTAATATTGAGGAATTTTACGAAAAATTATTTGACTTAATGAGATAAAAAAAATGGTGACGTTACAATTCGTTCCGTACAGAGAAATAGAAAATTTAACTAGCGTTGGAAGAATTAGAAAATTATTAAACGCAGCAAAACAAAACAAAATAGTACTACTACAAGGAAGACTAAAAAGAGAAGAAGAAGCAGAATTAATCAAAGTAACAATGGAAGAAATAAATAGAGAATTCAAAGGAATAGAATTAGCAGTCATCAACCCTTCTGAAGGTAACGCATCAGGACTTCAAAAAGTTAAGAACACAGTTTTCTCTGCACTATTAGGAGACAGACAAGGAATAACAATCATCGGACCAGCAAACATAGTTAAGTCAATAAGAAAAGATCCTGATAAAATAGAATTATTAACTTCAAACGATTCCAAAAGAAGGAGAATTAAATAATGCCACACCAATGCGTTCGTTGCAATAAATTCCACGAAGATGGAAGTAAAGAAATTCTTAGCGGATGTTCTTGCGGAGGAAAATTATTCTTCTTCATAAGAAAAGAAAGACTTGAAGACATAAAAAAAGAAGCAAAATTCCAATTATCTCCAGAACAAAAAGAACAAATAGAACAAGACGTTCTAGAAATGGTAGGAGCAAACAATTCAGACGCACCAGTAGTATTAGACTTTGAAAGCATAAGAGTACTAAAACCAGGAAAATACGAAGTAGACTTAGTACAATTATTCAAAGGAGAACCACTAATATTCAAGTTAGAAGAAGGAAAATACATAATAGACTTGCCGTCAACGTTTGAGAAGTTAAAGAATTAAAATTTAAGTTTATTTACTATTGAATTCTCGCGAACAACGAATACACCACGAGCAAGAGTTTTATGACCAATAGTGCAATCAGCACGTATACTAAAAGTTGATTCACTTGAATATGAAAACATAACCACGCGCTCTTCACCACGCGGTGTGCCATTATTAAGAGCCCACAAAAAAGTTTGTCCTTTTCCAGTAGCCCAGTTAAGAACATTTCTTACTAATTCCAAATCCTCACTTCCTAAAAGAGCAGTTATTTGTTCTTTAATATGACTATTTTCTTCATCAACATAACCACTATAACCAGTAAAATTTACCGGTATTTTTCGGTTATTTTGAGAACCATAATAATGATTAACAACATCATTTTTTTGATTTCCATCATACTTTCCGTTCGAGTAATATGTCACGCTAGAACTAGTCATCATATCATTCTCAAAGTCTTTAGCGAACATTTGCCTAACTCTCTCAATTAATTCAGCCTGACAACCATCTTTACTTTCATACAAAGCTAAAAGACTGGCAAAATACAATTCCGCAGAAGGAATTTGAAACTTAGAACTTGGCATAAGAATATTCCAGTCATATAAAGTATGACTTCTGCTTTCATCTAATAATTCCTTGCTCCACTCAACAGTTAACAATTTATTATCGTAATTAACACCGTGCAAAACATAACGATCGTCAAATTGATCAACATAAAAACTTCCAGAATTACTAGATTTCTTCTCAGGAACAATAACATCAGGCATTTTATCAAAAATCTCATTAACATAATCTGCCAAATTATCATCAAAGTTAGATTTCTTCTTATCACCCAAAATATGTTGATTCATACAGTCCAAGAAAGAACTTAGTTTTAAATAGGTTATTGCCGATTAACTAAAATTTTCAGAGCTCAGGCCTCCCCGCTAAGTGTGCTTTCTAAGTTCTTCAATGGGAGTGGAGGCATAGACAGTCTATAAAAAATTGATTAATTTTGTATGAGCACTCGCTGAACTCAACAATTATCAATTTTCAACGCGCTAGCGTTGACACACTATTCCGACCGCCATTCGGGTTTACAGTTCACGGTTTATAGTTCACAGCACATCCTGTAAACCATAAACTTCAAACTGCAAACCATTGCGCGGTCGGCAAGGGGAAAGTTAAAATCAACAAAAATCCAAAAAAGTCTTTAACAATCAATAACAATGAATTAAGGATGCAAATAAAAAGAATCAGAATAAAACATTAAAAAAAAATAAAAAAAATAAAGAAAGAATGTTTTTATACTCTCTTTCTTCCGCCACGAGCCATTTTAGCTCTGGAAACGTCACCTTGCTTGTCTACGAAGTATAGGAATCCAGATTCTTTCTTAACTCCCACTTTTTGAACAAGTTCTGGCTTACCGCCTTTTCCTTTCTTTCCTCTAGCCATTTTAGCTCTGGAAACGTTACCTTTACTGTCTACGAAGTAAAGATATCCTGAAGCTTTCTTAACTCCTGCTTTAGCAACTTTTTGTGCCATTTTTAATTCCTCCTTGTTTTTTTTAAAAAACAATAATTCCTCTTTTATCGACGAGAAACGTCGAATTCAATTCGTCCTAAGAGGTTCGTGTTTATAAAGTTTTCGTCTAAAAATTTTTTATTATCGAGTAATAATTACTGCTTTTTGTTCTTTTTCTTTGCAGTTTTAAGTCGAAGCTCATCTTCAGTAAACCAGTCCGGTTTTAATAATTTTTTAAGTTTTTCTAGAGTTTCTATTCCTTCCTCATATTTTGAAACTATTTCTTTTTCAGGAAGTAATTTACTCTCTATTCTTTTAGCTTCTTCTAATGCTTTTTCCACTTCTTTTTTCTTAAGTTCTGCCAGCATCATCCTAATAAGTACATTTCAGTTAATCCTAAAGAACCTAACGCAGCATTACCTTTAGTTACTAAAATAAAACAAGCATACACTACACCAACTAAAGCTAGAATTGCTAGTTTCATAATAAAAAAACCTATTAATGCAGTCATCATGTTGGTATTAAATAGTTCTTTCAAGCACTTAAAAATTGCTGAATAAGAAAGACCAATAAGAACCGGAAGTAATAACGCGGTTAAACCTAATAGAGCTAGAGTTGTTGGTTGAGCATTTAATGCAATAGACCAAACTAAACATACTGAAGCCAATAATGAACCAACAGATAAAGGAAAAAAAGGATAAACCATACTAGCAAGTCCTGAAAAGTAATCACCAGAATCAGTCAATCCTTTCATAACTAATTTAGCAATTAATCCGCAATAAAAAGTCAAAACAATCATTCCAACAAAAACTCCTGCACCGGCGAATAATGCTTGTTGTAAAGGCATTTTAAGCCAAGCAAATAACGCTGCACTCAAACCAAAAAATAATGCATTAATGAACAACGCTAAAAAAACCATTCCTTTGTGTTTCTTTTGTTTTACATCCAGAATAGCATCTGAAGGACTCCATAATAATTTTAACATATACTTCACCTCATTTTTAGTATTTAAAGCATTAAGGCGTATTTAAATTTTTTGTTTTCAAGCATTTCCAACTCACTTCGTTCGCTCTGAAAATGCTGTAAGACCAGAACATTTATTTAGAAGATATCGATTATTTTGTTTTGTGAAAGGGATAGTTATTTCGGGGGATTTCGAAAATATATGCATAAGAAAAAAGAGCGACGAATTCATAGAATTAGGAGAATTACTAATAGCAGACAATATTAATGGAAAAGTATTATTACAAGTATTCAATTTGGCTTTTGGATCGCAACTTTCTCAACAACAACTAGAATTTATTTCCGGACTAAGAATAGAAGAAGGAGAAGATCTCAAATTAATGGACAAAAATTTAAGAACTTATTATTTAGCATTTGCAAAATCATTATTATTCATAGAAAATGACACAGCAAGAGCATGCAAAACACTTCCGGGATTTTTTTCTGAAGTGAGAGAAGTTACTTCTCAAGACTTAAAATTTTTAAGCAAACCAGAAAATGCGCTTTGTTTAGGAGAATTAAGAAGCGGAAGCAGATTATTAAATTTCCCAATTTTTGTTGATGGAAAAAAAGTATTCAGCCATCACGTATTAATTACTGGGACAACAGGTAGAGGAAAAAGTGTATTCATGAACAATTTATTCTGGGGAGTATTATATGATGAATACTGCGGCATATTAGTCTTAGATCCTCACGATGAATATTATGGAAAAACAAAATTCGGACTAAAAAATCATCCTAATGCAAGAAAAAAATTAGTTTATTACTCACAAGACAACGTACCAATAGGAGAAAGAACACTAAAAATAAATTTAAAACTACTAAAACCACATCATTTTCAAGGAGTGGTTTATTGGAGCGATGCACAATGGCAAGCATTACAATCGTACTACAAAGAATACAACAATGATTGGGTTGAAAGCGCAGTTCTAGAAAAACCATTACAAGTGAGCTTTCATGAAGCAACACTAAGCGTCCTCAAAAGAACACTAATGAATTTACTAAATTTGAACATAGTAAAAAACGAAATTTATTGCCGAGGCGTATTTGATACCATAATAGGAGAAACAACCATTAAAGACATAATCGGTGATTTAAAAGAAAGCAAAACAGTAATAATTAATACAAGCAGTCTAAATGGTCAAGCAGAATTATTGATAGGAAGCATAATTTCTCACGAATTATTTGAAAGCGCAAAAAAAGAAAACGACAACGTAATAAGCATAGTTATTGAAGAAGCACCCCGAGTTTTAGGAAAAGATGTGTTAGAAAAAGGCAACAACATATTTGCAACAATTGCAAGAGAAGGAAGAAAATTCAACATAGGAATAACAGCAATAACACAATTACCCTCATTAATCCCCAGAGAAATACTTGCAAACTTAAACACAAAAATAATATTAGGCACAGAACTAAAACAAGAAAGACAAGCAATAATTGACAGTGCAGCACAAGACTTAAGCAAAGACGACAAAAACATAGCATCATTAGACAAAGGAGAAGCAATAATAACATCAACATTCACAAAATTCGCACTACCAATCAAAATCCCATTCTTCAGCGAAGAAACAAAAAAAGAAGAAATAGTAAAAAAAAGCTTTGAAGGAATGGAGTAAAAGTTTGAAGTTTATGGTTCAGGGTTTGGAGAGAACAAATTCATCAGCCCTTTGACACCCAGTAATATTCGACACCAGATTGATATCACGGATGGCCGAAAACATATGACTCAGTCAGGTAAAAACAATGAGGATTGAAACTTGATACGGTTTGCGCATTTGGCTGACTGCCATCTAGGCGGGTGGCGAGAGCCTAAACTAAAAGAATTGAACAACAAAAGCTTTTGTTACGTGATAGACTATTCTATTAAAGAAAAAGTTGATTTTGTACTAATCGCAGGAGACTTATTTAACACAGCTCTGCCAGACATGGATTCTTTACAATTGTGCATTAAAGAATTAAAAAGACTAAAAGACAACAAAATACCAGTTTACTTCATTGCAGGAAGCCATGATTTTAGTCCTTCTGGAAAAACAATGCTATCAATAATAGAACATGCAGGTTTGGGAGTAAACGTATCAAAAGGAGAAGTTGTTGATAACAAACTAAAACTAAAAATTTTTGTTGACGAAAAAACAGGAGTTAAGATCACAGGAATCTTAGGAAAAAGAGGAGGATTGGATGTTAATTATTATGAAGATTTATTGCGCGAACCTTTAGAAAAAGAAGAAGGCTACAAAATTTTCATGTTCCACTGCGCACTCAACGAATTCAAGCCTAAAGGATTTGAAAGCTTAGAAGGAATGAACGTTTCATTCTTCCCAAAAAATTTCAATTATTACGCCGGAGGCCACGTTCACGTACTACAAAAGAATTCTTTAGAATTATATCCTAATATTGTCTATCCTGGACCAGTATTTCCTAATAGTTTTTCCGAACTGGAAAAACTAAATCATGGAAGCTTTGTAATTGTAGATAACAACGAAATAAAACACGTACCAGTAAAATTCCATGAAACAGTAAGTTTTAGACTAAATTGCGAAGACAAAAGCACAGAACAAGTCAATAAAGAATTAGAAGAATTACTAAAAGATGACGTGAAAGACTGCATAGTAACAATAAAACTAACAGGAACATTATCATCAGGCAAACCTTCAGAAATAAAATTTATTGAAATAAGTGAAGAATTATTAGAAAAAGGCGCATTTGTAGTCCTAAAAAATACTTCTCAACTAAAGAATAAAGAATTTGAAGAAATAAAAATAAAAAATGAAAACATAGAAAACGTAGAAGAAGCACTAATAAAAGAACACTTAGGACAACAAGAATTAGACATCGCTCAAGAAACAATACAAAAATTAATGCACACCTTAAGCACAGAAAAATACGAAGGAGAAAAAACAACAGACTATGAGAAAAGAGTAATTGAAGACGTTGAGAGGATGCTTATTGACTAAAAATGAGTTCATAGAAAAGTTTTTTCAATAAAAGTATGTTTTTATTAGACTAATCAGATTGCAAGGAAATGCAGTTTTAAAAGTTAATTTATTAGACGAAAAAACAAATAATTTACCCTAAACATAGATAAATTTATAAACTTTAGTAGACTAACTATGTTTAATGAAATACATTAAAAAAAAGGTAATAAAAGGCAAGCAATATTATTACTTTGAATACCCTCTAAAAACACACAATAAAAGAACCACATACACTAAATATCTTGGTCTAGATATTCCGCCAGATATAAAAGAAAGGTTTGAAGCATACTTTAGAGAAATAGCCTCCATCACATCAACATCAGTTAAGCCAGAGGATAAACAATATTTTCATGCGGGCATAGATTCAATAGAGCTAGCCAGATATAAATATCGTATGCTCAATCACGAATTATTCATAAATGAATTGTCATTGTTCAACACTTTTTTTTACATTCTCTTTGTTTTAAACTCCAACAGATCTGAAGGTTCAAAAGTAACTAGGAAGGATATTGAAAAAGTAATCAAAAAAAGAATTGAACCTAGAACATTAATAGAAAAAGAGGTGATTAACTCAATCAATACCATAAATTTTGCTTTTTCAAAGAATATGAAATGGAATGAAAAAGCCATAAAGAATATTCATAAAAATTTGTTCTGGAACATTTATCCAGAAATAGCAGGCAAATACAAAAAAGTTAACAACATCGTAAATAATTCAGCAACCACAGATTGGAAAAAAGTTCACAGCACTATGAAACATCTCCTTCATTGGTATAAACAGAATAAGAAAAAAATATATCCTCCGATACTTGCTTTAGAATTTCATTGGCGTTTTGAATCAATACATCCTTTTGAAGATGGAAATGGACGAGTTGGAAGAATCATTCTTAACTCTATGCTCGTACAGCAAGGGTATGCTCCAGTAATATTTTTCACACAAAACCATCACGCTTACTGTAATGCCATAAACAAGGCAATAGAAGGACTTAAGAAACAGTTAGCAAAGCATTTCACTGAAAGCATTAAAAAAACAAACCTCGCCATTGAAAAGTACCAGTTTGAGGGAGTGATAAAAGGCGGTTCTTCTAAAATAGGCGTTTGGTAAATTCATACGAAGGAGAAAAAACAACAGACTACGAAAAAAGAGTAATTGAAGACGTTGAGAAGATAGTTGGTGGTTAGAAAGGTTTCAAAAAATAACTAAATTTTAATATTTTCTTGTTTTAAACTTATTCCGCAAATAACCTATTGCTGCACCAAGTAATGTGTAAAACAATATATTTACTAAAGAAGCAAGCAAAGGACTTATTGGTGCAATATTAGAAGAACCATACACAAGATAAGTATATGCTGTAGCAGGCAATACTAAGATTATTCCAGCTGGCAAAAAAAACAATACTGTAAAAATAGAAGATTCTACATAAGAATATTTCATTATGTAAGAAGTAATAAGTATGCTTAAAGCCATAAAAAGCAACGCAAATTTTAAAGTAGTTCTATTATAATTTAGTTTCATAAAAAATACTTAATAACTCCCATTATTTATTTCTTTTGCTTGAAATCTGACAATTTTTTATTAAATCACGGATTTTTCTTTAAAGTTTTCAAGATGTTTTAGAAAACAGATTTATATACTTGCTCCGATTTAAACAGAGTGTGGAGTTAAGAAAACCAAAAAAGGAGGAATTCGAAATTTATAAAAAATTAGAAATCAAATTTTATTCTCATCACAAACCGTACAAAACATTATTACAAGATATTGATCCGAGAAAAAGAAATTTAAAGAAAGAATTCATTCGATTGATCCGCGAACGTAATTCTTTTTTTCGCTTTGTCAAAGTACATGATAAAGTTGTAGGATATATTTATGGAGTTATTAAGAAAATCAGTGAAAACGAGAAGAATTGGAAAAGAATTGCAGACTTAAATTCTATTATTGTTTTGAAAGAATTCAGAAATCAAGGTTTGGCAGAATTTATGACTAAAGAATTCTTTTCTTGGTCAAAATCAAAAAACATCAAATATGTTGAAGCAAGTTGCAATGTCAAAAATAAGTCTATCATAAAATTCAACAAGAAACTTGGTTTTAAAGAACAACACATTAAATTTGGCAAAATTCTATAGCGTGAGAAAATTAGTTCTCAAAAATTATCTTCTCAATCTTATCTAGCTCGTTGATGTTTAATTGGTACGCATCACCATGTTTTGTTCTTCCATAATACAAAACTAATCCTTCTTTCATCAAATCATCTAGAACTTCTCTGATAAAACCCAATAAGTGTCCTGGAGTCCCAGATTGCAATCGTTCAAATAATAAATGACCTTTTTGAAAACATTTGCTAGAGTATAATTTCTTAACTATGTTTCTTCTTATTTTATTATATTCTTCATTTGAAGGCTTACGACTCATCGAACTCAAAAGATACAGGCACTTAATAAATTTAAGTCAACAAATTTTAGCCTAAGTAAACAAAAATCACTAAAAACTGTACTTTTGATAATTTGAGATAATGGCTTATATCAGCTATAAATAGAAATATTTATAAACTCAAACTATTTCTATACTTACATGACAAGTGCTTTTTTAGAAGTTGTTGGAGAAAGTCCTGTGTTTAAAGTACTTGATTTTCTTACCGTTAATGATGATTTTGATTATAGCATGACTGATATAGCTAAGCTTTCAGAAGTTGGTTATTCTACTCTTAAATTATTTTGGCCAAAACTAGAAGAAGAAAAATTAGTAATACCAACAAGAGTTGTTGGAAAAGCAAAAATGTACAAATTAAACTACCAAAACATTGCAGTAAAAAAGTTCAAAGAATTCTATTGGGCAATTACCAAAGAAGCAATAGGAAGAATAAAAGAAAAAACTGCTATTTTAGCTTAGTAATCTGTAAAATTACTCCAAACCATAAACCCCAAACTATAAACTATTACGGTTTAAATCTAAGCATAGTTCTAGGGAATGGTATTGCGTCCTTAATATTGTCTAGCTTGCATATCCATGCGATTACTCTTTCCATTCCCATGCCGAAACCTGCATGAGGCACGCTACCGTAACGTCTGGTGTCAAAATACCAATCATAAGTTTCCACTTTTTCTCCGTCTTTTGCTAGCTTTTTCTTCATGTCTTCTACATCAAGGCTTCTTTGTGATCCGCCAATTATTTCTCCGTAACCTTCTGGCGCTAGCATGTCAAAGCATAATGCTGTTTTAGGATTTTTAGGATCTTCTGGTTTGTAGAAAGCCATTATTTCTTTAGGATAATTTGTTACAATTATTGGCGTGCTGAAGTGAGTCATTAATTTATCTTCTTCAACGGTTCGTAAATCTTTGCCGAATTTTATTTTTACTCCGTCCTCTTGTAACATTTTTAGTGCTTCTTCATAAGTTATTCTTGGGAATGGTGCTTTTATTTTTTTTAGTTTTTCAACATCTTGACCTAATGCAATTAGTTCTTTAGAATTGTCTTGAACAACTTTTTGAACTACATAACTAACTAAATCTTCTGCTTGTTTTTCTAAGCCTTCTAAATCCATCCATGCAGTTTCTACTTCTGCCATCCAAAATTCTGCTAAATGACGACTTGTTTTTGATTTTTCCGACCTAAAACAAGGACTTACTGTAAATATTTTTTCTAAAGCAAAAATTGCTGCCTCAGCATATAACTGCCATGTTTGAGTTAAGTAAACTTTTGTATCAAAATATTTTACTTCAAATAAAGTTGCTCCACCCTCACATGCATTTGGAGTGAACATTGGCGCTGTAAATTCATAATAACCTTGTTTATCAAAAAATTCTCTAAGCGCTTTGAAAGCTGTAGCTCTTACTTTGAGAATGTGAGTCATTTTTTGACTTCTCAACCATAAATGACGAATATCTAACAAGAATTCAGGACTTTGATCTTTAGTTATAGGAAAACGTTCAGCAATTTGAACTAATTCCAAATTTTTGACATGAACTTCATAGCCTGTTGGTGCACGTTCATCTTTTTTTATTTCACCACTTAATTTCAAGCTAGACTCAATTAATACTTTGTTAGCATCTTCCCAAACTTGTTTATCTGCATCTTCACTAACAACACATTGAATAATGTCTGTGTGATCTCTTAAAACAATAAATACTTTATTCTTGCTTTTTCTTTCTCTATGAACCCAGCCTCTTAATTCTACATTTCCCTGGCCTTGCTTTAATGCTTCGCTGATTGTGATGAACATAATTAAAAGGATTGAGTGCTAATAAATAAATCTTACTGAAATTTTTGCTTTGCAAAAATGGCGAAGCAATTTTTACCTTAATATTTATAAATAACACTTGTTTTTACTATTTTTAATGGGTAAAAAGGAAGACTTGCAAAAACAGGAAGAACAAGAGAAGCAAGAAGAAATGAGAAGAACAAGGCTTCCTAGAGGTAGAGAAGTTATAGGTATTTGCGAGCAAAGAGTTGGTGGTTCTAGAATGAAAGTAAGATGCATGGATGGAATGACTAGAATTTGCAGAATCCCAGGAAGACTTAAAAGAACATTATGGGTTAGAGAAGGTGATGTATTATTAGTAGAACCTTGGGAGTTAAGCGACGAAAAAGGAGATGTAATATACAAGTACAGACCAGTACAAGTTCACGTACTAAAACAAAAAGGATTATTGAAGCAATTAGACGAAGAATTCTAAGATTGCAATACGATTGGGCAAGCCCTTAACAATTTGCGATTTTCTGATTTAATTTTTTTCTTGACACTTTCGGATTTTCAGAGCTTGGGCCTCCCCGTTAGATGTGCACACCGAGTTATTCAATGGATATGGAGGCGTAGACAGTCCATAGAAAAAGGTTGAAAAAATAAATGATAGCACTCAATTAAGAATAAATATGTTTTTATTCCAATATTAAAAATATTCATCAGTAAAGAAAAACTTAAAAACAAACCATAGTTCTCACATGCTATGGGATTACCTGGTTTCATTTTTACATTTGTATTATTGTTGTTCGATTTATTTGGTACTTGGAGACTACAAGAAAGATTAAGTTATTTTGTTAATGCAGAATTATTATTTCTTGTTGTTGCTTTATCGGTTTGGTTAGTTATTTTGTTAGGACTTTATCACCATAAAAGATGGGCTTGGGCGCTAAACATAATATTATTCTCAGTAAGTTTAGCTAATGCATTATGGCTTTACAGTTTGTTAGGAATTTCTTTAACACTCGTTTTATTATTGGGAATCGGCGCATTTGGTTTAGTAACTTCAGTAGTTGGTTTAGAACTTTATATACCGCATGAAGAAGATGAATAAGATTTTGCGGGATTTGCTTAGTTTCTGTTGTCTTCGATTTTTTTGACTCTTAATACTGTTTTGGATTTTCTCAGTTCCAGCCGCCACGAATTGTGTGCTTGTATAGTTCAATACTTCTCTGGCGGCACAGACAAATGATAAAAAAAGGATGAAAAATTATTCAAGTGCAAGAGAAGAACTTATTTGTTTTTTTATTAACTGTAATTGTCGCCAAAAACATTAAAGAACAAAACTAGCACAATCAGTATGGCGACTAGAACTCCAAAAATTTTAAAGAGAAAATTTAAACACATGAATTACAGCGAACTATTTATCTTCCACATATTCAACCATGCCTTTATAATACACTCCTTTATGTAATTTTACTGGTCTCCAAGTGTCTGTTACTAATTCTGCATTAAGCCATTCTGCTAGTTCTTTAGGATTTCCTATTGTTGCTGATAAACCGATTATTTGTATTTTAGGCATTCTTTTCAGAATCGTTATTAATACTTCTAGTGTTGGTCCACGACTAACATCATTAAGCAAATGTATTTCATCAATTACAACACAATCTATTTCATTAATCCAATTAACTTTGTGTCTCATTAAAGAATCAAGTTTTTCTGCAGTGCACACAATAATATCATACTCAGCAAGGAATGGATCGCTTCTATCAAAATCACCAATGCTTAACGCAATTTTAAGATCGGGATACTTCTTTTTGAAACTTTTATATTTTTCGTTAGCTAACGCAATTAGTGGAACAACATAAATTGATTTTTTGTTATTGTTGAATGCGATTTCTGCTATAACAGTTTTTCCACTAGCCGTTGGAGTGCAAATTAGTAGATTTTTTCTTTCAAGCAATCCAGCTTTGATTGCTTTTTCTTGAGCAGGCCTTAAACTAGTTATTTTCTCTTTCTCTAGCGCTTCAATAACGCGTTTTGGTAATGAATTGATCATTAAAGAAAGATTTCTAGGCATAGAATAAAAAGGTTTGTGGCGTATAGTTTGCAGTTTACGGTTCATAGTTTACAGGACGCACTATAAACTTCAAACTACAAACTACGAACTTTTTTCATAGTAAGCTTTATAAATAGGTAAAATAAATAGATTGTACAAAACACATTAAAGACCAAAGAGGTGATTTTAAAAATGGCAAAAAAGAATGGTGGAGCGAGTTTTAATTGGTGTGGTTTAGTCACATTATTGTTGGGTTTATACTTTTTAGGTGTAGACTTAAAATTATGGCCAAGCTACTTTTCTTGGTGGAGTGCAGCATTCGTAATGTTAGGACTTTGTTGTTTACACAAAGGAAGCTGCATGATGTGTAAAGCATAAAAAAAAGAATTCTTTTTTTTATTTATTTTTTAGTTTTAAATAAGCCCCGTTAAGAACTGGAACAAATTTCTTTAAGCGTTCTAATTCACCAGTTAAAGTTTTTATTGCTTGAGGAACTTGAGTTTGCCAGTAATCTTCTTTTTCTGCTAAAACACCTTTTTTAGATTTATCAAAACTTTTTAATAATTGCTCTTCAAATGGAGTAAAAGTTTCTTTAAAATTATCAATTGCTTTCTGCAACGCCAATTCTTGTTTTGTTAAAGGGCTCTCAGGTTTATTTTCAAGTTCTGAACAAACTGCAATTATTGAATCTGTTAAAGACTTTGAAGTAGTTCTTTTCTTGAGTTTTCCAATAACTTGCGCGATTTCATATTGTTTTCTTTCAAGAGGTTTGTCAGCCCAATTTTTGTTAGTTGTTCTATCACTTAAAGAAAATAAATCATCTTCTACTTCTTGCACTGCTTTAGCTAGTAGTTCTTTTTGTGATTTTAGTTCTGAAGCGAAATTAAATTCTTTTTCTTCAACTTCCTCTTCTTTCTCTTTTAATTCTTTTTCTATTATTCTTAGTTCGTTAACAAGCGCATCATTGTCTGTAATAAATGTCATCATGATATCATTTGCCGAACCCAACCAAGTAGACAAATCACCAATAACCTCGTCAATTTCGCCAACAAAAGAATTAGTGTCTTCTAAACTTTTTAATACTTCTCTAATTTTCTCAACACAGTTTCCTGCTTTTTCATTGCTTTCATCAATAACTTCTAATAATTTTTCAACTCTCGCAGAACTATTTCTTTCGACATTTGCAAGAGAATCAGAACAATCTTTAATGCTCTTTTTAAGTTCTTCTTTAAGCCTCGAAAATACTTGTCTTTCTGGTTCCAAACTAGATTTTCTCAAAGATTCTTTATGAGATTCAGTTTTTCTACTAAGATCTTCCAAAACAGGTAAAGGTTCTGTGAGTTTTTGCAATTTTTCATTTGCTTCAGCAAGTCTCGCTTTTACAACATCATTTTCTTTAGAAGATGAACTGAGTGACGAAATTAAATCAGCAATACGTCCAGTTTGAAAATTAACATAATTTAGAACTGTATCGGGATGAGAAGGACTTGAAACATTTCTATCTACATCTTCTTTTACAAGTTCAAGAGAACCTAATGCAGCATCAAAGTGTGATTCTGAAGCTTCTCCAGCCTCGTTTACTTGAGCACTCCAGGTGCCAAAAGCACTAGCAAGTTTAGGATGTAAATTTTTGTGAGTTTGAACATCTTTTCTTACAACAGACATATGAGAACTTAAATTAGCTAATTGATTATTAAGTTCTTTAAAAAAATCTCGCGCACCACCATTTGTGGAAAACCAATACTTTATGTTTTTATCTGCTTTCTTGAAATCACTTCCAAGTTTTGCAAAAACTCTTGGAACTTCTCTAGCTGCTTCCTCACTAACTTCTTCTAGTTCATCTAAAATTTCAGGAGGAGTACCTCCACTAGGACCACCAG
>JACRKG010000001.1 GCA_016215315.1 Candidatus Woesearchaeota archaeon | reverse complement strand
TTTTGTACTTATAAATTCAGCAAAACTTAAAGGATACATAGTAAAGAAAATTATACGTCCAACAAGCGATGCACCCAGGCTAGTTAAATCAAAGGAAGAAGAACCAGTTATTACAAATTTAATATTGCTAAAAGTATCAAACAACAATTTTAGTTTTTTCCCTGCATCTCTAACAACTTGAACTTCATCAAAAAGAAAATAATATTTATCTTCAGAAGAAACTCTAAATTCCACAAATTCTTTAGGATCTGACTCAAATCGTAGCCTTTCAACATCTTCTTCAAAGTTCACATAAATTATTTTTTTTTCTTCAATGCCTCTGGCTAACAAAACCTCTTTAATCCTTCTAAGCAGAGTAGTTTTGCCACATTGTCTAGGACCTCTTATTGCCACAATTTCTTTATTACCTAGCCAAGGAAGCAGTTTATTTTCCAATTCTCTTTCTATGTACACCATAAAACCCATAAAAACACAACAAGTATATAATTCTTCCCATTTTTGGCAAAACAACCAAGTTATTTTGATAGAAAATAACAAAATAATATACTTGTTGCGGTTATTTAAATATGTTTCTCAAAAAGTAGCAAGATTTATAAATAAGGACTAACTAAAAAAGAAACATGAAGAAATCAGAACTTGTTTACAGAGAAATCCTGTATCAAAGTATTGAAAAAAAAAATCGCGTTTTAACGCAGGCAGAGTTAGCCAGAACTCTAAAACTTTCTTTAAGCGTTATTAATAAATCTGTTAAATTGCTTGATAAAATGGGTGCTGTAGAAATAAGACAAAGAAGTTTGCACATAATAGATATTAAAAAAACATTGTATTATTGGGCCAGCATTAGAAATTTGCAAAAAGACATTGTTTACTCAACAAGGGTTGAATTACCTGTTAAAGAAATCGAGAAACAAATGCCAAACAATATTGTTTTTGGAGCTTATAGTGCATACAAGTTTTTGTTTAAAGATGTTTCTGCAGATTACTCTGAAGTTTATGTTTATGGTGATGAAACATTAAAAGAAAGATTTCCAAGCGCAAAAGGACCGCCAAATTTGTTTGTTCTTAAAAAAGATGACTTGATTGAAAAGTATGGAAAAACAACAACAATTGCAAATACTTTTGTTGACTTGTGGAACTTGAAAGAATGGTATGCTAAAGAGTTTTTGAAAAATATGGAGGAAAAATTACATGGAATTCTGGAATAGTTTACTAACTGAAAAAAGCTGGAAAATAATGCAAGAATTAAAGAAAGAAAGCTTCCGCTTCATAATTATTGGAGGCTGGGCTGCTTATTTATGGACTAGACAGCACAAGTCAAAAGATATAGATGTAATACTGCCAGACATTAAAGATTTAGATTTTCTGAAGCAAAAGTACATATTGAGAAAAAATGATAATCTGAAAAAATATGAAGTTAAATTTGAAGAAATTGATTTGGACATTTATGTTCCTTATTATTCACAACTAGCAATACCTTTAGAAAATATTGAAACTGCAAAAGTAGAAGGATTCGAAGTTGTGACTCCAGAAATATTGTTAATACTAAAGCAGGGAGCAGAGATTAATCGATCAGAAAGCGTTAAAGGACAAAAAGATAGAATTGATATAATGACTTTACTGTGTTATTCTGGTGTTAATTTTAAGAAGTACGATGAACTATTAGAAAAAAACAGCTTAAAGGAATACCGCCAAAGACTAAAAGAAATAATAATTGGTTTTAAGGACTTGAAACACTTAGATCTTAATGTTAAAGAGTATTCAAAAAAGAAAAAAGAATTGTTGAAGATAATTGAATAAAAAATCATTTTCTCTTTTTTCTGTCAATTGAAATAAATGCCCGCAAAGAAATCATATTTTTATAGTTTTATGACATAGACTGGATAAAAAAGGAAGTATTTTTTTAGAATGTTCTTCTTCAATACACATCAGCACCCCCCTAACATTATTAAGTTTGATTTTGTTTATTAAAAAATTGCTGAATTCTTCAGTAGTTTTCAAAGAATTAGTAAGTAATAAAATTGTTATTTGGTCGAAAAATAAAAAATCAAACAAGTTAGTATTCAAAGCATCATTAATTACTAAAGATAGCTCTGTCAAGTCTCCAGGTTTAGTCAGTTGAACGCAGTTTTTTGCATTTTTGATTCCTAATTTTTTGCAAACGCTGTCAATTATTAAAATGTTTTTTGAGCCCATTACTTTTTCGCCAAGGTCAGAATATAGCAAAGTGCATGGTTCGTTCAAGCTAACATAAATTCCTCTCAATTTAAAATACTCAACTAACATAGTGATTAGAGTATTTTTTGTTATTTTATACTTCTCCGCGTTAGCCACTACCAGATATGCACTTTTTTCAAAATTTTTGAATTCTTTTTTTATAATATCTTTTACTGAATCTCTCATTTTTTAATTTTAAAAACCTCTTCCGAGCTTATTTCTTTCAAAGATTTTCTTGTTCTTTCTTTCTGAAATGCATCTTTTTCTTTATACCCTAAAGCCACCATTATCGGCACTGAATCTTCTTTTTTTATTTTTAAAAATCCTTTTGCTTTTTCTCCGATGGGCGTTAATAATGCAGAGTTAATACCTAAATCTTCTGCCT
This sequence comes from Candidatus Woesearchaeota archaeon, assembly GCA_016215315.1. Lineage (GTDB taxonomy): Archaea > Nanobdellota > Nanobdellia > Woesearchaeales > ARS49 > JACRKG01. Next base: position 13,432 of record JACRKG010000001.1, on the reverse strand, counting down.
CAAAAACTGCGCTTATTGCTGCCATTGAAATACACAAATTACCTTCAACGATTCCTGTAATATTTTCATCAACACATTGCAATTTCTCGCCATTGCATATTTCTGATCTTAAAATAAACGCAATAATTACTGGGGGATCACCATGAAATGCCCCGAAATATGCTGAACTCATAAGCTGGCTAATTTTCTCTTTGTTTTTGACTACAATAAAATGCCACGGTTGCGTATTATCACAGCTTGGAGCCCATCTGGCTGCTTCAAGAATTTTTTTCAAATTACTTTTACTTACTGTTTTTGAGTTAAATTCATAAGTTGTTTTTCTTTTTTTTGCAAGATCTAAAAAATTTTTCATATTTTTCACCTTTATCCGAAAACATTTAAGTTTCTTTTGAAGATTTTTTTCTTGGCTTCAATTTTGAAATGAAAACATTGTCTTTTAAAGACGCATTTATTGACTCTGCAACTCGATTGATCTCCCCAGCAAAATCTCTAGTTATCTTTCTTGATAAAACTATTCCTAATATTAATGCAAAAATTGAAGTAAAAATCGTGAGCGATAAAAGAACTTGCCTAGCAAGCAAAATCGTTTTCTTTGAAGCAAGTACATCATCCTGTGTCTGCCTACGAGTTGACTCAGAAAAATTGTCCAACAAAACTTTAAAACTACTTAATTTTAATTCAAGTTCATCAATTGATTTCGTCAACGCTTCTTGTTTGCCTAATTTTTTTAATCTAACTGTTTCTAGAAAAACATTATCAAGCGCGTTTAATTCTGAACGAATTTGTTCTAACAAAACTCGCGTGTTTTGAGAATTTGATTCTTTAAAAAAGACATTTCCTTCTCTGCCAGCAGATATAGAACTAATTTCTTCAAAAATCGCAGTTATTTCTTTTTTATTTTTTTGATATTTATCAATAGAGATATATTCTTCGTTTTTAACAATCCCTGCGATTTCTTGAAATTGTAACAAAAAACCCGAGTTAACTCTTTCTATGTATACTAACTTACTCAATTCAGTATTGACATGATCTGAAAGAGAGCTCACGTAGAAAACTGTGTAATAACCGGCGCTGCCAATCGCAGCCACCAATAAGACCATAATTAAAAAGTATATTATTGTTAGTTTCAACGTAATAATTCAAAGAAAACTCTTTGTTCCCCCCCCGACAGGCTAATTTATTCTCAAATAAAAGAATCAATGAACTAGTACGCAATGTAAATACATCAAACAATTTTTTCATAAAATCACTCCTTTTTAGTTCTTTTAGTGTATTTTATATAAAAAGCTATCTGAAAAAAAAGAAATTATCTGTTATCCTGAAATATTGCTAATACTAAAGCAGGGAGCAGAGATTAATCGATCAGAAAGTGTTAAAGGACAAAAAGATCGAATTGACGTAATGACTTTACCGTGTTATTCTGGTGTTAATTTTGAGAAGTACGATGAACTATTGGGAAAAAATAATTTAAAAAATTATCGCCGAAGACTAAAAGAAATAATAATGGGTTTCAAAGACTTAAAAACACTTAAATCTAAATGTTAAAGATTATTCGAAAAAGAAAAGAGAATTGTTAAAATTAATTCAATGAAACACGCTTAATTTACGAAATTTAACTCAAAAGTGTTTGGAGAATTTGATTAGCGAAAGGTTTATAAAGTTTCATTTCATATAGTAACTAAAATGGTTATTACACAAAACAAAACATCTAGAAAAATCATTGACAAACTCAGATTAAAGAAAGAAAAAATTATCTCTAAAGAAGAAATCTTTAGAGTAATCAGAGAATACGAAAAAATATATGAAAAAAAAGTAAATCTTATAAGTATGTGGACTTATTTAAGGAAAAGCAAATACATCAAGCGCATTTTAGGAGATTATTATTATGTATATTCATTAGAAGAAATGCATAACAAGTATTGTAGATTTTCAGAAGAAGAATTGATTTTTTTAGTTCTAGAAAAAATGAGAATCAAATGGTATCTTGGATTAGAATGTGCTTTGATAGAAAACAAAATAATCTGGCAAACTCTCAATGTTGTTTTGATAATCAATGACTATTTTTCTGGCTTTAAAAAATTAGAAAATACCATCTTTAAATTTATCAAAACGCACGAAAAAAAGTTCAGTTTTGGTCTGCTCAGAAAAAAGACCAATAATCAAGTGAAATATTTTTATTCAGATTTGGAAAAAACTTACCTCGATTTCCTCCATTTTAATTCTTATTCAGGAAAAGATCTAGAAACCATTAAGAAAAGCATTGATTTTAAAGTGGATGAAAGCAAATTATTCAAGTATGCCAAAAATTACTCTAAGAAAATTCAGGAAGTGCTCTAAATGGTCTCATCAGAAATAATCAGAAGATTTGTTGCTCAGATAAAATTAATGCATCCTAAAATAAACGAACCAATAATAGAAAAAGACTTCCATCTTACTTTGTTGCTTAACGAGATTAGTGAAAGTATTGAAGACGATAAAAACTCTTCTTTCGCCAAACTAGTTTTCAAAGGAGGCACTTTGCTGACTAGAACACACCTTAATTATCATCGTATCAGCGAAGATCTTGATTTCACTTATTTAGAAAATGAAATATCAAATAAACTCTCTGCAAAACAAAGGAAAAAATTTATTTCTGAATTTACTGACAAATTGGTTAACGAGATTAGCAAGATAAGCAAAAAGCACAGTTTAGATTTTTCTCCAGATAAATCAAACGAAAAATATTGCAAAGTAATGGATAGAAAAAATGTTTATCTGTTCAAAATACATTATCGACCAGTTTATGGAGCGGAGGAATTTGTTAAATTAGAGGTTAATTTTAATGATGAATTGATTTATCCGTACAAATGTGAAGAAATCAAACATCTGTTCGACGAAGAATTAATTAAAGATTTAGAGTTTGTCGAAGGAATTAAAATAAATATAAAAAAGAATATTCTTTGCTACGATTTAAGAGAAATCGCAGTAGAAAAAATAAGAGCTATCTTAACCAGGCCTGCGATTAAAGAAAGAGATTTGCTCGACTTATTTCTTATCTCCAAGAGCATAAACATCAGTAAACTTAAGAAAGAAGAAATAATTAAAAAAATTATCCGCACTAAATCTTTTGTTAAAGGCCTTGCAGAAAAGATTGCAACAAATATAGAAATGCTGACTGAACACAGGCACGACATCATTGAAGAAAAGGATAAACTTGTTTTGATTGAAATTAATGAAAAAGAATATCTCAAATTTGAAAAAGAAATAAGTCTCTTTCTTGTTGAAGTTGGAAAAGACTCTTTGTTAGAATTGACATAATGACTTCACTGTATTGTATTACTTGAAAATACTAAAAATTTCCATGCCGGAACTAATTTTATTGTTCCTTCTTCAAATTTTGCTTCTTTTTCATCTTAAAACAAATACATTGTAATGCACACATCCATAAACTTTGTGGTCATTTGGATGTACATGTTTGTCAATTAACCATTCGTGCAGAGTTCTAGACTGATTTATCGTCCATTCAAATGGATGATTTTTGGTTAAATCATCCATTCAAGGTTTACTGCATAGACACAGGCTTAAATGCACTGATTTATCAATCATTACTGAACACTTAGAAAAAGAAGAGATGTTTTCTAACAAAATAATAAAGTATACACCATTATGGCGTTGGCTTTTAAATTAAAAAGCTAGTTTTCTTTTATCTATTTCTTTTTCGTCTTCAACTCAAGCACTGCTAACTTCATTGTTTTTGAGCAGTATAACACTTAAATTCCAGTATTTACTATTTTTTCTCTTTTTTTCTCTTTTTTACGTTTAATTTTTCCACCATTCTAAAACTGGCCAATGCTCTTTCAATTGAACCTGCCAGTTTGTTAACTTCTTCAACAATTCTTTCGGTAACCTTTTTAGATAGAACAAGTCCTAAAATTAATGCAAAGATTACAGTTACAATTGTACTCGTTAAAAGAATATTTTCGGCAAGTTGAACTTGTTTTCTAGACTCCATTCTTTCTTCCATCAAACTCTTTTTACCTAATTCCGTAAAATGTTCAATCAATAACTTCACTCTACTTAATTGCGGGTTGAGTTCGCTAACCAATTTATCTAGAGCAGATCTACCATCATTCATTTTGGTTAGCCTCATAATCTCTAAAGAAGTACGATCTAACTTATCAAGTTCCTCTTTTATACTGTTAAGAGTTCTTATGCCCTCCTCAGAAGCAAGCACATTATCAACTTTCTCTATTGATTGAATCTCTTTTACGATTAATTCTATTTCTTTAATTTTATTTTTAATCTCTTCTTTTGTATTTATGTAATTATTAAGATTTTCTGGATTTTTGTTTTTTATATAATCAGTAAGCTCTTGAAACTGTAATGAAAAATCTGATTTTATTTCTTCTAAAAGCAACACACCTCTTGAACCACTATCAACATGAGTGAAAACTTTATCAACATAAGTAACATAGTAATACCCCGTACCTCCTATAAAACTTACCAAAAAGACCATAATTAAAAAATATAATAGCACTCGCATTTTACACCTTTATGATTGCATCGCAAAAAAGAGCCAAATCCAACATTATCCCGTTCAAATCTTCAGATAATATAGTTAACAATATCTTCGTTTTTACAGATTTATTCATACTTATAACACTATGTAAAAATTTTATCAAAATAAACGCAGTATTATACATAAGCAAACTAGACAAGCTATCTATAATTACTAAATCTACTTTTTCAGAATATGATAAAGTAATTGCCAACTCAGTTAAACTCGTGGGACTGGGCAGATAAACAATATTTGTTGCTTCTTTAACTTTTATACTTTTCCCAGGAGTACAATCAATAAATAGATATTTTGAAGTGTCCATGCCTTTATTTTGAAAATCTTTCAGTAACACACTGGCAGGCTTTGAAACAGTTATGAAGCAAATCTTTTTGAAATTTTTTGAAATTTTATTAATAAGAACATCCATGAATTTCGCATACTCGCTAGCACTACAAGAAACTACAACATGTTGCTTATTTTCTAATTCCTTTAATACCGTTGTTTCTTCGCCCATTTTATCAGCTCATTTAGCTTAAGATCTGCTTTAATTTTTCTTTAAACTTCGGAATATCAATAGGTTTCGTAAAATAATCTATAGGTTTTAACTTCTTCACTTCTTTTTTACCTATCTCACTTAATTGCACGACAGTCAAAAAAGCCACTTTAGTGTTTTTTAATTTGGGATTTGCCCTGATTTTTTCCAAAACTGCTTTACCTGAAAGGTCTGGCATAATAATATCTAGCAACACTAAATCAAAATTTTCTTTTTCAAGAAGTTTCAAAGCGTTCTTTCCGTCACTAGCAAGCTTTGTTTCGTAACCCATACCACCCACTATCATGCCTATAGTAAGTAAAATATCTTGTTCGTCATCAACAATCAAAACTTTCTTTTTCTCAGCCATCATTTCACCTTCTTTATTTTTAAAATTTTAACCAATTCCCCCCCTCCCCGATTTTAATGGTAATGTGAAATAAAAAGTTGAGCCCTTGCCCAATTTACTTTCAACCCATATTTTGCCACCATGTTGTTCAACAATCATTTTACAAATAAACAAACCTAAACCTGCACCAGATTGTTTTCTTTTAAGAGAAGTATCTAATTGCCCAAATTCTTTAAAAAGTGTTTTTGCATCATTTTTTGAAATTCCGATACCAGTATCTTTAACTTGCACTAATACTTCATTTTTTTGTTTTTTAGCTTCAATCATTATTTTTCCATTTATTCCAGTAAACTTGATTGCATTATCAAGTAAATTATGCAAAACTTGCTTAATTCTGCCAGCGTCAAAAACAAACTTTGGAAGTTCAGCCATCCTAGTTTCAATAGTGATTTTTTTCCTTTCTGCCAATAGTTTAGTATTAGTTATGATTTCCTTAATACAATCAGATAAGTTTTCTTTTTTCATTTCAAGCTTTAACTTGCCTGCTTTCATTCTAGCAATATCTAAAATATCACTAAGCAGAATATCTAATCGCTTGATATTTCTGAGCACCATATCCAAACTAATTCTTTGTTCTTCAGTGATTTTTCCTCTTTCTTCCCCTAATAGCAATTCTGTTTGGGCTTTTATGGGTGTTAAAGGAGTTTTCAATTCATGAGAAGTAATAGTTAAAAATTGACTTTTAAGAATATCTAACGCCTCTAATTTTTCAACTTGTTCTTTTATTTTATTTTTAGACTTCACAAAATTGGTGACATCTTCTATGACTATTATTAAGCCGTCAAGTATTATTCTTCCTCTGAATGATAAATACTGATGATCAACCTTAGTCTCAAGTATATCGAAAGGTTTTCTGCCTCTTTTTAAACACTCTACAATATTTTTTCCCAATTCAGGACATTCTTTCAAAAATTCAATTATTTTTCTATTAATTACTTCTCCCGGCTTTTCTTTTTTCCCTAAAAGTGTAAGTGCTTGTTGATTAATTATAGTTATATTTCCATACAAATCAATAGAAATTATGCCATAAGGCGCATTGCCTATTATGGACAACAAAAATTCCTTGGCCGAAACACTTTCGCTTTCCTTATTTTTACTAATATACATCATTTACTTTTTTCTTTTCAAAACCAATATAGTTGCATCACCATATTCTCTCCTGAATTTATTCATAATAAAATCAGCAATTTTTTGAGCACTTTGGTTTAAAGGCAAAATATCATCTGTGAACCTGTCACTTATTCCATCAGTGTGCATAATAACAATAATTTCACGGCCGCAATGTTCTTTCTGCACGTTCAAAGCAGGCAAGTTATATTCCCCAACCAGCCCACCTTTACTAAACAAACTTATTTTTTTCTTACTGATAACTCTAATATTAGTATCACCAATCCCTAAATATTCTAAAGAGCCAGACTTCAATAAAAAAAGGCCAAAAACCGCCGCAGTAATATCACCATTCTTCTTCTTCTTCTGCTTTCTAAAATATTTATCACACTTTACAACCATTTTAGTTAAATTCAATCTATAATTATCTTCAATAAAATCTTTAACAAAATTAGCTGCTTTATTAGCAACGGGTCCTTCTCCGAGACCATCAATAACGCTCAAAAGAACTTTATCACCATCAAATTCTTTAATAACATAAGAATCACCATTAACTATGTTTTGTTCATCATTCAAAGAAACAACACCATACTCAATTTCATCATCAGGCATATGTAAAAATTTTCTCATTACTACAGTTGTTCCTTTGCCTGGTTTGGATTTGATAAAAAATTCATCCATCGCCCTCTCAGCTGCTTTCAAGCCCACACCTAAACTAGTTTTAAAGAATTTATACCCCTCTCCTACAATTTTGTTGTTTTTACTAATACCGGGACCTTTATCTTTAATTACTACTTCTAGAACTCTTTTGTTTTTTTTAACATTAAAATTAACTGTTCCCTTACCAGCAAACTTTACAGCATTGCCAGCAATTTCTGAAACTGCTAAAGTTATTTGAGAACTTTCTAACTTACCAAAACCCATTTGTATGGCAATATTTGAAGCTAGTTCGCTCGCATGAATGGCCTCAAATTCATTGTTTATTTTTAAAGTTTTATACTTCATCTACCACCATACATGATTGAAATAATCAAAAAATAACTAAAAGGTTTGTACTTATGGTTGTTGTTGTTGTGCCTGCTCCGCAGGATTAGGACTAAAAGGAACAAGCATTAATCCTTGTTTATTGAGAACATATTTTAAACAACTTTTGAAATCTCTAAATAATCTAAAACCTTTAAATTCAACACCTGCATTAATCATTGTCTGAGCTATTACTGGCATAACTCCACAAAAAACTGCTTCAGTACCTACAAGCCGCATAGTTTCACCAACACGAACTAAATGAGCAGCAACTGCAGAATCAATAATATCTATATTACTTAAGTCAATAATAATCATATTAATACCTGTTCTCTCTAAAACTTCTAAAAGTTTTTCAGTTACCAAACGCATTCTTGCAGAATCTAAAGTCCCAAAAAAACCAGTATAAAGACAACTATCAGTAACTTCTGCAACAACCATCGGAGCTTCTCCACCAATTTTTCTTCTACTTATAGCCACTTCACTACTAGAATTTTTTTTAGCCATTTTTTTCACCTCTTTTAGTTTTAATTAAAAATACTCGAACTTACACACACTATATTCTATTTGTTTATAATGTTTTTGGTATGTGACGCATATATAGCTCACAAAATTGTTTTATATCCAAGCTGTACCTTGTACTGAGATGGTGAAAAAATACGTAAACATATCTGTACCTTATGAGTTGGTTGAAGAAATAGATAAAATTGTTTCTAAATCTCATTTGGGCTATAGAGGAAGATCTGACTTGGCTAAGAATGCAATAAGGAATTTTCTTCAGCAACTAGTAAAATATGAAGCAATGAGAAATAAGAAAAAAGATCATTAGAAAAAGATTCTTCACTCACTACGGCTTTTTTCTCAACGAATCATTTTATTTCATTTATATCAATGCACAGCACTTTTTCTTGAATAACTCGTTTACTGAAGTTTTTTGAGAAAATAACGTAATACTCTTCTCTTTCTTGAATGTTCCAGTCAACATATCTTGATTTTTCTTTTAATTCTTTCAATACTTGCTCTGCGTTTACTTTTTCTTGCCACTTACATTCAGCAAATAAAACGCGTTTAGTTTTACTATTCATAGCACAGATATCTATTTCGTATTCGTTCTTTCCTTTTTCTCCTCTAAAATTTCTCCAAAAGAAAGAGGTTTCAAAAAGAGTTCTCTTTTTAATCTTTCATACAAGGGCTCTTTATAATCACGAAATATTTTTTTAGTTAAACCAATTGTAGAACCAGAAAAAAATTAATAGCAAATTTTTCCTATTTTCATATTTATCAATAAATTTTTGTAAAATACCAAAAACAGAAGAATTATTATCGAAAAAGTTGACACCGCTTGTTTGCTTTCCAATCAAGGTAAAATTGGCAGACCATTAACTTATCCCAATAATTTAGCTAAAGCAGTATTACTGTGCGAAGAGCTAGGTTTTACTGAGCGTAACGCTCAAGGCTGGTTGAAAACACTAAGAAAACCGGTGAATACAGGATCAGCATTGTTGATAGAAGAAAAGACAACAAACTTAACGGAAGACCAGCATGGAAAAATATGTACTTAGAATTATTTTTTGATGTAATGACTTGGCTAGCAGAAGAAGACTAACATACTTCAACAAAATAATTAATATCCGCGCAAGACCACTTTTCGATGAAATAACCCCTTACTTCTTCTCCTCATTTAATACATAATACGCCCCTCTATAAGAGCCAACTTTCTTAATATATTTGAATTTAAGCAACTCATTGATATCAAAAATCGCAGTCCCAAAAGAAGTATTGTTCATCTCCATACACTTTCTAGTTTTGATGGATTTATGCTTTTTCAAAAATTCAACTGCTTTCCTTTGCCGTTCATTTAAATCTGCATACTTTTCTATAGGCTTCTGGCTTCCTTTCAGATTATAAAGAATAATACGAAAGAAATGTTCATAAATTCCAAATTCAGGATCTTTCAAACCACGTTCACGCATAGAATTTATCATACGCGGAACACCAGAGCCAAGACCTTCAACATAATCATAATCACGTAATAAGCGGTATATAATTGGGTTTCTTCGTACAGATAATGTTCCAAATAATTCTCGTGGCAATCCAATTGGCAAAGAGCCTGGACTGGTTATTTCAATCCGATTACTAAAAAGATAAATTTGAATTGAATCTTTGCTAAAATAATCTCTATGTGCTATGGCATTGACAATAGCTTCTCGTACAACGACAATAGGATACTCAAATTTCTCTTCTCTCTTAGCCTTATCAGTGATTTCTATACTTTTAGAGATGTTCTTTTTGACAAAAGATAGCGATTTTTCAATAGAATTAACAGGATCAGATTGAATGAGTTGATGAGATATAATTTTAACGGGCTCGATACCATCAAATTGCGCCAATTTAATCTCAATCTGTGGAAAAAATTCTGCCGGCTCTTTAGCAAAAAATAAAAGAGCGGCATTCTTAATTTTTAAATTTCCATTTTTAGAAGCAAGTTTTGAACTAACAAGGAAGTTTTCTACTGAATTGTTTTTTAAGAAATCATCATGACCACGAACTTTGAAATAATCTTTTATTTTTTCAATGTCAAGATCATTCATAGTGCCATCACTAGAAATTTCATCGAAGCAAAGAATTTGCCTACTTCTCAAAAACTCTACCAGTTGATTTCCTTCTATCTTCTTAAGAGTGCTTCCTACTTTCACATAGACAACACCTTGAAACGTATGAAAAGTATTATCGATTGCTTTTTGGATGATAACTGCAATAATCTTCCTTCCTTCAGTTGTATGAACTTGAATTTCTGGAATGACCGGTGGTGAGATTGCCTGAGCAGCTGCCGAAATTTTCTGCTGGAGTTGGTCAATATCATCTTTAATCCCGATAATCTCTTTTTTTGCCCCAATACCAATAATAACCATACCTCCATAAGTGTTTGCGAAACCGCACATTAATTTTGAAAAATCTTGCGAGCTATGGAAAGCTTGTTTTAGTTCTACTTCCTGCGTCTCTCCGCTTTCAATTACCTCTGAGAGTTGGTCTTTGTCCATTTCTATCAATTATTTTTGATAATTAATTGATACTAAATTGATAGTAATATATAAAACTTTCTGTGTTGTGAACGATCCAGAAACAAAAAAAAGAGAAATAAACGCATTGCTGAAAGCAAGTAATGAGCTTAAATGCACTGATTTATTAATCATTACTGAACACTTAGAAAAAGAAGAGATGTTTTCTAACAAAATGACCTCCTCCCCGACCTAAAGGTCGAGGTATCCTTGCGAGGGTTTTAAGCTGTTGTGTGAACTCTCAAAAAAATAAAAAATATCTAGAAAAAAACTATTTATTCTGTCCAGGAGCATTATCACTATTTCCCCGTTCACCGTCTTGCCCGCCACCTTGTCCTGGAAAATTTTCACTTTGACCAGGAGCTCTACCTCCTTGATCTTCACTCACGCCGCCTCCTCGACCCTCACTCTGAGCTCCTTCTTGTTGACCACTCTGGCCAGGACTGCCACCACCACTACCTCCTCCGCCAGAACCTCCACCACCGGTATCACTACCGCCGCTTGATCCTTTGTTTGGTCCTGCATTACCTTCACTACCTCTAGTACCTTCTTCGCCTTTATTTTTTTGATTAACTCTGCCTTCAGCAGTAGTTCCACCTAATCTTTCAACTTCGTTTTCTAATTGTTGTCTTTCTTCTCTTTCAATACTTCTGACTGCATTTTCTACATCATTCATTCTCTCTAGAACACTGCTTGTTTTAACGTAAAAATCAACATCTCCTTTGAAACCACTTAATCTTTCAGTAACTTTAGCTATTGCATCTTGATCTCTTGAACTTAATTCTTTACTTGAGAAAATTCTTGTTTGCAATTCCCCGAGTGATTGTTCTTTTAGGTTTTGGTAATTGTAAAGACCTTTAGTGTATTCTATTCCTTTCTTTAGTGCTTCTGCTGCTTCAGGATTTGAAACGTATGATGCTTCATCAACTTGAAGTATAAGAGTTCCTCCTGGAGATGTTATTGCTTCTTTTATTTGATCACTCGAAGCATCTTTTGGAATAAAATTGTATTCATCAAGCACGCTCCAAGAATATTTTAAGTAATCATCAACTCTTTCAGGAGTAGTAGATAATACTCCTATATTAACTCCATCAACAACCACATCTGTGTAATAAACATATTTTTGTTCTTCAGGCTCTACAGTGGCAAAACCAGATAAACTATTACCCAATTGAGATAAAACAAGTAAGAAAGATGACACTATCAATAATGCGAAAATTGCTTTAACTTGGTTTGTTTTACTCATAAAACATCTCTTTTTAAGATAATTATAATGTTCTAGTATAAAAAGTTTACTTTTTTAAGTACGTGGAAAGCTTATTTTTTGTTTTTTAGATTACTAGAATTTTTGACTAATTTGTCAAAATCTGACTCGAATAATTTGTCTTGAACAATTCGATATTTTTCAAATTCACTTTCTGCAAATTCTTTTGCAATTCTCATTGTTATTTTTCCAGCATTTTTTAATATTTCTCTCTCATCGAATTCTAAGAATAAATCAAGCCTTTTTGACCAATCTTCCATGGTCATAGGTATCTTTCTTTTTGCTCGTTCTTCTGCTAAATCGAGATATGCACTCACCACCCTCCCTAATGATTCTAATTCTTCTTTTGTCAGATAATTTTTGGCAACAGATACATCTGTTTTTATAATTTTGCCTTCAGGAGAATTTTTCCAGGATGTTAATCCCATGTGTTCTTTTTCACTATCTGCTCTTTTTACAATTAATTCAGGTGCGGTATGTTTATGTATTGCATAATGAAGTTTGTTTTGAACTTTTGCGAAGAACTCTTTGGTTGTTTCTGCGTTTTTATCATAATCTAGGCTTGTTGCATAAATATCGGTTATTTTTTGATAGAAATTTCTTTCACTTAATCGTATTTCCCTAATTTCTGCTAAAAGTTCATCAAAATAGTTTTGATTTAGAAAATTTCCATTTTCTAATCTTTTCTTATCTAAAACATACCCTTTAATCGCAAATTCTTTAATTACTTTTGTTGCCCAAATCCTGAATTGAGTTGCTTTTTGAGAGTTAATTCTATAACCTAATGAAATAATTGCATCCAGGCCGTAAAAATCAATATCTCTTTGTACAGTTCTATTTGCTTCATTTTGAACTATTCGGAATTTCCTAATAGTTGAGTTTTTCTCTAATTCTTCGTTTTGATAAACATTTTTAAGATGTTCATTTATTGTGGAAATAGCTACATCAAACAATTTTGCCATCATCTTTTGAGTAAGCCAGACCGTTCCATCTGCATACTTTACTTCGATAGATTCTTCTCCAGACTGCGCAGTAAATATCAAAAATTCTGCGGTTGAGTTTCTGATAGCTAAGTCTTTTTTCATTTCTTCTTCCAGTATAATTATTACATTTTTAAATATTCGTTTTTGTGGTAGGTAGAAAGCTTATTTTTTGTTTTAATTGCTCTAAAAATATTTTCCAATCGGGTCTTTGTTCTTCTCTGCTTAAATAGTTTTTTTCTAGCATATTCTTCCCGAAATAGGAATTATGTATATGAATTTTTCTAATTGGCCAAAACATTTATGTGCCAGTGAACATATATAAATCAATATGAACATATTTAAGGTCAATTAGTATGTTGATAAATTAATTTCTTAAGGAGTAGTACAGGACATAAGTAACGCATAATTTATATAGTGGTTGTGTTTTGTTGGTGTTATGATAAATCTACAAACACGGGAACTGATCCTTAAATGGATGCATGAAGGCAAAAAACAGTGGCAAATTGCGGATTTGATTG
>JACRKG010000019.1 GCA_016215315.1 Candidatus Woesearchaeota archaeon | reverse complement strand
GAAAGTGACCTGAAACAAAAAATTAGGTCTGGCAAACAAAAAGCTAAAACTCGTAAAAACCAAGAATTTAAGCTAACTAAAGCATAAAAACAAAAAATCCAAGAAAGAGGATTCAAGTCATATAACGCGCCCGGGAGGATTCGAACCCCCGACCTACGGGTTAGGAACCCATCGCTCCATCCAGGCTGAGCTACGAGCGCATAATTGGTGTGATTCTTTATTATGATTTAAAGCTTTTGTAGAAAAATCAGAGAGTGGGATTGAATAAAATGGGCGTTTTACTCAATTCTTGAACTTATTGTTTTGCTTTTTTCAAATCCCGTTTCAAAAAGTACTTTATCTGGATCTTGGATTGTTGTGACGAATTCTAATTTTCCTTCTTTTAATTGCCATTCATGAGAAACACTTATGTTAAATCCTCCTCCTGGGGTTCTTTCTAAAATATTTCCTTTAATTAAGTAACATTCGTCAGTAGGTGTTATTGTAACATATTTGGCCGGATTACCTCTAGGACAATTAGGGCCGCCAAGAGTGAATTCATTATAGACTGGGCTTCCCGAAGCTTTAACATTTTCAGTTATAGTTCCGTCTTCTAAAACTAGTCCTGGATCCCATTGGTTTGTTTCTTCATTCCAAGAATACTGTTTTTCTACTTCCCACTTGCCTAGAATATTGTTGATATCTTGGGTTGATTCTGATTTTTGTGAAGCTTCAAAATTAGTTTTTACATTGCAGCCAACCAGTAATATAAGAAATACTGAAAAGATTAATGCTTGTTTCATGACAAAATGATAAATCTGTAATTATATAAATTTGTCGAAAAACTTTATAAAATGGAGTTGTTGAAGTCTTATTATGCATGGTCGTGTCAGAGGCGAAATTAAGAAGCGTTTTGGAGAATTAAGATTAAAGCAAAGTGTACTTAAAGCAAGAGTTAAAGATAAGATTAAAAAACGCATAGCTCAAATTAAAGATAGTGAGTGGGATTTTAGTAGAGAGTTCGGAAGGAAATTGATTCATTTGTTGTCTTTGTTTTTTATCTTACTTTACTTTGGTACTGCTCATTTTTTTGGTCATAAAGCAGGTTTATTAGTTCTTGCAGGATTATTGATAGTTCTTTTAGAGATAGAATATGTAAGAATAGAGCTAAAAGCAAAACTACCAATACTGTCTTATTTGTGGAAGCATTTCAGAAGGAGATCAGAACACCAGAGAGTTGGCGGGGAAATATTTTTTTTATTAGGTGCAATAATTGTTTTTGCAGTTTTTGATGAAAGAATTGCTACTGTTGCATTACTCATGACTACTTTTGGTGATTTAACTGCAGCGCTTGTTGGTAAGTATGTTCATAATATTTGGATTTTTGAAAAGAAAAAGAAAGCGTTGGAAGGTGCACTTGCACAATTTTTAGTTGATGTTTTTGTTGGATTTATATTTTTGAGAACGTTAGTTAATGGAAAAGTTTGGTGGTTATCTGGCTTTGCAATTGTCGGGGATCCTTTGTGGGGTCCTATATTAATAATGGCATTTGCTGCAACTTTTGTAGAAACTTGTGTTTCAAAAATAGATGATAATTTGTTAATTCCCTTATTTTCTGGCTTTGCAGGTCATGCAGCTTTAGTGTTCTTGGGACATATTGTTTTTTTAGTTTGAATTGTTGTTTAAAGTTTGTAAGCAGAAAATCTTATCTGCCTTCAGATTGTTTTCTTTCGACAATTTTATAAACTTCTATTTCGTGTGAACATGTATGAAGCTTTCACATGAAAAAGTTGTCGAAGAACACAACAAATTTGCTTATGAATATGATTCCTATTACACGGGAAGGTATAATGAATTTGTGCGAGAGATTGAATTAGATATTCTCTCAGAGTATTTGCCAAAATATAAAACGGTGAAAATTCTTGATGCTGCTGGTGGAACGGGAGGTCTTGCAATCCCATTAGCAGAAAAAGGATATTCGAATATCTTCTGTGTTGATTTGGCTGAGAAGATGCTGAGAATTGGAGAAACCAAAGCTCTAAAAAAAAGCCTCAGTCAAAAGATAAAATTTATCGAAGGAGATATCACTAAATTAAGCCAATTTCACAATAATTATTTTGATTTTACTTTCTGTTTTGGAACTGCGCTTTCTTATTGCGATGCAGAAAGTGCACTGGAAGAATTCAAAAGAGTAACAAAGAATAAAGGATTCATTGTATTAGATTTTAAAAATTTTTACAGAAATTTAGGGATGTTGATCCAAAACAAAGATGAGTTTAGAGTTAAAAAATTGATGCAGAAAGGCATTTATAGCTCAAAATATCATGCATTTAAAGAAATAGATTTTAGAATTGAAGATATTGCTGCATTAATTAGAAAATCTGGATTGAAATTGATAAAAGTTTTAGGTAAGAACACGATGTATCAATATTTTTCAAAAATAGATGAAAAGAAAGTAAATCGATTGTTCAAAGATAAAGATGATGTTGACTTTTTCATGCAACTAGATAAAAAATTAAGAGAAGATGCCAGCTTCATTCCTTTATCCCTTGAAATTGTTGCCATAGTTAAGAAGATGTGAAATATTTATCTTTTAATTTGAAACTATTTTTTCATTATTTTATTTTTTTAACAAACAACTCACCGCAACATCAAATAATTTATTCAAGTTTTGTTTGACGTGCTTTTTATTGAATTGCGGGTCCCATTTATCTTCACCTAAAATATCTGAAACAACAAATGCTGAAGCTATTTTTACTTTTCTTACTTTTGCGACTGCAAATAATGCTGACGCTTCCATTTCAACAGTTTTCACGCCTGTTTTTTTGTAATGCTTAATCTCTGCAATAGTTTCCCGGTATGGCGCGTCAATTGTCCAAGTGGGTGCTTTCTGAAATTCGACTTTGCTTTTAATTAATTGTTTTTCAAGCTTTCTCGTTAAATTTTTATTGGGATGAGTAAACTCTCCGTGAGGTAGGTAATGATAACTGGTTCCTTCATCTCTTATTGCTTTTTGGCATAAAAATATTCCAAAATCGGAAAGGCCTCCTGCAGAACCTATGTTTAAAAATTCTTTACCTCCAAGAGCAATTAATTCTTCAAAAACAGTTGCTGCGTGAGGTGAACCTATACCGGTCATTCTAACAACTCCGATATTTTTATATTGCTCTATACTTACCACGTCATCCAGTTGGATTTTTTTTGGCTGGTATTTCTTTCTGAAGTGATTTAAAATACTCTGATAATAAATCAAGATGTATTTTTTAGGAGGAGTATTTTTGCATTTCTTCGCGAACTGCGTCCAATTGATGTAGCCTTTTGCATTAAAAAGTGCTTCTTTCAAGTGTTTGTTCTTATATTTTGGATAAACCATTATGTTTTGATAATAAAATTTACTCTTTATTAATGTTCTCGCTTTTGTGGATTTATATTCTCCAGTATACAAATATTTATAAATGCTAAGTGTTTTACATACACTAATAGGTGCGTGATCGACGATGTGATCACGTGCCTTTTTTTTGACACTAGTAAGTGTTTAAAAAACACTAATGGAGGAAAACAAAATGACAAAAACAATATTTTACGATGTAGACACACAAAATGATTTTATGAACGAGGACGGAGGACTATACGTTCCTGGTGCTGAAGAATTGAAAGGAAACTTAGAGCTATTAACAAAAACCGCAGTAGAGGGAGGAATTCCTGTTTTTGGCAGTGTTGATTTGCATTTTGGAACTCCTGATTACCGACATAGAGAAGGAGAATTGATCAAACACGGAGGTCCTTTTCCAGACCATTGCATGGCTGACACGGAAGGACAGAAAAAGATCAAAGAAACACTTCACGAAGCATTAGAATTATTATACTTAGAACATCACTTAGATTGGGATGCAAATGTTTTGTCTAGAAGAGAACTAGAAAAAAGACTAAATGCGTTCTTGAGTGGCGTAAGACCTAATTCAGGTAGAGGAGTTTTCTTTGAAAAACAAAATTATGATGTATCAACAAACCCCTACTTTGAAAGAGCTCTTGATATAGTAAAGCCAGAAGTAGCATTTGTTTACGGAGTAGCAACAGATTACTGTGTAAAAGCAGCAGTGAAAGGTTTAGTAAATAACGGCGTAAGAGTTTATGTAATAACAGATGCAATTAGTGGAATAACAAAAGAAGGAATTGATAGTACTCTTGAAGAATTTAAAAGCTTAGGGGTTAAGTTTATAACAACTAAGGAAGTCGTTAGAGGTGTATTATGATTTCGGGGGATGAAATGCTTCCATTAGCAGAAACAAAGGACCAAATAGAATTCTGGAATAAATTTCAACCAGTTAATAGAGCTGCAGCAACTGATACATATAAAAGAACTATGAGTGGTTCTAGTGAATTGTTTGCGGATAGTTTTGCTTGTTATAATTTGGCTGCAAGAAAAGGAATAAGAGAAGAAGGAGCTAACAATAGATTAATTATGGCTGGTTTAGAGAAAGCACTTTATTCTTTTTTTATGAATCCTGTTACAAAAAAAGAAGTTGATTCGGCGAGAGAATTTTTTACAAAAAAAGGAATGGTTAAAAAATTCCCTGAAAAAGCATGGCAAGCAGTACTAGATAATGGAGGATATTTTCCAATAGATATTTATGGCCTTCCTGGAGGACAAACTTTTCTTGTTAAAGATGGCAAACACGTTCCAGTAATGAGTGTTGAAGGAACAGGAGCTTTAGTAAGTCATTTAGAGCCTCATTTAGAAAATTTGTACACTGCAATAATTCAAGCAACAAAAGCAAGACTATTTTATGAAGTAGTAAGAGATAGATTTGCCGAATTCGGTCTTAGATCTGACCAAAACTTAAACAATCATGTTCTTTTAATGGCTTCTTTATACGTTGGTGCTGGATTTAAAAAAACCAGTGATGATCAAGCAAGATTTTTGTTCCCAGAATACTTTGAAGACATAGGAACTGTGGGTCATGAATTCCCTATGGCTTACCAAAAAGAAGGAAGAACTCTTGAAGAAGCACAAGATTTAGCTTATGACGATTTTGTTCGAGCAAACGAAAGAAGCGCATTACTTCCCGACGTTGTTCACACAATTAAGAGTGGTCTTCCAACAATCATGAAATTAGTAAAAAAATACCAAGGCACTAATAAAACTATAATTCCTAGATTTGATTCTGGCAATGTTCCTGGTCAATGTGTGACTTGGAAAAAAGAAACCTTGGAAGAAGAAATTGAAAAAACAGGAATGGTTGTTGAAGATGGTTATAATCCAACAAAAGCAAGAGAAACATTCAAAGAATACAATGAAGCAGGATTCAACGAGGAAGAAATAATTACTGGTGCAGGAGGATACTTTCAAGAAGGTTGCGAAAGAGACACAATAAGTTTAGCATACAAAAGAAGCGCAACAATGCATGGAGAAAAAGTAATTGCTTTTAATCCTGCAGGAATGAACGGCATCGATGCTTGGATTGAAGAAGCAATAAATTCAGGACAAAAAATAGAAGCATCACTAAAATTTTCAGACTCTCTAGGAAAAGAATCAATACCTGGAAGAGTAAGAGTTTACGAAAACGGCAGCACACTAATAGTTGCTCAAGAAGGAGAACAAATTGACGGCACACCAGTTTACCAAAAATTATTGAGCAACGGAAGAATAGTTTATGATGAAGATTTACACAAACAAAATAGCAGAGCAAATAACACTTGGAATAAGTATAATAAAATTGAGTACAGTCCTAAAACTCTTGAAATAATTGATACAAGAAGAAAAGAAAAAGAAGAGTTATTGAACAGTTTGGAGGGAAACTAAAATGGACACTGAAAAACTTTATCAAATATTACAACAAACAACCACCGTATACAGAAAAGGAGAATTAGTTGAAGAAAAGAAAGTGGGAGATTTAGTTGTTACAGAAGTATTTGGATACCCTCATACAAAAGAAGCACCCTGTCAAGGTTATAAAAAAGTAGACTTGATTTTTGTTGACGTAGTCGTTGATGAACAAAAAGCCTTAACGATAAAAGAAGAATTAGAAAAAATTTTATCCAGTTATCCTCAACCAGAACGTCTTGCAGGCGGACCTAGCTATATTGAGCTATCACCAAATTGCGGATTAGAACAAGAAGGCGGGTTAAGATTAATGGCATTAGGAGAAGCTCTGGGTCTTTGGAATGTTATGAGTGCAAAAACTTTAGGATTGAATGACGAAATGGCATTAGATCTTGCAGGTCAAGGTTTTTTAATGATTAGTGGGTATAAAGGAGCACAAAAATGAAATTAGCACTAGCACAAATCAATCCATTCACAAGAGATTTGGCCGGCAATACTAAAAAAATTATTGATTTTATTAGAAAGGCCAAATCTCAAGGTGCAGACATTGTTGCATTTCCAGAACTAGCAATAACTGGATACTGCATGGCAGACAATTTCAACAGAATGTTTTTCATCAGAGAAAATAAAAGATTATTACAAGAAGTAATTGCTCCAGAAGCTAAAGGAATCATAGTTGTTGTGGGTTTTGTCGATTATGATGAAGCAAAAACAATGCGTAACGGAAAAAAAGTCAAATGGAACGCAGCTGCAGTAATTCAAGACGGAAAAATAGTACAAATAAGACGCAAATCATTATTGCCAAATTATGATGTATTTGATGATTGGCGTTATTTCAAAGCAGGAACAGAAGAAGGAGTAAAACCAGTAGAAATATCCATTAAAGGCAAAAAAATAAAATTAGGAATTCTAGTTTGCGAAGAATTATGGGAAGATGACTACCAAATAAAACCAGTAAAATTAATGAAAAAAAATGGTGCAGAATTAATAATAAGTATTTCCGCATCACCAAGTTATTTTAGCAGAATAGAAAAAAGAATAGAAATATGCAAAAAAAGAATTCAAGAAAATAATTTACCAGTAGTTTACCTTAACACTGTAGGGATAGGAGACATAGGTAAAAACATCATACCTTTTGATGGTTTTAGCATGGTTTTTGACAAAGAAGGAAGATTGTTAGATCACGCAGCGCTTTTTGAAGAAGATTTGAAAATTGTCGATTTAGAAAAACAACCCATAACACTACCTCCTCTCAATGAGTGGCACTTAAGACAAAAACCGGTCTTGCCAATATTTAACAGATGGAAATTAATGTATGACCAACTAGTAATGAGTGTTAAAGACTACTTCCAAAAATTAGGCTTCAAAAAAGCAGTAATAGGACTAAGTGGAGGAATAGATTCAGCACTAGTAGCATGCATAGCAGTTGATGCAATAGGCAAAGAAAATGTTTTAGCAGTAAACATGCCTTCAAGATTCAACGCAACACTAACAAAAGACGCAGCAAGAGACTTAGCAAAAAATTTAGGCATAAAATACTTAGTATGGCCAATAGAAGACATAACTAACATTCACAGAAAATCATTCAAAGAATTATTCAAAAGAGAATTAACTGGCGTAAGCGACCAAAACCCTCAAGCAAGACTAAGAGGAAACGTATTAATGACCGTATCAAACGCAGAAGGCCACATAGTTCTTTCAACAGGAAACAAAACAGAAGTAGCACTAGGATACTGCACACTTTACGGAGACATGGTTGGTGGTTTAGATGTTTTAGGAGACATAAACAAAATAGAAGTCTACAAATTATCAGATTACGTTAACCAAAAAGCAGGTAAAGAAATAATTCCTGAAGCAAGCATAAAAGTAAAAGCATCAGCAGAATTAGGAGCAGACCAAGACGTAACAAAAGGGCAAGGAGACCCATTCGATTACTTTATTGTTGGTCCATTAGTTGATGAAATAGTAAACAACGATGAATTCTGGGTTGAAGAATTAGTTCAAAAATTCAAAAACAAAGAATTTGATAAAGAAATCTGGATTCCAGACCAAGAAGGCAAAACAGTATACGACAAATTCACTCCAGAAACATTCCGCAAATTTATTCTAGAAATGGCAAGAAAAATAGACATCGCAGCATACAAAAGAATGCAAGCAGCACCAATAATAAGAGCAAGCCCAAACGCTTTCGGCTGGGACTATCGTGAGGTGATAGTAAAAAAATAGCTTGAGGTTCGGGGTTTGGAGTTCATAGTAACCACAACCCCGTCGTCAAAGACTCCAAACCACAAACTATAAACCACGAACCGCATGGCAACAGGACTATTCATCGGAAGGTTTCAACCATTGCACAAAGGGCATGTTGAAATGATTAAAGCATTAAGTAGAAATCTTGATAAAATAATAATCGGCATAGGTAGTTCTAACAAAAGCAACACTCAAGAAAATCCTTTTACTGCTGATGAACGAGAAATGATGCTAGAATTATCTTTACAAAATTCAGGACTCAATTATAAAATAGTAAGAATTCCTGACGTTAATGATTATTCAGTTTGGTTTGATGTTGTTGAAGAAGTCTGCCCGAAATTCGATGTTGTATTTTCTAATAATGAAATTGTTAAAAAACTTGCAGAAAAGAAAGGCTACCAAACACAAGGCCTTCCAGCATCACAATACATAAGTGCTTCAACAGTTAGAGATATGCTAATTCAAGGAGAAGATTGTTCTAAATATTTAACAAAAGAAACCCTACATATTCTTCATGAAATAAAAGGGGTTGAAAGACTTAAAAAAATTTACAAAAAAGCAGAACACAACAATCCACCAACGGCAGTAGACATAATAATTGAATATCATGATCCTGATTTTAAAGGAATAGTATTGATTGAAAGAAGAGATGATCCTTTCAAAGGATGCTGGGCTTTACCTGGAGGATTCCAAGAATACGGAGACACTTTAGAAAGAACAGCAATGAAAGAAACAGATGAAGAAACAGGCTTATCAATAACATTACTAACACAACTAAAAGTTTATTCTGAAAAAGACAGAGATCCTAGAGGCCACGTTAATAGTATTGGTTTTGTTGCTAGAGGTACTGGAGACTTAAAAGCCGGTGATGATGCGACAAAGGTTAAAGTTTTTCCTTTGGAAAAACTTCCAAAATTAGCTTTTGATCATAAAAAAAGAATAGAAGAATACTTGGCTTGGAGGGCAAAAAATGAGAACTCTTGAGCAAAAAATAGACTGGGATGATGTTGAAGACAAACTTTATGATTTCAGAAAAGACTGGCAGCACGTTCAAATAGTTCTACCGATAATGAAAAGAATAGTTGATTTATGCGAAAAAGAAGGAGCAACACTACTAGCACATTATTATCAAATTCCAGAACTACAATATATTGCTCACTCAACTGGAGATTCACTAAAATTATGCATTGATGCACAAAAAGTTAACACTCCTTACATTGTATTTTGCGGAGTGCACTTCATGGCAGAAAGCGCTCATTTGTTAAATCCAGAAAAAACAGTCTTACTTCCAGACACGGCTGCTAGTTGTTCAATAGCTGAAGGAATCACTCCAGACATGATAAAACATATTAGAAAACATAATCCTGAATCCGCAATTCTTGCTTACGTTAATACAACTGCAGCAACAAAAGCAGAAGTTGACGCTATTTACACGTCTTCAAATGCACAAAAAATATTAAATAATATTCCTAACAAAAAAGTAATATTATTGCCCGATCCTAATCTTGCTGAGAATTTATTCAGAAAAATGAAGGACAAAATTTCAGGAAAAGAAGTTCTTTATTACAAAGAATACGATTTCGAAAACAAATTTATTTATTTGAGAAATGCAACCAAAGGAACAGAATTATTACTCCCTTTTTTCAAGGGAGAAGTACCAAAAACAAAAACAGGAGCTTGCTACGTTCACGAAGAATTATCAAGAAGTCCTCAAATGATTCTGAGCTACAAACAAAGATTCAACCCAGACTTAATAATAGGACATTTCGAAATAAGTCCGGACCTAATAAGTGAAGGATACTTGAGCTTAGACCAAATTGGAAGTACTACTGACATGATTGAAATGGTCAAGAAATCAGGAGCTAGAAAAGTATTAATGCTTACAGAATGTCACCTTGGAGCCTCAATAAAAAGTGCCATTCCTGAAGTAGAAATAATCACTCCGTGCGTTTTATGTAAGTACATGCAAAAAATAAGTTTAGACAAAGTAGTTCAATCTTTAGAAACAAAAAAACCAGTAATCACAATACCAGAACCCACATTCAGCAAAGCAAAAAGAGCAATAACAAATATGTTTGAGTTGATGAAATAGTTGGTTTATTTTAGATCAGTTCATGAAATAGTGCTTTGTTTTTTTAAGTGTTTTATTTTACATTAACTTTTGAAAGAATGAACGTCGCAATTAACCCCATAATTCCTATGATGACAAATGTCGTGTTAAAACCAAAAATCGTGACTAATACTCCTCCGATTGTAGCAGCAATAGCATCGCCCACTCCAGTGTATCCTTTTAAGGTACTCCATCCAGAACCTTCTTTTTCTTTAGGCAAACTTTTTGTGAATAAATAATACCACCCAGATCTTCCAATGGCTGCTGAAACTGCAAAAAAGAATTCAACTAAAAAAAGTTGATAAATTGAATTGATTAAAAAATATCCTAAAGGAACTAAAGACATCAGGAAATACCCAACTACCATGAATTCTTTATGTAATTTCTTTTTATCACAATATTTACTTATTGGAATTCTCAACAAAGATTTTCCTAGCAAATAGATAGTTGTGGCAATTCCTACAGTAAGTATGCTGCCGCCAGCTAATTTATCTTTAACAAAAACTGCAAATATTGGAAATATAAATCCGAAACCACTAACAACTAAAAATTCTGAGAGTATGAATAATCGCATATTTTTGTTCATGAATTCACCATTATCTTTGTTGATTGCACTCGCAGCCTAAATTGAATAATTCTGGTCTTGTTTCTAAAGCTTTCAAAACAGCGTCATTATGTCCTACATTTTCGAGATGTTCAACAACAGGATGCCAATCTTCTCCAATCTTTTCAATATCTGGTAAGTGTCCTCCTGCAGTATCATCTGATGTTTTATCTGTTACTAATGCTGTGAAACTGCAAAGGTTTTTAGGAGCTGTTTTACCTCCATAATCTTTGCTTCCTACGGAGCATCCCAAAACTCCTCCAATACCTAAAGTTTTACAAAATTTTTCTCCAATTTTAGGAAACATTCCCCCTCCAAAATCTCCTTCGTAAGGAGTTGCAATAGTCACTAAATCAATTTTTACTGGGATGCTGTCGGGTAATTTTTTACCACATGACTCACGATTAGGGGCGGGCAATTCTTGATTTATCAAATTAGCTGTTTCAATAGCTACCAAACCACCAGTAGAAAAACCAATCAAGTGAAGATTTATGGAAGTAATATCATCTCTTCCCGTAGTTATTATTGTATTTACATTGTTGATATTGTACGCGATTGATTTTGCATTTTCACGAATATCTTTTGTGTATGAATAATCAAAATCTGGAAGAACAATAGAAGTGCAACAAGTAGAGCTCACTGAATTTTCTCTTTCACCTAAAAAATTTCTAAAATTTCGCTCTGCTTCATTCAGTTCTCCAAAACCTCTGAAAAAAACTGTGAATGAAAGACTGTTTCCATTTCCGCAATTACAACTCGTTTCTTTAACATTTATAGGACAATCAGAATTTTCTTTTGGAACATTAGAAACATCAACAACTTGATTTCCTGTAAAACTACACGAAACTAGCAATATTAATGCAAAAATCACCCATTTTTTCATTTAAGTGATATATGTTGTTTGGTTTTTAAAAACGTTTCTAAAAAATCCTTTTTTCTTATATTATTACCATTCTTTTCTTGGAGTGTTTCTCATTCCACAAGAATCTTTTCTGTTTCTGACATGGCTATCAATTGTTTCGTGCCTTTTTTGTTCATCAATTTTAAAGAAGTTCCCATCTCCTCCGCCAGTCATGTATGGACACCTATACATATCTCCGTTATAATCTATGGTTGTGGATGATCCTGCCCCCATTTGGCATTGTCCGTTTACAGATGTACTGTGCTCTGAAGTTGAATGTTTTTCTTTTAATTGTTTAAGTTGTGTTATTGTTTCTGAATTATATTTTTCAACTGCATCGAATTCTAAATTACAAAAAAACGCGATTCCTTTTTCGTTCGCTGCTTTTTTTAGCTTAGACATTTTGTTTCCGTTGTCTGCAAGATCTCTTGGCATTACCACATAATTCATTGCAATTCTAGTCACACCTTCTGCAGTATGTGTTGAGTAACTTTGATATGTATAAATTAATCTTTGTAAATTTTCTGCAATGCGCGCTTCATCTTGTATTAGTCCTCTTTCTCTAAATCTAATTGCTTTTTCTGGCGTATTCGATGCTAGTAATAATTTTAGCATATCAACTGGAGAAGTATATTTTTTGCCTTCAAAGAAACTTTCATCAATAAAATCATTACCGTACAAACTTATCATTACATTTACTTCATTTTCTGCCAGTATATAACATACTTCATCATCCAGCTCATTTCCTGCAGTAAATACATATGATCTAATTCCTTTTGAAGCAGCATGCTTGATTTTTTCCAATGTTCTTCCTCTGAGTTTTGGGTGGAAAGGATCTCCTCGTCCATTAATGGTTATCCATCTTGTTCCATAATTGTCTCTGAAATGATTGATGACTTCCTTTATTTGTTCTATTGTTATCATTTCTCCTACTTTAATACTCTGCGTGACACATCCTCTACATGCCTGTTCTAGTTTTCCATCTCTTAGTACAAACTCTTTTCTTTTATTGCATAGATTTGCATCTGGTAAGTTAAGGATGGCAACTAAGTCTGAACTTTCCAATCTATCCCCCAAACTTTCCAAGTCTTTTGTTATTTCAAGTTTTAATGCCATTTTGACACCTCTAATACGTACTATTTAGTAGTAACAATGTAGTATATTAAACTTTTTTAGAAAAAATTTGACAAAATCGCTAAATTTATATATGAATAACTAATAAGTAGTATTTATTGTTTAAAATGGCTCTGAAGCTTGATTTAAAGGATAGAAAGATATTGTTCGAATTAGATATTAATTCAAGGCAACCGAATTCTACAATAGCTAAGAAAGTAGGGCTATCTAAGCAAGTAGTTGGTTACAGAATTAATAATTTGATCAAAGAGAAGATGATTTCTAGTTTCTATACTGTTATTGATATTTCCAAGCTAGGATTTACAGTCCATAAAAACTTTTTAAGATTGCAGAATCTAACTCCTGAAAAAGAAAAAGAGCTAATTAATTATTTAATCAATAATCCGGATGTTGTCTGGGTAGCTTCTTGTGATGGAAAGTATGATTTAGCTTTTGGTACTTGGGCTAAAGACGTGACTTATTTAGATAAGACATTGAAGGAATTAGATTCTAAATATGGAAAATTTATTTCACAACGAGAAATTGCAACTATTATTCGCGGAGAGTATTTTATACGAGATTATTTGATTAACAAAAACAAACCGAGTGAATCCAGAAAATCTTTCTTTGGTTCCGTTCCTGAGAAAGTTAATTTAGACGATATTGATTGGCAGATTTTGTCTAAAATAAGTGTTAATTCTAGATTAATGGCGGTAGAAATCGCTCAATTCTTAGGCAAAAGTGCAGATCTAGTTGCAGATAGAATAAAGAAAATGGAAAAGTCTGGAATTATCAAGCATTACAATTTTGTGCCTAATGAGGAGATTTACCTTTACTGGCATTATAAAATTTTAATTGGATTGCGTAATATTACTGAGGAGAAGGAAAGAATGTTGGTGGAATTTTGCAGAGTTAATCCAAATGTAATTTACATAGTTAAATCTCTCGGTCCTTGGGAGTTTGAAGTGGATGTAGAGATAGAAGATGCTAAAAAATTCAGAGAGTTTATGATGAATTTGAAAGGAAAGTTTAATGATATTATTCAAGATTATTCCGCACTGCACATCTATAAAGTATGGAAATATAATTTCTGTCCTAGCATGTCTGAGGATTAAGAAATGGGTTTTTATTTATTGTCCAGAATCTCTTAAATATTTTCTATTTCTAATGTTCTTCCAAGAACTTCATTGCTTTCTTTTGGTATTCTGATAAGTGTATTAATTCTTGTGTTGTTGGGAGCATGATCATTAAGTATGCAATGCCTTTATCTCCGTACTTGTCTATTATTGGTTTAACTAATTGGTATCCGCCGTCATAAAAAAAAGCAGTATCACTTGTAAATTTTTCCAATTCATCTAAGTATTCTGGAGGTTTATCATATTGTGTTCCTAAAGTTTTGTGCTCAAAATATTCTGCTATTCCTTCACTAACTAGTTTAGTAGAAATAATTTCTGATTGAGAGAGAGAAGCATCTTCGGGTATTCCGATCATTTCACCTAATTTATCCGCATAATAATGCCCTAATTCATGATATAAAGTATCATTAACTACTTTTGTTTCTCCTAGATTAAAAATGTTTCCTAATATGTCTTCCCAAGTGTGTTCTGGAGTAACTAAAGTTCCAGTTACTAAATAAATTGTGTCGTTTTCAGGAGTATAAAAGCCTCTAAACACTCCTGCAATTTTAACTATGTTTGGGATATCTTTAGGGAGTCCATACTCAACTTTGGGAACACCAAAATGTTTTATTCCCAGGACTTTTTCTTGATTTTGAATTAGTTGAGTTAAGTTTTTCTCAATGTAAGGCTGAATGGATTTATTGCCTCTTAATTGATACCCAAAAGAAGAAACTACTGCAACCTCAGCAGCAAGAACGGTATACAAAACTATTTTAGCCACTCTTTGAACTTTTTTGTTCAGCCACCACCTTTTCATTGAATTTGCTCCGCAAATTCATGTTAATAAACGCTTTGACAAATTTTTGTGTACATAAAAAGATTTCTGTTAATTTGTTTAGTGAACTTTTTTGACTTTTTGCATTTTTCGCAAAAAGGTTTAAATACTTCTTCTTGTTTTTTTTACACTATGGTAGAAAAACCAAAGTGGGATATGACTAGTGATATTCACAAGTATCCAAAACCAAGCGTTACTGTTGATATAGTTATTTTCACAGTACAAAACGATGAATTGAGAGTTCTTCTAGTAAAAAGAAAAGCAGACCTTAAAAAAGGCGAATGGGCGCTTCCTGGTGGTTTTATAAGATTAGACGAAAGTCTCGAAGAATCTGCGAAGCGGATTCTTGAACAAAAAACAGGAGTAAAAGATGTTTATTTAGAACAGTTATACACTTTCGGAGATCCATTCAGAGATTCAAGAGGTAGAGTAATAACTGTTGCTTATTTTGCACTTATTGATTCAGAAAAAATGAAAATTAAACCAACAGAAGAAGTTGCGGATGCACAATGGTTTTCAGTATACAATTACCCTCCATTAGCCTTTGATCACAAAAAAGTACTAGATTATTCTTTAACAAGGCTAAGGTCCAAATTAGAATATACAACTGTAGGATTCCAATTATTACCCCAAAAATTCACTTTAACAGAACTACAAAAATTATACGAAGTAATTCTAGCAAAAACTTTAGATAAAAGAAATTTCAGGAAAAAAATAGCAAGTCTAAATTTAGTAGAACAAACTAAAGAAACAAAAATGGAAGGTGTTCACAGGCCTGCAAGATTGTATAAGTTTAAAAGCAAGAAGTTCCTTCTCGAAAGCGATGTCGTATAAACTTAAACAAATCCCTGAAGACTTTGTTGTAAATGAAATATTTAATTTTAAATCAGAGTCAGGTCCTTATGGAGTATTTTTATTAAAAAAAACTTGTTACACAACAACAAGAGCTATAAGAATCGTTTCTCGATTTGTATCAACTTCATTAAAAAATATTGGTTATGCTGGTTTGAAAGATAAGAATGCAGTAACAACTCAGTATATTTCTATAAAAAATTGTAAAAAAGAAGTAAAAATTGATAATTTGAAAACTGAATTTTTGGGAAATCGCAAAGAACCAATTTCGCTAGGAGATCATCAAGGTAACCATTTTGAAATTACTGTGAGAAATATAAAAGAAAAACCAGAAATAAAAGCCGAATTCATTAATTATTTTGGAGAACAAAGATTCAGCATAAATAATGTAGAAATAGGTAAAGCAATGCTAAAAAAAGAATGGGTGAAAGCTTGCGAATTAATAAATCAAAAAGAAGTAACTCGATATCTGCAAGAAAACCCTAACAATCCTATTGATGCAATAAAACTTTTACCAATAAAGATAAATAAGTTATTCATTGCAGCATACCAATCTTATTTGTGGAATGCAACACTACAAACTCTAAACTCCAAACCACAAACTTTAATGGTTCCAGGCTTTGGAGTGGAAATTAATGAAAAAATGCTCGAACTAATGAAACAAGACGGCATCACTGAAAGAGATTTTATCATTCGAGAAATACCACAATTAACTCTTGAAGGGGTTGAAAGAAAAGTTTTTGTCCAAGCCAAAAACTTAGAAACAAGTGAATTGTTAGATGATGAACTTAACAAAGGAAAAAAGAAAATAGTCCTCAAATTTGACTTACCTAATGGTTGTTATGCGACAGAATTTGTAAGGCAATTGTTTGAAAATTAGGCCGAATATTTTTTCAAGAAGTTTTCTAAAACTTTCAATCCATCAAGTTCTTGATGTACTTCTGGATGGAATTGTGTTCCATAAACTGGTAGTTTTGGATGCTTAACCATTTCTACGCAATGTTTGGATTGTGCTAAAGTTATAAGTTCTCCATTTATTTTCTTAACACCCCAGCTATGCCCTTCGTATGCTTTAAAGCTTTTTTTTAATCCTTTTAGCAGAGGGTCATTTTTTGTTTTTTGAACTTCTATTATTCCTTCAACTTCAAAACCTAATTTTTCCACTTTTTCTCCGAAAGCATGACATATTGCTTGAAATCCTAAACAAACTCCAAAAACGGGTTTACCGCTTTTAAAAATTTTAAATTGTTCTTCAAACATTTCAGGACTATCGCTAACTTCATACTTTGATCCGCCAGATAAAACAACAACATCATGACTAGTTGCCATTTCTGATTTCAATTCTTCAATATGCACAGAAGTAACGACGTGATCTTTCTCAAGCAACTCTTTTAATGCAGGAAAATGGATTGAGGTGTTGTTTACAAGCAAAATTTTCATAGTTATTTGCCTAATACTTTTTTAATTTTCTCAAAAACTTCCTCAACGGTTCCTTTTCCATTTACTTTTAATAATTTTCCTTGTTTTTCGTAATATCCTAGTATTGGTTCTGTTTCTTTGTGATATAATTCTAGTCTTTTCTTTATTGCTGCAGGTTTATCATCTTCTCTTTGATAGACTTCTCCACCGCAAGGACATACTTTTGGTGGGGCTTCATTTAAACCGTAAATTTTGTTGCATCCTTTGCATTGCCATCTTGCACTTAATCTTTTGATACTTTCTTTGTCTGGAACATCAATCAGTAACGCATAATCAACTTTTATCATTGTGTCTAATACTTCTGCTTGTTTTATCTTTCTAGGAAATCCATCGAGAATGTACCCTTTTTCGCAGTCTTTTTCTTTTATTCTTTCCTTAATCATTTGTGTGATGATATCATCTGGCAATAAGTTTCCTTTGCTTATGCCGTATTTTTCATCGAAGCTAGGGTCGTTCTTAATTCTAGCTCTTATGAGATCTCCTGAAGAAATAGGAAGCCATCCATATTCGTGTTGCAATAATTTTCCTTGTGTTCCCTTTCCACTTCCTTGCGGACCAATTAATATCAATCTCATTTCCAAATCACCCGATTGCATGTTTGCACCCCCATAACTTGTTCACGGTTGTTGCCGAGTTTTTTTACTGTGAACCGTAAACTCAAACTGTAAACCTATCCTAGGTATCTTAATAGTTCTTGTGTTTCTTCTATTTTTTCCCAGTGTTCTTTTAGTTTTTTCACGAAACTTAATAAATTTTTCTTTAATTTTTCCTAATCTTTTATTAAACTATTGATTGTGTTTGCAGTTAGTTTTTCATCAGTGCCCACATCTGCCACTAAAAAACTTCTGTGATGTTTCATTAATTCTCGATAAATTTTTACTAATTCTTGTTTTTCTTCATCACTAAAACAACTGCATTCGTAAGCGTGAGCGAAAGAATCAATTTCGGGATGTAAATGTCTGTCTATTATTTTTATTAAAAATTCCAATCTATCTATGATTTTATCTCTTATTCTGCTAAGCAAATGAGTCTTTTCTTCAATGTCTGAAATTTCAAATTCTTTATCTAGAACTTCAAAGCTAGGAAGTTTGTATTTTTTTCTTAATTGTTCGTAGTCTTTTTTTTCCATTTTTTTAAAGCAGTCTTGCACATGGGGCATTCATTTTCTTTAAAACTTTCTTCGGATTCATGGCCACAATTAAGACATTCCATTAAGATCCAATCCGATTAGTTTGTTTATATACTTTACGCAAGAAATCTCAAATTGTCAAAGGAATATCATATTCTTTTATTAAGTTTTCAAGAAACTCGTTTGGGTTGCTAAAGTAATTCTTTAAGTGCTCACCAACTTTTTCAGTGATTTCAAAATGTACTAGTCTTCCATTTTTTCTTTCATAATCTGCGCATGCTTTGTCGCCTATTTTTGCGAAGTGAAAACTATGTTCATCATTTAGTCCTTCAAATAAATCTAAGAGTTCGCTTTCATCACACCAAATATCAGAATCAAGAATAACATCCAACTTACTTGTAGCAATATTGTTTTCAGTGTAATAACTTGAGAAAGTAACTCTGTAACTTCCGTTTTTTAGTAATTCTTGAATTGCTTGATTCATAGGTTATTCCTTTTTGGTGAATTTATAAATTTTGTTAAGCACTTAGCAACCACAGCAGTATTGCTTTTTGTGCGTGTAGTCTATTTTCTGCTTGATCAAAAACAATTGCATTCTTGTGATCCACTGCATCTCTAGAAATTTCATAACCAATATGGCAAGGCATGCAATGCATTATTTTAGCTTTAGGCGAATAAGTGTTGATTAATTTTGCACTTAATTGGTAAGGCATGAAAACTTTTTTTCTTCTCTCAAATTCTTGCTCAAATTCTTTCTTTATTCTTCCTCCATCAAAAAATTCCATATTCATCCAAGTATCAGTGTGAACGTAATCAGTATTTTCTAAAGCTTCTTTTAAATCAAGAGTTCTAACAACATTCCTGGTTTTTTCAGCTTGTTCATTTAATTCTTCATCAACACTATCCTTATCTACTTCTGGTGCTGCAATGTAAAATTTTATTCCCAATTTAGCGCAAGCTAGCATTAAAGTATTTGAAACATTATTCTCTACGCCTAACCAAGTAACTTTCTTAACATTCTGAATTCCTCCAGAATGTTCTGCCATAGTTAATAGATCACTCAATGCTTGGCAGGGGTGATATTTCTCACTGCAAGCATCAATTACTGGAATTCTATTAAAAGAAGCTGTCTTAATTACATCACTAGCTTTCAAAGCTCTGAACATTAACGTATTACCAAATCTCATGACTGCTTGGATTTCATCATTAAAATCAGTTAAAGAAAACTGAGTAGTTCTAGCATCTAAAAAAATAGCGTGCCCGCCTAATTCAGTCATTGCAGCCTCAAAAGATAATCTAGTTCTAGTAGAAGACTTCTGAAAAAACATTATTAGCGTTTTGTTCTGCAAATAATTAGTTAGTTCACCATTGTTTCTTTTAGCTTTCAATTTAGCAGCAATATCGAGTAGTTCTAGAATGTCTTCTTTCGATTGTTCTTTTAAGGAGATTAAATGACGCATAAACTAAATATCTAATCAGGATATTTAAATTTTTAGTAATGATATAGGGTTATTTTCTTCTATGAAATACCTAAAATATATAAAAACTGATATTTACCAAATAATAATGCAATACATAATCTTTGATTTAGAAGCTACCTGCTGGGAAGGTAATAAAAGTAAAGCGAGTGAAATAATAGAAATCGGCGCAGTAAAGCTAAATTCAGAACTTAAAATTATTGATACCTTTTCGAATTTTGTTAAACCAACAATCAATCCTGAACTTTCTGATTTTTGCACTAAACTAACTAGCATAATACAAGAAGATGTAAGCAAAGCAGAACAGTTTGAAAAAGTCATGAAAGAATTTGAATATTGGATTTCAAGCAATGGACAAAAGCCTTATTTGTGTTCTTGGGGTTTTTATGACAAGCGTCAAATACTTGAAGAATGCAAGATTAAACGTTACGAAGGAAAAATTATTGGTTTTCTTGAAAATCACATAAGTATAAAACATCAATTTGCAGAAATAAAAAAAGTAAAACCTTGCGGAATGAATGAAGCACTAAAAATGTTAAACTTATCTTTAGAGGGCGTTCATCATAGAGCAATAAGTGATGCAAAAAACATAACAAAAATATTTGTAAACGTTTTTGACAAGTTGAAATTTAGTTAATTTTGGGCTTGTAGTTTAATGGTAAAATTTTCCACTCGCACTGGAAAGACTCCGGGTTCAATTCCCGGCGAGTCCAGTTCGTTGGATTGTAGCGTTAGCGGAAATCCAACTTAAGTGCTTTCTACCGGATATTTGGCAAAGATCCGCCGTTGTGTTCAATTCCCGGCGGGTCCATGTGGTTTGAGGTTAGTGTTTTATGGGATTTTTTCTGAAAAGATTTAAAAACATCTGAATTAATTATTGAAATAATTACTTATGGAATATCTAAAACGAGAGTTTGATCGGTATAAGAAAGGAAGAAAAAGAGCTAAGTCTTTTGAACGTGTAAATACTCTAAAAGCGCATGCTTTTCAAAGTTTATTGTGGCAAACTAAAGATTATCTCGCGCCAAAATCTAAAATTTTAGAAGTTGGTTTTGGATCAGGTTACATTCTTGCTCTATTAGCCAAAGAAAATCATGAAGTTTATGGCATAGATACTTCTCAAAGGGCATTAAGATACGCTAAAGCAGTTTTCAAAGAAAAAAAAGTTCTTGGTAAATTAAGTATCGGTAGTGGGTTTAAAATAAAATATCCTGACAATTACTTTGATCTTGTATTTAATGTGGGAACAATTGAACATTTCTTACTTAAAAAACAAATTTCTTTTGTTAAAGAAATGACTCGCGTATCAAAGAAATATGTTTTAATATCAACGCCAAACAGTCATCCTCTCAGTCTCTATCAAAAATTTAAAAAATCCATAAAATATTGTCCCGAAACTGAAAATTTAACAAATCTTATTTGGATGTGTAAAAAGATCAAGTTAAAACCAATAAAATTAAGTGGATTTCAAATCATTGCAGATAAACACACATATGATGAAGAAATTAAGAAATTCTATAAAAAACATCAAGTAAATCTTTTAAAAAAAGAGTGGAAAGTTCGAGATTTAAAGAAGTTAATAAAGATTGAAAAACAGTTTTCAAACAAAGTTCTTTATGAAAGAGGGTTTTTAGTTTACGTTCTGGCAAAAAAAGATTGAAAATTAAATACTGACTAAATCACTTCGTTTTCTTCTCATAATCCAAAACACTGTCTTGCATGTATTCTATTTCTAAGTCTAGTGCTGTTTTTGCTTTTTGTAATTCTTCGCCTATTGAGAGTGCATGATCAATTCTGCTTATCAAACCCATTTTGAATATTTGTCTTCTTATTGTTTGAGGTTCTTTTCCAACTATTCTGTATTTTATGTTTTTTGGTAGCGGTCTTTTGCCTTTTCCCTCAACAAAACCTACTTCTATTAGTTTTTCTTTTCTATTTACGCGTATTAAGAAGTAGCCTTTAGGATCTTGAACCCATTTATACTTTTTTTCTGACGCTATTATAGTTTTCATTTTTTGGTATTAACACTTGATTACTTTAAAACTTTTCTCATCTATTGCTTCTATTTTTACTTTAGTTCCTAGCTTCATGCCTAGCTTTTTTATCCCTTCAGGAAGCAATAATGCTAACGAATTGCCTACTTTGCTTATTTTTTTCTTTAAATCTAGTTTCTCATGCATTTCTAGTACTGCTTTACCTTCTTTAACTTGATCAAGAGTGAATGTTTTTTCTCCGCATTTTGGGCAAACCATTGCGCTTAGATAGTGTCCTTGTACTTTTGCTTTTCCTTCTTGGAAGTATTCTCCGCAATCACATCTTATCTTCCTTCTTTCTTCCATGCAGTTCTCACCTCTATACGGTCTTCTTTGAAAAACGTTACTACAGTATAAGTTTGGTTCTCTTTTCCAAAATATTTTGTGAATACTAATTTTCCAGGCCATAGGCTTTTAAACATAATTACACTTCCTTGTTTGATTGTTTCTATGCATGTTTCTTCAGTTATATTTCGGTGTGATCTTTTGAAATAATGTTCATTAAAGGTTATGTTGGCTTCATTTACATTTAACCTTTCCAGCTGCCTTCTTATCCAAAAAGGATATCTGTTATAATCCATGTTATAACACCTATTTAAACTTTTCTAACGTTTTCATAACAGTAGTAATTTGCTATTTTTTATAAGCGTTTTCAAGATTTTTTGGGAATTTTTTCAAGAAAATTAGACGATATTCATGTTTTTTGAGAAATTATTCAGAAAAAGCTTATTTTTTTTAAAACTTTTCAGTTTTCCTGAAAATCTTTTTTTAACGTTTTTTCCAGTCTTGTACTTCTGCAGTGTTTCCGCTTAAGTAATTGTAGCATTGTAGTGCTGCTTTTGCTCCGTCGCCAGCTGAAATTACTGTTTGTTTGAACGGTACTTGTGTTACGTCTCCTGCAGCAAATATTCCTGGACAGCTTGTT
Source organism: Candidatus Woesearchaeota archaeon (assembly GCA_016215315.1). Lineage (GTDB taxonomy): Archaea > Nanobdellota > Nanobdellia > Woesearchaeales > ARS49 > JACRKG01. The sequence continues at coordinate 165,863 of JACRKG010000019.1, read as the reverse complement.
ACTCCGACTTCATCAACCAATATTTCATTTCTTTCGTTTGTTTTAACTAGGTGTTTAACTATTTCGCTTTGAACTTCTGCACCTATTTCTATGAATACTCCGTTTATTTCTATTTCTCTTTCTTTATTTGTTGTTGTGTTTTTTATTTTTATTGACTTGACTGTTTTGTCTCCTTTGATTTCTGTAGCAATGCTGTTAAAAATTATTTCTACATTTTTCTTTTTCTTTACTTTTTCTACAGTTATTGGGTCTGCTTTTAGTTCTTCTCTTCTATGTATCAAGTAAACTTGTGTTGAAATCTCGGATAATTCTAATGCACCTTCCGTTCCTGCGTTTCCTCCGCCAATTACTGCAACTACTTTATTTCTGTATAATGGACCATCACATGTTGCACAAGTGCTTACTCCTCTACCAAAGAATTTATCTTCACCGGGAATATTTAGTTTTCTTGGTACTCGGCCAAAAGCTAATATAATTGCTTTTGTTTTGACTGTTTCTTTGTTATTAATTGTGACTAGGAATTCTTTTTTTTCTTTTTCAACTTTTGTTACTTTTCCGCTAATGAATTCTGCTCCGAATTTTACTGCGTCTTCTTTGAATTTTTGCATTAATTCTGGTCCAGGCATTGCTCCTGTTCCTGGGTAATTTTCTATGTGATTTGTTAGATTGGTTTGTCCTCCAATATCTATGCTTACTATTGCTGTTTTGAGGTTTTTACGACAGGTGTAAACTGCAGCAGTCATTCCTGCAGCTCCTGCACCAACGATTATGATATCATATTGCTTCATGGAGTAAAGAAACGAATGGTTTGTTTAAAAAGATTACTAAAAAGTTTGCAGTTGATGTCTTAAATTTAGCACTGCAAACTACAAACTGTAAACTGCAAACTTTAATGGGAATATTTATATAACTTGATTTCCATAATTAGTTAAATGAGCCTTGAAGGTATCGTTGTTAATCCAAAGCCGCCAAAAGTTGAGAGTGATACATTTAATGACAATAGAGCTAGAGTTTATTTGTTGTACAAAAATGGTGGTCGTTTAGATGCTTTGGTTGTTCCTTATGGTGTTGATCTTAAGGGTAAAAAGGATGTTACTTATTATTTGCGTTTTTTAGAAGATGGAAGCATAATTTCTCATACTTGGGTCGATGCTGAAATTGAGGAGCATGTGGTGGGTATTGGTAACAAGTATTTAACTATAAATCATGAAACTGAAAAGGCTGTTTTGCCATTTGTTACTTATTCTGTTTTTCCTTCTAAAATAATGCCTAATAGTTTTACTGAAAAAATTATTGATTGTAATGAGGAATTGTTAAAAGAGTTTGTTGAACTCTTCAAGTTTTCTCACGATGTGACTAGCAAAGGCAATATTACTCCTCAGGACAAAAATGAGGCTTTTTTCAGGTTTTCCGAATTACAAAAATCGATTGTTGGCGTTTATGGTCCTTTGAGAAGTTATGTTTTTGATGCGTTTAAAGATACAAACTTTTTTTCTAGAGACCTTTATTTTCTTGATAGAAAATTGAAGCATTGGTTTTGGAAGGATGTTGAACATTATTGTTTTAAAGCTAAGTCTATTGGCAGAATTGCTTTGGGTAATTTAACTTCAAAATTATTTTTCAATCCTTTAAAACACTTTTATTATTCCACTAAAGAAAATCAAGTTTTTGATTTGCCTAAAGATGAGAAAAAATTTGAAAAATCAAAAGCATTTTATGATTTTTTAGTTTCAGAACTTCCTGAGCTTGGCGAGTTTTTTGATAATGGGCAAAGAATAAGTTCGAATGATGCGGCGAGAATTTATCATAAGTATTTGTTTTATGCTGGCGTTGCTAGTTTTTTGTTTGGTAACTTTTTAACTGCAGGAGGTCTATTGGGATTGTTTGCTGCTGAAAGTCTTGTTTCTTTGAATAATAGACAAAAAACTGGTTTTCCTACAAGTATTATTGGAACATTGAGGGATAAATTAAAGTTAACAAAAGATTATTTTTCTCCATTCAATAAAATAAGCGGAGACTTTGATTTGGGAATGTGGAGAAAAAAAGATTTTGAATAATTTTTTCCTTCGGAAAAAATTATGTACGAGCAAAAAACGCTTCAACTTGTTACGGATTCATGACGCTGCCGCCAAACACAGCAAAGAACTCTGCAAGCACATGAATCGTGGCGGTCTGAGCTGAGAAAATTTTTGTTTTTTGTGTTAATAAGTTAAAGGATCTATTTCTTTTGTAATTCTTTCAATTTCTTAAGTACTTCTTCAACGTGTCCTTGTGCTTGAACTCCTCTCCATTCATGCACTAAATTTCCTTCAGGATTTATTATGAATGTGCTTCTTTCTATTTTTTCTTTCCAAACTTTGTACTTGTCAGCAACTTTATGACCTAAATCACATAACAAAGTAACACAAATGTTATTCTTTTTTATGAAATCACAATGACTTTCGCAAGTATCAGGACTAATTCCGATAATGCACGTTTTTAGTTTTTCGAATTCTTTAATTTTTTTAGAAAAATCCATTGCTTCAAGAGTGCATCCTGTTGTGTTATCTTTTGGATAAAAGTAAATTACTAGCCATTTGTCTTCAAAATCAGTCAAGCAAACTACATTTCCATTTTGGTCTGGTAAATCAAAATCTGGTGCACTTCCTAAATTGTGGCTTTCTGCGTGTTTCATTTTGTATTCTTAAGTTTGTTTGTTTAAAAAACTTTCTTCTGAGATAAAAGTTCGTTAACTTTATCCCAATTTATTACTTTGAAGAATGCTTCAACGTACTCATTTCTTCTGTTCTGATATCGTAAATAATAGCCGTGTTCCCATACATCAATTCCTAGTATTGGTGTTTTTCCTTGGCTTAATGGCGAGTCTTGGTTTGGTGTTGTCATGATTTCTAATTCTTTTCCGTTAAGAACTAGCCATGCCCATCCGCTTCCGAAAACTCCTAATGCTGCTTTAGTAAATTCTTCTTTAAATTTGTCATAACTTCCATATTTTTTGTTTATTGCTTCGCTTATTTTTCCTTTTAATCGTGTGTCTTTTTTTAGTAATTGCCAAAATAAAGAATGATTTGCGTGTCCTCCGCCGTGGTTTCTTACTGCATTTCTTATTGTTTCAGGAACTTTGTTTAAATCTTTTAACAATTCTTCTACTTTTTTCTTTTGTAGGTCTGCCTGTCCTTCTAATGCTGCATTTAATTTGTCCACATATGTTTGGTGGTGTTTTGTATGATGAATCTTCATTGTTTGTTCATCAATAAATGGTTCTAAAGCGTTATATTCATAATTTAGTTTTGGTAATTCGTGTGGCATGATATTTCCTCCATCTGGTTAGTAATTGTGGTTTGCTCTTTGCAGTTTAAAAACTTAATTATTTTGTAGAACCAACTTCTTAAGTGCGTTATGTGCAGAATATTTTTTTGGTATTATGTTTTGAAAAATTATTTTGTACGCAAATAATGCCAGAATTAAACCGCCCACAATATCTATGAAAAAGTGTTGTTTAGTTAGTACTGTTGATATACTTGTCAAAATTGCAAAAGGCAATATTAGTATTGATATTTTTTTACTTATTCTTCTCAAACATAAATAAGATAGTGTGGCGTACAAAACGTGAAGGCTTGGAAAGGAATTAACTGGCGGGTCTATTGAGTAAATGTATTCCACTAAATAATCAAAACTATTTACTGGAGTTATTTCGGGTCTTATCATTATTGTTTGATGGCTCATAAAAATCAAGTATGCAATGGATGCGGCATAAAGAAATGTGAATGATACTGCAAATAATAGTTTATCTTCATACCAGCTTAGTAAAAAAGGAATTGCAGTTATTAAGTACATTGTTAAGTAAGGAATTGCGAACCAAGAAATTAATGGAATGCTGTCATCAATGAATGGAATTTTTAATATGTGACCTGTAGGAAATACTTTTTGAATCATGATGTAGCCTAAGTACATGCAGATAAAGAAAATAAAGCAGAGTGACTTACCTTTACTTAGTTTCATGAAATTGAATAAGGGATAAAACCTTTTAAACACTGTTGTTTACTATCTTAGTCATATCCGTATTTCTCTTTGAGTGCGTGATATCTTGCTATTAAATCATCATATGCGCTCGTTCCTACTATTCCATAACCTACTGAAGCTTCTTCTTGTGCATTGATTCGGTCAATATAGTTTTGATCAATTGCTTTGTAATTGTTTTCTCCTGCAAATGCTTGTCCTGTAAAACTAAATTCGCCTGATAAAGCAATTAATAAGCCAACTAAAGCGATAAATGCTACAAATCCAAAAACAACTAAGCCTAACTTGTCTTCGTTCATTTGAACACCTCGTTTTAGTTTACAATTCGCGGTTTACAGCAAAAAACAAAGCAACCTGTAAACTATAAACCGTAAACTAATTAGGGTTTTTGTCGTTTATATGTTTTTCGAAAATTAGTTCTGATTGCATGCGCCTTGTGTATAACTTACTTTTGCGCAATTTGCAAAGCAAGAATTAGAATATGTTTTTCCATCGCCACCGCACACTGGTTCGTATTGTTGGGTGCATATACAGCCTGTTTCTCGCTGTCCGCCTTTTAGGCCTTCTTTTGTACATGAAATCAAGAGCAACAAGAATATTATTGATACTAGAATTATTTTTTTCATGAAAAGTAGGCAGTGTTTTTTGTTTATAAGCTTTACTTAATTAACTCATGTCTCTTTAGTACTTCCTTGAACTTTTGGAATTCTTCACTCCCTTTGAAGACTTCTAGTTCTTCTGAAGGCATTCTTTTAATTTTGTTCAATGCGACTTGAGCAACGAATTTTAGTTCATCTTTTGTTGGTTGTACGTCTTGATGAGGTAATTCCACAAATTCTTTGCTTTCAGTACTGCTGAATAGTCTTGAGAAGAATCCTTGTTTTGAAGTTTTTTCTTCTTTTACTGCGTTAGCAGCTTCGTAAGTTTCAACATCGGGACTTAATTTAACTTCTGGTTTTTTGCTTTTAAATGTTTGAACCATGTTGAAAAAGAACTGTTTTCTGCTTCTCTCACTTAAGTATTCATCTAAATCTTTGTCAAAATCAGTTTTACCCCTCATGAATGGGAATGAAATTTAGCTTATTTATATAATTTGTTGTTCTGCAATTAATAAAATGCCTCTTCTTCAAAAGGGCCAAAGAATACGCCTTCGATTACAGTTTTGCCTAATAAATCTTTATTTGTGAATAAGCTTTTTATTTCTGCTCTAGGTATTTTGTTTTTTATTTGATCGATGATACTTCTTTTCTCGTTTTCATCACCGTCTCCTATTATGTGGACTAAAACATAGTTTGCTTTTTCAACATTTGAGCATAAAACGTTTATTTTATTTTTTAATTTTGCACTATCAATGCTTGACGTGTATTGATTAGATGTGAAATCTAAAACGCGTGTGTTTTCTACTGCGATTTTTTTGTGTTTTAAATTTTCTTCAATCTTTGAAACAGTTTTTATAAAATTCATACTATCCTGGTTGTTCTTAACTTCTTCGCTTAGATAGCTTAATTTGAAAAATAAAGGATCTTCTTCATAATCATAAAATTCATTATTGAATTCAATTGCTTTAAGAGTGTGCATTATTTTATTTAATTCTCTCAAGCAAGCTGCTGGTTCATTGCTGGTTAGAGTTAATTTAAGGTTCTGAAAAGAAACCGTAGCATTAATCTCTCCTTTTTTTGGCCCTAAAACTTTCTTCATTATCCAATTAATGTGAGCGTTTTTATATTTAAACATTATGGTTCTTTAAAATAATGTTTAGCAAAGAATTTTTAAAGATTGATATCTTAATATTTCTAATTTAATAAGGTTTTCATAATGAAAAATAATGAAGTGGCAGAAATATTCGACGAAATAGCGGATATTATGGAAATTCTTCAGGTTAATTGGAAACCAAAGGCATACCGCAAAGCAGCATTAAGCTTAACGGGTTTATCGCAAAACATAGATGATATTTACAAAAAATCAGGCATTAAAGGATTAGAAGAAATTCCTGGAATAGGTGGAGGTTTAGCAAAAAAAATAATTGAATATTTGACAACAGGAAAAATTAGCGAATATGAAAAATTAAAGAAAAAAATTCCTTTGAGCGTAGAACAAATGACTCATATTCGCGGCTTAGGACCAAAAAAAGTTTGGAAATTGTACAAAGAATTGAAAATAAATAATGTTGAAGAACTAAAAAAAGCATGCGAAAAAGGTTTACTGCAAAATCTTGAAGGCTTCGGGGAGAAAACTGAAAAAGAAATTCTTGAAAGTTTAGCTTTATACAAAAAAGGCCAAGAAAGAAGATTGCTTGGAGAAGTACTTCCTTTGGCCAGAGAAATTGTTGAAGAATTAAAAAAATTGAGCGAAGTAAAAAAAATAGAAATAGTTGGTTCTTTAGCAAGAATGAAAGAAACAATAAAAGATATTGATTTACTGATAATTTCTCTCAATCCAAGAAAGGTCATGGAGTATTTTGTGAATCTTTCTCAAGTTGAAAAAATAGTTGCTCGTGGAGAACTAAAAAGTTCAGTACTTCTCAAACAAGGAATAAATTGTGATTTAAGAGTTTTTGAAGAAAAGAATTTTGGTGCAGCAATGCAATACTTCACGGGAAGCACAGAGCACAATGTAGAATTAAGAAAAATCGCAATAGGCCAAGGATACAAACTAAACGAATATGGGTTATTCAAGGGAAACAAATATGTTTGTGGAAGAACTGAAGAAGAAATTTATGATAGACTAGGATTGTTGCGAGTGCCTCCTGAAATGAGAGAAAATACTGGAGAAATAAAACTAAAAAAATTACCTGACTTGATCAATTACGGCGACATAAAAGGCGACTTGCACATGCACACAAATTGGAGTGATGGACAAAATACTACTGAAGAAATGATTTTAGCAGCAAAAAATTCAGGCCACGAATACATTGCGATCACAGATCACTCACCAGGCCAAAGATTAGCAAACGGTCTTGACGAGAAAAGACTTCTCAAACACATAGAAGAAATAAAAGAACTGAGAAAAAGAATAACTGGAATAAAAATTTTGATTGGATCTGAAGTAGACATTCTCAAAGATGGAAATTTAGACTATCCTGACCGATTGCTTAAATTATTAGACTGGGTCAATATTTCAATTCATTCAGGATTCAAAATGTCAGAAAAAGAAATGACTAAAAGAGTTCTAAAAGCACTAGACAATCCTTTTGCAAAAGTTTGGAGTCATCCAACAGCAAGATCAATAAACAAAAGAGAACCAATAAATGTTGATTTGGAAAAAGTATTTCAGAAAGCAAAAGACCGCGGTCTTTTGCTGGAAGTGAATTCAACCCCAAAAAGATTAGACTTAAAAGATTCTCATGCAAGACTTGCTGTAGAAATGGGAAATAAATTAATAATTAATACTGACAGCCATGCAGTAGCACACTTGAAAGGAATGGAATATGGAATTGCTCAAGCAAGACTAGGCTGGATTGAGAAAAAAGATGTAGTTAACACGCTTTCTTGGAAAGAATTTGAGAAGTATGTGGGTAAAAATGGTTAAAAACGTCATAGTAGGCAAAGGAAAAATGTTTGGTAAAGGCGTTTTTGCTAACCGGGATTTCAAAAAAGGAGAAGTTGTAATAAAATATCGTCTTAAACTTTTAACAAACGAAGAATTTCAGATTCTTCCAGAAAAAGAGAAATATTTCGCTCATGAACACTGGGATGAAATTTATATTTACTCTATACCTGAAAGATATGTTAGTCATTCTTCCAATCCAAATACTACTCAAGATCTTAAACGAAAATGTGATGTTGCTGCAAGAGATATAAAAAAAGGAGAAGAAATAACAACTGATGCTGCAAAAGATGATATTACTTGGTAATTTGTATTTTCCTACAAAAGCATTAAATACTTACTTTTTCTAAACTTATTTATGCTAACACTGAATGATTTAGTAGAATATCTCAAGAAACACTTAGGTCAAAAACCTGTTGCATATATTGCAGGATTTGAAAATGTAGAACAATTGAAGCAAATAAATTCAGGAGTTGCAGAAATTGTTGAAATGCGACTCAATCATGCGTATGAAGCTACTCGTTTAATATCTGGAGCTTATGATGATAAAACTGCCAAATCTTGGTTTTTTGGAACTAATACTGGCCTTGAAAACCGAGCTCCAGCATTTGTTTTGCGTCACTCAAAAAATTCTGATGATCTTAGTTATATTATTCCGCTTGCGAAAGAATTTTCCATATGAAACCAACAACGAATTTTCTAGGTAAACTAATTGGTCTTCTCGGAAGTAAACAAAAAATCTTATTTGAATTCTCAAAACCAAAAAGAGTAAGTATTCACACTTGGTTTATGAGACAATCAATGGAAGTAAGAGAATTAGATGAAAATAAGAAAATTCTTAAGAAAGTAATCCTGAAACCTTTCCGAACTTATAGAACTGAGAATGAAATTAAGTATTTGTATGAGGAAAAGGTTTAAAAAACCCGCTTTATTCTCTCTCTTTGCTGGGGCGATAGTATAACCTGGCTAGAAGTACCTAATAAGTACTGGCCAATATAGGAGCCTCCAGTAATATGGAGGGATGAGCTGCAAAGCGATGATAAAACCTTTCCTTGGAGCCAGCTTCGGATCAGGGCGAGTGAAAAAGCGATTTTTCACTTCTGAAATTCAAATCCCTGTCGCCCCATCTTTTATTTTTTTATATCTCATAACATGTTTCTGATTCTTTGGTTGAATAAAGTTAAAAAATCTTTCAACTTCTTTTTGTCTTGCTAAATATATCTTCCAATAAAATTTTCCTTCCATCCGTAAACCTGTTTGGATTTTTGTAGGTGTAAAGTTCAGTTTGATCAAAGCAGTTCTCAATGATTCTATTGTTTCTTTACAAGCTAATTTGATTTCTATCTGGGCATATCTGTTGTATTTGCGATAAACACACCCGTCAGTGTCAAACATTCCTCGGATAAATCTCTTTAAAAAAAGTTTATTTGTCATTATCCAATTTGGAATTTCAAGCTTATTCTTTACTTTATTTCCTGATTTTAGTCCGAAATATAGTAATTTTGTTCCAACAAAAACTGAAACATTTCTTATTATATATTCATTTTTTTGTTCAAAAAAAGTAAATTTATACCTGAAGAAATTTTCTACAAGTTCTTTAACATAAGAGAGATATTGGGCTTCCTTTTTGTTGAAACATATTATTGTGTGATATTTTCTCTTTTTGTCTAAATAAATACTTCCATCGCCGCTAATTATTCCTATTATTTCGGCCAAATATTTGTTTTGTCTGATTTTTTTATTATCTTTGTGCGATATCATTCTAAAATTTTTAAAATATTTTGCTTTAAATACGCTACGCGTAAATGTCCAGTGTCCAGTGACCTGAAAAATGGGAAATCTTTCCAACTTTTTTGCGAAAAATGGCTTTATACGGGCTATAAAGGCAAAATAGGTTTTAGAAAGAGATGTCCAGTGAGAAATTTGTAATGTAAGACTGGTTTTGATTAACAAAATCTTTATTAACACCAATTTCTTTTATTTTTTCATGAGTTTACTGAATGAGCTTTTTGCTTCAACTGAAACTGTTTCTGAACTCGCTGAAAAAGATGAAAAACTGTTTTTTGAAAGTTGGCAAGAATACTTAAGTACTCTCAAAGAAAAAGAACAAGTAATAAATCAATTGCCTTTTTTATTCGGTCAAAAAGAAAATCATCTTAAAAGATTAAAACAATTATTAGACTTAGAATTAGTAGATCTTAGCCAAGCAGAACAAAAAGAAGCTGAGCTTATTTCAAATATACAATCTTTGAAGCATTCTGAGAGAATGAAGAAGATTCACAAATTAGAAGTTTGTTTGGACAATGCTGAAACACAAATAAATTATGTCTATAAATTGTTGCGTTATCTTTTTTCAGCACTAAAAATAGAATCTGCAATGTTGGAAAAATTAGTAGCAAACAGAGATTTGAGAAAATACAGAACTTTAATCAATGATTTAAAATCGGAATTATTATTTGAGCAAAGTATCGCCAAAAGAATAAAAGAAACTAAAGACCTTCGCAATTTATTTTCTGCATTAGTTAAAGGTGAACATCTTGTTGCGAGAATGGATGCAAAAGAACAAAAACTTCTTAAAAAAATTCAAAAAGGAATGAGCAAAATTCTTTCAGGTGAACTCAAAGAAGGAATAACTTATGAGTGGGCTGTTGAGGTTTTGAATAAAATAGAGGACAAAACCTATGATCTAGTTGCTGAAGGAATTTATATTAATACTCCCAATGTTCTTTTTGAGTTCGTTAACGGACCAGAATTTGTAGACTTAGCAAAAGAAGTAATTTTAGAACTTAAAATAAAGTCTGCTTCAGAAGAAATGATTAACGTTTTCGTTCATTTGTTCAGAGAATGGTATAATGATTTGGAATGATTTTGTTAGTGTTTTATGCTCTAACAATAATTCTTAACAACTTCTTCAATTAATGCAGTACAAACAAGGTCAAATTTCTTCCAATTAATTGCATGCCTAAAATCTCCCCACTCTTTGTCATGGGCAGGATTGTCTGAGGAATAAAGCATCATTCCAATTTTTCTATTTTTAAAACTTGCTGCAATCATCCATGCTTCCATGTCTATTAAGCTGCCGTATTCTCTTAATGATTGGAAATAGTTTAAGAAAACTTGATTCCGCCAATAGTTTATGATTGACACTATTTCTTTAGTATTTAATTCAGGTAAGCTAGATACATTTCTTTCAAATAGTTTTCTTATTACTTCTCCTTGTTTTGTTTTATCGTTTTCTGCAAATTTTGCTGCTTCTGTAAATAGAATTAAAAGTTTATCGATTGATTTTTTGTATTCAAATTCACCGAAAAATTCAGGAATGATAAATCCTATGACGCTGATTGAGTGCTCATCTGTGTAACCTAGAATATTTTTTATCGAGACTGAATTTTCTGGCACGGCATTATCTAAAGGAAATATTTTTTGAAAAACTACTTCTTGAAAAATTTTTGGAAAATGAGGAACGTTTGCTTCGTTGTCTAAATTTCCACAAATACCGAAAAATAAGACTATGTCTGGATTGTATTTTTTTACTTTATCCACTATTATGTCTGATGTTGGAGGGTGAGATTCTTTTCCTGCAGCTGCGGTATATTTTAGATTAGTATCCAGCAAGAAATTTTTGTAAAGTCCGAAACAACCAAAAAATGCAATTTCTGTGTTTTTATCTTCTAAAAAATAAGAAGGATAAACTGGATCTTGCTGTGCTGTTTTTGATAGTTTGAGTTTAGTTTTATTCTCAAAATAACTAAAAAAACCTGCGTCACTCAGGTACATGTTATAACTTCCGCCTAAAATAACTGCAATCTTCATTAGACTTTATTTTCTTGTTTGGTTTATATTAATTTCTATTTTTCCGCAACTCTTTTAAACTAAGCTGACCATTAATTACTAAAAAGATGGTGAATAAAGATTTAATTGCAGCAATAGCTACTTTAGTTGGTACTATTATTGGTGCAGGTATTTTAGGTATTCCTTTTGTTGTTTCTAAGGCAGGATTCTTAACCGCGCTTCCTTTAATTATTATTTTAGGTCTTATTTTTTTATTAGTTAATTTGTCTTTAGGAGAGATTACTTTGAGAACTAAGGGAGCACACCAATTAACTGGTTATATGGAAAAGTACTTGGGAAAACCTGGCAAGTTTTTTATGATGCTCTCAATGATTTTTGGTATTTATGGTGCATTGTTGGCGTACATGATTGGTGTTGGTCAATCATTGAATGCTATTCTTGGTGGTGGAAGTTTTGTTTGGAGTATACTTTTCTTTATTGTTGGTAGTTTTGTTGTTTATGGAAGTATTGAGTGGTTGAAGAAGTCTGAAACGTTGTTAATGTTTTTTATGTTGACTGTTTTTGCTATTATTACTTTGTTTTTGTTTTTTTCAGGAAAATTTAATTTTGATAATTTGACAGTTTTCCATCCTAATCTTTTCTTTTTGCCTTTTGGTGTTGTTTTGTTTGCTTACTTGGGAACTTCTGCAATTCCTGAAATTAATCGAGAGTTGAAGAATAAAAAATTAATGAAAAAAGCAATTCTTTTTGGAACGTTTCTTCCAATAATAGTTTATTCTTTATTTGCTTTTGGCGTTGTTGGTGTTACTGGAGAAAAAGCTACAGAAGTTGCTACCGTCGGTATTGGAGCTTTGTTAGGAAAAAGTGCAATTCTTTTTTTTAACGCTTTTGCCATCCTAACTATGAGCACTTCTTTTATTTCTTTAGGTTTTGCTTTGAAGGATATGTTTAAGTTTGATTATTCTTTTAACTACAATATTTCTTGGTTTTTAGCAGTTATTCCTGCGTTATTGTTCTTTTTAATAGCAAACCCTGCTTTTAGCAGAACATTAAGCATTACTGGGTCATTATCTGGTGGTTTGGCTATTGTTTTAGTGCTTTTAGCCTACTTAAAAGCACAAAAAGTAGGAAAAAGAAAGCCAGAATACAAAATTTGGATTCCAAAACTATTAATTTATTTTTTAATATTGTTATTTATTCTAGGAGCACTTTTTGATGTAGAAATATTCAATTATTTGCTATAGCTATTATATAGTTATTAAATTCAAAAAGTGCAATCTAAAAACTATTCTATTATCAATTTTCGACCGCAGGTCGACAAAGTGTTCCGCCCGCTTAGTCCTGGCTAGTACTAGGTGAGCACATTTTTGCGCGGGCGGTCAAGATAAAGATTTCAAGAATTAAAAAATAAATTAGAGTTGTTAACAAATCTATTACTAAAAAGTTATTTGAACATCAAACAAATTCAAGTGCCAACAATCAAAGTTTAAATTCAGAAGTCGAATAGTTCTTTTCTATAAACGATCAACATTGTGAATACAAATACTACCACTAGTGCTGCTATTCCTTGTTTTACTAATTCATTGTATTCTACTGGAATCAATGTGTTTGTTACTCTTATTATTGCTTTGTTGCTTTCGGTAATTCCTCCTTTTCCGTCATCTGCGAAGAATTTTAGTGATGTTTGTCCTGTCCAATCGAATTCGGGAATTATTTTTGCTTTTCCTTCAGTTATTTCAACTGTTAAGTGACCTTCATTTTCTGATGTGAACGTTAAAGCATCACCGTCAGGATCTTTAAAGAATTGTTTTAAATCAATATTTTTTATTCCGTTTTTGCTCATTGTAAAGTCTGAAAGTCCTTCGGTGTTTGTTTTTTGGTCTAGAACGAAAAAGCTTACAAACCCTCCGACTAATAATAGTGCTATTAGTGTTCCAACGAGGACTGGCCATTTGCTTTTTGCTTTTTTGTGTTCTTGTTCAGCAATTACTGCAAATAATCCTAATTGGCTTCCTTTTGCTTGATAGTATAAGTATTTGTTGTCTTCGCCTACTTGTTCTGTGTTTAATTGTTTCCATTTGCCGTTTGTGTAAACTGTTAGTTTTGTGTTTGTTAAGTTATTTCCGAATAGCCATGTTTTTTTGACTTTGAAATTGTATGAGAATCCTTCAAAATTTTCTTCTGATGTATTTGATTCTAGAGTGAAGTAGTCATAAACAAATGGGTTTGGTTTGACTTCTACTTTCGGACTTGATGATGCTTTTAGGTTTAGTTTTTCTACTGGATTTCTTAAGCTGAATGTTACATGTTGTAATAATTTTAGTCCTGCGTTGAATTCGTATTTTTTCTTTTCTAGTACTAGTTTGTATTTGCTTGAAGAAATTTTTAAGCTTTGAACTAAATTAATCAAAGCAAATAATAAAACTATAAATCCTGCAGTGAAAATTTCGTAAGGATATTTTTCTAGAAAATTTTTATAATAACTAAAGCCTAAAATTAAACTTAATGTTAAAATAAGTAATAGAAAGCTCCAAACCCAAGCAAGGCCCTTTCTTTCTGATTCGAGTAGTGCGAGTTTTTCTTTAGGAACTATTTCATTATTTGATCTGTAATCACTATCTACTTCTTTTTTTAATCTATTTACTTCTGATTTTTTCCATTCTTCAAGTCTTTCTTTTTCTTTTAATTTTCTTGCTTCTTCTCTTTTTTTTGCTTTTTCAACTTCTAAATTTAATCTTGAAAGTCTTTCTTTGTTAGATGTGGTTAGTCTTGCAATTATTAATCCTAAAATCAATACAAATACTACTGCGCCAGCTCCTACAGAGTATTCCCAAGTCCAATTTTCTAAAACAAATTGTAGATATGAATACGCTGTTTCTGGGAAAGTGTAAACTAGCCAGCCTAGTCCTACTAGTGCTGCTAACAATACAAAATATTTTAGAACTCTGAATAGAACTGTTCTTGTTTTGTTATATTCGTTGTCAAATGCTTGTTTTAATTCTAATTCTTCATTTTTTGCTTTTAATTCTGCTTTTAATTTTTCGTATTCTTTTCTCTTTTTTTCTCTTTCTTTTCTTTTTTGTTCTACTCTTAAAAGTCTTTTTGTGCTACCTAAATATCTTTGTATTGAAATGGCTAAAAGTAAAACGATGATTAGACCAATAACTGCTCCTGTGATGATTGCTGCTGCATTTTTTTCTAAATAAGATAAAACGTGCACTCTTACTTGAATGTCTTTAACAAATTCATTGCCTGTTTCTAAAACTATTACTTTTAATTTAGCAGAATAAGTTCCATCTTGGACTTTTTCTCTTGTTGGGTTAAGTTGTAAATTGATTTTTTCTGTTTGGCCTGGCTCAACTACAAGACTTTTTTTGCTTAAAATCATCCATTCAGGGCCTTCAAGTCTTACTTCATAAGTTGATTGAATTCTTCCAACATTTTTTAAGTCAACAGAAATTTTTTGTTCTGTAAATTCGTTGGTAAAAAAATCTTTTTCTAAACCCAATTCAACTATGTGATCTGGAAGTACTTTAAGTAATAAATCTACTTCTCCAGTTAATTCTGTATTTTTTGTTTCAACTAATAAATTAAAAGGAAAGTCTCCATATTCTCCACAATTCTTATGTTCTAAATCGATTATTACTTCTTTTTTTTCTCCTGGCTTAAGTGTAACTTCATTAGGTTTTATTGCCGCATTTTCGTTGAATTTATCTAAACTTAATGAGTATGTTTCTTCAAAATTTACTAAATTATAAAGTTCAACTTGGTATGTTGCCACTTGACAAGATAATATTTCTGCTGCATTGATTTTTGGTTGTACGTGAACGTTTTCTGGTTTGAAAACTTCAACTGTTTGTTGTAATACTTTTTCTTCCCCGTAAGAAGAAGTTATGATTGTGAACAATTCTGTTTTTTTAGCATCACAAGGAACATTAAATGCTTGTTGAACTACTTGTATGCTTCCAGGTGTTAGGGTGAAATAAGAAGGATTGACTGAAACTAAATCAGCAGCATCTCCATCTAAAGAAACGGTGTATGCTTGTGTTGTTTTTCCTAGATTTTGTACGTTAAAAGTAAAATAGGCTGGTGAGCATTGAAAGACGTCTAATGATTCTGGACCAACTACTGAGGTGACATTAAATGTAGAATCTTGTGCTTGTGCTGAGAATAACAATAGAAGAATTGCTAATATTATGCTTATTGATCTTGCTTTCATGATTTACGCGCTTTCCCCCGAGCGTGAACAGTTGTGTTGATGAGAACTACTGAAATTAGTAGTACTCTTCATCTTTTCCTGTTAATTTACTGAATGCTAATAATAATGCAATTACTAATAGTACAACTACTAAAACTATAAGTCCTATTTCTAAATAATTTTTAAGGTCTGCATCGTCATTAGGATTTACTTGTGCTGTTAGTGAAAGTTCTTCAACAACTTTATCTCCTGAATTAACTCTTGCGTTTAGTGCTTGGTTTCCTAAAGGAGCATCTTTGTTTGCAGTTACTAATACGTTGAAAGTGTTTGAACTTCCTGCATCAAGTACTGCTGTGTTTGATGGGCTAACGCTAACATCCAATCCTTCTAATGAATTTACTGTTAAAGTAAAGCTTTGTTGTGATCTTCCTTGATTTGTTACTGTTACTGGGAAAACTATGCTTGTTCCTCTCTTTAATGTTTCAGTTGAAGAACCAACTTGAACGCTTGCACTTCTTGAACTGCTTCCGCATGCTTCGTTTGCTTCAACTTGAATGTTCTTTTTAATTGGTTCTAATGTTCTGTAATTGTTATCATAAGCTACATTTACAACTGCTTCATAATTTCCAGCAGGAACGCATTTATCAAGTCTTAAGTATAATTCTTCTGTTTGTTCTTCATTATCGCCAGTTTCTACTTTTTTTAAGTAATCTGAAGCGCTTAATCCTAATGAAGGTATGGATACTGTAACTTTAACATCTTTCTCATCTTTTTCTCCTTTATTTTCTACTCTGACATTGCTTAGTAAAGCATGTCCTGCTTTTACTGTGTTTGATGGGTAGAAAATTACGTCGCTAACTCTTAGTGCGTGTCTTGGTAAATCTACTTTTAGATTGTATCTTTTAACTATCATTTCATTATTTCTGTCAGAAAATACTACTCTTAATTTGTAATCATCTGATTCTACTAGATCGCTTAATTTTAGTTTTAATGTTTTAACATAATTGACTTCTTTATCAAGATCAGATATTCCTGTTGTTGCTTCAATTGAATTAACATCGTTATATTCAAATCCGCTAATGAATGCTCTTATTTCGAAGTCTTTGAGATTTTCAAAAGGAGTTAATCTTATTTTTAGTTCAACTTCTTGTCCTCTTTCAACACTTAGTTTAGTGACGCTGTTCTCAGTTAATTCAACACCGTTTAGTTCTAAACTATCTACTGATAATTGTGGTACTGATGATTGTGCTGCAATTACTGCTCCAATTAGAGCGAATACAAGGAACATTATTATTAGTGCTTTTTTCATTAAGTTAAAACCCCCTATTTGTGATCTTATTTTTGGTGTTAATCTTGAGTAATATATAAATCTTTCGATTTTTTTCTCATTCCAGAGTAGCGACAGAATTGGTTCGTGAATGGCAGCAAGCTGCTTGCAGCTCACGATGTTCTATGGGAATGAAAGTTTTATTTGTTGATCATTTGTTGATTAGGTTTTTAGCGGATTGTGTTATTGTTTGTTAACGACTTTATTGTGTTATTTTATTCGTCTTAAATTTTCTCCTTGCCGCCCGCAAATTAGTTTATGGTTTGTAGTTTATAGTTTACAGGACGTACTGTGAACTATGAACCATAAACTACAAACCAAAATGGCGGGCGGAACACTTTGTCGACCTGCGGTCGAAAATTGATAATTGAAAAGTTTCTTGAGTGCACTCCAAAAACACTTCTGTTTTTTATGGATTCATGATGCTGTCGCCAAAATCATTAAAAAACTCTGCGTGCACATTTATCGTGGCGACCTGAGCTGAGAAAGTTTAAAGATTTAAAAAATAAATTAATTCCAATCTAATGAGAAAAATACGACTTGTTAAATTATTTTATCGACGTCACTTGGATCGTCTGGTGCATTTGCTATCTCGTGGAGAAATTTTAGTAGTTTGTTTTTATCCCATTGTTCTCGTTTTGCTACTTCTCTTGAATTTTCTGAGATGAATGCTTGTAAATAAAAAGAGCTAACTGCCCATAGTGGAATTTTGTTTTTTATGTGAAAATCATCCGTTGGTGTTACTAGAACAAGACCGTACTTAACTGTAAGGCCGTATTTTTCGGCAACTTTTGCGTGTTGTGATTCATGCAGGATAATTCCTTCGGCTGCATATTCATGATTTTTTCTTAAGTATCCTGCCCATTCTTTGAAGTTAGTAGTATAAATTGTTGCTTCTTTAACTAATTCTTGTGAAACTTTTTCTGAACTAGAAAGAAATTCATTGACACTCAATAAACCTTCTTCAAGTTTTGAGAGATTTACTGCATAGAATTTTTTTTGTTTTTCTGCCAATATTTCTCTCTGATCTGTGTTCATTTACACTACTTCAATCTCTCTATAAATTACTCTATGTACATGATCGCTGTCTAGGCTGATTCTTAAGTAGTATATTCCTTCAGTCATGTCTTTAGGTAAGTCGAGTACTAATTTTTGTGCTGAGCTGTCTTTTTTTCCTAAGTCTTCAACTTTGCTTGTTGCTCTTAATCCTAATTCTTGTATTACTGCTGTAGCTCTTACGTTTTCTAATTTTTCTTCTCCTGTGTTTGCTTCGTTAACTACTATTAATACTTGTTCTCCTGGTTTTACTTCGAATGCTGAAGGTATTCTTACTGAACTGATTGATAGTGTTCTTTCTTTTTTCTCTGGTGTTAGTGGAGTTATACTTGTTCCTGTTGCTCTTTCTAATTCAACAGTTAAGCTTAAACTTCCTCCAGCAACTTTTACAGTTTCAAATCTTGTTTCGTAATTTGGATACCATATTGAGTAATAATGTAATCCGTTAGGTAATCCTGTAAATGTTATTTTTCCATTACTTCCTGTTTGTCCGTATACATTAACATAAGTGTCATCGCCGTTGTTTATCCAGAAATTAACACTTGCACTGTCTAATGGTTGTTTTGTTTCTTTGTCTAAAACTGTGAATGTTAATTCGTATTTTATGTCTTGTGGTGGTTGTGGATTTTCAACAGGTGTTTCAAAATCCATTGTGAATGCAACATTTTCATCTGCATCATCAATTGTTACTTGTCCTGTTAATGTTTTGAATCCTGCTTTACTTACTTCATAATCATAAGTTCCGCTTTGTAAGTCTGCAAATGAAACTCGGCCGTTGCTGTCTGTTGTTTTTGGTGTGCCGCCAAGTGTCAGTGTTGCTTCGCTTACTCCAGTACCGCTAGGGTCTGTTATTTGAAAGCTTAATGTGTGTGTTTGTGGTGCTGTTACTGTGAATGTTACTGCTGTGCTTTCTCCTTGAGATGGTAGTCCGTTACATAATGTGCTTTGTGGATCTGCACTAACTTCTAAAACATAATTTCCTGGTTGTAAGTTACTCCAAGACTTTGTTGCAACAGTGTTTGGTTCTACTGTTTGTAATTCAGCAAAGAATGGTTCTTGAGCGTCTAAAGTTCCAACTCTCCATAATAATTCTGTACTTATTGGTGTTAATTGATAGTTAGGATTGTTGAATAAGTAATCATTTGCATGGTATGAAGTTGAGCTTGCTAGTGTTGCTTCAACATTTTGTCCGTTTACTTCTACTCCTAAATTGTTTAGTATTGAATAGCACATGTTTCTTGGTGCTTTTGGAAGTACTTGGATTTCTTTAACAGTCATTTGTGTTTGTGATGATGCGCATTGATCATCAACTACTTCTGTTGTTAATCTTAATGAGTGATATCCTGATTCTTGAGGTATCCAATTGAATTCTACTGGCGCATCGCTTCCTGCTAAAACTTTCACTACTGAGGATTGTTCTCTTACAACACGTCCTTGTGAATCTTGAACAGTCATAGTTACTTTAACGTCTGAAGTATAATATTCGCTTAAGCTTGGAGGCACGTATTTTACTGGGTGATTTGTCATTGAGAATGCTCCATCTGTTGTTGCGTCAAGTGATGCTTTTGTTACTATTGTTAATGGTGATTCTTGAACTACATCATTTAGTGCTGAGAATTCGTCTATTTTTGCACTGCAAACATCTCCTCTATTGAATTGGAATGTTCTTGTTGCAGCTCCATCTCCGTACCATGTTGCATGAACTACTTTTGGAAAATATCCTTGGCTTGTAAAGTATACTGCATATCCGTATTGTGATTGTTCTGTTGGAAATTCAACTGTTAATTGTCCGTTACTTGTGCTTGAAGGAAGGAATCCGCTGAAATCAGCTACTTCGCTGCATTCTTGGTTTGCACAATTGTATGCTAGTGCGCTAAAACCTTGTACGTTTTCTGCAGTGTAAGTTATGTCTGCTGTAGCACTAACTCCAATGATGCTTAATAATAAAATTGCGAATAAAGCTAGTAGTTTTGTTTTCATTTTTTCCTCCTATTTGTTCGTTACGTGATCGATTATTACATCTCCACCGCCTAAACCTCCAGAACTTGGTGGTGTTGGACCTGGTGTTGGTACTGGTCCAGGTGTAGGCGTAGGTACTGGTGTTGGTACCGGTACTGGTGTTGGAGTAGGTGTTGGTACTGGATCAGGTACTGGTGTTGGTCCAGGTGTTGGTGTTGGGCTTGGTGTTGGTACTGGATCAGGTACTGGTGTTGGTCCAGGTGTTGGTGTTGGGCTTGGTGTTGGTACTGGATCAGGTGTTGGTGTTGGACTAGGAGTCGGTGTAGGCTCTGGTGTTGGATTCGGTGTTGGTTGTGGTTCTGGTGTTGGGTTTTGTCCGTTGTTTTGATTATTAGTTTGGTTTCTGTTGTCTGACTTAAAGTGATCATATACTTGTTTTAAGAAATACCCGTCAAGTGCTGTTCTGTATAATGCTCTTAGTCCTGCTCTTGCTGATCCGAATTCTTTTACTTCTTGTCTTATTACGTCAACATATCCTTTGTTTGGTCCTTGCCATGCAACGTGTCTTTCCCAAGCGTTAGCATAATCTCTTCCCGGGTTTTGTAATGGTGTGTTATCATCAAGGTCTTCGATGAAAGCGCCCACATAAGGAACGTTTTTCGTTACTCCTTCTAGAACGCTGAAAGGTAATCCTTTTGCAACTTTTACTGGTCCTAAAAGATCGCTAGGTGATTTTACTACTTGTTCTCCCGCTTCTAAAACGTTTCTAACTAAATCACAAGGGCAGCATTCAACTGTTTCAACTACTCCTTCGCCTAATTGTTCAAGAACATTTTTTACTGCTCTTACTGGTCCAATTAGTTCGTAGAAGAATTTCTTTTCAGTTAATTTTGCGCTTACTTGGTCATCTTCATTTCTTTGTTTTACTTCAGCTCTGTAATCGCTTACTGCTTGAGTTAGTGTTCTTCCGTTTAGAACGTTTAAGTATGCTTCTTCTGCTAATGAATTATTTTCTAAATAACTATTTTCGAATTTTTTTGTTTTGTTTTCTAGTAACCTCACCCAATCTTTTCTTGATGAATAGAATTGTTGTAATAAATCGTATTTACCCGGTTCTCCTCTATTATCTAGTCTTCTTGCTTCGTTTTCTCCGAATTGCGCAACTATTTTTGTTCTTGATGCTGCTAGTTCTTCGTTTAATCTTAAAACTTCTGATGTGTTTGCAATGTATTCTTTAGCATTTCTTTCCCAGACTAAATTTTGTTCTACTACGCTTCTTCTTCCATTGTTGTAAGCATCAATTGTTACTTTGTGTCTTCTCCAATTTTCAATTCCTGCGTTAATGAATGGGTTGTTTGTTGTGGTTGTTTCTGCGATTTTGTCAAGGAATTTTTCTGGCGCTTCTGTTGCAGCGTCTTCTAAAGTCCAGTTTGCAGGTATTGTTCCTTCTAATTTCATCATTTCGTAAACTACATTTAATGCTCCTGTTCCTGGTTGTGTGAATATGCTCATTAAGTCGTGCATAGCTACGCTGTGGAATCTTAATTCTTGCAATTGTTCTTCTGCTTTGTCTGCTTCTGCTTGGTATGCTCTTCTAAGCATGTTCATTGCAGATTTATTTTGTGTTTCTATTAATTGAACTACTTGTTCGGTGTTGTATTGTCTTTTTTTGTTTTCTATGTTGTTCCAGAAGTCGCCTAATTGTTCTGATAAATCGTTTGTTCTTCCCCAGTAATTTACTGGTAATTGTTCAAATAGATTTTCTAATCTTTTCTTGTCTTGTTTTAGTGTGAATTCAGTTTCATTAGTTGCAAATGCTTGGTGTAATTCTTCTTTTGCGTGAGCAAATTCTAGTGTTGTGTTTAATTCTCCTGCTTGGCTTAACAAAGCATAGCTTTCTTCTAATGATTCTTGTGCTTTTTGTTGTGTTAAGAAATCTTCTGAATCTTTGTTTTTGAACCAGGATACATATTTTCCTGATGCTTGAACTAAAAATTCATCTGCTGTAACGTGATTTAGGTAATATTGTAATTCTCTTCCAGTAATTTCGGCGAGTGTTTCTGCAGTTTTTCTTGCTTCACTCCAGTCTTGATTTTGTAGTTGTGTGTCGAATCTTGTGAAAGGGCTTGTGCTTAAACTGTTGTATGTTTTTTCGTTTCCGGTTATTGCTAAGAAATCATCTAGTACTTGTTCAGTTGTTGGGGTGAATACTTTAAAATCTCCTCCCCTTATGTAACTCTCAAAACTTTCAATTTGCATAAAATCAGCAACATCTTTTAAGTGAACAACTTTTCTTACTGCATTTTCAAGTCCTCTTTTGAACCATTTGTTTTTTGCTGCATCATATTCGTTAACTGCTTCAAAAAATCTTGATTGTAATTCTTGACTTTCAGTTGTCATTAATTGAATTCTATTGTTGAATTGTTCTTCTATTCCTGTTGTAACGCCGGTCGTGTTTTTTACTTTATCATAAATTTTTAAAAATTCAAGATAATTTGGTGCGTAGGCGATTTCATCTCCGAATGGGTTGGTGATTAAATTAACAGTTCCCATTTCAGTCAACAATTGATTTATCTTTGATACTGTGTCTTGTAGTTCAGGATCTGTTTTTTGATCTATATTTTGTGATTCCAATAGTGCACTGTATTTTTTGTAGATGTTTAGTTCGTGCTCGATTTGTTCTTGAATTGGTAAACCTGAATTATTTTCATTTAGTAATTGTTCTGTTTCTTCTACTTGTTCTGGTGTTAATCTTGTTTCGTTTAATTGTTGCGCGCTTGCAGTGTTAATTCCTGATTGCAATGCTAGAATTGTGGCGAGTGTTGCTAATGATGTTTTTAATGATGGTATTTTGATATGATTCGAAAAATTAGCTATTTTTTTCATTTGATAAAAACCCCCGATTAGTAATGTATTGATTTTTGAGTAGTGAAGTTTCGCGTACTATTTAAATGTTTCGAATTTGTTATTATTGGTGAGTAGCAATAGATTTGTATTTAAGAAACATTAAAAAAGGATTAGTATTACTCTCTGAAATGATGAATGTTTCTATAATTGGCGGAGGAGTTGCTGGCACGTCGACAGCATTAAAACTTGCCGAATGGGTTGATCCTAAAAATATTATTCTTGTGGAAAAAAAGCCTCATTTCAAAAAAGCATGTTCGGGAATTTTAACTTACGCAAAAGATAATTTGATTAAAATTCCTGATGATGTGATTGTTTCAAAAATAACTAAATTCAAAATAATTTCTCCTAGCAATAAAATTCTCGAAGTAAATTTTAAACGACCTGATGTTGTATGTGAAAGAGAAAAACTAAACGAGCATTTGACGAATAAATGCTCTGAAAAAGGAATCATAGTTTTACAACCAGCAACGCTTCAAGAAGTGAGAGCAAGTTCTATACTGGTCAATAATCAAGAGATTCCAACAACTCACTTAGTTGGAGCTGACGGCTTTCAAAGTACTGTCGCTAAGTTAACTGGATTGAATACTAATAAAAAATATTTTGTTGGCGCAAAAGCAATAATAAAAAAAGAACATGATGATGCAATAGAAGTGTACCCTAATTATGGTTGTTTTGCTTGGGCAGTTCCTCATGGTGATGGTTTTATGGAAGTAGGAACAATGTCTTATCCAGAACAGGGCGCCGTTTTTGATAAATTCATGAAAAGATTTGATGGCTGCAAAATAATGGATAAATCTGGTGCCTTGATTCCAGTGCATAATCCTTTTGTTAAAACTTACAAAAAGCATGGAAACATAAAAGTTTATTTAGCCGGCGACGCCGCTGGCATGGTTAAGGCAACAACCGGAGGAAGTATTATTCAGAGTTTTATTGCATCACAATGTTTAGCCGATTCAATAGTTTTTAACAAAAATTATTCTTGGAGGAAAAAATTAGGTTTAGATCTTGCGCTTCATTTAATAACAAGAAAATTTTTAGACAGATTAAATGAGCAAGATTGGGATGATTTGGTGACTTTTCTAAACAATGCAAATTCTAAAAAAATTTTGGAAACTGAATCGAGAGATAACTTGAAATATTTACTTCCAAAACTTGTTTTAAAAAATCCGAGAGTTTTAAAGTACTTATTTAGAGGAGTCGTTGGCTCATCTCACACTCACAGAATCTTCTGAACAAAGTGAGTTCAGAGATTCTGTTTGATTGGTAAACTTTAAAAACAAACCAAAAATAACGTTTGTGAGGGGATAGTTTGGAAGAAAAAAAGGGCGAACAAGTTAAAGAACAAATAGGTCAAGATAAAAAAGAAGATTTGGAATTTGATGTAGATTTCTCTAAAGTTTTTAGCTTCGCTAAAAACTTGAATTTTGAAAAAGTTAAAAACAAATTTGATCCGGTCGTTGAATTCATCAAAAATCATAAAACTTTGTGCGTACTGCTTTTAGTTCTTTTATTACAATTCTTACCTAATCTCGGTTTCTTGCCTTGGGGTGGTATTTGGATGAGAATGCAAGTCAAGGATTTGGCAACTATGGATAATTTGGCTGTTTACAATCTCGATCTTCAAATAAAGAATAGTTTGGCGCAAGAAATTTTTACTATTTATGGTAATTTGCCTGATACAAGGAAAAAGGAATTAATTGATGAACAGTTTAAAATTTGGTTGAAAGAGAATAAAGAAAATTATGATAAAATTCTTGAACAAAACATTAAAAGTTTTAAAAATGGTTTAATGCTTGAAGATGGAGCTAGAAATTTTCCTTATCCCATTGAAGCAGATCCTTACAATTATCTTGTTTACGCTCGTAATTATTTAGATCATGGAGATTTAGGAAATAGTTTTAATAGGACGGGAACTTCTTGGGATGGTCTGTCTTTAGCACCTGTGGGTAAAAGTGCTGCTGTGCAAGCTAATTTACATCCTTATGTTTTGGCTTGGTTTTACAAAGTTTGGTCTTTTTTTGATCCTTCAGTTCACATATTTTATTCTTCATCATATCTTCCGATCATTTTTGTTCTGATGTCTTTAGTATTATTATTTTTTATTGTTCTGAAAGTAACAAATGATTATTACAGTGCATTTTTTTCTGTGGGGTTGTTATCAATTCATTCTGTAGTTCTAGAAAAAACTGTTTGGGGTTGGTTTGATACAGATGTTTATACTTTGTTTTTTCCTTTGCTTATCTCTTTTTTATTACTGAAGATTTTTTCTTCTGAAGGAAATAAAAAGTATTATTTGTCCGCAGTGCTTTCTTTTGTTTTTTATATCTTCGCTAGAGCTTGGGTTGGTTGGTGGTTTATTTTTGACTTAACGATTTTTTCTTTAGTTTTAACTATTTTTTACAATGTTTTTTTCTTGAAAAGAAAAAAACATGCGAAAGAATTATCTTTTGTTCTGATTTTTGTTGTTTTCTCGTTTATTTTAATTTCTTCAGCATTCCTTTATTTTGGAAATTCTGATTTTGTTTTC
The DNA here is from genome assembly GCA_016215315.1 of Candidatus Woesearchaeota archaeon. Taxonomy (GTDB): domain Archaea; phylum Nanobdellota; class Nanobdellia; order Woesearchaeales; family ARS49; genus JACRKG01. The sequence continues at coordinate 140,534 of JACRKG010000019.1, read as the reverse complement.
ATGGAAGGCTCCTCGAACGTTTACACGTCTTTCTTTTATAACTCTTTAATCAGACCTCCTTTTGAAATGTGGGGAATTAAAAGTTTTGTTCATGAAGACTATGAGGGTGCTAATTTATGGCCTAATGTTTATGGCACAGTTATGGAATTAACCAAGTATTCTTTGAGTAAGTCTGTTAGTCTTATCGGTTACGAATTTGTTTTTCTTTCATTTTTCGGAATCCTTTTTTTATTTAGGCAAGGTATTGGTGCAAATCTGAACTCTCTTTTTGCTCTTGTATTCTTTTCTTCTTGGTTTATTTTTGCATTTTATTCAGGACTAAAATCAATGAGATTTTTCTTTTTGTTGATTCCAGTACTGAGCGTATTGTCTGGTACGGGAGTTTATTTCTTGAAAGAAAAACTAAAAAACATATTGATTAAATTCAGACTTCCAAATTACATGTTCCTGTTTTTAATTTTCTTGCTTTCTTGCTTAATTTTTTTTCCTCAAATAAGTGCTTCTCACAGACTTGTTTTTGGAGATTCTACACAAGTCTATGTTCTTCTTCCTTACGTTGATGATGCGTGGTGGGAGGCGCTTAATTATATTAAAGATAACAGTCAAGAAAACGCAATAATTACAACTTGGTGGGATTTTGGCCATCCCATTAAATTTATTTCTGAACGTGGAACCACTTTTGACGGTGCTTCACAAAATTCCCCTTTAGCATATTGGGTTGGAAGAATTTTGTTGACAAGTGATGAAAAAGAAGCTGTTGGAATTTTAAGAATGCTTGATTGTGGTAGTGACTCTGTTGTTGAACTTGTTCAAAATAAAATAAAAAATATGGCAAAATCAGTTAATTTACTTGTAGAAATTTCTAAGTTAGAGAGGGAACAAGCAAGGCAAGTATTAATTAAGAAAGGTTTTGATGATAATACCACGCAAAATATTTTGGATTTAACTCATTGCAATCCTCCTCAAGCATTTTTAATATTGTCTTCTGACGTGATTCAAAAAGCGTATGCTTGGGGTCATTTTGGTGGCTGGGATTTTTTAAAAGCAGACTTATGGTTTAATTATGGAGATAAAACAAAAAAAGAAATTACAGATTATTTAGTGAAAGAATACTATTTTTCTGGAGAAAATGCAGGTAAGTTTTATGATGAATTTAAAAAAGCAAAAAAAGAAGAAAGTAATGCAAAAAGAGAATTAGCTTGGATTAGCAAATGGCCTGACTATGTCTCTGATCCAAATATGCATTATTTTGTTGACTGTACTGAATCTGATAAAAATATTGTTTGTCCTAATAATCTGGTTGTTTCTCAAGGCAAACCTTTCATACAAAAAGCAAACAGTGTAATTCCTTTAGAAAGATTATCCTACATTGATACAAAAGGAAACTTTACTACGAAAGAAACTAATGAAAAAACTAACGCGGATGCAGCTTTGATTAAATCAAATGAAAAATATTTCAGCGTTGTTTCTGATGCTCCTCTTTCGAGCAGCATGTTTTCGAGATTATTTTTTTTGAAGAGTCACGGTCTTAAATATTTCAAACCAGTAAAAGCAACTACTCAAATCGATGGTGCGAAAGTTTATGTTTGGGAAGTTGACTGGGAGGGAAAACAAAACAACATTTTAAAGGGAACTTTTGAAAAAGAAAAAATTGAAGAAGGAGATATTATTCTTGTTGATTATTTAATGTGGACTGATGAAGGTGTCCTGGATTCTTCGATTGTTAATTGGAAAAACAAAAGTATAACAAAAGAAGCCAGTTTTGCAAGTCAAGAAACAAAAGCAGTTCAACTTGCCATGAATAAAGATTTGCCAAAAAATATTTATGACGCTTTATTAGGTTTAAAAAAAGGAGAGGAAACAGTTTTAGTTTTAGATGAAAATAATTTACCCGTTGCTGCGGGTGTGAGTTATGGGCTTGAAGGGAAGAAAGCACATTTGAAATTCAAAATCAATAAAATACTTTGATAAAATGGAAGAAGAAAAAGCAGAAATTGATTTAGATTTTTCTAAAATTTTTAGCTTCGCTAAAAATCTCAACTTTGAAAATGTTAAAAATAAAATAAGTCTTGTCATAGGTTTTATTAGAGATCATAAAACTCTGTGCGTTTTGCTTTTAGTTATTTTGTTACAATTCATTCCTAACCTGGGTTTTTTGCCTTGGGGTGGAATTTGGATGAGGATGCAGACTAAAGAATTATCTTCTGTTGATAATTTTGTTGCATTTAATCTGAATAATAGAATAAAAGCAAATTTATCCCAAGATGTGTTGAAGGATTATAACAATCTTCCAGATATGCAAAAGAAAGAAATTCTGAATGAAAAATTCAAAGACTGGTTGGTTGCAAATAAAGAAATTCATGACGAGGCTTTAAAAAAAGATGCAAGTAATTTAAAAGCATTTTTATCTTTCAATGATAAAAAAAGAAGTTTTCCTTATCCTTTTGATATAGATGCTTTCAATTACCTTGTTTATGCTCGCAATTACTTAGATCACAGATATTTAGGTGATGGTTTTAATCGTACTGGAACTTCTTGGGATTATCTTTCTTTGGCTCCTCTTGGAAAAAATGCAGTCATACAAGCAAACTTGCATCCTTTTGTTCTTGCTCGGTTTTACAAATTTTGGTCTTTTTTTGATTCCTCAGTTCACATTTTTTATTCTTCATCATATCTGCCAATTATTTTTGTTTTGTTTTCTCTGATTTTCATGTTTTTTTTAACCGACCTTATTGGTTTTGACTTTTATGGTGTGTTTTTTTCTGTGACTGTGTTAGCTATTCATCAAGTTATTTTAAAAAAAACTTTTTGGGGTTTATTTGACACGGATATTTATGTTTTATTTTTTCCTTTACTTATTTCTTTTTTGTTTTTTAAGAGTTTTTTCTTGCAAGGATTAAAAAAATATTTCTTATTAATGATTATGGCTTTTGTCTTTTTTGTTTTTGCTAGGGCGTGGGTTGGTTGGTGGTTTATTTTTTATTTGTTCTTTTTTTCTTTAATTTTAACTGTTTTTTACGAATATTTTTTTATGAAAAGAAAAGAACGCGCGAAAGAGTCACTCTTTGTTTTGATTTTTGTTGTTTTTTCTTTTATTTTGATTTCTTCAGTATTCCTCTACTTTGGGAATTCAGATTTTGTTTTTTTGGAAGGTTCATCTAATGTGTACACTTCATTCTTTTATAATTCTTTAATAAGACCTCCTTTTGAAATGTTAGGATTCAAACAGTTTAAACCAACCGATGTATTTTCTTCAAATTTATGGCCGAATGTTTATGATACTGTTAAAGAGCTAAAGAGAAATTCATTGGGAGAATCAGTTAAACTTCTCGGTATTGGATTTATTGTATTGTCTTTTGTTGGAATGATATTTTTTCTTGTTCAAAGTTCGAGTGATAAAACAAGTTCTTTTTTAATGACTGTTTTTTTTTCTTCTTGGTTTGTTTTAAGTTTCTATGCGGGGCTGAAGTCAGTTAGGTTCTTTTTCTTATTAATTCCTGTGCTAAGCATACTATCTGGTGCGGGAATATTGTTTTTGAAAGAAAAAGCACATAAGATATTAAACCGAGCTAATTTTTCTAATTATTTTTTCATGACTTTTATTCTTTTACTGACTTGTTTTATATTTTTTCCTCTAGTAAGGGCTTCTTACTTAATATCTTTCGGAAGCGAATCTGAAGTAGTTTTTCCGCGTATTGATGATGCGTGGTGGGAGGCGCTTAATTATATTAAAGATAACAGTCAAGAAAATGCAATAGTGACTACTTGGTGGGATTTTGGTCATCCGATTAAGTTTATTTCTGAACGTGGAACTACTTTTGATGGTGCTTCACAAAATTCCCCTTTGGCATATTGGGTTGGAAGAATTTTGTTGACGAGTGATGAAAAAGAAGCAGTTGGAATTTTAAGAATGCTTGATTGCGGTAGTGACTCTGTTGTTGAACTTGTTCAAAATAAAATAAAAAATATGGCAAAATCAGTTAATTTGCTTGTAGAAATTTCTAAACTAGATAAAGAGCAAGCAAGGCAAGTATTAATTCAGAAAGGTTTTGATGATGAAACAACAAAAAATATTTTAGATTTAACTCATTGCAATCCTCCTCAAGCATTTTTAATATTGTCTTCTGACATGATTTCAAAAGCTTACGCTTGGGGTCATTTTGGTGGCTGGGATTTTTTAAAAGCAGACTTATGGTTTAATTATGAAGATAAAACAAAAAAAGAAATCACCAATTATTTTGTCAGTGAGTATGATTTTTCTCAGGAGAATGCAGAAAAGTTTTATGATGAATTTAAAAAAGCAAGAAGAGAAGAATCTGATAAAAAGGAGGAGTTGTCTTGGATAGGTAATTGGCCAAATTACATATCGGATCTTAGAGGTAATTATTTTGTTGCTTGTGATAATTTTTTGGGAAAAATAGTTTGTCCTAATGGAATTATTTTTTCTGGAGGAAATATTCACATTGAGAACTCTGCGGGTGAGATGGTTCCTTTAAAAAGAGGGATTTATGTTGATTCTAATAGAAATTGGACTATTAATGAAAATTCTGAATCTGTTGGGTTAGATGCTGTTTTAGTTAGTAAAGGCGAAGAATACTTCGGTCTTCTTGCCAAATATCCTCTTAGTAATAGTGTGTTTACTAAACTGTTTTTTTTAAATAATTATGCTAGTTTGAAGCATTTTAATTTTTTAAAAGAAATTAATCAATTGCTAGGTGGGAAAATATATGTTTGGGAAATTAATTGGGCGGGAAAACCAGAAAATAGAACTGAAAATATTCAGCAAAATTAATGTGAAACTAATATTTTTAAAAAATAGTTAAAAATAACAAAAAATAGAAGTTTTGATACGAAAGCTTTTAATAAGAACTAAAAAACTAATAAATCAACTGAAAAAGTTTTGATAAAATGGTTGAAGAACAAAAGAAGTCCGCTGTTGAAGAAAAAGCAGAAATAGAGTTAGACTTTTCTAAAATTTTTGGCTTCGCTAAAAATTTTAAATTTGAAAAACTTAAAACTAAAGTAAATCCAGTTCTGGATTTTGTTAAGAATCATAAAACTCTTTGTGTTTTGCTTTTAGTTATTTTATTACAGTTCCTTCCAAACTTAGGTTTCTTGCCTTGGGGTGGAATTTGGATGAGAATGCAATCAAGAGACTTAACTGCGGGAGATTTAGTCATAGAAAATAGCGTTAACTTACAAGTTAGAAATCAAATAATTCAAGAAGTTGAAAAACAATGGCCTAATTTAAATAAGGAAAAAAAAGAACAAATAATACGAGAACAAATTGATGACTGGAAAAAGAATAATAAGAATGAATATGAGCAAGCGCTAAGTCAGCAAAAAAAACAATTCAAAGATCACTACCGTTTTGAGTATAAAGGAAGAGAATATCCTTACATGCCCGATATTGACCCTTATAGTTATGTTAGATATGCACAAAATTATTTAGAACGAGGACATTTCGGTGATGAACTGAAGGATGGAGTGCCTTGGGATAATCACGCAATAGCACCTTTAGGCAGGGATGCAGATATTTACACAAAAGTACATGTTCTAGTTATTGCGTACTTCTATAAATTTTGGTCTTTTTTTAACAGTTCAATCAATATATTATACACAACTTCTTACTTGCCAGTAATTTTTGTTTTTTTATCTATTTTTCCATTATTCTTTTTTACGAGAAGATTGAGTAATAATTTGGGTGCTTTTGTTGCAACAAGTTTTCTTTTAACTCATTTTATGTTTTTATCAAGAACTTCTTGGGGTTATGCAGATACTGATTTTTATAATGTGTTTTTTCCTTTAGTTATCTCTTGGGTATTCTTTGAAGCAGTTATGGCAAAAGAATGGCGAAATAAATTATTATTAAGTGCAGCATCTGCTTTATTAATTACTGTATTTGGCAGAACGTGGTTGGGTTGGTGGTTTGTTTTTGATTTATTGATAATTAGTAGTATACTTACAATATGTTATAAACTTGTAATAAAGAATTTTATCGAAGCAAAGAAAATAATGCTTTTGTTGGGTTCTTTTTTACTTTTCTCATTTATTTTTATGAGTATTTTTACCGGTCCTCAAGATTTTTTAACACCATTAAGAGCACCTTTTAATTTTCAATTAATTAAAGAGGCCTCTCAACAAGATTTGTGGCCTAATGTTTATACTACTGTTGCAGAACTTAGCGAACAATCAGCAGAAAAAGTAATATTTGATATAGGCTTATTTGTGATGGTTATTTCAGCAATAGGGGTTTTCTTTTTGCTGATAAAAAGAAAACCTCAAACAATAATGGGTTCTTTTTACTTAATTCTTTGGTTTTTAGCAACTCTTTACGCAAGTACAAAGGGAGTTAGATTTTTGTTATTGCTAATTTCTTCAGTAAGCATACTTTTTGGTATTGGATCATATTTTGTGATAAACTTTACTTCTAGAATTTTGCAAAAATATCTTAAAACTAATCGTTTTTTGATCAGCACTTTGTTGTTTATTATTGTAATGTTTTTATTCACGCCTTCAGTAACATTATCTTATAAAATAGTTCTAGGCGATCCTCCTAATTCCATAGGCGAACTTCCTTTAGTTAATGATGCATGGTGGGATGCGCTGACTTACATTAAAGAGAACAGCGAACAAAATGCAATTATTACTTCTTGGTGGGACTTTGGTCACCATTTTAAGTTTATTGCTGATCGTGCAGTTACTTTTGATGGAGCATCACAGAACTCTCCAATGGCTCACTGGGTGGGAAAATTATTGTTAACAAATGATGAAAATGAATCAATAGGAATCTTGAGGATGCTAGATTGCGGCAGTAATTCTGCTTTTGAAGAAATAAATAAAAAATTAAATGACACTCCCAAGTCAATAAAACTAATTTATGACGTTATAAAAAAAGAAAAAGATGATGCCGAAAAAGTATTATTAGCTAAAGGCTTTGATAAAGCTGAAGCTTCCAAAGTACTCAACTTTACTCACTGCAACCCTCCGCAAGCTTTTGTGATAACTTCTGAAGATATGATAGGCAAAGCAGGTGTTTGGTCTCATTTTGGTAATTGGGATTTTGTTAAATCTGATTTATGGAATAACTATGCAAAGAAAGACGAAAAAGAAATTATTGCTTACTTGACTTCAGGATATGCTTTTTCTGATTCACAAGCAGAAAATTTGTATGGAGAACTTAAAAAAGTTCAAAATGCATCAGATCCTGAAAAAGAAGCTAATTCTTGGATTGGAGATTGGGTTTCTTATGTGAACACAGGCAATCCTCTTGCCAATTGTAATGAACAGAAAGAGAATCTTGTTTGCGAAAACAGATTAGTTATGGTAAATGAAACTCCTTACTTTTTTGCTCAGGAAAACAATGTTGTTCCTTTAGAAAGCTTTCAATCATTAGATTCAAAAGGAAATTGGCAGGTAAAAACTTCAGAACAAAAAACAGGCATAGATGCAATCTTGGTAAATCAAGGAGGAAAATACTCTAGCATTGTAGCTCAGTCACCTCTTGCAGGCAGCATATTTACAAAACTATTCTTTTTTAATGGTCATGGATTGAAGCATTTTAAACTCGTTAAAGAAACGCGACAAATAATAGGAGGAAAAATTCTGGTTTGGGAAGTAGACTGGAAAGGAGAACAAAATAATGTGCTCTCTGGAACAGTAGAAAAAGAGAAAGCAGAAAAAGGTGACACGGTTCTTATTAATTACGTGATGTGGAATGAAAAAGGAATACTTGCAACTTCAATAAAAGATTGGGAAGCAAAAAATGCAACCAAAGATTCAAAATTTGAGGATTACGAAACAATCCCAATTCCTCTGCCCGTGAAGGAACAATTGCAAAAAGACTTTTTTAATGCAATATTAGGCGCTAAAAAAGGAGAAGAAAAAGTAATAAAAATAAATATTAAAGACACTCCTCTTCCTGACGACAAAAAAGCAGAATTTGGCGATAGTGATATTTATTTCAGAATAAAAGTCATTGAGATAAGATAAACCAAACTCTGTTCCATAAGCTTTTTAATACAAAAAAATACACACGCTCTATGAATATATCTGTTTTGATTCCTGCTTTTAACGAAGAGAAAAAGATCGGGGAAGTGGTTAGAAAATTAAAGGCGCAAGGCTATGGTGATGTTGTAGTCATAGATGATGGAAGCGAGGATAAAACTGGAATAGTGGCTGAAAAAGAAGGTGCAAAAGCATTATACCACGTGATTAATAGAGGTCAAGGCGCTGCGCTCAAAACGGGGATAAAATATTGTTTACGAAACGGTGCTGATATTATTGTTACTTTTGATGCTGATGACCAGCACTCTCCAGAAGAAATAAGCAAACTTGTAGAACCGATAATTAATGGAGAAACAGAAATATGCATCGGCAGTCGTTTCTTGAAAAACACAACCAATGCACCTTTTGTTAGACGACTTTTTTTGCGTGGAGGCGCTTTATTATTATCAAGAATGTACAAACTAAATCTCACTGACTCCCATAATGGCTTACGAGCAATTTCTAAAAGTGCTGCAGAAAAAATTAATCTAACTGCAGATAGAATGGAGCATGCATCAGAAATACTAGAACAAATAAGTAAAAAAAATATTAGTTATAAAGAAATTCCTGTAACAATAAGATACACAGAGTATTCTTTAAATCACGGACAAAAATCTTGGGACGCTTTTAGAATACTTTACCGAATGCTTTTTAGAAGGTTGATAAGATAATGGTTGAAGCAATAAGTGTTATAATAATTATTTTTGCTCTTTTTGCGTGGAGTAGAGCTTTGCTCAGGTTTAAAGATAAAAAAATAAAAGGTTCTGAATTTTCTTTTTGGACTCTTATTTGGCTTAGTGTTTTGGTGCTGTCATTAAATCCTGAACTTGCAGGATTAATTTCATTCAAATTAGGTATAGAGAGACCGGTAGATTTAGTTGTTTATTCTAGTGTACTATTATTGTTTTATCTTAATTTCAGGATTTATGTTAAGCAAGAAAAAACAGAACAGGAAATTACTGAATTGGTTAGAGAATTAGCATTAAGAAAAAAATGAAGATAGATTTTTACAAAAAAATCGATAATTTTTTTGGGGGATTTTTGTGTTATCTTTTAAGTATTTTTAAAAACACAGCTCAAAAAAATTTGAACACTAAAAAGATTTTAATTATAAAATTATGGGCGTTAGGTGATTCAGTGGTTATTTTGCCGCTAATTAACTCTTTAAGAAAAACTCATCCTGATGCAGTAATTGATGTCTTGGCAAGAAATCGTAACAAAGATATTTTTAAGCACAACAAAGATATAAATCAAATACATTTGTATGAACCTAAACAGTATTTTAAATTATTCGGGATGTTTAATAAGTATGATTTGGTTTTTGATACGGAACCTTACCTAAATATTTCTGCATTAATTTCTTTTTGGTTGGGAAAACAAGCAATCGGATTCAGCAACCAAATAAGATCTGTATTGTATGATCATGTTGTTGCTCACAAAAAAGACCAACACATGGTAGAAAATTATTTGAGTATGGCCAGAATAATTGGGATAAAAACAAATTATGCCAAATTGATACCAGTTGAATCTTCTGCGGAAGACAAAAAAATTGCAACAGATTTTTTAAAAAACATTAAAGAAAGAAAAGCAGGACTTTGTATTGGAACTGCAGAATCTGCATCAAAAACAAGAGTTTGGCAGAATGAAAAATGGGCAGAATTAGCAGATAAGCTATCTGATCAAGGATACACTGTGTTTTTTATGGGTGCTAAAAGTGAAGAAGCTAGCATAAATCAAGTGATAAATTTAATGAAAAAAAATGCGTTGAATATTGCTGGAAAATTTAACATACTTCAAACAGCAGAAATTATGAGAAATTTTGATTTGTTTATTAGTATAGATACGGGACCGATGCATTTAGCAGCAGCACAAGGTGTTAAAACAATAGGGCTCTTTGGGCCAAACACGCCGACATTATGGGCACCTTATGGAAAAGAAAATATTTCAATATACAAAAATTTACCTTGTTCTCCATGCATAATAAACGATAAAGGCTGCATGCCAGATTGCTTAAGAAAGAAAGATAGATATGCTTGCATGAAGCTAATAACTGTTGAAGAAATAACAAAGTTAATCAAGTAGAATTTTGCGTGAGCAAAATCCTTCAGAATATTTATAAAACAAATAAATTACCCAACCAATGATGCAACAATCAAAACTTTCTGAAGAAAAAAAATCAATTTCGGTGATTGTTCCTTGCTATAATGAAGGAAAATCTGTAAGTCAAACTCTTGACAGGATTAATGAGATCTTCAAAAAATCAACTGTGGATTTTGAAGTAATTGTAGTTAATGATGGATCAAAAGATAACACCGCTCAAGTATTAGAAAATTATTCTGGCAAAATAAAAATTGCAACAAATCATCCCAATAAAGGATATGGTGCTTCTCTAAAAAAAGGCATATCTATTTCTAAATATGATTGGATTGCAATCGTTGACGCTGATGGAACTTATCCGATTGAAGATTTCAAAAGTTTGTTAGAATTCATTCCTGCTTATGATATGGTTGTTGGAGCAAGAACAAAAAATGCAAGCATTCCTTTACTAAGAAGGCCTGCAAAATTGTTTTTAACAAAATTAGCCAGATATTTAACTGGAAGAAAAATTCCCGATCTAAATTCTGGCATGAGGGTATTTCACAAAAGAATATTTCAAAGATTTGAGCCTCTTTTTCCTGATGGTTTTTCATTTACGACAACAATAACTATGTCCTGTTTGACTAATGAATATTCCGTAAAATTTATTCCAATTGAGTACTATAAACGAGAAGGAAAGTCATCTATAAAACCATTAAAGGATTTTATGGGTTTCACACAATTAATAATAAGACTTGCGCTTTATTTTAAACCTTTAAATGTTTTTTTGCCAATTAGTTTCTTTTTCTTTTTATTAAGTATTGTGCTTTCAATGAAAGATTTGGTAAATTATTGTAGTACTAACTTTTTTACTTGTAGAATAGGAGTATTTTCTGCTTTAGTTTTTATTTTTGCAGTTCAAACTGCATTTCTAGGACTACTTGCTGATTTGATAATAAAAAGAACAAAATTGTAAAATGTGCGGAATTACTGGATTTAATTGGAATGATAAGAACTTAGTTCAATTAATGAATAAAGCTCAAAATCACCGAGGTCCTGATGATAAAGGAGTTTATACTGATACGAGATGCTCATTAGGCCATGTCAGACTTTCTATTATTGATTTATCAAAAAAAGGTCATCAGCCCATGGAGTATAAGTTTAAAGGAAAAAAAGCAGTTATTATTTTTAATGGGGAAGTTTATAATTTTCAAGAAATAAGGCAAGAACTAGAAAACAAAGGTCACAAATTTAATTCAAATACAGATACTGAAGTAATCCTTGCTTCATACTTAGAGTGGGGAGAAAATTGCGTCAATTATTTTAACGGAATGTGGAGTTTTTGCATTTATGATGAAGAAAAAAAGATCCTCTTTTTTTCCAGAGACAGATTAGGAGTCAAACCTCTTCACTATTTTTATGACGGATCAAGATTTGCTTTTGCAAGCGAAATAAAATCTCTTCTCATAATTCCAGGTATGAGAAAAACAATAAATTTACAATCTTTGAATGGTTTTTTTACGATGCGCTATTGTTTCGGTAATGAAACAATATTTGAAGGAATAAAAAAACTTCAACCAGGACATAACTTGATTTTTAACTTAACAAATAAAAAACTAACGATAACAAAATATTGGAGTAACAATACAAATAACAAATTAACTACAAATAAAGAATTTATTCACAACAAAATAATAGAACTAATGAAAGACTCTATCAAGAAGAGGCTAATTGCAGATGTTCCTGTAGGAGTATTTTTGTCTGGGGGAATTGATTCTAGCGCAATAGTTGCATTAATGCGTGAAGCAGATAAAGATACTGAGATAAAAACATATGCACTAGCTTTTGAGGAAGGAGAAAAAGTTAATGAATTGCCTCGGGCAAATAAAATTGCGAAAAAGTTCAATACAAAGCATACTGAATTCTTGATAGGTCCTGATACTGTTGATGTTTTGAGTAAACTTTTGTGGCACTTAGATGAACCAATGGCAGATCCTGCAATAATTCCATTATATTTTTTAGCTAAAAATTCAAGAAGTCATGTTAAAACAGTAATTACTGGGGATGGTGGAGATGAAGTATTTGGAGGTTATGATTATTATAAAATCTTCAATCACTTGAACACAATTTCGAAAATTCCATTCAGCAAAAATATTTGTTCTTCTTTATTAAAAGTTGCGCCAAATTTTTTACTTAAGAAAATTCACAAAAATAGTTCAGACATGGATAGAAATGCAATAATCAGAAGAATAAATTATGTGCTAAACAATATTAAAAATAAAAATTACTTTAAAGCATACACTAGTTTAGTTGGAATAATTGCAGACAATGAAAGGAAAAAATTATTGAAAGAAGAATATTTTGAAGAACTGCCTGAAGAATTCAACCAATACTTCATACGACCTAACAATTTGCTAAACAAATTTCTGTATTATGACCAAAATGTTTTGTTGCCGGATTCTTATTTGAATAAAACAGATAGAATGACTATGGCCGTAGGGTTAGAAGCCAGAGAACCATTACTGGATTATAGACTTTTAGAATTTTCTTACAGGATACCTCCAAAATACAAAGTTTCTCTAGGACAAACAAAATACATTTTCAGAACAGCAATGAAAGGAAGACTGCCTAAAGATTTATTATGGAGACAAAAACAAGGGTTTCAAGTTCCTGTAGAAAACTGGATAAAAAACATGCTAGACGAACAACGTTCATCTATTTTGCAAAACAAGCAAGTAAACAAATTTTTTAACAAAACAGAACTGGAAAAAATCTTTGATAACTACAAAAAAGGAGAAATATTTTATACTAGACAGGTCTGGAACTTAATATGCTTCAATTTATGGCATAAAAAGGTAATGGAAGAATAAAAAAGAAGCTAAAAAAGGATCTTTAAAGAATAAAAACAAAGAGTGATAAAAAATGAAATTACCAAAAATCGTATTTTTCGCAGTAATCTTGTTCTATTTAGTTAACTTAACTTTGCTAATCAATGAGTTCAATCAGCTACCTTCTCCGATTTATGGCGGGGATGCATACCATCAATTAGGGCAAGTGCAACACATTTTGTCTGGAGGAAATTGGTTTTCTGGCTACAATATTCCCAAAAATTCACCAGGATACTCTCCTTTATTTGCAATTTATGCTGCGTTCATTGCTAAAATTACGGGTATGAAAGCAATAAGCGCAGTGTTGTATTCCTCTCTTTTATCAACAATTTTATCCATACTTGTATTGTATTATTTCTTCAAAAGATTTTTTGATAATGAATATGTTCCAATAATTTTGATTTTGTTATTTGTTCCTGTTTCAAGATTATTAGTGATGAAGTATAGTATTTTTTCACAATTTATTATAATGCCTCTCTTTTTCTTGCTCTTGTATAATTTTTATGAATCTGAAAAAAACAAGTATTGGCTTGCGATAACATATGGTCTTTTAGGGCTTGCCCATCCAATAAGTTTTATTATTGCTAGCATTATGTTAGTAATTTTTACTGTTTACTTTAAAAAAACAGATTCTGCTTCCTTGAAAAAAGTTGGCATTATATTTCTTGTAGGAATTTTAATAGCGCAACTTTACTGGTTTGAACCAATTTTTGTCCACCACATGAAATCTTCTGAACACTACTTAGATTGGAATAATGAAGATTTTTCGAGCTTTTCAGTACAAATAAATTATTTAAAAGATGCAATTAAAGGTTATTTTTTTAATTTTTTTACTTGGGATGTTTTCTCGATTCTTCCTTCAATTTTATCTTTATTGGGATTAATACTTCTTTTTTTGGCAAAAAAAGCAAATTACAACCTGAACTTTTTGCACATCTTTAACATAAGCTCGTTTTTTTTGTTATTTAGCTATATAATTACCAGACCGATATTGGGAATGGATCTTTATCCTATAAGAATTAATGACTTTCTCTTCTTTTTTAATGCAATACTATTGGCAGGTTTTGGCTTGAATTTTTTGTTAAAAAAAACAAAAAATTATCAAAAGCATGTATCTATAATTTTAATTTGTTTGCTAGTTTTTTTCTCTTTTAACGCATTTAAAGAAAGAAAAAATACAGATAAATGGTATGATTCAGCTCGTGAAAAACTTCCGGACAAATTTTTACAACTACAAAAATTTGCTCTAGAAAACACTGACGTTAATGATGTTTTTATTAGTTCAAACGAACTAAGTTTTGCTCTCAATGCATTAACTGGAAGAAAATTACTTAATACAAGAAGAGCACAAAACAGTCCTTACCTTGATATGGATGAGAGAATTCTGGCTTCAGCAGCGATCTTGTATGGAAATGACACTAATGTAAGAAAAAATCTAATAGAAAAATACCAGATTAAGTATTTGCTATGGGATCAAGATTGGGTGCCAACTGAATATAGATCAGAAAATGGCAAAATACTTCCTTTTGACCCTTTGAATTTATTTGACAACGAAGAAAAAAGAAATTTTCTTACAAAACTCAACATATCATATCAACCTCAACATACCTGGGTTGATCCTGCTTTAGCAGGTGATACTTATAGAAAATTTGACCTTCTGTTGATCGTCCCAAATTACAAAAGTTTAGAACAACCCTGGAATGATGATTTAAATAATTATTTGGAAGAGGTTTTTAATTTTGATAATACTACTAAAATTTACAAGATAAAATTTTCATAATCCTCTCTTTGATCGGATTATAAAAATTTTATTAGGTGAAGATGGTTTTGGGAGGTTAAATCTGCAATTCACAAATAATAAAAAGATGATTTTTGCTTGCAAAAATCATGATACAAAAATGGGCTGATTTTTACAAAAATACTGCAAGTTTGAAAGACTTTTTAGGAAATTATTACAGTTATGAACTATTTGAAGAAATAATAAAACACAGCCCAAAAAGAATACTTGAAGTAGGCACTGGAACGGGGGTAATGAGCATTCTTCTTTCTCATTTAGGATACCAAACTACTGCAATTGATAATGATCAGAAAGTATTAGATAATGCTAAAAAGAATAGTGAAAAATTTAATGGCAAAGTAAAATTTGAAAAAGCAGACACATTTAAACTACCTTATTCAGACAAAAGTTTTGACGTGACATTTTCTCAAGGTTTGATAGAGCATTTTTCCAATGCAGACATTGAAAAAATGCTTAAAGAACAAATGCGTGTTTCCAAAAAAGCAGTAGTAGTTAGTGTTCCAAATAATTATTACTCAATAAAAGAAGTAGGCAATGAAAGATTGCTAACTGGAAAAAGCTGGGAAAATTTGTTAAAAAGATTAACCGGTAAAAAAGTTTACAGTTTTGATTATCAATACTTTTTAAGAAAAAACATGCCTTTCTTAACAATTTGGAATTTAGTAAGAAATAAAAAAGTATTAACTGTTGTAACTATTTTAGTTGATTAAAATTTATTATTTTTTCAATTTCTTTTGCATACTTTTTCCAATCGAATCGCTTCGCGATTCGACAACCTTTTTGGATCATATCATTTTTTGTTTTACTATCTTTCAGTATTTTATGTATTTTTTCCAACCAAATTTCTTCATTTAACTCAGTTAAGCTTTCTTTTGTGCAAACTTCTTTCAATCCAGTATTATTTGCAGCAATCACTGGCAATCCGCAAGCCATGGCCTCAATAGGAGGTAATCCTAAGCCCTCGTATGTTGAAGGGAACAAAAAGATATCGGAAGCGTTGTAAATTTCGCACAATTTTTTTTCATCTAAATTTTTTAAAATTGTCAATCTTGTCTTAAGCGAACTATTCTCGATAAATTTCTTATCATCTCCCGATAAGTTTCCAACTTTGACTAAAAAGAATTCCTCTTTCAATATTTTTAGCAGTCTTAATACAAACCCGAAATTCTTTCTTTTATCATCTCTCCCAACATGAAGTAATATTTTTTTATCTTTTGGCAGATCATATTTTTCTCTGAGTTCTTGCTTGGTTATTTTTAATTTTTTAAAAACTGAATGATCGATTCCTCCCGGCAGAACTTGCATTTCTTTTTGAATTTGGTACTTTTCAATTATTTCTCTTCTGCAAAAATCCGAAACAGGAAGAATTATGTCTGCCAAGTCGAGATTATTGTAAATTTGAGAAATTATTGCTTTTTCAAAAAGTGAAACTCCTTCACCTACTGTTATTGGATAAAAATCATGCGCAATTAATATTTTAAGTTTTGATTTAGATTTTTTTAATGTATTTGATAATAAAGGAGCTACGCAGATTAGCACATCCGATTGTTTGACGGATATTCCCCTCAGCAATGCAAAAGCACGCACTATTTTATTTTGATAATCCTTGTACAAATCTAAAAAAGTAATTTCAAAATTTTTATTTTTAGATAATTCATTGTTTAAAAAGAAAGCATAATTCCATAAAGCAGAATATTTTGGAAAAATACTCACAATAGTTACTTTGGTTTTATTCATTGTATTAGAACTTTTTTGAATCCTTCAACTATTTTGTTCAAGTTTTCTTCTTCACAAAACTTGTCAACAAATCCTTCAGCGTGGAATTCATATCCCGGAAGTACAGAGTTTAGCACGGCATTTACGAAGCGATGTAATTTTTCTTTATCAAACTCTTTTTGGTTTAAAGCTTTTTGAAAAGTTTCAGGTAATTTGTAAAAATCTCTCAAATTGTGCGTTAAACCTGAAATATCATAAAATGCTCTCCCTAAAACAATTACTGGTTTTTCATAAAGTAATCCTTCCCAGCCAACATTTGAATTAACTGTTATTATTGCTTGAGCGTTTTTGATTAAATCATGACTATTGACTTTTGCATCGATAAGTCTAACATTCGGAAGATTTTTTATCTTTCTGAGCAAACGCAGTTTTGTTCCACCTGTGTCATTAGGGTGTTCTTTTACATAAATTTTGTAACCTATAGGTAAATGATGGCATAAGTTATCTATTAAGCCTAACTGATCTCTGAATTGTGGTGCTTTAACTAAAATTTGAGCATCAGAAGGTATATGTAATGGATAAAAAAGGTATTTTTCTTCAAATTTTGGTAAATCATAAAGATAGGGGGCTAATTTTTTTCTGAACGCCATTGCTGCTTTTATCTTTGCAATTTTCATAAAATTTTTTCCGTAAGGATTCTTCATTTTATCTACAAATATGTTTGCGTATGCTCTTTTTAAGAACCATTTTATTTCTTTGAAAGTAATTACGGGATTTCTGTTAAATAAGTATGATCTTTCTTTTCTATTTTTAATTCCATCTGTGAATTCTGCCACTTTTGTTTCTTCTTCTTTTGTTAGTGGTCTGTCTTTGTTCTTTTCCCAGTAATCATTTAAATTGTCCCATCTGCCATTGTGTTCTTTTATTAACAAAAAATGATTGTTTACTGGAGGAAATTTCCAAATATAAAATTGTACTCCAAATTTTTTTGAAACTATTCTAGGAACTTCATGAATGAATCTTTCTGTTCCTCCAACAATAAAGTCAACTTTGTTTTTGCTCAAGAAATCTTCCCAAAAAATAAAATGTTTAGCTAAACCTTCGAGAGCTGTTTTTCTTCCTTGCCAAGTATAATTTAAGTCGCCCAATATTAATAAGTTTGCGCTTAATATGTCATATTTTTTCTCGTATTCTTCTAATAATTTCTCTGCATTACCCGATAAGCTTAGTTTATCAAAATAATTTATTATATCTATTACCTTTGCTCCTTTTTCTGTTAAGTATTTGCTGCATTCTTTTGAATATGAAATAAATATGCTGTCTATTCCTGCTTCTTCTAGTTTTTTAGCTACTGCAAATCTTGCTCTTGCAAAAGCCATGGCATTTGCATCAAAAACCACTATTTTCCTTATTTCGGAGTCTTTTTTCACTAGTTTTAAAAAACGTGTAACTTTTTAAAAGACTTATGAAGTTTTCATAATCCTCCCTTTGGTCGGATTATAAAAACTAGTTGAAAAGAAAATGTCTGAAAATTCATCTAACGAAGCTAAAGCTGTTCTCGAAGTATTATCTGCTAATGATGTTTCTTATGCTTTAATAAGAAACTATGACTTTTTACTGGGAAAAAACCCCGGAAAAGATATTGATGTAGTAATAAATTTAGGCGATGCTGAGAAAATAAAAGATTTAATGATTCAAAAAGGGTTTTTTCCTCAAAAAATATGTCCCTATTCTGCTCATCTCGGCTTTTACAAATTCATTTCTGCCGATTTTAAACTTTTAAAATTTCATTTTCATATTGGAGGTATTGCAGGTCGTTATTCGCCATATCTTTCGGCGAGTGAAGTGCTGAAGAAAAAAAGACTTTTCAAAGGTTTTCCGGTGATTTCTAATGAAGATTTACTCATTTCTTTAATTTTTCATTCTAATTTGAGCAAAGGAAAAGGAAAAGAAAAATATCTTCTCTCTGTAGAAAGCATTCTTGATCAAGATTTTGACAAGAAATATATTCGCTCAACGCTTGAAAAAAAGTTCGGTTTCCAAAATGGACAAGATATCTTAAGAGCACTTTACTCAAGAGATTTTGAAAAATTGGACCTACTAAGAAACAAAATAAATCGCTCATTCTTTTTCAAGAGCTTTTTTTCTTTTTGTTTAACAAGAATGCTATGTGCATTCTGGAAAATGAAAGTTCTAATTCTAGGAGCACCACTTGTGTCTTTCATCGGCATGGATGGTGCTGGAAAAACAACTCTTACGAAAGAAATAAAACAAGTTCTTGAAGAAAACAAAATTAAAGCAGATTTAATATATTCTGGCAGAGGAAAAAAGAACCTTCTTCCAATACAAAAAATAGGTAAGCCTTACAAAAAATTAGAGGGTTATTTTAATCTGAGCAGCACTTTTTTAAAAATCATTCATACTTTTGCTTCTGTTTTCTTTTTTCTAGATCTTTTAATAAGATACCTTTTCGTAATTTATCCTGCCCGAGTAAGAAATGATATTGTTTTAACAGACAGGTACGGGAGTGATATGCTTCTCATGAAAAATGTTCCGATGTTCTTAAAAAATATTTATTTCTCAATACTGCCAAAACCTTCACTTGTTTTTTATGTTTATACTGAGATAAACATTCTTCACCAAAGAAAACCCAATCATCCTTTTGAAGACCTTCAAAGACAAGAAAAGTTATTTGAAGAAATAAACAGAAAGATCAATCCGATAAAAATCAAGAATGATGACTTAAAAGAATCGAAAAGACTAATTTTGAGTGAAATGTTTAATAGGATACAAATCTAAAAATTAGTTTACTGTTTGCAGTACTGTAAACTGTAGACCATGAACTGTAAACCAATTATGAATTGCTTACAACGTGTGGGTATGGTAATGGAAAAATTAATTTTCCGCCAGAATTCAAGTATTCTTGTTCTTTTTTCACTATAAACTCTTTGAAATGCCAAGGCAGTACTAAAAAATAATCTGGTTTTTTTGCTCTGGCTTCTTTTTCTGAAATAATTGGAATTTTTGTTCCGGGAGTGTAAGCTCCGTATTTATCCTCATTAACTTCTGCAACAAAAGGAACTAAATCTTGAGTTATTCCGCAATATTGAAGAACTACATTTCCTTTAGTTGAAGCGCCATAACAATGTATTTGTTTTCCTTCATTCTTTAATTGATTAAGAAGATTTATTAGTTGTTCTTTTTGATCTTTCACTCTTTTTTCAAATTCTTGATAGGGTTTTAATGTGCTTAATTCTTTTCTTTTTTCTTCTTCAAGAATTGAATCTATTAGGTCTTTATTTTCTTTGTATTTTGATTCTTTTTTTGCAGCTGTTACTGAAAAACTTCCTCCGTTAGTATTATTAAACTCAACATCTAATAGTTTTAATCCTGCTTGATCAGCCATGTACTTTATCTGTTTTAATCTGTAATATTCAATATGTTCATGACAAACGGTGTCATATGCATTAACTTCTAGCATTTTAGGCATATAACTTTGTTCAAAAACCCAAACTCCATCATCTGCTAAAGAATCACGGATATCTTTTACAAAATTAGCTGGTTCTTCCAAGTCATAAAACATTGCAATAGAAGTTATTACTTTAGCTTTTTTATTGCCAAATTTTTCTTGTAATTTTGGTGTTGGAAAAAATTCGGTGATTAAATGAATATGTGGTTGGTAATATTTTCTAAACTTGCTTCCTGTAGGATCTACTCCTACCAAATTCAAATTTTTAGGATAAAAACTTAGGAGTGTTCCATCATTACTTCCGACGTCAATAATCAAATCTCCTTCAGAAGTATTTACTTGGCTTAATATTTTTTCTACTTTTTTGCCTAAATGATCCACCATTGATTTGTTCAATCCCGATCTGTAACCGTAATTATCTCCGTACATTTGAGAAAGTTCAATGCCTCCTTTTAATTGTAAAAGGCCGCATCCTTCATTTTCTTCAGAGCACTTAACAAGCTTTAAAGGAAAAGAAGGCAAATCTTTTTGATATTTGTCTTTAGGAAATACTCCTGTTAAGAATTGTTCTCCTAAATCAAGAACATCAGTTAATTCTTTGCTTTTGCATACTCTACACCTTTTTATCTCGTTATACATTCAAAAGGAAGGTTTCTTTTTCTTTTTTAAAAATTATGATTTGAAAATCAGCTTCGCTTATTTTCGATCGTGAACAAA
Organism: Candidatus Woesearchaeota archaeon; assembly: GCA_016215315.1. Classification (GTDB taxonomy): domain Archaea; phylum Nanobdellota; class Nanobdellia; order Woesearchaeales; family ARS49; genus JACRKG01. The sequence continues at coordinate 119,824 of JACRKG010000019.1, read as the reverse complement.
ACAAAAAAGATTTTTTAACTATTGAAAATTTTGTGTGGAGTTGTCATGAATAATTTTTATAAAGCATTCTTTAAGAGTGGCTTGTGGTGGTAAAGTGAAAATAGTTCTAATACACCCTTTTTTCTACGTATACGGCGGTGCTGAGAAGTGTATTATTGATTGGTTTGTTAGAATGCAGAAAGATTGCTCTGCGGAGTTGTATACTCTTTTTGATGATTACCACCTAAATAGTTTGAAAAATGTTTTCTTTGCAAAGAAAACTTTGCCAGGGATCTCAAAATTCTTACCTTTGAAAGTTTTTCCTTTTTTTTATAGAAAAACGCTATTGACCCTCTCGAAAAAGATCGCAGACAATGTCAAACCAGATGATATTATTTTTTTATCTAATTTTCCCGCCACACTTATTTTATATGAAGCGATCAAATTTAATCCCTTGCTTAAAAAAAATAAAGTTATTTTTCACTGCTTTGAACCAGATAGACTTCTATATTATAAAGAATTGAATGATGAGGGAATACTACCCTCTGATCTACGATCAAAAAAACTTCAATTAATTTACCATTTGATTAGTAAATTGCGAAAAGTTGATCAGAAAGTGATTAACAAATATGTTACAAAAATAACTACCCTGAGCAATGTTTTAGTTGATGTAACAAAAAAAATTTATCCTGATAAATCAGTAAAAAAAATAACTGAAGTATATGCTGCTAAAACGCAACTTGTTTCGAGAAGTGAAGCAAGAAAAGCATTAAACAAACAGTTCAATCTTCAACTCAAAGATTCTGATTTCATAATTCTTTCGCTAGGTAGAATTGAAAAAACAAAAGGATTGGATGAACTGTTTAGCATTATTAAAAAAATCAATTGCGAAAAAAAGATTTCAGTCAAATTATTGATTGGTGGCACAGGCAAACGTTTTAATCATTTCAAGAATAAAGCAAAAAAATTCAAGAATGTTCATTTATTGGGTTTTATTCCAGATAAATTAATGAATTCTTTTTATTGTTCAGGAAACATGTTTGTTTTTCTAGGCTCAAAACATCTTGCTGGGCCATTAACACTTATAGAAGCTATGTATGCAAAAAATATGTGCATTACATCAAATAATGGAAGTCCTATTGAAGTAATCACTGATAGAAAAGATGGATTTCTTGTAGATCCTGAAAATCTGGAAGAAGTCAAAAACAAAATAGACTTATGTCACGATTTGTGGCTGAAAGGAAAAGATAAGCCTTTGTGTGAATTCGCGAGAAAGAAAATTGAGGATAAATTTGGTTTTGAGAAGAATTATCAATCATTAATTGGAGGAGTTTTGGAAAATCCTTAATAAAGATTTTAAATGATTCAGTTAAATTAAGTTGGCTTATGGCACAAATACACAAAAAAGAAAATTTGGCGTTTTATCTTATGTTATCATTTGTATTTCTTATTTTTTTATCGCTTTCAATAATTTACGCTTTCATTCTAAACACAGATCACGATGAAGTTGAATTTTTCTATTCTTCATACAGATTATATGAAGGTGGTGAAAGAATACATTTAGATACTTTTTCAAGAATTCCTCAAGTAATTTATTACGTTTACGGACCCGTTTTTTATTTTTTTGGCCCTAGAATTTTGTATGGTCGTCTTTTCTCAGTATTATTGTCTTGTTTTGTTTTGTTTTTTACTTATGAAATCATCAAAGAACTGACTAAATCCAAATGGTTTGGATTGCTTTCTTTATTCATACTAACTTCTACAAATTTTATTCTTCAAATATTTTCTTCAGGACTTTCATTGGCTCTTCCCAATCTATTTATAGTTTTTTCACTTTATTGTATTATTAAGTTTAGAAATCCTTTCAATTACTATTTTTCTTGTTTGGTTATGACTATTGCAGTTCTTACTAGGCAAAATTTGGTACTTCTGTTTTTGGTTTTATTAGTTTATGTTCTATTTGAGAAAACCTCGCTTAAAAATAAAATAATTTCAATCTTCCTTTCTTTTTTTACTGGGTTGTTTATTTTAAGCAATGTTTTATTTAAAGACTGGAGAGTGTTTTTTTCTCAAGTTTTAGGCATAGTATTTCCTAGATTGGTGGAGTTTTCTCAAAATCATCCCAACACCGGAAGTTATCCGGGTTATTTTTCATTTTTGCACTTTATTTATTATTTTATTAGTGATGTAAACAGACTTCCTTTGTTTTTTGTCTTGTCAGTTTTCTTATTTTTTTTCTTCTTTTTTGATTTTCAGTTATTCAAAAAAACTCTGCTTTCAAGAAAAGAAGTTCTTTTAATATTTTTTATGTTCGTACTAAATTATTTGCTCCATAAATTTGGATGGAATGCCAGCACTACAAAATATGTTATGTATTCTGTGATTTTGTGGGTGATAATTATTTCTGTTTTATTAAAAGCCATTTATGATTCATTAAACAATTTCTCATCAAAAAAGATATTTTTTCTTTTCTTGATAACATTAGTCTTTTCTGGCTTTTTTTTAATGGATAGAAGCGTAATAACAAATCCTTTTACCGGAGAAACAGATCTTTCAAGAATAGACCAAGTTTCAAATTTTCTGAATGAATTAACACGAGAAAATGATAAAATTGTGATTCTTGGTGAAGGAACCTTGCATGTATTGTTTGAATCAAACAGAAAGACATATGCACCTCTGTCACACTCTTATTTTGTATTTACTAATAGTCCTGATTCAGAACAAGTCAAAAGATTCGGCTTCTACAATGTTCCCATGTTAAAAGCTTGGATTGATGAATCCGATTTAGTTCTTATTCCTGAAGACAAAGAATTTCTCAAAGAAAGAGAGCCATTATCTTATCAAGTATTTGAAGACGCAAGAATTGCAGGAAAATTCAAAGAACCAGTAATAATAGAAGATGCAATACCTGAACAACTCATAAGATCTGAAGACAATAATTTAGAGATTTATTTCAAGAAAGAATATTCTAATTCCAGCTTATCTTGATGCTTGTTTAACAATTTTTAAAAACTCCAAAAGGGATCTAACTTTTATGAATGTTCTTGCAATAATACCCGTTAGAAAAGGATCAAAAGGTGTTCCTGGAAAAAATCTGAAGCTGCTCAACGGATATCCTTTGGTTTCTTACGGTATTTGCAGCGCAAAAAACGCCAAACTAGTTAACAAAGTAGTCGTTTGCACAGATAGTGAAGAAATGGCTCAAATTGCGCGTGATCATAAAGTGAATGTTTTTATGAGACCTCCCGAAACAGCAACAGATACTGCACACGTGGAGCTTGCTATTCAGTTAACTATTAAAGATCAAGAAAAAAAAGGATTTAAGCCAGATGTTGTGCTTCTAATACAATGTACTTCTCCTTTAAGATTATCGGAAGATATTGATAATGCAATTAAAAAACAATTAGAAACTAAATGTGATAGTATTGTGAGTGTTTCAGAAACTCCATCTCACTTTCATCCTTACTGGCAAAAAGAAATAGTTAATGACCAATTGCAGTCTATAAAGATGGCTTTAGATCATGCACAAGAAACTGAAGTTGATTTTTTTGAAAAAAAGAAATTTAGAAACAGACAAGAGTTGCCTGGAAAGTATTATTGGAAGAATGGAGCTATTTATCTTTTTACTTACAACACCATTATGAACATAGGTAATAGATATGGAAATGATTGCAGATCAATAATAATACCTTCTGAACGTTTAGCAAATATTGATAGTCTTGAAGATTTTGAATACGCAGAATACTTGTTAAAAACCAATAAAGTAAAATTAGATTTTTCTCTGGATAAATAATAAATATTTGGTTTGCGGTCTCTAGTTTGTAGTTGGAAGTTTACAGTTCACAGTACGTACTATAAACTGCAAACTATGAACTATAAACTATTATGGGTCCGAATAACTCATACACAACCCTTTTAAAAGAAAAGTAGAACTTAAAAACTGGTGATATTATGAGTGAAATTATAGTTGAAATGTGTCAAAATCACAAAGGTGATTTGTATCTTCTTGAAGATATGATCAATGCAGCAGCGCAAGCGGGAGCTAAATATCTCAAAATGCAATGTGTACGCTCTTCTGAAGTAACACACAGACCAGAATTTGATAATGGGATAAGCCATGGCGGAGAAATCAGAATGATTAAAAGACCATACCAACCTGAAGTTGAAAGATTAAGTAGTTTAGATTTGGACGAAGGTGTTTATGGATTGTTTGTTGATAAATGTGAATCACTCGATGTAATCCCCATGGTAACTGCATTTACCCGCGCACAAATACCATTTCTTAAAGAAATAGGTTTTAAACACATAAAAATTGCAAGTTATGATTGTGGCAGTGTGCCTTTATTAAAAGATGCAAAAGAAAACTTTGATTTTGCCGTTGTTTCAACAGGAGCATCTTACCAAAAAGAAATAGAAGCAGCAGCAAAAGTTTTAGAAGGAAAAGATTACGCATTTCTTCATTGTGTAACAATTTATCCAACACCACTTAAAGAAATACATTTGCGACGAATGAATTATTTGAGAACTTTAACATCTAAGGTTGGATTCAGCGATCATACTCTGGTTGAAAGAGATGGCTTAAAAGCTTCACTAGCGGCTCTTTCATACGGAGCAGATTTCATTGAAAAACATTTTACCATCTTGGGTAAAACTGAGACAAAAGATGGACCCGTATCAATTAACCCGGAGCAATTAAAAACTTTAGTCGATTTTGGAAGACTTCCAGTTGATCAAAGAAAACAAAAATTAAAAGAATACGTTTCCGAAGAAGAATACAACTTGATGCTAGGACAAGAAGTAAGAGAATTATCCCATGAAGAACTCTTAAACCGCGCTTATTATCGTGGGAGATTTGCAAGCAAAAAAGATGATGGAACATTCAAGTATAATTGGGAAGAATAAAGCAAGGCAGAATGAAATATATATTAACTAATTTTGCTCAAGGCAATGCTCCTTTTATTTTGTGCGGGCATTTATCAAAAAAAATAGCAGAGCTGAGCAAAAAAGATTTAGGGGTTATCTTTCCATTAGTTTATGGAGAAAAACAAAAAAAAATTCTTCAGGAAGAACTGGGCGACTTTACTAGAAATGTTTTTTTTGATAAAAAATTCGGAGAAATTCTAAATTCTATTTTTTATTCTGGAAGTAATTTTGAAGAACACTTAAAAAAATTTGTTGAAATACACTCGGAAAAACAAAAAGAGCTAAAAGACCATTTCAAAAATGAGATAGAAGTAGAAACTTTTAACGGCGATAAGCACACAATAAATTGTTCTGATATTATTTGTGAAATAAGCAGAAATCCACAAATAAAAACACCCATAAAACCAACATTTTACACAAATTTTGCTTTTTATTCTGAAATATTGGAAGAGTCTAAAAATAATTCAGAAATAGAAATAGATGAAGAACTTTTAAATGAATCTGCTGAACTTTTTGAAGAAATAGAGAATTCACAATCTTTATGCTTTATGCAACAACCAAATAGTTTTAGCTATAGAAAAAAAACAATTGAAAAAAGCAATAAACTAGATGTACCTCCATTTTATGAGCTTGATAAGACAACAGATGTAAATATAGAACGAGGCATATATGCAACAATAACGGGAATTCCGGGTTTGGAGAAGTTTTACGATGATGTAACAAAATCAGGATTGAAAGTTTACTCTTCGAAAAAAGTTGAAAATATAGATAGTGAAGTTCAACTTCCAAACGTGTTGCAGAATGATAATATTTTATTCCATTTTTGCAGATCTGGCTGGGGATCAATTGCTAAATCGATAATAACTGAAAAACCAATAATAACCTTACCATACCAAAAAGGTGATGACCCTGAAATTTATTTTAATAATAAAACTCTGAAAGAATTAGATTTGGCAATATTTCTTGATCCTGATTTTGATACGAGCAAATTATTTGTTCAAGGCGAGAAAATTAAAAAAAATTATTCAGCACTAAAAAATGAATTAAAAACTACTTTTGGTACGACTGATGCGTTTAGTTATACTGCTGAGAAAATTTGCAAATATCTTCAAAATGATTCAGAGCCAGTCATAAGAATGAATCCAGATTTCACCAAAGTCAGTAATACACAAACCTTAAAAAATACTGAAATAACTTTTAATGATAAAAAGGATGATAATATGTCTGGTGTTATAGATCAAATTAAATGCAAAAAAGATACGTCCATAATAGATGTTATGCGTTTAATTAATGAAGCTCCAAAAAAAGGAGCACCTCCTGGTTTGTGCTTAGTAACATCTGAAGATGACATTCTTGAAGGGATAGTTACTGATGGGGATATTAGAAGGGCAATACTGAATTATGTTCCATTAACTTATCCTGTTGAAAAAATAATGACTACAAATCCAATAACTGTTCCTCACAAAACTCCTTACTTAGAAATGCTACAAATTGTGCGAAACAAAATAAAAGAATATCAAAAAAAGAATCGAATACCTAACAGTCAAATACAACGCATAATAGCAGTTAACGAAAAAAATCAGGTAAAAGAAGTTTTGAACTTTTATGACTTGTTCAGATTAAAAGAAACAAAAATGAGAAATGTTTGCATTATTGGTTTAGGTTATGTCGGTCTAACTTTAGGACTTACACTTGCTGATGAAGGATTTCATGTTTTAGGAATCGACCTTAATGAGAGCGTAGTAAATTTGCTTAAACAAAAAAAATCTCACGTTCATGAAAAAGGAATAGTTCCTTTGCTGGAAAAACATATTGGTGGTAATTTTTTAGTTCACCAAAAAATTCCAGATAATTCTCAAGACATTTATGTGGTTTGTGTTGGAACTCCAGTTAAAGAAGGTAAATTGAACAACCAATTTCTTAAAGATGCATTAAATGAAGTTGGAAAAGTTTTGAAAAAAGATGATTTGGTTGTTCTAAGATCAACAGTTTCAGTAGGTACGTGCAGAGAACTTGCAGTCCCATTACTTGAAGAAGTGTCCAAACTAACTGCAGGAACTGACTTCTTTTTAGCATTCACACCCGAAAGAACCATTGAAGGTGATGCTTTGCATGAACTAAGAACTCTTCCTCAAATTGTTGGCGGGTTAGAACAAAGAAGTGTTGATTTAGCATCAAATTTCTTCAGAGCACTAACACATCAAATAATAACGGTAAATTCCTTAGAAGAAGCAGAAATGGTAAAATTAATCAATAACACTTTCAGAGATGTGACTTTTGCTTATTCTAATGAGTTGGCGCTTATTTGCGATCGGTTTAACATAAATACTTCGGATGTTATTCGTGCTGCTAATGAAGGATATTCCAGAGGCAAAGTACCTTATCCGAGTCCTGGTGTTGGAGGTACTTGCCTGAAAAAAGATCCTCATATTTTTTGTGAAAGCGCAAAAAAAGTAGGTTTTTCTCCACAACTAGTCTCTTTTGGAAGAGAAATAAATGAAAAAATGGTTCATCATGTAGTTGATAAGATAAAGGCGCATTTTGAATCAAGAGGGAAAAATTTTGCTGAAAGCAAAATTTTTATTTTAGGGTTCGCATTCAAAGGACATCCGGAAACAACAGATATGAGAGACTCCACAACTATTGATGTGGTAGGCTTACTGAGCCAGCACACCGGGAATATTTACGGTTATGATCCTATAGTTCCAAAAGAAAAAATAGAACAATTAAACGTAAAGTTCGCAAATCCTGAAGAAGGGTTTAAGGATGCAGATTGTGTATTAATAATGAACAATCATCCGGCTTATTCCAATCTTGAAATTCATAATTTAACAAAACTAATGAAACCAAATGGTTTGTTTTTTGATGCATGGAATATTTTTTCTCACAAAAGCTTTTCTGAAAATGGCATAAATTACTCTACTTTGGGGTTCAACAATAAAAAATGAATATTGCGTTTTACACTAATTTTATAGATACAGAAATACCCGAAGCAACTAAAATAAGTGTGTTAAGCCTAGCTAAAGAACTCAGCAAAGAAAATAAAGTTGTAATAATTGCCAGGCACACTAAAAATAGCAAAAAAGAAGAAATTTTAGAAGGGATTAAAATATTTAGATTTAATAAATTATTTTATCCCTTTGGCCTTTTTTTGTGCCAAAAAAAGGAGAACTTAAAATTTGACATTGTTCAATCATTTAGTTCAGCACCAATAAAGATTCTAGATTTATTATTTGTTAGACTATTTTCGCGCACGAAAATAGTTCATAATGTAAAATCACACTCAAAACACTGGTTAGGTAGTTATAAATTTGCATTTTTGCTCAACCTTGCTGATGCAATAATAACTAACTCAAACATAATAAAAACAAAACTCATGCAAAATGGTTGCAAAAAAAAAATAAATTTGATAAACTCTCACATTGACTTAACCAAATTCAAGCTACAGAAAAAGAAGAATTCTGACAAAAAAACAATTCTTTACTACGGTCCATTTTCCAAAAGAAAAGGTGTGGAACTTTTGATGAACGCGATACCGAAAATAAACAAACTCGTAAAAGGCATAGAATTTAAGTTTTTGTGTAAAGATCAAAATTATGATGAACAACTTTATCAACCGTTAATAGAAGATTTAAAAGAAGAAAAAAACGTATTAATTAAATTCGGAAAAACTAATAATTTGGTTGATGAAATAAATAATGCTTACTTGGCAGTTTTTCCTTATCCTGACTTAATTGCCACTGAAACTAATCCCTTAAGCATACTTGAATGTGTTGCATGTAAAACTCCGGTTTTAACATCGGATTTGCCAGAAATTAAAGAAATGTTTGATGAAAACGAATTGTTGTTTTTTAGTCCTAAAAATAAAGAAAGTTTAATAGTAAAATTGATTTATGCACTAAATAGTAAAAATCTAAATAAATTAACTGAAAAAGCATTCTTGAAAATAAAAAATTATGACTTAAAATCGATTTCTAAAAAGTTTCTATCAGTTTACCTGTCTTTGAAAAAATAAAAAAGCAAGTTTTTTCAAGTATGTAATATTGGCCAATAAAATAACTGCTGAGCAAGCAGTAAAACTTAAAATTAATCTTAAAAGATTTGTCTCGATTGATATTGAGATGTAGCTAGAAAGCACAATTATTAATAGTGTGATGAAGATTGATTTAACAAACCAAAGAGTGCTTATTTGGATATTAATAAATTTTTTCAAGTAATAAAAAGATGCGATAAAGATAATCGCGTAGCTCACGGTAGTTGCAATTGATGTGCCAACTATGTTTAATTCTTTAATTAAAAAGTAATTGAGCGGAATATTTATTGCTGCTGAAATCAGGGTTATAAAAAAAATTAGTTTAGATTTGCCGAAGCCCAATATTATTCTACTATTTACGTCAGAAATGAATAAGAAAAGCGCGCCGAGTAGTAAAATCTGCAACGGAATAGTTGCTGACAAAAATTTCTCTCCGAACAGGTAATATAATAGCAATTTTGAGTTCATAATTGCAACAACAAAAAAGGGTATTATTAACAAAAATGTTGCTTTATATATTTCCTCAATGAGATTACTCATTGTTTTGTTATCTTTTTGAGCCCAAAGAGTTGAAGATATTGGTAGAATTAACGTGCTTATGCCATTTGATAAAAACATAAAAAGCATTGCGGAAGGAAAAGCAATTTGGTATATGCCAACAAGCTCTAAATTTGTATAATATGTAAGCATTAAAGTGTTTATGTTTTCTATTAATTTACCTCCAACTTCAGAAAGAAATAAAGGTACGCCAAATAAGAACAACTTTTTTGCCCTCAGAAAAAAAGTAATTAGAGGATATTTAAATAAGTTAATTTCTTTCCAAATAGAGAATACAAGAAATGCTGCAACAATCCAACCTACAGAATAGCCTATTAGTGGCAAGTAGACTTCTTTTGTTAAATATATTCCCGTAAATATTGTTAGCAAAGTTGCAATGTTTTTTAGTGGTTCATATAAAGAATAGGTCTTATTTTTTTGTAGTCCTAATAATACATTTTTAACTAATAAAGATATTATGCTGGCATAAATGTATAAGAAAAATAATCTGATCAGTATAGCTGCTTCAGGTTTTTTAAAAAAATAAACACTCAAATAATCGGCAGAAAAAAACAAACCGAGAAAAATAATAGAAGATGAAATGGTTTGCATCGTTAAAACTGCCATTATTGCGGTTTTAATGTCCCAAAATTTATTTTCAACTTTTAACTTTGCAATGGTTCTAACAAGTGCATTACTTAATCCTAAATCTCGGAATAATAAGAAAACACTCACAAAACTAAAAACAGAATAATAAAGCCCATAATTTTCTAAAGAGAGATTTCTGGCAAGTAGAAGTCTGATAAAATAGCTTACACCCCCGGCAGCAAGAGAAGTCACTAAAATGTAAAAAGTACCTTCTAAAAGGCTCTTTTTATGATTCATTCTACCAGTTCATAATGTTGCCTTTTTAAAACATTTGGAACATTGTTTTGATTTTGCAAGTTCACAAGGTTTTAAAAAGTACTTAAAGCACTCTTTATTGGGGTAAACTTATGAATTTTTCAGTAATAATTCCTGCTTATAACGAAGAAGAGAATATTGTTCCTTTATATGATGAAATAAAAAAATCTCTTAAAAATATTGGTAATTATGAGATCATATTCATTGATGATGGAAGTAAAGATGGTACGTTAAGAACAATAAAAGAACTTTCTAAAAAAGACAAAATTGTTAAGTATATTTCCTTTGCAAAAAATTCGGGCCAGACACAGGCTATTGCTGCAGGGGTGGATTTTTCAAAAGGGACGCACATTATTACGCTTGATGCAGATTTACAAAATCCCCCAGAGGAAATACCGGGACTAATAAATAAATTAAAAAAAGGAAATTATAATTGTGTTTCTGGCTGGAGAAAAAATAGACGAGATAATTTTAAAAAAATACTTTTTTCGAAACTTTCTTTTATTGTGAGAAAGCTTCTATTTAATGACAAAATACACGATGCGGGGTGTACATTAAAAATCTATGAAAGATCCTGTTTCAATGATTTTGAATTTTATGGTGAATCTCACAGATTCATTACTACAATTCTTCAACTGAATGGTTATAAAGTTGGTGAATATGTTGTTAAACATAAAAAAAGACACTCAGGTAAAACTAAGTATGGTGCGAAAAGGTTAATTAATGGCTTTCTTGATTTGTTGTTCATTAAGTTTTGGAATGATTCTTCTCCCAGACCGTTGCATTTTTTTGGCAATTTATCCTTTTTTCAGTATTTTCTTGCAATTTTTATTTTTATTGAGCAAATCTTTAAGGCAATAATTATTTCTAAGTTTGACTTAGGACCTATTTTAGTTTTAGGGGTTTTGTTATTTTTAAACGCAACAGTGACATTTCTATTCGGGTTTATGTTCGAAATAATGCTGAGAAGTGGTCCTAATGGAAGGTATTATAAAGTAAAAGAGATGTCTGCATAGTGGCACGGTGTCATGAATGAATTTCAAAGAGGTCATTTTGCTCGGTTTATCAATATTTATGTGTCTTGTTTTTTTAGAAGTATTTTTGAGATATTTTTATTATGAAGATTCTGGCTTATTCTTTTTATATTCAAAATTTTCTCAACCAGATGACCCTTTCTTAAGCGATCCGCCTATTTTTATAAATACAGAATATTCTCATTTTTCATTAAAACCAAACACTTCAGTAAGATTTGCAAAGGACGGTTTTGATGTATTTATTAAAATAGATAAAAATGGTTTCAGAACTATGCCCATATTGAATGATTTTAACAAAACCATACTAACTTTAGGAGATTCTTTTACTTTTGGTTATGGAGTTAACGACAACGAAACTTATCCATTCTTCTTACAAAAACGATTTAACGACACTCGCGTCATAAATGCAGGATATACTGACGGATATTCTCCCGATTCAGAATATCTTTATTTGATAAAAGAAGGATTGAAACTATCTCCTGATTTAGTAATCGTGGGGATTTTTGTTGGCAACGATCTTGAGGATATTAGTGAAAATGTTTGGGAAGAAACTAACGAAGGTCTGCCCGTCAAAGTGAGTTCAACAAAAATTTATGTTAATGAAGATAATCGTCTCAGACAAAGAAGAATTATTTTTGGTTTTGGAACGCTTAATGAGAAACTATCAAAATTTTCTAGGCTTTATTTTTTTATTTATAATAGATTTGTTAATTGGTGGTCTATGCGCAGGGAACCAGTTCACAGTTATTATTACTTAGAAAAATATTCTGAGTCTTTTGATAAATTAAAAAATCTGCTAGTTAAAATGAATGAACTTTCTTTAAATAAATCGATTTTCGTAATTTTTCCAGATAAAGAACAAACAGAAAATGAATTATGGGAAAATTATCAAGAGCACTTTAGGGGTCATCGCCTTGATAGATTTCAACCTCAAAAACAAATATTAGATTTCTGTAAAAGTGCGAATTTGATTTGTTTCGATCCTTTCCCCGAATTAGTTGCCCAACAAAAGATTGAGGGATTATTTTTGGAAAAAGATGGGCATATGAATTCTAAAGGAAATAAATTTTTTGCAGATTTACTTTACAACTTTATCACAAATAAAGAAATACTTGATTAGGTGTGTGTTTGCAAAGAAATAGATTCTTTTTTGAATTCTTTACTTTAAGATGGACGGTTAGATCAATCATTGAGAGGAACATCATAAAATAATAAAGCAAACTGTTTAAAAATCTATTTTTTTTCTACTACAAAAATAAATTCAAGTGAAAATAATTGTTTTCTAATTCCTGCAACTATGGTTTCGATTGGATAAATATATTTTCTATAAATCTTGAATAAAGGTGATTGGAGAATTAGTGAATTACTGTTATTGGCTGAAGTTCCATCAGGAGATCCATAAAAGCGACGGAAGAGCGGCAGAAATGCTCTTGTGAAATGAGGTGTAACATCTATTTTTTTTATCTTAAGCCCGGTTGCATTTATGAGTTGTTTTCCTGTTTTTAAAGTAAAAAACCTCAAATGTGTATGATCAAGTAATCCTGTTGGTGTGTAAGTAAAATTTCCTAAGAGTAAACGAAGTCTCATTTCCCAGCAAGCAATATTTGGAAGAGTTATAACCATACAACATCCTGGTTTGAGCTGTTTTACAATGTTTTTGAGTACTTGATCTGGGTTACGTAGATGTTCAAGAATTCCTGCCATTAATAAAATATCAAAGTTTTTGATCGGTAATTTAAATGTTGGCTCTTCTAAATTTGCCAAAAAGACTCGGTCCATATTTTTTGCTGCAATTCTGAGAATATCTGGGTTACTATCCACGCCAAATACTGTGCAGTTTTTTTCTTTGCGTAAATTACCTCCCTGAAAACCAGTTCCACAACCAAGATCGAGAACAGTGCTTTTATTAGGGATATTTTTGAGTACGCCCAAATTAATATCTGAATAATCTTTGACTTGATTCATTTGTTTAATTTTTTTACTTCATATATGAAATATCGCTTGTTTTTAAATTTTTCTTTTATATCTATATTTTTAAAAGGTGTTTTATTGTTTAAATTTTGTTTTGTTATTATGTAATCGATTTTTTCAGGTAAATATATTGTATTATTAATTCTCATTTTTTGGTATTCTGTCATAAATTTATTTAGATCTTCTTTGTTAAAATATACATTCATTTCTTCAAATCCTTTGAAAAACCAACCTTTTTTTGTATAATTCATTCCTAATATATCCATATGTATGGAGGTTTTGTAAAAATTTTCGTGCACTCCCGAATTTAGGTCTTCAATCAATTCCTTGTTGTTTTTGTAAATTTTTTGGTCATTATCCAACAGTGACTCCAATTTATCATCAGAATAATTGAGGAGTGCATATGTTTTTAGTGTTCTATTGATTATTTCTTTGTTTGTTAAAATAGTGAACGCTCCTTGAGGAAAGAAAATATCATGCTTTGTATAAAATGGAATGTGATAATTCATAACTATATCATCAGTTAATACTACTGAAATATTTTCTTTATTGTTGAGCCAATCATATACTTCTATTTCTTCATAAGGAAGAGATAATGAAGGTTTTCTCATTTCAAAGAATTCTATTTGCCACACGGATGCAAAAATAAAAATGAGCAGTATTAAACTGGCAATTATTGTTTGTTTATGCATTTTTTTTAATTTACAGATTAAAACGTAACTGATTGTGAAAAACATGTATGTCAGTATAAAATATATCACTTTTCTCATCCAATGATCTGGTTGAGGATTAAATCCAATTATTAATTGAATATTTAGTCCGATAAATGCACCGATAAAAAAAGTTAAGCAAAAATAAAACCATTCTGTTTTGATCTTTTTTCTAAGTAAAAAAAATACAACTATTATTCCCAACCATAAAAAGTAGACATCCAGCACTCTGAAAAAGTGCCCCGATTCAATTCCAAGTCTCATAACGTAATCTGCGTAAAACACAGAATTTTTAAAATTCCAGTAATTAATCCAGTATGGAATAGAAAAGATCAATGAAGAGAAAAAGGCAAGTTTTAATTTTCTGAAAACACTTCTGTTCTTAAAAAAATAAATTAATAAAAGAAAAATTATTGAAATGAAAAATGGCACATAGAAAAACAAATATGCGTAAAATAAAGTGCTCCAGCCTAAACCATACAGAATCAAAACGGATTTTTTTATTTTTTTATTTTCTAATATATTTAAAAGCAACAGGATTGATAAAGTTAGAAAAATAAAAATCAAATTAGGTCTGGGAGCTCTTTCGAAGATAAGAGGAACTGTAAACACGAGATCATCTATGCCGCGACCAAAGAATGATAAGATGTATGTAGTGAAACTTTTTGAAATTAACGACAAGATATAAAATGCCACTAAAAGAAATTCATTCCATAACATCTGTGTGACTATTGTGATTGAAAAAAACAGCGAGTAAAGTTCATCTTTAAATACTTTGTCACCTAATCTTTTTAATAGAAGAAAATTTATAACAAAAAACATTGTCTTAATGATTATGAGTGCTATGTTTATATTTGTAAAAGGCATAATTAAAATCAATAAAGAGCCATAAATTATTGGGTCTATAAGCGGAAGTGCTGATATGTTGACTTGTTTATTTTCGTAAATCAGATTGTCTTCAACAAAAAAATTTCCATCATAAAAGTCAACATATCTTGCAGTATACCAGACGCAATCATTAGTCATTACATACGCGTTACAAGGGTAATAATTTTTTAGAGTTGAGTAACCTAAAATGTGCGGAATAATGAATACGATCACCAAACAAAATACTATTATAAACAAACCTTTTTTTTTCATTTTTGTGCGTAGATTTTAATCATATCTCCTTGTTTTTTAAAAGCGAATATTAGAAAAAAAGCAAATGAAAGAGGATAAAGCAAAAAAGCAGTCAGTAGATAAATTGGATGTGCTCTTTCTTCTTTTTTCATCATTTTGAACAATAAATTTTGTTTTTTTGAAAAAAGATTCAAGAATGTCTGAAGTGCAGAAAAAGGACTTATTTCTGGGGAGAAGTATGAGATTCTCTTTATAGTAAATCCATTTTTTTCTAGCAGTTTTGTTAATGATTTCTTGGAGAATTGGTATAAATGATTGTCTAAATCCAGATTAAACCATTTCTTTGTTGTCTTTTTTGCCAACCAACTACCCACATTCTGAACTTCAATTATTATCTTTCCATTCTTATTTAACAAATTTCTGCTTTTTCTCAAGTATGCGTTTGGATCTTTAACGTGCTCCAACACACACCAAAAGGTGATTATATCAAACTTCTTATTAATCTTTAAATTAGTTAATTCACCATACAAAACATCTAGTCCTTTTTTCTTTGCTACTTGATAAGATGTCTCAGATATTTGTGTTCCGGTTGCTTTCCAACCATTTTTATTAAAAATTTCTAAGTCTATTGGTCTGCCATAACCAACGTCTAAAAGTTTTCCTTTTTTGCAAAATCTTTCAACATCAAGTCTTCTCAGTCTTCTGAAAAATCTTATCAAGGTTTCGCTTTTTTCATCAAATCTAGCTCCATCCTCTCCCGAATAAAATTTATTATAAGATTCAACAATTTTGTTCATTGAAGGAAACTCTTTTTTCCAGTATAAATCGCAATTTTTGCAAAATAACAGTTCTTCATAAGTCTTACTTTGCTCTCCCATATGATTACATATATTGCATTTACTCATTTTTGTTAATTTCAGAAATAAACATCAAATAACTCTAACACTAGGTATCGGCACTATGTATTTTCCTCCTTTATTTTTGTAGTCTTGAGTTTTGTTCATGAGTTCTTCTGCAAAATTCCATGCCAATAAAAGCAAGTAATCAGGTTTTTGTTCACTTAGCATTGAAGAATTAACTATTGGTACGTGTTGTCCTGGAGTGTAAGTTCCTTGTTTTTCAGGAGTGTCATCTACAACGTAGTTTATCAAATCTTTTCCAATGCCGCAATAATTTAATAAAACTGTTCCTTTTGCTGATGCTCCGTATGCTGCAATTGTTTTTCCTTGTTTTTTTAGTTTTGTGAGCAGTCCGGATAGATCACTTTTTATTCTTTCTACATCTTTTGAAAACTCCAGGTAAGTGCTAATATCATGAAGACCTAAGTCTTCTTCTAATTCTAGAAGCCATTTTATTGAATCTTTATTGACTTTGAGTGTTTTGTCGCTTTCTTTTTTTACGTAAACTCTCATCGAACCTCCATGTATTGTGAATTTTTCTATGTTGAATATTTCTAAATTGTGTTTTTTAAAAAGAACAGTTAATGGTTTTACTAAGAAATAAGACAAGTGTTCATGATATGTGGTATCAAATTCTGTTTTGTTGACAAAATTAAGCATATAAGGAACTTCTATTGTGAAAACGCCGCTTCCTTTTAATAAATAATTTGTTCCTCTAAGAAATGAATCTAAATCGTGAACGTGAGCAAAAACATTTGAGGCATTGATAAGTGAAGCTTCTCCATATTTATCTAAAACTTCTTTAGCAGTTTCTTCATTCCAAAACTTAGGCAATGTTGGAACTCCTTTCTCGTTTGCGATTTTTGCTAAGTTTTCTGCAGGATCAATTCCTAATATTTTTACTCCGAATTTTTTAAATTCACCTAAAGCACATCCGTCATTACTGGCTATATCTACAACTAAGTCATTTTGTGAAAGCTTGAAATTTTCTACAGATTGTTTTGCAAATTCAAAACAATGATTTGTGAACGTCTTTGATACGGAAGATCTGTAAAAATAATTTTTGTACATTATTTCTGGATTAACAACTATACTTAATTGAGAGAGTGAGCAATCCTTGCAAAATCTTATTTTTAATGGAAATCTTTGATCTTCTCTATGTAACTGTTCTTGTTTTACATAGCTATTGACTAAAGGCATATTTCCTAAGTCTAAATACTCTTCAAGGTTTTTACTGCTACAAATTCTGCATTGTTCTAAATTCTTATATTGAGATGGCGCTACTTTTGTTCCAATAGACTCTTTGATTTTTAGAAGACCTTCTAAAAGTGTTGACATTTTTATTCCTTCACTTGCTAGTTTTGAAATATCTAAAGTTCCATACTCGGGTCTTGGCGCTGCTCTTTTGAGATCTTTATTTTTTACCGGAAGAATTAAGTTTTTATCAAAATTAAAAACATCTGCAACTCGTAAAGCCATATCATAACAACTGAGCGCGGAACTTCCAGCAACATGATATGTTCCTTTTTTTTCTTCTTTTATTAATTCAAGAGTGGCATTTGCCAAATCATCTATCAGTGTAGGAGTTCCATGCAAGTCTGTTGCAACTTTAACTTCTTTATTTTCTGATAAATTTTTTATAAGCCAATTAATAAATTTAGGACTATCTGGTTGATCACTGTATAACATGCAAGTTCTTAAAACTAAATGATCTTCTAAACTTTTGACATGTTTTTCTCCTTCAAGTTTTGTTTTTGCATAAACATTTATCGGATTAGGCGTATCTGTTTCAACATAATCCCCTTTCTCTCCATCAAAAACAGAATCAGTAGAGTAATAAACTAATTTTCTGTCGTTACAATTGTCAACCACGTTTTTTATGCCTGAAACATGGAATTTTTTGGCATATTCTGGATTTTTTTCGCATAAATCAACATTTGTTTCTGCCGCAGTCAGAAGAATGAGTTCTGGATTTAATTTTTTTATTAGTTCTCTGGTTTGTTCACTGTTTGTTATGTCTAATTGAATTAAATTTTCTTTAGATTGACAGTGATAAGTACCTTCTACTGCGAACTCTTTAGAAAAGACTTTGACCAATTTATTTCCTAAAAAGCCATTTGCACCAACAATTAGTACTTTTTTATTTATTTTTAACACCTCTATCTATCATCTGTTTTTTGTAGTCCAATCAAATCCTATTTCTGGATCATCAAACTGAATTCTTTTTTCGTCAGGATTTTTTGGGTCATAAGATTGTGTTGTAAAATATAATAATGTTGCAGGCTTTTCTCCTAAAACTCTATATCCGTGAGCAACACCTTTTGGTATCAATAAAAGTATTGGTTCATATAATTCGCCCATATAAACAACTTGCGTTGTTTTGTGCGTTTTGGAATTTTTTCTCAAATCATACAAAACTACTTGAGCATTTCCATTAAGCATAAACCACAAATCATCTTGTTTTTCATGCCAATGAAATGCTTTGATAATTCTGGGGTAAGTGACGGATAATGAGGCCTGGCCAAACTTTTCAAGCAATCCTTCATCATCACGCAATAGTTCAGTAAGATTTCCTCTATTATGTCCATTTACAACTAACTTTTTCTCTCTAACTCCTTCAATTTTCATACGCAAGAAAGTAAGTACGCCGTTTTATAAAATTTGTGAGGCTTTTATACTAAATTTGCCAACTTTTCAGCTCTTTTTAATACATCTTCGGTAGGTTTTTTAAATAATTTGTTCCCTAAACCAACTTTTCTCAGTAAGAAATAACTTAAAACCTTAAAAGTTCCTGAAAAATAAATTATGCTGCTTTTAAAGCTCGCTCCTCTTTTTTTTCCAGAGTATTCTGTTTCAACTGGTACTTGATCGATTTTTATTCCGTGATGTAGAGCTTGAGCAATTAGTTCAAAACTAAAAAGATATTTATCTGAGTTTTCTTCAAAACTAACATTTTCGAGAAGTTTCTTTGTATAAACTCTAAAACCTTGATGTAAATCTTTTATTTTTGTTCCTAGTACAACTTGATTGATTGAAGTCATTAAAAATAATGGAGGAATTTTCCACCAGTACATTCCTTTAGCTAATAATTCTTTGAAGGAATCAAAACGTTTACCTAAAACAAATTCAGAACCTTCTTGAACTTTTTTTATTGCTAAAGGTATTGCTGAAGGCTTATATTCTCCATCAGGATGTATGTCTATTAAAATATCTCCTCCTCTTGCAAGTGCAATTCCTAATGCTCTTTTCATGTTTCCGCCATAACCTAAATTTACTGGGTTTCTGTAAGCATTAATTCCTAACTTCTTTGCTAACTCAAAAGTGTTATCTTTTGATGCATCATCAACTAGAATAATTTCATCCACCAAATTTTTTGGGAAATCCTTGTAAAACTCTTCAAGAGTTTTTTCAGCATTATACGCAATTAGAACCGCAATTATTTTGGGCTTATTCTTTTCCATTGTTTGTCTTCTTCAAAGCATAAAACAAACTATTCGCTCCCAAAATTGTGGGAGGTAATTTAAGTCTTAACAAAGGAAGCACTGTTTTATCTCCTTGTTTGTGAATTATTTGAAATTTGTCTTTAATTATCCAATCAAAAATCTTTTGCGTGATTAAGTTATAATTATTCTTATTGTTCACCCATCTCATTACTTCTCCTCTAAATAAAAAACTAATTCTGTTAAATATGTTGCTCATGTGAGGTCTTGACAACAGTAACAAACCATTATCTTTCAATGAATCGTGTGCATTTCTTATTAAGTTGTAAGGATTTTCAGTGTGCTCAATTACTTCCGTACAAGTTATTAAATCAAACTTTTCTTTGAAAGGTATAGGTTCAGAATTCATGTTTGCTTCTGCAAACTTAAAGTGCTTGTATATTCTGCTATCAACTAAATCTACTCCAAACAAATTTGTGTATCCTAGCTCTTGAAATCTTTTTAGTAGGTATCCTTTGTCACAACCCATGTCTAATATTTTGATGTCCTTATTTTCGGGAAGATTTTTTTCTATTAATTTAATAATTCTGCTTTGTTTATCTCTAGTTAATTGATTTAATATGCTTTCTTCATTCATTTTATTCTTGCTGAAATAGTTCTAATAAAAAGCTTACGAATCAAAAACTGTATTTGAACTCACTTCGTTCGTTTCAAATACAGTTTTTGATAGAAAAAGACAGAAAAAATCCAGAAACATTTACCAACATTTTTTTTTGCGTAGCAAAAAAAGGCGGACAGCTTACCGGTTTTCCCCCGTAGCGGAGTACACGCCAGCACGGAAGAGTGCTTGACTTCTGTGTTCGAATGGGAACAGGTAGGACCACTCCCCTATGGCCGTCCAAGGATAAGAAGTATTGATTTATTTTTAAGACTTTCGGTGTGTTTTGGGAAAAAAGCTCAAAACACGCAGTGAGTATGTGTTTGTAGAGTTACTAGTAATAATTCTCTTTAAAGCCTTTTGTGAACTGTTAATTCATCTTGTCACCACTAAACAATGGTGAAAAAACAAAACATTTATATACTTGTTATGTTGTCTACTAGTAAAATTGAGGGTTTTAATATCATGGAAAATAATTCGAGTCAACTTTCGTTGGAACAATTAAGTACAGATTTAATTCTAGACTTAGAAAGAAATAGACGTGCTTTTTTTATTACTGTTAGAGATGAATTGAGAGGCGCTCCAATTAATATTAATGAATTGTCTTCAGAAAAACCTAGTTTTTTAGGTAAATTTAATCCATTTGCAACTAAAGAAGTTTATGCTGATTATGATGAAAAAGACTTAAGAGCTGA
Organism: Candidatus Woesearchaeota archaeon; assembly: GCA_016215315.1. GTDB lineage: Archaea > Nanobdellota > Nanobdellia > Woesearchaeales > ARS49 > JACRKG01. Next base: position 98,923 of record JACRKG010000019.1, on the reverse strand, counting down.
ATACAAAAAAAAGTGCAGAAATTTTGTAGAGAAAAAACTCGGAGAAGTTAAAAACAAATTTCGAGCAACTCAAAGTGCAGATGATATTAATGCTTTAGAACCTATGACGAGCCAAGATAAGTTCGATCAAATTGAAGAACAAATTAATTCTTGGTTCTTCCCACAATACGTTGAAGATTCTTTTGAGCAAACAAAAATTGAAGATCAAAAATACAAATTAGTATTTGGCAGAGGTGTTGGAAGAGCAGGTTATTTTGCAACAGGCGCAGCAGCTGGTTGGCTATTGCTAAAAACACCACCATTCTGGATTTTTGAAATACCTGTAGACTTAGGTATTGCAGTGGGTGGCTTGGTTTATCCTGAAGCAAAAAGATGGTTTGTAGATAAAGCTTACAATAGAAAATTAAACACACTAGTAAAAGAAGCAAGACAGTATGATAAAAAAACGGAGGGTAAATAATTACGCAAAATGCATCCTGCAATACATCACATAATGTTTCATTCAAGAGGAAGTCATAGAAGACACGGAGCTAGTTCAGGTAACAATGAACAAGAAACTGAAAGCACTGTTCAATCAGATGAAACTGGTTCTGGAAAACAAAAAACTCCTTTTAATAAACAAGTTAATAATAAAGGTTTGAGTGTTTTAGAAAAAACCTTAATGGCTGCAGGAACATTATTATTAGGCACAGTACTTGCTTATCCTTTTGTAACTACAACTGTAGAAAAAGGAAAATTTGGAGTTAAGCATACTCAAGAAAACGTTTCGGCAGTAGCTCCCGGAGTTTACCTTTCTATCCCTGGATTTTCAGAAGTTAAAGCAATTCCAGCAAAATTAGAAATATCTGATGAAGCATCAGCATTATTGGCCGATGGAACTGTTGTTAATTATAAGTATAATTTGGTTTGTGATTTAGCAAGCTCTTTAAGTAGCGCTACTGATGAAGGTCAAGAATTACCTAATTCACTCTTTCTTGAACTTTTCTGTGATCCTAGCACAGAAACACTTAAGCAAAACTACATAAAACCAAGATTGACTGAAAGTTTAAGCAGATATTTAAGTTTATTACAAACTAGTGAATTTTACGATTCTGCTTTGAGAAAAGCAAAAGTGAGAGAAGGAACTGAAGAGTTTTACACAGTTCTTAAATCGGTAGGAATTAATATTTCTAGTTTAGTCATCGGAAGTTATACATCTTCTGCTGATGAAATTTTTAGAGCAAAAAATGAAGCTCAAAAACAACTAGATGCAGCTGAAAATGATGCTGCACAATATGATAAAAATCAAAACAATGGAGGAAAATAAAATGACAGACTTTATGAGAAGTTCAAGAGGAAATAGCGGTTTAGGGGGATTGGCAAAAGCAGGAATTGTAGCAGGAGTATTATTTGTAGGATCAATTCTCGGATATAACATATGCACAACTTATGTGAGACCTGGAGAAGTTGCAGTAAAAATAAATAAAATGGGCGGCGGTATAGAACAAAAAGTTTATGGTCCTGGAGTTTATTTAGCGATTCCCGGAGTTCATGAATTTAAAAGATTTCCAAACAGATTACAATTTTTAGATTCGGGAGTAAGAAATGGGGGTAGTGATAGCGATTTTGATAGCTTGAATTATTTACCTCCTTTAACAGTAGACTTATCTGACGGAGGTAAAGTTGAGTGCGACTATACTATTGTTTATAGAATAGGAGAAATGACTGCTGAAACAAAAGAAAGAAAAGCAGCTTTAGAAGTATTACAAAAAATAGGTCCTGGAAAACTTTTTGAACAAACTTATGTTGCGCCAAGAGCAACAGAGTTATTAAGAAAATATTTAGGACAATTAAAAGCAGAAGAATTTTATAAGGTTCCAGAAGGTGATCCTAATGTGCCTGAAAGTGAAATGGATAAAACTCCTTTGAGAGAAAGTAAAATTCAGGAAGCAAAAGTAGCTTTGAAAACAGAGCTTAAAGATTTAGGCATAGATGTTATTGAAGTTCTTTTTAGGTTTTTCCGTTATTCGGACCAATATCAAGACTCAATAGAGAAAAAGATTTTACAAGAACAATTAAAATTGACTGCTGCACAACAAGTGAAAGTTGCTGAGCAAAAAGCTCTTGCTGATCAAAAAACAGCAGAATGGCTTGCAACAGCACAAGTAAAAGTTAAAGAAGCTGAAGCTGAAAGTCAAAAAATAATTGCACAAGCTCAAAGTTATCAGAGACAAAAGAGAGCTGAAGGAGACCTAGTAGTAAAACAAGCAGAAGCTACAGGAAAAGAAATGATAAGTCAGTCTTTAAACGGAGAGGGTGGAGAAAGAGTTGCTGCACTAAAAGCAGTAGAAATGTTAAGAGATCTTGATGTATTCATTTTTGATTCAAGTAACACAGATATTTTTGATACAGCAAGCATAATTGAGAAATTGGAAGGAAAAACTAAGAAAACAAGTCAACCTTCTCAAGGAGGTAACTAAAATGAAATTATTAAAACTAACAGGACTAGCTGCATTACTTGCAGCATCAATGGCTTTTTCAGGTTGTTCTTCAACAGGCTCCAATGAAGTAGGAGTAAGAACAAAAAAATGGTTCGGCAAAGGAGTAGAACAAATGGTTTACGAACCAGGGCAAACATATTTTTTCATGCCAATAATTAATGACTGGACTACATTTGACACAGCAACTAAAACAATTAGCATGGCTGCAATGGATCAAACAAAAGGAGGAACTCCTAAAGAATATGGAAACAATCACGCACTTCCTCTAAAAACAAACGAAGGAAACGACATTTGGGTTGCGTTAACAGTTTCTTACAAAATAAATCCTGCAAAAGCACCATTCATTTTAGAGTATGTTGCTGGATCGGATGAAGAAATAAGAGAACTAGTTGTTATGAACGCAATAAGAAGTATTACTAGAAAAGTTCTAGGAGAATTACCTTCAGAAAGCTTTTATGACAGCGCTAAAAGAAACGAGTATACGGGAATAGTTAAGACTGAAATGGAAAAATTCTTGAATCCCTTAGGAATACTTGTTGAAGGAGTATCAGTAACAAACTACCAATTCAACAATGAGGCATACAGAGAAGCTATTGAAGCTAGAAGAATTGCACCTCAAGATATGAGAAGAGAAACCGACAGAATAGCAACCGCAAAAAATCAAGGAGAAAGAGAGCTAGCAACAGCACAAGGTCAATATAATACAATAATTGCTCAAGCAAATGGTGAATCACAAAAAATACACCAGATAGCAGATGCAGAATATTTTGCAAGACAACAAGACGCTGCTGCTAAATTAAAAGAAGCTGAAGCAGTTGCTGCAGGTAATACAAAATTAAGAGAAGCACTTTCAGGAGAAGGTGGATTGACTCAAATTAAACTAAGGTATTACGAAATAATGACTGAAGGGCACAGAGTAATTATAGGAATGCCAAACGGTGGTGGTATGAACTTAAGGAGCACAGACATTAATCAATTATTGGAAGTTTCAGGATTGAAGTCTATGGTTGCTCAAGAACAACAAGAAAACAACCACAACAATACACCTGCAACAAGCGGCAACACAAACACAGGAAGATAAATTTTTTTTTCTTTTTCTTTTTTTATCATCTCCAACACATACTTTTAAAAATGTTCTTTCTTTACTTATTGTATGGAAGACTTTGATGAATTAATCAATACTGCAAACAAAGTTTATTTAGAAAACTTTCCTCCAACTACTTATTTTGAAAGAGCATTATTCTATAGTTGGTCTTGTCAAATTAATGATTGCAAATTTTGTTACATGTCTACAAAGCCTCCAGTGAAAGATTTTAATTCAGTTAGAACTGTTGCATCAATACTTGCAGAAGTAATCTTGTGCAAGCATTTTGGTTGGAAATTAGGCTTTGTTTCAGGAGGAGTTGGAGCAATACCATTACCTAAACTAGAAGAATTACTAAAATACATCACGTTAGTATATGGCGACAAAGTATGGATTAACATAGGCACTGTAGGAAAAAGTTTTATGGAACGAGTCAAACCTTACATTCATGGAGTTGTTGGCACAGTTGAGTGTGTTAACGAAAAAGTTCATGAATTTGTCTGCCCATCAAAACCATTACTGCCTGTAAAAAGAATGTTCGAGCAAGCAAAAGAATTAGGAATAAGAAGAGCAATGACTTTAATTCTTGGTTTAGGGGAAACAAAAGAAGATTTTTCAAACTTGAAAAATCTAATGGAAGAGTATGGAATAGAAAAAATTCATTTGTATGGTCTTAATCCAGTTAAAGGGACTTTTTTCGAAGAAAAAAGTCCTCCACCAAAAGAATATCACGCTTGGTGGATTGCACAAACAAGAATTAATTTTCCAACATGCCAAATAGAGTGTGGAATTTGGTCAACAAAAGCAGACCACGTCAGTATATTGCTAAAAGCAGGAGCTAATTCAGTATCTAAATTTCCAGTACTAAAAAGATTCGGACTAAAAGAAGCTTTCGAAGTAGAAAAACAAGCAGAAGAAGCAGGAAGAACTTTTGAAGGAACACTAACAAAATACACTCCTTTAACAAACGTCGATCTTTCTTGCTTACCAGAACAATTACAAGTGCAAGTTAGAGAAAAATTAAGAATTTACTTAAATTCCATAGAAAGAAATTTAAATAAACAAAAAATAAGCATCTCAGCATGAAAGATAAAAAGAAAATTTTCGCTTCACTATTTATTGCATTCATAATGGTGTTTAGTATATTTGGCTTCATATTAAGTTACACTTTAGGGGAAGAATCTGTCAAGTACCAAGGTCACAAATTTGTTAAAACACCTCAAGGATGGTTAAGCATAATTAACGATGAGCGTTTATTTTTTTCATTTAATCCTCAAGAAGTAGACTTTTTTATTAAGGAAGAAATTAAACAATTCTTAAAAGACAAAAAAAAATTAACACTATCTTACAACCCAAAAGATTTTTATTCATCCGCAATAACAGAAGTAGCGCTCAAATTATATCAAGACTTGCCTAAAATAAAAGAAACAAAAATAAATTTTGGCTTAACAAACAACACCGGATATGATTTACCTCTAATAACTTGCAATAATGCTTCTGCAGAAAATCCAGTCCTTATTTTCGAAGAAAACGATTTTAACGCTTCAATCGAACTAGAAAATAATTGCATTAAATTAAAATACACAACACAATTAGAAGTACTACAACAAGGAGACGCAATATTTTACACTTTGGCAGGAATGATATGAACCAAGAAGAGCAACCAACCAGTTCAATGAGTGAAAAAGACTCCTTGAAATATTTAGCAATAGGTGTTGGTGCTCTAATACTGATCATATTATTGATATTTTTTGTATTCAAGTACATTAATCCTTACAAACCAGAACAAGTAACTTATAATTATTTTAATTTCATAAAAAAAGACACTCATTGGATGACTGACTGGCAAAGTAAACAAGGCATTTTCGAGTTAGGTTTCAGATTTAATCCTTTTGAAGCAGAAAGTGTTCAATTAACAGGACAACTAAACTCCTCATTTAATGACAGAGATGTAATTTATGTCACATTTGATCCTTTGGCTGACTCAAAACAATTCAAGTATGTAGCTTTAGGATCAGGAGAATTATTACTAATCCTAAAAAGAGCTTTAAACAAAAATGTAGAAATGGCATGCACACAACAAGATAATGACGCATGTGTAGGTCGTCCAATAATTAATTGCGACCCAGAAAAAAGTGTAATATTACTAAAACCGAACGCACCAACAAAATTAGTTTTAGAAGATTCTTGTATAATAATTCAGGGAGAAGGATTTGAATTATTGAAATCAATTGACAGAATACTATACCAATGGCTAAAAATAATGAAATAACTGAACATTACTACACTGAAAAGCCAACATCAAAAATAAAAGAGCAACTAATAACAGATTTCTTGAGAGGAAAAGAATTAACATTTACAACTGCATCAGGACTTTTTTCTCCGAAAAAAATTGATGAAGGAACAAAATTATTAATAGAAAATGCAATAATACAACCAAACTGGAAAATTTTAGATTTAGGCTGTGGTTATGGACCTGTTGGAATTGCACTAAAAAAATCTTTTCCAAACACAGAAGTAACTTTATTGGACATAAACGAGCGTGCGCTCGTTTACTCGAAAAAGAATGCAGAACAAAACAAAGTAGAAGTAAACGTGATTAAAAATTTAAGTGAAGAAAAATTTAACACAATACTACTAAATCCTCCACAAAGCGCAGGAAAAGAAACTTGTTTTGATTTAATAACCTCGTCGGAAAAATACTTAATTCGAGGTGGATTGCTACAAATGGTTGCAAGACATAATAAAGGAGGAAAAGTTCTAGAAAATAAAATGAAAGAACTATTTGGTAATGTAAGATCATTTGCGAAACAAGGTGGTTACAGAATTTATATCAGTGAAAAATCGTAAAGATTTTTCTATTTTGCTAATTTTTGTCATTTTTTTCTAAAAAATTTTGGAAACCAAAATTTTTTTTCAAAACATTTAAATATTAATCATCACAATTATCTAAAATAGGTAAAAAAATAAAGAGGTGTGCGTTATATGGCAAAAAAAAGAAAGAAATCAGCTAGAGGCGCTAGAAAATCTTCAAGAAGAGGTAAATCAAGAAAATCTTCAAGAAAGCCTTCTAGAAAATCTTCCAGAAAATCAAGAAAGAAGAGATTATAAGGCGGTTAAAGCTTTGGCTGCCTCGGTTTTCGGGGCAGTGCCCTTTTTTCTCCGGGATTTCACGCGGTTTCTTTCAGTGTCAAAGTTTAATGACGTCAGATGGCTGATTAGTTCTTTGCTAGCTATTCGCTAATTTTATAAATCAAAAGCGCTCTTTTGATTTTTATGTTTACCCTGTACGAACTTTTTGATGTAATCGTAATGACTATTGCTGTTGGATTTATTTTTATGGATGTATTCAGGCCTAAGAATATTTCTGGTTTTAGTTTTGAAGATTTTAAAATTTCTTGCTTGGTTACAGCACCAGCAATTATTCTGCACGAATTAATGCATAAATTAGTTGCAGTATTTTTTGGTTTGCAAGCAACATTTCACGCTGCATACAATTGGTTAGTTCTAGGAATTGTGCTCAAACTTATTGGAGGATTTGTTTTTTTCGTTCCAGGATATGTAAGCACTTCTGGAATTTCAACACCACTTCAAGAATTATTAATATCTTTTGCAGGGCCAGGAACAAACTTAGCTCTTTACCTGATAAGCAGATACTTGCTAGCCTACAAAGAAATAACTAATAAAAAATTTTTTTCAATACTTTGCTTTACAAAACACATAAATGGATTTCTGTTTGTTTTTAACATAATTCCTCTACCGTTCTTTGATGGCGGAAATATGTTAAATGCGTTAATAAAGCTTGTTTTCGGGTAATTTTTCCAAAAACTTTTTAAAACAATCAGTATTTGGCTTATTTGGTGGATGTTTTGCCAATAAAAGAAAAATTAATAAAAATTTATGATGAACACTATTTTACTTGGATGATTGTTACTTTGTTGATTTTAGTTCTAGCAGTATCGTTTATAGGTGTTAAATACTTAATGACTGGTCAAGTAATTGATAGAGGAATAACTCTTAAAGGAGGAGTTGAATTTTCTTTTGCTACTAAAGAGAAAGTCGATCTCGTAAAACTTCAAGACGAGCTTATTAAAAAACTAAACTCAAAAGATTTAAGCGTTAGAAGTACTAATGATTATGGAGTACAAAAAGAAGTGATTGTTGAAGCATCGGATGTTTCTTCTGAAGCGATTTTAGCGGGATTAAAAGAAGTAGGAATAGTTCTTCAAAATGGAGAATACACATCTCAACAAATCGGTAGCAAACTAGGAGAAGCATTTTTTAAACAAACTATTTTTGCAGTACTATTCGCATTTGCAGCAATGGCAATAGTTATTTACATAACTTTCAGAGATCTAGTTCCTTCTGCATTCGTAGTACTTTGTGCTTTTGCTGACGTAACTACTGCTTTTGCTGTTGTTTCACTTTTAGGCGTTAAATTAAGTATTGCAGGAGTTGCTGCTTTCTTAATGCTTTTAGGTTATTCAGTTGATACAGACATATTACTAACCACTCGAGTTTTGAAAAATAAAGAAGAAGGAAAAGTATTAGACCACACTTTAGGTGCTATGAGAACTGGTATAACCATGTCTTTGACTTCTTTCGTTGCAGTAGTAATTTCTTATTTCCTAACCAAATCATCAACAATTCAAGAAATAATGCTTATTTTATCAATTGGTTTAATTGCAGACATTTACAATACTTGGCTTTTAAACGCAGGAATACTAAGATGGCACATGGAAGGAAGACATGGGAAAAATTAAGAATTTAATAAAAAATGTCAGAGTAATAGTTTTATTAGTTTTTATTATTCTTGCACTTGTAGCAATAAGACCTAACTTAAACGATGGTGTTGCAATAAAAGCAGTCATAAGAGAAAGTGCTGCAGGACAGGCAGGAATTACCACAGAAAAAAATGCATTACCCGTAAATCTTGAAAGAATAATAAAAATTGACGAAAAACAAATAAATACCGTTCAAGATTATTACTCTTTTGTCAGTACCCTCACTTTAAATCAATCAATACGAATTAAAACAAATAAAGGACTATACCTGGTTACTACCAAATCAAAAGCGAATTCTACAGAAGTAGAAGATTTAGGATTTAGAATTATTAATGCCCCAAGAAGCAACATAAGAAAAGGCTTAGATTTACAAGGAGGTTCTAGAGCAATCCTCAGACCTCAAGATAAAGTCAGCGATGAACAAGTAACGTATATAATAGATAACTTAAAGCAAAGATTAAACGTTTACGGTTTATCGGATATCAGTATTTCAAAAGTTTCTTCTTTAACTGGTGGTGAACAATTAATTCTTTTAGAAATTGCTGGTGCTAGCGAAGAAGAAATGAAAGACTTAGTAGAAAGTCAAGGTAAATTTGAAGCAAAAATAGGAAACGAAACAGCATTCACTGGAGGACAAGACAGTATTAATTATGTCTGTGCAGGACTCCCTCAATGCAGCGGTTTAGATCCAAACAGACCATGTCAGCCTTCTCAAGATGGTTGGGCTTGCGGATTTTATTTTCAAATAACATTAAGTGTTAAATCGGCAGAACAACAAGCAAGCTTAACCAAAAATTTATCAATCGTTAAATCAGGTACGGAGAATTACTTGAGCCAACCAATAGTATTGTATTTAGACGACAAAGAAGTAGACAGGCTAAGCATAGCTTCAGGTTTAAGAGGAAGAGCAGAAACAAGAATAGCAATATCTGGAAGTGGTAAAGGCAGAGATTACCAACAAGCACGTGACGATGCTTTGACCAGTATGAAAAAACTACAAACAGTTCTTCAAACGGGTAGTTTACCAACAAAACTAGAAATAGTAAAAATAGACACAGTTTCTCCAGTCTTAGGAGAAGAATTCATCAATAATGCTTTATTCATGGGCTTGATTGCAATACTTGCAGTAAATACAGTAGTAATAATTGCATACAAAAAAATCAAAATTTTATTCCCTTTAATAATAACTAATTGTGCAGAAGTTTTCTTAATCATAGGAATGGCTGCATTTATTGGTTGGAATTTAGATCTTGCAGCAATAGCAGGAATACTAGCATCAGTAGGAACTGGTGTTGATGACTTAATCGTTGTTACAGATGAATTTTTGAGAAAAGAAACACAAGTTTACGAACAAAGTTGGAAAGCAAAAATAAAAAGAGCATTCTTCATTATTCTTGCAGCGTACTTTGCTACATTTGTTGCAATGTTACCACTATGGTATTTCGGAGCAGGACTGCTTAAAGGATTTGCAATAACAACAATTCTAGGAATAAGCTTAGGAGTATTCATAACAAGACCTGCTTACTCAGAAATACTCAAAATAGTACTAGAGGACTAGTAATGAGAGCTAAGCCATTCTCGATATTCTTGATGCTTCTATGCACTCTATTTACCTCTGTTGCACAAATATTTCTAAAAAAAGGAGCAACCAATCTAATATTAAGCAAAAACGTTTTAGTTTTATTAAGCACAATTATGACAAATTATTCTTTGCTTATAGGATGCTTTTTGTACGGACTGGCAGCATTGATATTTGTTGTGGCTCTTAAAGGTGGAGAACTTTCAGTACTTTATCCAATCATTGCAACTAGCTATTTCTGGGTTACATTATTAGCAAAAATATACTTAGGAGAAACAATTGATAACTTAAAATGGCTTGGAGTTTTTGTTATATTTGTAGGAATAACATTTGTAGGATTAGGAGGAAAAAATGCAAACTGAACTATGGGCTGTTTTTTTAGTAATAACTGGCGGCATAATAGGATCATTTGGTCCAATATTTCTTAAACTAGGTTCTGCAGGTCTAAATAAAAATTTGTTATCTCAATTCAAAAATTACAAATTGATTCTAGGAATACTTATTTACATTTTATCTGCAGCAATGTTCATTCCCGCACTCAAAGGAGGAGACTTATCATTACTTTATCCGCTAGTTTCATTATCATACGTTTGGGTATCTCTTCTATCTATGTTTATTTTAAAAGAAAAAATGAATTACACCAAATGGTTTGGCATATTTCTAATTCTTTGCGGAGTATCTTTGATAGGCTTAGGAAGCAGGTAGTAAAGGTTTCAGATGGTTTCGGTTGGTGTCGTAAATTTTACTGGCTGTCAGAGGGTTGCAGAGTTATTTGATTTAAAGATAAGTTTTTATATAAGTTATAACAATAGTGTATATTATGATAAAAAAAGTTCACGGATGGTATATTAGAAGTGGTCTTAGTTTTGGTGCGTTCTTACTAGTTATAGGTCTTTTCTGGCTTGGTCAAGAAACTGGCTGGCTTCCAGCAAACCTTTCAGTCTGGTCAATTCTATTTGTTGCTCTAGGAATCTACTTTATATTTCACGCCGTAAAACACTACTAAGAAAATTTTTTATAAATAAAATTTTCTAACTCTGAAAGCATAAATGCAAGCACGATATTAAAAATAATAAAATGAAACCGGAATTATCCAGCATTGATTTATTTTTTTTAATAAAAGAAATAAAAAAAGCAGAAAATGGAATACTTGGAAAAACATTTAACAACCAAACAAAACAATTATTTATAGAAGTTTACGAAAAAAACACTGGAAAAAAATTCTTAACATACTATCATCCATTCTTTTGGTTAGGAAACAAAAAAGTTCCAGGAGACTTATCTAATTTCTCAATGTACTTAAGAAAACACTATGAGCGAGCAAAAATAATTTCAATAAATCAAGTCAAATCTGAAAGAATAATTGAACTGGTTCTTGACAAAGGTGGAAAATCCGCAAGGATTTTCTTTGAATTATTCGGCCAAGGAAACGCAATCTTATGCGATGATACTAATACCATATTTTATCCAATAGAAGTTCAAGAATGGAAAGATAGAATGATAAAAAAAGGAGAAAAATACAATTGGTTTGAAAACAACAAAAACATATTTGAATTCACAGAAAAAGATTTTCGAGCATTAGAAGTAAATGAAAACATATCAAGAACACTAGCAACAGTTTACGGATTCGGAGGAGTCTTTGCAGAAGAATTATGTTTAAGATCCGAAATTGATCCAAAAACAGTAGAAGTAAACCAAAAACAAAAGAAAAAATTGTTCGGCGAATTCTCAAAATTATTAAGAGAAAAATCAAATCCACAACTGGTTTTTGATCCTCAAAAACCAGGAGTACTGAAAGATATAACGCCAATAAAACTACAAAAATACTCAAAACTAGAAAACAAACCAGTTGAATCTTTTAGTGAAGCTCTAGAAGAAAACTTATTAGTGCTTGAAGAAGCACCAAAAGAAAATCCCAGAATAAAACAATTGCAAAAAAGAATAGAAATACAAGAAAATACCTTGATTGAATACAAAAAGAAAATAGATGAAAACAACAAAAAAGCAGAACACATTTACGAAAACTACGAAAAAATAGAGCAACTGCTAGAAAAAGGCAGAAAGGCAGTAAAAGCAGGAGAAGAAATAACTGGAATAACAATAGATAGAAAAAATAAAAAAATTCTCGCAGAAGTTTGAACAGTATTAATTGATAGAAAGTTATTTAAATTTATTCCAATTACTAATTGATATGGCATTAACAAGAGAAGATAAAAATGCAGCTGTTATAGGTATAGGTGTATTTACCCTTTTTTCAATTGCTGTTGTTGGAGTGGCTTATTGGAGTGATTCTGATATAAGAAATCAAAAAAAATACGATCAAGTCTATAATAAGACATTAATAACTCATGCAGACACAAATTCAGACGGAAAAATTAGTGCCGAAGAAGAAAATGCATTCTTACAAGATTTCTACCAAGGCAAAAATGTAACTTTAATTAAGAACTGGCCAGTTCGCAACGACACTGGAGAAAAAGTATCTATAGACACGGTTACAGAATGGCTAGAAAAATACCAAAAGTAATTTTTACTCAAGAGAGCTTCTTTAATTATTAATTTTTAAAACTTCAGAGCTAGGGTCGCCTCGTTATTTTTGCTTGTCGAGTTCTTCAAAGATTTTGGCGACATAGACAATCCATAAAAAAATTGAAGAGTTTTGAGAGTGCACTTACAAAAACAATTCCCCTTTTTTTATCATCTGTCTGTGCCGCCAGAGAAGTAAAAAACTCTGCGAGCACACCATCGCTGGCGGCTGAAACTGAGAAAATTAAACATGATGTAACTAATCAGTTCAGACTTATCAATCTGAGTAATTTTATGAAATCTCTTTTTCTATATATAAAATATTTCTTACTTTAATAAATCTTAAAAACAACTCAACACTTTTTTTTAATATGGGGCTTTGGTCTGATCTAAAAGAGTTTTTTCATCCAATAACTAGCAAATTCGAGTGGTTTGGAAAACAAGTACAGAAAGTAGTAAATTGCATTCTACTACTAATAGTTTATTTTGTTGGAGTCGCAATGACTGCAATACCTGCAAAACTAACCGGAAACAAATTTTTAAACTTAAAACCAGAAAACAAAAAGTCTCATTGGATAGAACAAGAATCAAAAACTCAATCAAAAGAAGACTATTACAGGATGTTTTAAAATGCACATACTAGGAATAAGTTGTTATTACCATGACAGTTCAGCATGCCTAATAAAAGATGGAATCATTGTAGCTGCAGCTGAAGAAGAAAGATTCACAAGAAAAAAACATGACACTAGCTTTCCAATAAACGCAATAAATTTTTGCCTAAAAGAAGCAGGTATAACTAGTGATAGAATAGATTGGGTTGCATTCTACGAAAAACCACTACTAAAATTTGAAAGACTACTAAACCAACACATAGAAATGTTTCCACGCTCATTTCCAATGTTTTATCAAGCAATGCCGAATTGGCTCTCAGAAAAACTAAGAATATCAAGCACAATAAAGAAAAAACTAAAATACAAAAAACCTGTTTTTTACACAGAACACCACATGAGCCACGCAGCATCATCATTCTTAGTTTCCCCATTCAAAGAAGCAGCAATACTAACAGTTGACGGAATAGGAGAATGGGACTCAACAACATTAGGCATAGGAAAAGAAAATGATATAAAAATAATAAAACGACTACACTTTCCACACTCACTAGGACTATTATACAGCACTCTAACAGCATTCTTAGGATTCTCAGTGAATAATTCAGAATACAAAGTAATGGGCTTAGCACCATATGGAGAACCAACCTATTATGATGAATTCAAAAAAATAATTGACATAAAAGATGACGGAAGCTACAAACTAAACATGGACTATTTTGTATTTCATTACAAATCAACAATGCCTAGCAAAAAAATGATGGAATTATTAGGACCAATGAGAAAAAAAGAAGACCCAGTAACAAAAAGACACAAAGACATAGCAGCATCACTACAAAAAATAACCGAAGAAGCAATATTCAAAATGCTAAACCACTTACACGAAATAACAGGAACAGATAATTTATGCATGGCCGGAGGAGTAGCATTAAACAGCGTGGCAAACGGAAAAATAACAAAGAACACACCATTCAAAAAAGTATTCATCAATCCAGCAGCAGGAGATGCAGGAGGAAGCATGGGTGCAGCACTCTACGCATACAACACAATTTTAGGAAATTCAAGAAAACAAGTCTTTGAAAGCCCATACTTAGGTCCAGGATACAGCAATGAATACATCCAAGCATTCCTAGAAAAAAATAACATAGTCCACTCAAAATTCAAAAACGATGAAGAACTAATAAAAAAAACCGCACAATTAATTCACGACAACAACGTAATAGGATGGTATCAAGGAAGAATGGAATGGGGACCAAGAGCACTAGGAGCAAGAAGCATACTAAGCAATGCATGCAATCCCAACATGAAAGAAATACTAAACACAAAAGTAAAACACCGAGAACACTTCAGACCATTCGCACCAGTAATAACTGAAGAAGACGTTCATGAATGGTTTGAAATAGATAAAGACGAAGAACCATACATGTTATTTGTTTATCCCGTAAAAGAAGATAAAAGAAAACTAATTCCTTCAGTAACACACGTTGACGGAAGTGGAAGACTACAAACAATAAATAACAAACAAAACTCTCGATATTACGGAGTAATAAAAGAGTTTGAAAAACTAAGCGGAATACCAATACTAATCAACACATCATTTAACATCAGAGGAGAACCAATCGTTTGCAGTCCTTACGAAGCATACAAATGCATGATGGGCACAGGAATAGATTATTTAGTAATGGGTGACTTCTTAATAAAAAGACAAGACAACCAGCAACACATTTGGGATAGCGAAAGCTTAGCTACGGACTGAACTCATTTTTGTTTATAAAAAAATAAAAAAAGATTAGAATAAACTAATCTTCTTTTTTTATACTTTCCAAATATTATTTGGTTTGACTTGGTACACTAAGTCTTTTCCTGCGTTTGTGTATACTGGAGTTATTGTTCCGAATGTTTCTAATGTTGCTGAACTTCCTTGTTTTGATTTTACTGTATCCAATATTATTTGTCTAAGCATGCTTCCTGCATGTTGATAACTGGAGTAAAATTCTCTTTCATCGTCATCGTCTTCTAAATCATCAAATAATTGTCCTAAATCTATTTTTTCTCTATCTAATCTTCTCTTTACAGGACCAGTCAATAAATCAACAGTCATGTTGTAATTCTTTCCTAAATGCCTATCAGCAACTAACCCGTTAAATACTCCGTTGGCTGCTTGAAGTATTTCTTTTCTTGCGTAAACTGCTGATTTTGTTTCGTATTTTTTAAGTTTTTTATTGTTTCCTTCGATTTGGTTTCTACACTGTTCAACACGACTCTTTACTTCTTCTTCATGCATTCTTTCTCCGTTTCGATCAGGAGTGTTTTTTTCAATAGTTGCTATTTTTTTTTGTTGTCCTTCATTTTCTTGTTTTATGTGTTCCTCAAACGAAACGTACAATCGTTTTGCAAGTTCGGTAACTAATCCTTGAGATGTTAAATCGTATTGTACTGTTGCTTCTTTGTTGAATGATTGTTGTAGTCTGCTCATTACTACTTTTGACAATTCGGATTTTTTTGCTCTCAAGAATGCTTCGTAAGCCCACGACATTGCTTGACAGCCTAGTGGAACTCCTGCAACAGCATAACCCATTTCACTGTTTGTTGTTTGATTAATGTATTTTCCTGCAAGATAATATCCAGTAGCTTCACTTCCAAAAACAACTAAACCTAGCAAAGTAGATAATCCTCTCTTGTCACTATGCATTCTTCCTTCATCAGACTGTCTCATCCAAGTAGGTATTGCATGCAATCCAAAAAATCCCATTTTTACTCCTGTAATTGCAGGATCAATATCATCCTTTAAGTTTTGTACCCAACCTTTGAATACTGCACCCCATGAAAATTTAACTTCATTCTCTATAATTGTCTCCATATTTTTTTGTTCTGAATTCATTTTATTTTCCTCCATAAGTTTGCCGTTTGTGAAATACAAACTGCAAACTTTATTAACTGTTTTTCTAAAGCCTTTTAAAGACTTAAGAGTATTATTTTTTAATTCACGCTCCCAAAAGCATATCCCATTCCATAACCCAAAACTGTTTCTAGTGCTCCTATTCCTGCTCCAAGTCCTCCGCCGATTGCTGCTCCTGTTCCGATGTGAGTCATAACGCTTTTCTTTTTATCGTGTTTGATTACTCTTTGTAATACGCTTCCTAGAAAACCAACAGCTCCTCCGTAATAAATTCCATAAGCGCCATTTGCTACTGTTGGTCAATATTTTAGTGTAACTTCCATATCTCCCACTGGAATGTTTTTGCTATCGCAGTAACCATGATAAACTCCCATTGCTATGCTTGCAATTCCTAATCCGCCAATTATTTTGTGTGCGTGTTCTATTGGAAAAGCTATTGCGTTTTCAACTAAATTTCTCATTTTAATTCACCTTTCCTATTAGATATCCAGCACTGAATCCTACTGCCGTTTCTAGTGCTCCTAGTACTACTCCTGAACTCGCTCCTCTTAGTACAGAACTTGCACTGTTGTCTAAAGTTCCTAAGAAAAAAGAGTTTAATACTCCTTGACTTATTGTTGAGTACTGAACTACTTGTACTAGATTTGTTTCTCTACCTTGTGCTGCATTATAGCCTGCTAAAGCACCGAATCCTATTGTTGCAATTCCTGCAACCAAATTTGTTCCTATCATTCCTAAACCCATATAGATTTGTTTTGCGTCTGGCATTTTATTTTTCCTCCGTTGTGACCTTTTTGATCACATTTATCTTCATAACACAGAGAATGGGTATAAGTGATATATACTTTATTATTATAGTATATATATTAGTATAAGTTGTATAAACAATAAGAATATTTATATATCAGTTCTAATTGTATTATGGATATGCGACGTAAGATAGTACAACAAGGAGCAGCTACATTAATGGTATCTTTGCCTTCACAGTGGGCTAAACTTAATAATTTGAAGAAAGGTAATGAGGTTGAAGTAGAAGAAAAAGGTAACCAATTACATATTTTTTCAACTGCAGTGCCAGAAAAGAAAACTGTGGCTGTTGAACTAAATAAGTTCGGTCCTTACTTGTCTAGGTTTCTTGAAGCATTTTACAAGTCTGGTTATGATGAAATAAAAGTTACTTTTCAAAATCCAGAATCTTTGAATGAAATTCAGAATTGTTTAGGTAAAGAAATGAGTGGTTTAGAAATTTTTGATCAATCAAGAAATTTTTGTGTGCTTCAAGATATTGAAGGAGTTGATAGAGATAAATTTGATCCAGCACTAAAACGAGTGTTTTATTTATTACTTCAAATGGCTGAAGAATCTTTACAAGTGATTAAGTCACAAAAATATGAAGAACTTAAGCCGTTAAGATTTTTAGAAGAAAGCAATAATCGTTTTACTGCAATTTGCATTCGTTCATTAAGTAAGTTAGGCTACAAAAAACCTGAAAGAATGCATTTTATGTATTTTATTGTTGAAAAATTAGAACAAGTAGCAGATCAATATAAGTACTTGTTTGATTTCTTAATGCAGAATAAAAATTTGAAGATCTCTAAACAAATGCTTGATTTATATGAAAACTTAAGCAAAATGTTAAGACTTTACCATGAATTATTTTATAAGTTTGAAAATGAAAAAGCAAAAATAATTGATAAAATGCGAACTGATATAATACAAACAAGCAATAAAAATTACAAATCATTCTCTAAAGAAGAATTAATGATGATTCATTACGTGATGACTATTTGTCAAATGATTTTTGAAATGGTAGAACCGACTGTTGCTTTGAATTTCTAATTTATTTTAAAAGTTTTGCGGGTAAGCGCAGCGCATCCCGCGGTTTTGATCAAACTTTGCTAAAGTTTGGTAGAAAACTATAAAAATAACCTCAAAATAATCTGATTATGGGTCAATTATTGAGCGATTTATGGGCTTTTTTGAATGAAAGAAAGAAATGGTGGTTGCTGCCAATAATTTTAATGTTAGTATTTGTAGGAATACTGATAATCTTTGGTCAGAGCAGTGCAGTAAGTCCATTCATTTACGCGCTTTTCTAGAAAGCATTTCTAGAAAAGCGGATGTCACGTTGGCATCAGAAGTATTACTTGATTTATTCATAACCTTTAAAATTGGCTTTTTTGTCTTTTTTCTTAATGCTTAAAGCAAATCAATTGGAAGAATTTTCTTCAAACAAAGTTGTTTCTTTAGAAAAAGCAATAGAATTAGTTAGTAATTTCAAAAAAGAAAACAAAACTGTTGGTTTGTGTCATGGAGGATTTGATTTATTGCATCCAGGTCATATAAAGCATTTTGAATCAGCCAAAAGTTTATGCGATCTTCTCTTTGTTTCAATAACTAGTGATCGTTTTGTTTCTTCAAGAAAAGGTTCTGGCAGGCCTGTGTTTACGGATAAATTAAGAGCTTATTCTGTGGCTTCTCTTGCATCGGTTGATTATGTTGCAATAACTGATTTTGCTAAAGGGGTTGAAATTATTGAAAAATTAAAGCCTTCTTATTACATTAAAGGACCTGATTTTATTGGCAAAACAACTCCGGGAATTGTTTCAGAAAGAGAAGCAATTGCTAGAGTTGGTGGCGAGATAAAGTACACAAACGATCCCAAGCTATCAACTACGGAAATCATTGATTATGTTAAGAATCAGTTGGATGTGAAAAATTTATTGTTAGTTATTGATCGTGACGGTACAATAATAAAAAATGATGACTTCTTTGGAAAAGAAAATAATTGGAAAGAAAAATTAGAACTAAATAATCCTGTGGTGAATTTTTTATCTTATTTGCAAACTAAATACAAGACAACAAAAATAGTTGTAACAAACCAAGGAGGCGTTGCTAGAAAGTATTTCTCTTGTGAACGGGTTGAAGAAATTAACAATCAGGTCAATAACTTATTGGTTTTAAAGGGAGTAAAAATTGATGATTGGCAATACTGTCCTGATGTTGATGTTACTTATGCTCAAATAAAAAATAATTTTGTTTTTGACTCTGCTTTTGTTAAACAAAAAACAAAAAGAAAACCAAACTCTGACATGGTTCATGATTCCCTCCAGAAAATGAACACAGATCTGAATCAATATTGTGAAGTTTTAGTTGTTGGCAACAGTGAAGATGATGATTTGCTTGCTCAAAACTTAAATGCAAAATTTATTAATGTGACTGGTAAGAATTATGCTGTTTTATTAAATGAATTCACCCAACTTAATATTTTCTAAATCTCTTCTTTATCGCTTCTGCAGTGTTCTTCCAATCATGTCTTTTTTGTATTATTTGTCTTCCTGCTTTTGCTAATCTTTCACGCATAATTGGATTTTTCAATAATAAACTTATTTTTCTAGCTAAACTTTTAAAGTCTCCTCTAGGAAAAAACAATCCTGTTTCTCTGTCTCTAACATATTCTTTAATATTTCCTACCGGTGTAACTATAACTGGTATTTCACAACTCATAGCTTCCATTGTTGACAAACTACTAGTTTCAGTCAATGAAGGAAGTACGTAAAGATCCATTGCTTGAAGGTAAGGAACGACATTGTTTTGTGCTCCGACAAGTATAACGTCTGGGTGTTTTAATTCTTCTTTAGCAGGGCCATCACCGACTATTAGTAGTTTAACATTTGCTTGGTTTTTTTTAGCTCTTAAGAATGCATTAAAAAGTGTAGGTAGATCTTTTTCTCTGCTTAATCTTCCGCAATAACCGATTATAAATTTGTTTTTTAGTCCTAATCTTTCTTTTGCTAAATTCTTATCTGCAGGTTTGAATGTTTCTGTGTTAACTCCTAGTTCTATCACTTCTTTTTTTGTTTTTATTCCTTTAACAGTCAGTATGTCTTCCATTTCTTTTGAAGGAAGAATTAATAAGCTGCATTTTTTGTACAATCTTTTCACTAATATTTTTACAAAAATTCTTACTAATGTTTTAAAATACTTGACTCCTTTAGAAGCCAATTCCCATTCTATGCTGTGAACGTAACTAATTATGGGTTTATTTTGTTTGCTTGCTTGTTTTATTGTTTTTCTTCCTATTGGGCCGATTGTTTGGTTAAAAACAAAGTCACATCTGCTAACTAACTCTTTAATTCGTTTGTTATTAACTCTTGATAAATAAATGTCTCCGAATTGTATTTTTATTAAAGGAAATTTTTGTTCTTCAACATTCTTGTATTTTTGAGATTTTCCGAAATCTGGTACTGCAACTATTATTTTAAATTCATTGTTGAGTTCTGGAAGCAATTGAGATAAAAATCTAGCAATACCATCCCATCTTGGCAAATAACAATCTGAACTTATTAATATCGTTTTCATAAACTATTTTATTTTATAAAACACCTCTGCGTATTTGTATCCGTGATTTAATCCGTTTATTAATGCATGTATGAACATTCTGAACCTTAATCCTATGATTCCTGGAAGATTGTACTGACTTTTGTGTACTTTCAATGCTTCTGATTTTGTTTTGTAAGTGTCACTAATATCTACTACTAATTTTGGAAGATCTCTTTTTTTTAGTTTTATTATGTTCCAAACGTCAAATGTGTAGACATTGCAAGTAATTTTCTTTTCAGAAATCATTTCTTTCATTAATTTGTATACTGAATTATGGTCTGGATGAAAATCGTCATTGCTATGAGTGAATATTTTGTTGGGTTTTTCTTTTTTTATTAAATCAAAAATTAGTTCTTTGATGTTTTTTTCTTTTATTTCTTTTTCGAATTGTGCATCTTTTAGACCTAAAAATTTTATTCCTTTGCCTTTAAGAATTTTATCTGATTCTATTGCTTCTCTTACTCTTTGCTTTTGGATGATTTGAGGTTTGTAGTGTGGATGGCTTTTTTCTCCGTAAGCGAAGACTATTGTTTTTACTATTTTTCCTTCTCGAACGTATTTTGCAAATGTTCCTCCGCACCCTATTATTTGGTCATCATTATGTGCGCAGATAACTAGAATTTTTTCTTTTTTCATCTTAAGCATTCATTTTTAGGCTCACTACTTGGCTGGCGCCTAATTCTGGTTTCATTGATACTCCATAAATAACGTCTGCTTCAGAAATGACATTATCGTTGTGACTTATTACTACATATTGTGCTTTTTCGCAGTATTGTCTAACTAGTTTTGCTAGCAATGAGCTATTTCTTTTATCTAATGCAGCGTCAACTTCATCTAAAATGTAGAAACTTGCCGGTTCATGTTCTTGTATTGCAAATAAGAATGCTAGCGCGGTCATTGTTTTTTCTCCGCCGCTTAAACTTCGTATATCTAAGAATTTGTCTCCAGTTATGTTTACTTTTATTTTTAGTCCTTCTTCGAAAATGTTTTGGGGGTTTTCTAATTCTAAAAATGCCTGTCCTTTTGAGGATAATTGTGAGAATATTCTTTGGAAATTATTGTTTATTTGATCGTATGTTCTGGTGAATAATTCTGCTTTGTTTTTTTCTATTTCTTGCATTAAATTCAGTATGTCTTCTTTTTCTTTTGATAGACCGTTCTTTTTTTCTATTAAATTGTTGTATTCTTTTTCTGCCAATTCATAGATTTCTAAAGATCTCATGTTTACGTTTCCTATGGTTGCAAGAGTTCTTTCAAAGCTTTGTACTGATTTTTTCAGTTCTTCTTCTGATTTGTCGTCTATTAATGGGACGTTATTGTACTGGCTGAATTCACTTGTGAAACTTCCTAGTTCTGCGTTTATTCTTGCATTTTCTATTGAGTATGTGTTTAGTTCTAGTTCTTCTTTTCTTGATTTTTCTTCATCTTTTAATAATCTTGTTTCTATTGCCATTATCATATCTTGTGATTTTTTTCTTTGATCGAATGATTTTTTGAATTGGTGCATGAATTTTTCTTGTTCTTTTTCTTTTTCGCTTAAAAATTTGTTTTTTTGTTTGTTTTCTTCTTCTAATAGAACTATTTGTTTGTTTATTTCTTCCTTTTCTTTTTCTAGTTCTTCTTTTGTTTTTAGTATTTGTTCTCCACTTTTGCCTAGCACTTCTTTTTCTCTGCTTTCAAGATTGTTGTGTTCTGCTTCTAATTTTATTCTTTCTTCAATTAATTGTGATTTTTTCCCTTCGAAAGCATTTAGTTCTGCTATGAGTGTTGGTTTTTTGAGTTGTATTATTTGAGACATTAATTGTTGTTTTTTTATTTTTAGCTGGGTGATTTCTTCTGTTTTCGTGTTTATTTTTTCTTCTTGATCTTTTAGTTTTTGTTCTGTGTTTTTTATTCCTGTCAACATTTCTTCTTTGAAGTTTTTGTCGGCTTCTAAATCATCCGTATCTAAATGTAGTACTTTTTCTTGTTTTATGATATCTCCTTCTAGTTCTGCTTTATGTTCTCTTAATTTTGTTATTTTTTCTTCGTTATTCTTTCTTGTTTCTTCTAATTCTCTAACTTCTTTCTCGATATTTGCTAATTCTTCTTGTGATTTTTCCAAAAAATTGTTAATGTTTTTCTCTTTGAAGCTTCCTTCTTTTTTGTGTCTGTAGCCTCCAATCATTGCTCCTGAGAATTCTGCTACGTCTCCATCGAGACTGACCATTTTTGTTTTTCCTATGCCTACGCTTCTAGCTAATTCCATAGAATCAACTATTAGTGTGTTTCCGAAGACATAACTAAAAATACTTTTGTATTCTGAATCATAATTTATTAATTCTATTGCTAGTCCGTGAATTCCTTGTTTGTCTTTTAGTTTTTTGATTTCTTCATTTGCTGGGAATGGTTTGATTTTGTTTAAAGGTAAAAATGTTGCCGTTCCCAGTTTGTTTGTTTTCAAGAAATTTATGCAGTTTACTGCTGTTTTATCATCTCCTACTACTATGCTGTGAATTTTTTGTGCTGCGGCTATTTCTAATGCCAATGAGTATTCTTTGTCTGCTTCTCCTAATTCTGCAACTGTTCCTCTTATGTCTCCTAATTTTTTTTTGTTTTCTAGAACTTTTTTTACTGCTATGTTTGTTGAAATGCTTTCCTTGAATTCATCTCTTCTTAATTCTAGTTTTGATACTTCTTGTCTTTTTGAGAATAAATTTTCTCTTAAATCTGCGAGTCTTCTTGCATTTTTTACGTCTTCATTCAACAAATTGTTTAATTCTAGAACTGAACTTTTGAATTCTTTTTTCTTATTTTTTAAGTCTTCTATTTCTTGTTTGTTTTCGTTGATGAGTGTATTAACTTTTCTTATTTTTTCATCAATTGTTTCTAATTGGTATTCATACTTGTCTTTTTCTCTCAGTAAGTTCTGGTGTTCGCCTCTTTGTTCTTGTGTTTCTCTCTGTATTTCTTCTATTTTTTTATCAAACTCATGTATTTGTTCTTCTAGATTTGAGCTTTCATCTAGTCTATGTTTCTTTCTGAATTCTAATATTGTTTTATTTAATGATTCTAATTCTTTTTCAACGTTAGTTTTCGTTTCTTCTACACTTTTCTTTTGTGCAAATAATTGTCCTCTTTTTCCTTCTAAATCTTTTAGTCCTTCTCCAAGTTCGTTTTCTCTTTTTTCTATTTTTACTAATTCATCTTTGTGATTGTTTACTTTTGTGCTGTTTGTTGCAGTATCTACTCTTAGTTTTTCTATTTCTTTATTCAGATTAGAATGTCCCGTTTCTCCTTGTTTTTCTACTTCGTCATTTATTGCTTTTATTTTTTCTTGTTCTGCAGTTTTATCTTCTCTTAACTTCTTTATTACTTCGTTGATTTTGTTTAATCCTTCTTGTACGTCTTTTATTTTGCTGTCTATTCTTGTTTTTTCTTCTTCTTTTTTATCGATTTTCTTTTTTAAATAGCTGGCTTTGTAAGAATTGATTTTATCATTTATATCTTTGAACTTGAGTGCTTGTTCCTTGTCTTTTTTTAAGTCTTTTAAGTATCCGTCTCTTTCTTTCAGAACTATTTCTGCTTCTTTTACTTTTTCATCAACATGATTTAATTCGTTGAGTGCTTTACCTTTCTTTTCTTCGTAAACTCCTATTCCTGCAATTTCTTCAATAATTTGTCTTCTTTCAACTGTTGACATTTCAATTAATCTAACTATATCTCCTTGAAGAATTATGTTATATCCGTCAGGATCAATTTTCGCGTATGATAATAGTTCTATAACTTCCTGTCTTGTTTTGGTTTTATCATTAATTAAGTACTTGCTAGCGCCATCTTGCTTGACAACTCTTGATACTTTAACTTCTCCAGTTTCTACAGGGAAAATCTTTTGTTCATTATCAAAATAAATGCTTACTTCAGCTTGGTTTGCTGGCTTTTTTGTCTTTCCTCCGTTATAAATTAAGTTCGAACTTTTTTCTGCTCTTAATGATTTTGAAGAAGATTTTCCTAGAACGAAACATAAACTGTCTAATATGTTACTTTTACCAGATCCGTTTGGTCCTATTACGCAATTAAAATCTCGGGAAAAAACTAGCTCGGTGTGTTTTGCAAATGACTTAAAACCGTTAAGCACTAAGCGGTTAATCTTAGTCATAATCCCTGTTCTTTGCTTTTATTATTTAAATATTTACCCTTTACAAACCACAAATCAGAATAAGAGAAAAACCCAGTCCCAATCGGTGTAGGAACCGGGCAGCCAATATTTAACACGGATTTGTGTTATGATATAACTTTTGCTTCCTTTTTAAATAACCTTATGCAGTCAGAGTAAGGAGACTCAATAGGGAAACTCAATAAGGAGTAGTTCTTCATAACGTTTAAAAAACATTTCAGTTATGTTATTAAGTATGGGTTTAATTTCTCAAGTTCCGCAAACATTCTTTGCGTTGGGGGCTACTTTTGAAGTATTTGCTGCAATAGCTGCATTTCTAGTGGGCTTTTTTGGATTAAAAGTATACAATTACGCAAGTGACAGAAAGTATTACTGGTTTAGCTTAGCATTTTTCTTTATATCCATTTCATTTTTTGCAGGTTCATTTGTTCACTTGTTGCTTTACATGAATTTAAAAGAAAATTTGTTAGATCTTTTCAAAATAATTGATTTTGCCATTTCATCAGTTTATGTAGTCTTAATATTATCTGCATATACTTTGTTACTTTCAGTTTCATCAGACTTAAGAAATAAAAGATTGGTTCTTTTTATACTTTTATTAGCTAATGTTTTTGTGTTTGCTTCTTCAGGAAATGAACAATTATTGAGAAACTTCTTTTTAGTGCAATTTTTAATAATCCTTTTCGTAACTAGCAATTATTTTGAGAACTTTGCTAGAAAAACAAATACAACAACATTTTTGTCATTTATTTCCTTTGCTAGTATGGCTGTAGGTCATGCTCAGCTTTATGCCAGATCATTATTAACTTATTTATCGCCTGTGTTATACATGGGCGGTTATTTGTTCATATTATTTGGGTATCTTATATTATTGCTTTCTATGGCACGTTTAGCCTTAAAAAGAAAAAACTTTAAAAAACGATCTTAAAAAAGTTTAAAAAGACAAGTCGTTTACCACTACACAATGGGATCTAGAAGAAATAAATTGGAGATAATTCACGACATATTAAAGTCGATCCATGACAAAGGAGGCACGATAAAGCCTACTCACTTGTTATATAAATCTAATTTGTCTCATCAAAGAATGAAAGAATACGTTGATGAGCTTAAAGGCAAAGCTTTAATGACTGAAGAAATAAAAGATAAAGACAAACACGTTTTCGTTCTAACAACACAAGGATATGAATTCTTAGCAAATTTCAGAAAATTAAAAGAATTTACTGATATGTTCGGACTGTAAGAAAGTTTGTGGTTCATGGTTGGGGGTTTGAATGGGGTATTGATAACAGTTGACTTCCCGAAGCCCAGTAATTTTGATGCCTGCTGATGTCTGGTGATCGCCACAATCTAAAGATTGGATAAGATTTATAAACGCCTAAGACTCTTGTAGTGTGAAAAGAGGTGTTTTGATGGCAAAGAGTGTTGTTAAAAGTAAGTCTACTTTATTAAGTTCGGTTTGGGACAAGAAAAGTAAGTTTGTTGATTATTTTCATTATTTAGGAAAAATACTTGGTGCTCTTGTAAGTATATTCTTCTTTTTGATTTTTGTTATGTTTTTTGCAAGCTTTTTTTCTTCAACTTCGGAATTTAAAATTCCTAGCGGTAACATTGCTTTAGTTCCATTGAATGGAGTTATAACTACCGGTACCGAAGTTGCTTCTGTATTTGATTCTGGAGGAGTTTCTTCAACTAAAGTTGTAAAATTGTTAGAAAAAATTAAGGAAACTGAAGATATTAAAGGAGTTATTTTGGAAATTAATTCTCCGGGTGGAAGTCCTGTTGCTTCTGCAGAAATAGGACAAGCAATAAAAGATTTAGACAAACCAATTGTTGCAGTAATCAGAGAAACTGGTGCAAGTGGTGGTTACTGGATTGCTAGTGCTACTGACAAAATTTATGCTCACCCAATGTCAATTACTGGAAGTATTGGTGTTGTTGCATCAAAACTAGCATTTCCAGGTCTTTTGAAAGATTATAACGTAACTTATCAAAGATTAATTGCTGGAAAATACAAAGATGCAGGATCGCCATACAAAGAAATGACTCTAGAAGAAGAAAAATTATTTCAACACATTCTAGACACAACTTATGATGCTTTTGTTAAAGAAGTTTCTGAAAACAGAAAAATACCTATTGAAAAAGTAAAAGAATTAGCTACAGGATTTGTTTATTTGGGTGTTGAAGCAAAAGAATTAGGATTAATTGACGAATTAGGCGGAAGAAAAGAAGCAGTTGCTTACTTAGAAAAAGAACTAAATATAACTGCTAGCATTGCAGAAATAAAAGGCCAACCAGGACTATTTGGAGCTTTAGGAGCATCATTCAAAGATTTTGGATACAGCATAGGTCGCGGATTTGGAGACTCATTCGTTAAAAGCGGAGAAAACACACAATTGAAGGTTTGGACTTGAAATAAATAAGATTTTTATATCTTTTACCTTTTTATTTTAATATGATTGTTGTTGATGTAGAAACCACAGGACTCAGTCCTGAAAAAAATTCTATTGTAAGCATAGGCGCAGTTGATTTTGCCAATCCTGAAAATCAGTTCTATGGAGAATGCCAAGTTTGGGATGGTGCAGAAATTGATGATTTTGCACTAAAAGTAAATGGATTCACTGAAGAGCAAGTTAAAGACTTAAGTAAAAAATCTTTGAATGATTTAGTCTCAGAATTTTTAATCTGGACTGAAAAGTTTGCTGATAAAACTATTGCAGGAGAGAATCCTTCATTTGATACAGGTTTTTTAGAAGATTCAGCAAAAAGATATGATCTAAACTGGCCTTTTGGTTACAGAATTGTTGATTTACATACTTTAAGTTATTCAAATTATTTAAGTAGAGAATTACAACCGCAAATTAAAAAAAATAAATCAGATTTGAGCTTAAACAAAACTCTAGTTTATGTTGGCTTACCTGAAGAACCGAACCCGCACAATGCATTAATTGGCGCAAAAATGGAAGCTGAAGCATTCTCCAGAATTATTTGTGGAACAAATTTGTTAAAAGAATTTGAACAATACAAAATACCAGTATATTTGAAGAAATAAAATTCTATAGTGCTTCAAACCTTTCCAAGTCTTGTATTTCAAGTATTTTTGGTGTTTCATCGCCAATTCTATTACACGCAGTATTTACCCACATGTCAATGAATGGAAAGTTTTCTAGATCACTCATTAATAATGTATCGAATGCGAATAAGAAGTAGTCTTTGTCTTTTCTTTCTTTTAATTTTATTGCTTTAGACATTTTGTTTTCTTTTGAGTATTCGCTTAGTATTCCATTGTTTTGTCCTGGTTTGCAGGTTATCATTATTCCGACACTTTTTGCCATTAAGAATTTTTTGTAACTAACTTCTTTCTTTTTTCTAAATCTATCAATTAATTCTTGATCCATTTTTTCTAACTTTTTAACTACAGGATCCCACAACCATATTGGTTTTTCCGTGCTTAAAGCAATTTGTATTGGATGAAATACTCCGTTACCAACAAATAAGAAATAATCAACTTGTGATTCTATTTTTTTAATTCCATCACATCTGCACCCAACTCCTTGACCGCCAAAAACTGAATTAGGCAATTGTTTTAACAAGTCTTGCATTTTATGCAAGTGCTGAATATTTGTCATCACTCCAATTTTCCCTTTAGGCAGATTCTTTAGAGCTTCTTCTGTTAATCTGACATCATGCAATGATTTTGCTGTTAAGTATGTTATTTTCATTTTTTATGATATGTTATTTTGTATCCATAAAGTGCAACTTTGCAATGTGCCTTTCCATTCATATAATGAACGCAAACTGTGTTTGATTCGTCAATGCATGAGTTGTGTGGTATTGGTCTTTTGTCAGGTATTTCTTTTAAAAATTCTCTGAATTCTTGCAAATCACTAAATACCCTGGGCGCTATTGTGTCTGCTCGAAAGTAATGTAAGTATTGTTCTATAAATTCTTCCAACCTTAAAGGACTTTGAGCTTTAACTATTTCTAAGAATTTTTTCTTTCTTTGTTTTTGGATACATAAATAATTTTTCACAAGACTGTTTATTTAAAAAAGTTTAAAAAATGAATTGTTTATTACTTGCTAATTTCTTTTTCTAACTCACTAATAATTATTTCATACGTTTTCAACTGTTCTTGGCTGGGCGGTTGATGAATTGTGTAATTCCACCAAATACTTGCTTCGAGATTGCCTCCTTTGTCGTAAACGTTGAATAAGTATTCTAAAATTCCCGGAGTTCCTTCAATTACAGCATCAGGATACTCATTTTCTGGCAAATGAACGTACAAAAAACCTTTATTATTCTGAACAACTTCTAAATATAATAAATCATTACGCCCTTTTAATTCTTTTTTTACTGGTAAAGAAATAAAAATTTTTTGGTCGCTGAAATCGTATGTGTGGATATTTCTATCCCCTTCTTGATTGTTCAATAAATAATCTCTAACTAATTTAATTTGTTCTTTGTACGTTAATTCTTGAGACTGATCTTCTGGCGTTATCTCTTCAATTTTTGGAGGATTTGTTTGTTCTTCAATTTGAGTTGATGTTTGTTGTTCTTCGACTTGTTCCTCTAATTTCTTTTCAGTTACCGGCTCTTGTACAGGTTCTTGTTTTATTACTTCTGTTTGTTCATCTATCTTTGTTCTGTGAAAAAAAGCGCAATTAGTTGATGATAAAGTTAAAATTCCTGCAAGTCCTAAACTAAATAGTTTTTGATTCATTTCGCCTCTTTTCGAAATTTGCTTTTTTAAATTTAACGACCTATCTGAGCCAGTGTTCAAACGTTTGTTTCTCTTTTAGTGCTAATTGCTTCATTTTTGGCGTTATTTGAGTTTGTCCTGCCATTATTTTACTAATAAGCATTCCTGCCCCGATTCCTATGATTACATTTCCAGTTGCAAAAGTTATAATGAATGAAGAACCAAGATACCAATAGAATCCTTTTCTTTTTTTTTCTTTATCTGTTTTAAAATATTCCTCTTGAAATTCATTGAGAGTTTTTATGTAATTAGGCAAACCATCTAAAACTCTGTTTTTCAACTCTTCAATTCTTTCCTGTCTGTAAACATTTGTTGGAAATTGTGAAAAGAATTCTTCTATTTTAGGCTTCAATGCATCACTTAGCTCTTTGTCTTTTAACGTATACATTTTATCGTTAAGTCTTAAATCCTGCATGAATCCTTCCAAATCTTTTTCTAATCCTATTTGTTTATACATTTAAGAATCCCTCAATCATTTTGATTTTTTGTTTTTTCAAATCATTAAATTTCTTTGTAGATTGTTCTTCTCTTGTATCTGCTCTGTAGATTCCAGTCCAGAATCCGGTGAGTGCAAATAGTATTATTAATGCGGGATTCACCGAATAAGTTAAAGCACCAGGAAGTACTCCGCCGAACACGAATCCTTCAAAAAATCCTCGAATGCTATTAGGACCCGCCATTAAATAATTCGGAAATTCATCAAAACATTTTGAAACTGTGATGGCGTATTCTTCTAAACCCGTTTTTACATTTTGGTGTACTTTTTGCAAGTATTCTGGATTGTAAAGTCTTGAGTCTAATTGTAAAAAGAATGATTCAACTTCATCTTCTAAATTTTTCATAACCGTTTCTTTTGTTTCTTTTTTGTTATTTAAATCTAGTAATTTTGTATCGAGATATAGAAAGAAATTGTTCATTTCGCCTGAAAATAGTTTTGACTTGTGCATAATCTCACTTGAATAAAATTACCTTTATAAAACTAGGCATTTATTATTATCAATTTTTTATTATTTTATTCTTAACTATTTCTGCCTGGTAATCTCTCATGTCTACTAATGCTTCTAAATACTCGTTTTTGTTGTCAGTGTCTGAATACTCATATTTTTGAGCACTTAATAATTCTTCAGGGCGATTGATTGCTGTTTCTATGTTAACTCCTTCATACCCTACAATGTTGTTTTCTCTTAAATCATGAACGTACAAAAATGGTTTATTGTTGTTTTTGATTTCAAAAAATAATTTCTCTCCTTTTTGTTCAACATTTATTTCTGAGTTGCCCCGCTCCATTTGTTTCACTTTATTATTTCCTGAAGCATACAAAGAAACATACGTTGCTTGAGATAAAATCCAAATTTTGTACTTATTATTTGCATCTTCAATAATTTTATTTGTTTCTTCAACAACTTCTTCTTTTGTTTTCAACTTTTTATTAATTCTTTTTTCAAGAACTTCTTTAACTTCGTCCATTTCAATAATTCTATTTTTGTTTAGGTCGTAATTTTTTATTATTCTGAACATTCTTTCAGAATTGCAATGATTTAGAGAAAATTCTCGCCTGAAAAGTTCGACTTCTAAAGGTTTTTTTTCTTCCTTAATAACTTGTTCAACTAGATCATCATAAACAAATGCTTTTGTTGTTAAGTCATAAACTTCTAAATTGAAATTTATTGAATTAACTCCGTATTTTCCTGCAACAAGTAATGGAAGTTCTTTGTTTGCAGGATCATGAATTTCATAAGTAGTATACTTGCCAAACATCGATTGAACATAAGATGCACTATTCTGCATGGATTCTTTTAAACGCCTATCATAATCTTGCAACGTTGCACAGCCGTTAAGAGAAAAGATCACAACTAACGCCAAGCTCACCTTTTTAAACATGCGTTGACTTTATTTTTTTCATTTAAAAACTTTGCGACAAAAACATTTATAAAATAAAGCAAAATACTTTATTCGGATGGCTTCGTAGCTCAGGCACGTGGATAATTGAAGCGTGGAGCAACAGGTAGAGCGTGCGGCTGTTAACTTTATGACAGCCACCGCAAGGTCGCCAGTTCGAGTCTGGCCGAAGCCGTCCTTTTTCTAACTGTTATCTCTAGGATTCATCTTGGTGTCGAAATATTTGTGGGTATCGGATGGTTAAAGAGTTTTTGTGGGTAAGCACAGCAGTGCGCATCCCACTTGTTTTTCCCAGGATTTTGCGCGAGCAAAAGGCTGGTTCTGAGTCTGGCCGAAGCCGCTTTTTACTAAAATGCTGCTGCATTTTGATGTCGATGAAGTCAATCGGGTTTCGTGAATATTACTGGACGTCAAGATGGATACAGAGTTCTTTGCTGTAAACTGCAAACCGTAAACTGTAAACCCGTTTTAAAGAAAAAATTAATAAACCACTGCACAATTCCACTCTTGTTATGGTAAACATTGGCGATTTAAATGAAAAATCTGGTAAAGTTGAGCTTAGTGGTTACGTTCATGAATTTAGAGATTTAGGCGGACTAAAATTCATTCAATTAAGAGATTCTACTGGAATGGTTCAAGTTACAGTTGTAACAAACAAATCAGATAAAAAAGTTCTTGATGAAATTAGAGGATTAACTAATGAGTCTTCATTGATTGTTGTTGGCACAGTACAAAAAACTGAAAAAGCAGCATCAGGCCTTGAAGTTATTCCTGAAAAAATTACAGTTCTTTCAAAATCAGATCCTGAACTTCCAATTTCTGTTAACGAAAAAGGAATTGCTACAGGACAAGCAACAAGACTAGACTGGAGAAGTTTAGACTTAAGAAAACCAAAAATGCAAGCAATATTTGCAGTTCAATCAGCAATACTTGAAGGAATACAAGAATATTTGTTCGGCAATGGTTTCAGACAAGTATTCACGCCATGCCTTTTAGGAGTTGCTTCAGAATCAGGAAGCGAAGTATTTCCTGTAGTTTATTTCGACAAAGAAGCATTCTTAAGACAAGACCCACAATTACACAGACAATTAACAATTGCTGGAGGATTTCCTAAAGTATTTGACATAGGTCCAGCATGGAGAGCAGAACAATCACACACAGTAAAACATTTATGCGAGCACAGAGTTTGCGCAGTAGAAGCAGCATTTATCAAAGATGAAAGAGATGTTGAAAGAATAGAAGAACAAGTAGTTGTTAGCGCACTAAAAAAAGTAAAAGAAAAATGCGCAAAAGAACTAAAACTTTTAGGCGTTGAAGTTAAAATACCGAAAACACCATTCCCAGAATTCTGCTTCCCAGAACTTTATGATATCTTAGCAAAGAGAGGAAAAAAATTACCTGAAGGATCAGACATGGATTCTGAAGCAGAAAAAGTATTATGGGAATACGTCAAAGAAAAATATGACACTGAATTTTATTTCGTAAACAGATTCCCTTTCAAAATAAAACCATTCTATGTAATGGCTGTTGATGAAGATCCTGAAAGAGCAAGATCAATAGACTTATACTTTAAAGGTTTAGAATTAAGTTCAGGAGGACAAAGAGAACATAGATACGAAAAAATATTAGAACACTTAAAAATGAAAAATGTAAGACCTGAAAGTGTTGAATGGTTTACTAAATTCTTCAAGTACGGAGTACCAACACACGGTGGATTCGCAATAGGAATAGAAAGAATAACAATGAGTTTATTGAATGTAGAAAACATCAGAGATTGCGTATTATTCCCTAGAGATCCGGATAGGTTAGTGCCGTAAACTGGTTTATAGTTTGTGGTTTATTGTTTGCAGTAAAAAACTAATTAAAAGAAAAATTAAAAATAAGATTTAAAAATAAATCTCTTGAAAAATAATGCTATTTCTTCCTTTTTTGCTCTCAAAACAAAGTATAGAGGGTAAGTTAACCAGTCTAGGTCTCCTACAAGTGCAGCTACTCCTAAGATTGGGTGGCCAAAATATGCAAAAGCAAAAGGGATAATTACTTCGTCAAGAACATTCATTAGTGCTGCATAAACTGCAAACCAAACTCCTTCAGTCATTGCAAATTCAGAGACTTGACTAATTAATGCGCTAACAGTCATTCCTTGCATTTTTGCCTTGATTGTTTGTATCATTTTAATCCCTCACTTCACCTCTATGATTAGGATGCCCTTTGAATAATATAAGCATTTGGGCAAGAAACTTGGCAAAAACGAAGAATAATTGTTTGAAAGTTCTAATTCTGTTAAACTTATACATTGAAAAGACTTTTCAGAGCTCAGGCCTCCGCGAATTATGTGCATAATTAGTTCTTTAATGATTTTGGAGGCAGCATCATGAATCCAGAAAAAATTGAATTGTTTTTGGTGTGCACTGAAAGAATTCTTTGTTTATTAATTTTCAACGCGCAAGCGTTGACACACTGTTCCGCCTGCCTTAAACCAGAAAAATACAATTCAAGCACACTAAACAAGCAGGCGGCTAGGGGAAAATTAAAATTTGTATTAGAATTAAGTAGGTTGTTAACAAATAATGTCCTCTTTTTCGAAAATATTTAAAAACAACCCTCTCATAACTCATTTGATGGTTGAAATAAACAAAGAACTAATAGAAAAAGTGGCAAAATTATCTAATTTGAAACTCACGGAAGAAGAAACTAAAAAGTTTGAAAAAGACTTCAAAGAAATTCTTAACGCATTCAAAGTGCTTGATGAAGTTGACGTTTCAAAAGTTGAAAGTTCTTTCCGTCCTTTCGAAGAAAGAAACCATCTAAGAGAAGACATAGTGCGAGAATCATTAAAAGATCCTTTAGCTCAGATAAAAAATAAAGAAAATAATTTTTTTAAAGCACCGAGAACAGTATAATGATAGACGATCCAGAAGAAATATTTGCAGAATGCAAGAAAATAAATGAGAAATATAATTATTTCACTGAAGTCGGTCAAGGAGCAGGAGATAGCAATAAAGGAATGCTGAACGGATTGTATATCACTGTTAAAGATAACATTTGCGTAAAAGCATTAGATGCAACAGCATCATCAAAAATTCTCAAAGGCTACATGCCTGAATTTAACGCAACAGCAATTCAACGTTTATTAAATCAAGGAGCAACAGTAATAGGAAAAACAGTCTGCGACGAATTCGGCTTCGGAAGCTTTAACACCAACGTAGGACTAGACTTCAAGATACCAAAGAATCCAGTTGACGTCACGCGTGTTACTGGAGGTTCATCTGGCGGAGCTGCAGGAATAACTGCATTAGCAAATTTTAGACATGTAGCGATCGCAGAAAGCACTGGCGGATCAATAGAATGCCCAGCAGCATTTTGCGGAGTAGTAGGATTCTGCCCAACATACGGATTAGTAAGTCGTTATGGCTTAATTGATTACGCAAACTCTTTAGATAAGATAGGAATAATGTCAAAAAAAGTTGATGAAATGATTCCGGTGTTCAATGCAATGATTGGACAAACTATTTGTTCTGATTCAACAGTGGTCGATCAAAGACCTAAAGAATTCAAGCCAAGAAAACTAAAAGTAGGAATAATTAAGGAAAGCTTGAAGGGAATGGATTCTCACGTAGAAAAAGAAATAACTCGCACAATCAACGCACTAAAAAAAATAGCAAATGTAGAAGAAGTAAACTTACCATTTACATTCAAATACGGAATACCCACTTATTACTTAATCGCAACGAGCGAAGCATCAACAAACCTGGCAAAGCTTTGCGGAATGCGTTACGGAATTCAAGGCGATGTAGAACAAAAAACATTCAATGAATACTTTACAGAAATAAGAAGCGCAAATTTTGGTGAAGAAGCAAAAAGAAGAATAATGTTAGGAACATTCGCAAGAATGAGCGGGTACCGTGATGCGTATTACATTAAAGCAACAAAAGTAAGAACATTAATAATTCAAGAATACAAAAAATTATTCCAAAAATACGACGTACTAATTTCTCCAACAATGCCAATAGTAGCACCAAAATTTGAAGAAGTAAAAAAACTAACACCAATACAAAACTACATGATGGACATACTAACAGTAGGACCAAACCTGGCAGGAATACCTCACGCAAGCATACCAATACACAAATCAGGCCTACCAGTAGGACTAATGGCAATGACAGAACACTTAGAAGAAAACAAATTATTCCACTTCCTGAAATTAGTGGAGGAACTCTGATGGTTTACGGTTCACAGTTTACGGTTCACAGTAAAAAATCATCAGAAAACTTCACTGTAAACTCCAAACTGCAAACTCCAAACCAGTTTACAAGTGAAGTTGTTATCGGCATTGAATGCCACGTAGAACTAGACACTAAAACAAAATTGTTTTGTTCTTGCTCAACTAAAGGTAATGAAAACCCCAACACCCGAGTCTGCCCAATTTGTTTAGGCCATCCAGGTTCAAAACCAGTAATGAACAAAAAAGCATTTGATTACGCAATAAAATTATGCATGGCACTATGCTGTAAACTTGATACCGAACTAATATTTTCCCGTAAAAGTTACTTTTATCCTGACATGAGCAAGAACTACCAAATAACACAATTCGAAAGACCTCTAGGAGTTGGAGGACACATTAAGACTACTGAAAAATTAATCAAACTAAAAAGAATCCACTTAGAAGAAGACCCAGCATCAATCACTTACCCTGGAGAAATGTATTCCTCAAATTATTCCTTACTAGACTACAACAGAGCAGGAAATCCATTAGTAGAAATAGTCACGGAACCAGACATAGAAAGCCCAAAACAAGCAAGAGAATTCCTAAACAAACTAATCCTAATCTTATCTTACCTAAAAATATTTGACATAAACACATGCATAATAAAAGCTGACGCAAACGTATCAGTAAAAGAATCAGGATATTCGAGAGTTGAAATAAAAAACATTACAGGATTCAAAGAATTAGAACGAGCACTAGTTTACGAAGTAACTCGACAAAAAGCATTAATTAAAGCAGGAAGAAAAATAGAAAGAGAAACTCGCAGCTGGGATTCAATAAGCAAGACAACTAAAAAATTAAGAACTAAAGAAACAGAAGAAGACTACGGCTACATAATCGATCCAGACTTATGCATTGTTGATGTAACAAAAAAATTAACTGAAGACTTAAAAAAAGAAATTCCCGAACTAGCACACCAAAAAGTAGAACGATTCATTAAAACTTACAAAATCGATCCCGTCGATGCAGAAGTAATGGTTTCAGAAATAGAACTAGCAGACTTATTCGAAAAAGTATCCAAAAAAGCAAATCCTGCACTAACAGCAAAATGGCTAAGAAGAGAATTATTACGCGTACTAAATTATAACAACACAACAATAAAAAACATAAAATTCGGAGAAAAAGAACTAACAGAACTAATAACCTTAGTAGACAAAAAAACAATCACAGAATCCACAGCACAAAAAATAATGGAAGAACTAATACAAAAACCATTCTCGCCAAAAGAATACGTAGAAAAGAACAAACTAGCACAACTTAGCAACCAAGCAGAAATCGAAGATTTCTGCAAACAAGCAATAAAAGAAAATCCTAAAGCACTACAAGACTACAAAAACGGAGAAGAAAAAGCACTACAATACTTAATTGGACAAGTCATGAAACTAACTAAAGGAAAGGCGAGTCCTGAAGTGGTGAATAGGATGATTAGAGGGTTGGTTGATGGTAAGTAGCAAGAGGTTAATAGTGATAAATAGTTAGTTTTATAAAATTTGTTTGATTAGAAAAATACATAATGGTTAATAATAAAAAAATTACTTTCTTGGTATTATTAGTTTTATTGTTATTTGTTGTAAGTTGTTCAGATAAAAACAGCATAGCAATGCCCGTCTCACAAGAATCACAGAAAGCTTCAGATCAAACGGATCAGATATTGAAAGTGAAACAAGATTTAGAGAAAGCAAAGGAAGAATTGCAAACAAAGAACACAGAATTGGAAAAAAAGTTGGCTGAAATTAAAGATGGATCAAATAAGGACTACAGTTCTGTGATTGAACAAGCAAAACCTTCTGTAGTTACAGTTACTACTGAACTCGGCACTGGTAGTGGTTTTTTTATAAATGAAGAACTATTGGGCAGATCGGGTGGTGATGATTTTGTGATAACAAACTATCACGTTGTGAAAGAAATGGCAGAACCTAATTATATTTTCTACAAAGATCAAAAGCCTATAGGTAAATCTGTGATTTTGCAAGATTCTTCCGGAGAAAAAAGAATAGGAGTTATTTTTGCTACCGGGAATGATAATTTAGATTTAGCAATAATACTTAAATCAAATCTATTGATGAGCGAGGCTACTGGAGAATTAATTGAGCGCCAAAAAGCATATAGATCCTTAGATTTGATTGATAAAGCTAAACCGGGAGAAGAAGTCATTGCCATAGGGAGTCCACGCGGTCTTACAAACACAGCTACAAAAGGAATAATAAGTGCAATACGTCCCGGAGATATTCAAGATTTTGCTGGAATCACTTTAATTCAAACAGATGCATCGGTCAATCCAGGTAATTCTGGTGGTCCTCTTTTGAATCTTCAAGGAAAAGTAGTGGGAGTTAATGTTGCCATATATGGAGATCAAAGTGCAGGTCTTAATTTTGCAATAAAATCTTCTGAACTTCTAAAATTTTTGGATCTTGTAAAAAGTGGAGAATTAGAAAAATTAAAACAAGAAGAAATTAAAGAAAATATTTTTGATAAAGAAAAGGGTGATGATGACTGTGAAAAATTAGGTTGTATTGCAGGCACACAATTTGTTGGTAGTAACAATAGTGATGTTTATCATGTCTGTTCTTCTAGTTATGTTTCAAGAATTAAACCAGAAAATCTTATATGTTTTCCTACAGAAGAAAGTGCGGTTGATAATGGTTATAGACCTTCAGAAAGGTAAACACGGACTGATTATTCTTTAAAGATTGGAAGTAAAATAAATTTAAAACTCAAATACACAAACCTTAAAAATCAATTTTGTAGTGATTTATCAATGAAAAAAGATTTTAATTGGGTGCTTTTTTTCGTTGTGATGATTGTCATTTTTTCTGTTACTGCAGTTACTTTGAATTGGTGGAATGATATTTTACAAATTTTTCTAAAAAGGCATTGGGGTGATTAATTATCCTGAATTTTGAAGAAATTTTCGATCTTTTAAAAGGAATACAATTAAACATTAAGTCTTTGTTTTTTTTTGTTGTTCTGATTATTGTAATTTTTGGAATTTCAAAAGCGTTCGAAGAACATTTTAAAGAACAAACAGGAACTAACTCAGTTGCTACTAATAGTTTAAAGAAAGGTACTGAAGGATTTAAGAATCTTGCCGAACTTGCTCAAATAGCCTTACAAATTGAAGAAGATGTTGGAGATTTGCCTAAATCACCTGTTAAAAAGTAAATAATAAATCAATAAATCTTTATAACTGTTAAGCTATCTCTTTGATTTGATGGTTTCAAAAACACATAAAAGTTTAATTGCTCTTTTATTCCTAGTTTCAGCCTATTTTGTTATTTACTCCGAAGCTGAGTTTGTTTTTTCTTCTTATTCTGCTTGGATTTCTTTAATTATTTTGTTAGTTGTTCTGTTTTTCTTTTATTTGCGTTCAAAGAAGCAATAATTTCTTCATGCATTCTCTGAACTTCTTCCATTATCAATTTCCGCAGCGCGGAGTCAATGTTCCGAACGCTAAGAGAATAATAAAACTTATTGAGCAAATAAATCAAGCGTTCGGCAAGGGAAAAAGTTAAGAATTATAAAAATGAATAATCTTTAAGTTGGTATCACAAAATGCGATACCTTCAAAAAATATTATCTGGCCAAGGCTACTTTCTGAATTAGTGAAGCACTGCGTAACGAATTAACTCGGCCTTATAATGGCTCTCTAATCAGATTTGTGCAAGAGCTTCTTGCACAATTAATTTGTATTTTGATATTGCTCTGATTAAGTTACAAAACTCTCAGCACTGCCGAGAGAATTAAACTGAAAACTCCAACCAATGGTTGGAGAAATTAGCTAACTTGAAAACATCCAAAAAGTCAGTCACTGACTGACCAATTGAGTCTAGCACACCGCAACAGTTAAATAACAACGAGTTTTTGCTTTTTTACGATGAACGATTCAGATTATCTTTTTGTTTTAAAAGCTTTACAAGAAATTCCTTTTAATGTTGGAAAACAATTATTGATTGATTTCTTGCAAGGTAATGAGGATAATGATTCAATTGAACGCAATAAATTGTATTCTAAAAGCAATTTTGGCAGTATGGCTTATTCTTCCGAAGAAATTGGGGAAATAGTGGATAATTTAGTGGCAAATAATTTGATTAAAAT
Organism: Candidatus Woesearchaeota archaeon; assembly: GCA_016215315.1. Lineage (GTDB taxonomy): Archaea > Nanobdellota > Nanobdellia > Woesearchaeales > ARS49 > JACRKG01. Next base: position 59,408 of record JACRKG010000019.1, on the reverse strand, counting down.
CTGTTCAGTTAGTGGTAAAAAATTTTGGAAAGTTCTAGAATTAACAGAAAAAGGAGTTAAAGAAATTTTAAACCCTGAACTTTACAAGAAGAAATTATCCTTTGCTTTCAAAGAAACTGTAACTCAAATAACGGAAGAAGACAAAAAGATCTTTGCAGCATTTGGAGACTTTTTATCTGCCTATAATGATGAACAAAAGAAAGCGATCATAAGTAATAATGAAAGCATTCTTTGTCTTGCAGGAGCAGGCTCAGGCAAAACAACAGTATTGGTTAAAAGAATAGAATTTTTAGTAAAGTACAGATCTGTCGATCCCAAAAGAATTCTTGCAATAACTTTTACTAGGAAAGCAAGGCAAGAAATGATGCGAAGGCTTAAAGACGTTGAATTTGTTTCCGTTGAAACGTTTAATTCTTTTTGCGAAAAAATCCTTGAAAAACACAATGATTTAGTTTATGACAAAAAATTCAGAGTAATAAATTACAAAGATAAACTTATCATGATGAATAGGGCGCTTCAAAGCTTAAACTTAAACGTCGCTCAAGCAATAGATTCTTACTTTTCAACTGGACAAAAAATAGGCAAATTACCTGAACAATTAGCAAGAATATTCTTGAATGACTGTTTTTTCATTCTGGACTACTTAAAATTCAAGAATAGGAACTTAGAATTATCTGCATTCCAATCAAATGATTTCACTCACAAAGACAGTGCTAATTTAGTCTTTAAAGTGTGCAAGTACATTGAAGAATACATGCTTAAGAATGGATTAAGAGATTACGCAGACCAACTCATTGATGCAATGAAGATATTTGAAAAACACAAAAATTTAGTTCCAGAATTTGATCATATATTAATAGATGAATACCAAGATGTGAATTCAACACAAATAAAACTAGTAGATTTGTTAAATCCAAAAAACATTTTTTGCGTAGGAGATCCCAGACAATCAATCTTTGGCTGGAGGGGCTCAGACATAAAATACATTCTTAACTTTAAAGAAAAATATCCCACTTGCGAAACAATAACATTAGTATCCAATTACAGATCTACAAATCATATTGTTGACTTAATTAACCGCTCAATTAAAAACATGAACCTTCCAGATCTTAAAACAATAATTCAAGGAGAAAAAAACATCCATTTGTTAAGTTTTGAAAATGAAGGTGCAGAATTCGAATTTGTAATTCAAAGAATTCTTGCTTTAAAAATTCCTAGAAAAGAAATATTTGTTTTAGCAAGAACCAACAAACAACTAAATGAGTTATCGCAACTATTAAAATTAAGGGAAATAAGACATATTGTGCGAAGTGATGAAACAAGAATTGATATCGAATCAAGCGACGATGAAATTACTGTTGCAACAGTTCATTCAATAAAAGGATTAGAAGCAGAAGCAGTCTTCATAATAGGATGTAACACTGCAAACTTTCCTTGCAAAGGAAGCGAACACCCAGTAATAGAAATGGTAAAAGTTGACGAGTATGACAAAGAAGAAGAGGAAAGAAGACTATTCTATGTAGCAATGAGTCGAGCAAAGAATAATCTATACATGACTTATACAGGTAAACGTCCAACGAATTTCATAACAAAAAGCATGACTGAACTAATTCAAGAACAAAAAGCAAAAGTACAATACACTCCAAAAATCAACTTAGCAAGCGACATGTTAACAAGACTAAAAGACTGGAGGAGAGAGGTAAGTACAAAACAAGGATTGCCTGCATTTATGGTATTACACGATAAAACACTGATTGAATTAGCACAAAAACTTCCTTCAAACAAAGCAGAACTAGAAAAAATATACGGCTTCGGACCAAGTAAATTAATAAGGTATGGGGATGAAATAATTAAATTAGTTTCTAATAATTAGATCGATAATACATTTTTAAAGGTAAATTTTTTGATAAAAAAATTTACTCAAAAGCGTCCTTAACTTTGCTGCCTAATTCGCTAACTTTCTTTCCAAGACTAACTACTTGAGTTCCTAAATTAATAACCTTCTCCAACGGAGCCTTTTCTAAACCATCTGCGAGTTCTGATATTTTTTTAGAAAGCTCTTTCAGTTCTTTAGAAATAACATCCCTAGGAATATTTGCCATAAATCCACCTCAAAGATAATTATGTGGGTTATGTTTAAAAATCTTTTGTATGGAAACAAAAAATGCATTAGTGGTTTTTCAAGACAAAAAAATAAGAAGAATTTGGTACAACGAGGAGTGGTGGTTTTCAATAGTTGACGTGATTGGTGCTTTAGCTGAAAGTGAAAGGGCTAGAAAATATTGGTCTGATTTAAAACTTAAACTTTCAGATGAAAGTTTTGAAGTGTCCGAAAAAATCGGACAGTTGAAATTGCTGGCAGAAGATGGAAAATTTCGTCAAACAGACTGTGCAAACACCAAAAACATGTTCAGAATCATACAATCAATCCCCTCACCAAAAGCTGAACCTTTCAAGCAATGGCTTGCCAAAGTAGGTTATGAACGTGTTCAAGAGATAGAAAATCCTGAGCTTGCTCAAGCAAGAATGAAAGACCTTTACAGACAAAAAGGTTATTCTGATGAATGGATTGAGAAACGAGTTAGAGGAATTGCTGTTAGACAAGAGCTTACTGACGAATGGAGGCAGAGAGATGTTAAAGAAGGCAATGAATTTGCCATTCTAACTAATGAAATCTCCAAGGCAACATTTGGCAAAACAGTTGAAGAATATAAAGAACACAAAAAACTCAATAAACAAAACTTAAGAGATCATATGAATGATCTGGAGCTCATTTTTACTATGCTTGGCGAAGCATCAACTACTGAAATTGCAAAAAGCAAAGATGCGCAAGGTTTTGAAGAAAATAAAGACGCAGCTAGTAAAGGAGGCAAAATTGCAGGAAATGCTAGAAAGAATTTAGAAATAGCTTCCGGAAGAAAAGTTGTTACTGAAGGTAATTATTTAGAACAACCTGAAAAAATAAGGAGGAAACTATTAAAATGAATAAAAAGAGTGAAATTTGTGTATTTTGTGGTCAAAACATTTAAATCATTTATGACTATTCTTGTTTTTGGTGATTAAAAAATGATGGAAAGAGTTGGAATTTACCAAGTGTATGACGCAAAATATACCAAAACAGGTCACGAAAAAAGTGTAATCCATTTAGGTGAACAAACAGTTGTTGCAACAAATCTTACTGAAGCAGTTAGTAAATACTTAACTGAAGTAGGTTTTGACAAGCTTTCAGTACTATCTGGAGAAGGAAAATTAGAGCTTAAACTAAAACAAGTTGGCGCACAAGGATAAGCTCTGAGGTTAAAATGTCAATTGAAAGAACAATAACTAGTTACAATTTAAGTGATTCAAAAAACAACCTTAATTGGAAGTATCTTGGTGAAAGTGATGTGTATTTAGATGGAAGACTTAATGAGGTTAAAAACGACGAATTAATAATAAGCATTCTTGGTCCAAGAGCTGAAGATATAGCTGCTTCTTATTATACAAAAAAAACAAAAACTTATGAAATTCATATTAAAAATCCTCCTGTAGGAAATTTAAACCTGTCAGTTCAACTACCCATTTATTTTCACATTCCAAAAGAAACAAAAAAAGTTCTTGTTAGAGAAGATAAATCAGATCTTGGATTTATATCTGAAGAAGATAGTTTGGCTCTTAAATTAATGTATGCAACTCATCAAAAGGAAATTGGAAAAGAATTTTATTTAGCGGTTTACCGTCGTGACGACATTGTTGGAATGCTTGGAGAAATAACTTCTGGATTTTATTTTTGGCCTAATAATTTCGATTTCAAAGAAAAATTTAATTTGGAAAGCATAACTAAAAATGATGGAACTCCTTTTAAAAAACCCAAAGAAGCACTAGAACATTATTTGTTTAAACTAGAAGGTTTTGTACTAAATAATCCCAAACCATTTACTTGGACGGGAACAATAACGAAAAAATATGATCATAATTCTAAAAAAATAGTTGATGTTGATTACAAAGTTTTTTTGCAACCGCAAAAAGACCCACCAGCAGAAAAAAAGCTAACTCATGTTAGAAGTATTTGAAGGGCACAAGTAATGCCTTTTTTTTCACTAAATATATAAACTCCGCACGCTAGAATTCTATTTTGTGAGTTAAATGCCTAAAAAACAAAACTGGGATCCAAGCAAAGGCTGGAGAAGTGCTCCTAAAGATATTCTTCCTGATGATTTAAAGAATTTATTTGAAGAGTTAGAAAAAGATTATCAAAGTTGGGTTAATACTCCTCAATTTGTTGTTGACAAAAAGAAGTACGAATCAAGTATTGATGGGGAATTAAGAAAGTTATTTGCAGACTTACATGAGGATGAAAAAAGTTCTATTTGGTGGTATACTAGAGCTAGACCGCAATTTGGTTTTAACGGAAAAACACCTTACGAATACGTTATAGATAATAAAGAATCAGGATTAAACTATGTCAAGTATGTTGTTAATTCAATGATTTGGGGTAATTGCGCATAAAATGTCTTTCAAAACAAAAAGACCAATTCTTGCCTAAGGAAAGCACGTGGGAAAAAATAAGATTCAAAATCCTGCCAGAAACCGTTGACGGGTATAAAGTGATGGTTTATTACTTGCATTATTGAGAGGTTCTTTGCCACAATAAACAGTGAAAAGGTTTATATTTAGACATTACTGATCCTATGTTGAAATGGCTGCTGAAAAATATTATTTTATGTATGTTCTAATTATTGTGGTGTTGACATTTATTATTTCTTGGCTCAGTTTAAGAACAAAACCCGGAATACGAGTTAATATTATTTTGGTAAATAATTTTTTAATGCTTTTGTTTTTCTTACTTAGCTCTTTAATGGGTGTTTCTCTGATTTTTGGCTACAAAATTCAAAGTTTTGACTTCAAATTTTGGCATGTAATTACGGGACAATTCTTAGTATACTCAATATTATTTCACATAATCTTACATTGGGCTGTTTGGAAATCATATCTTAGAAAAATTTTCTAGTAAAAACTCACTAATTTTAAACACCATTTTTTACCATAAACTCCAAACCGTAAACTATGAACCTTTTTCTTACCACTCTCCAGGTATGTCTCAATGCAAACTATATTTTGTGTTCTGATAATATTTATTAATCAAAAAACACACCTCAATTCTTACTTTATTTCATCGAGTAAAAAACCAAATGGGTGATTTTTTTGAAAGGCCAATATACCACTTCATTGATTGAGGAAAGCGCTAAAGTAGGCGGTCTTAAGGTATTAAAATACTTCACTAAAAACAGTTCTGATCCTTACTCAATGGTTGAGTATTCTAAACGTTCTTCAATCATAAAGAATCCTGATGGAAGCAAAGTTTTCGAAATGAATCATGTTGAAGTTCCTAAAACTTGGAGTCAAGTAGCAACAGATATATTAGCTCAAAAGTATTTCAGGAAAGCAGGAATACCTCAGTTAGATTCTGAAGGCAAACCATTATTTGATGAGAACGGAGAACCTGTTCTTGGACCAGAAACAAGTCTTAAGCAAGTAGTTCATAGAATGGCTGGTTGCTGGCGTTATTGGGGAGAAAAATTCAGTTATTTTGCTTCAGAACAAGATGCTCAAAACTTTTATGATGAACTAGTTTACATGCTTTTAGAACAAATCGCTTCTCCAAACAGTCCACAATGGTTTAACACAGGCTTGCATTGGGCTTATGGAGTAAACGGACCAGCACAAGGACATTCATTTGTGAACCCTGTAACAGAAGAATTAGAATACTCAAAAGACGCATACTCTAGAGCACAGGTTCATGCTTGTTTTATTCAGTCAGTAAAAGATGATTTAGTTAGCAAAGGAGGAATATTTGATTTATTAACTAGAGAAGCAAGGATCTTTAAATACGGTTCGGGTACAGGTTCGAATTTCTCGTCATTAAGAGGATCTGGAGAGAAATTATCTGGTGGAGGAGTAAGTTCTGGAATGATGTCATTCTTAAAAATAAATGATCGCGCAGCAGCATCAGTAAAAAGCGGCGGAACAACGAGAAGAGCTGCAAAAATGGTTTGTGTTGACCTAGATCACCCAGATATTGAAGAATTTATTTGGTGGAAAGTAAAAGAAGAACAAAAAGTAGCAGATTTAGTAATTGGAAGCAAAATACTAAAAAAACAATTAGATCACATAATGAAAAAAGCAGTTGAAGGAAAAACAACCGATATAAAAGAGAATCCAGGACTAAAAAGGGCAGTAAAAGAAGCACTAAAAAATGAAGTCCCAATGAATTATGTTGTAAGAGTTCTAGAATTAGTAAAACAAGGAATTACAAAAATAGACGTTGACGTTTTCAACACGGACTACAATTCAGAAGCATACTTGACAGTTTCAGGACAAAACAGTAATAATAGCGTAAGAATACCCAATGATTTCTTTACCGCTTTAGATAATAGTGATGATTGGCCTTTGATAAGAAGAACTGATGGAAGAATTCATAAAAAAGTTTCTGCAAAAAGATTATGGGAAGATGTAGGTTATTGTGCATGGGCATCAGCAGATCCGGGAGTGCAGTATGACACGACAATGAATGAATGGCATACATGTCCGGAGGACGGAAGAATTAATGCAACCAATCCATGTTCTGAATTTGTCTTCCTCGATGACACCGCATGCAATTTGGCAAGTATAAATTTAGGAAAATTTTATAATGATGAAACAGGCAAGTTTGATCTTCAAGGATACTTACACACAATAAGATTATGGACTATTGTATTGGAAATTTCAGTATTAATGGCTCAATTTCCTAGCGAAGAAATAGCAAAAAGAAGTTATGAATTCAGAACTTTAGGATTAGGATACGCAAATCTTGGAGCTATGTTAATGAGGATGGGCATACCTTATGACAGTGATAAAGGAAGAGCTGTTACCGGGGCATTATCTGCAATTCTTACAGGCCACTCATACACTACAAGTGCAGAAATGGCGGCAATAATAGGACCATTCAAAAATTACCCAAAAAACAAAGAACACATGCTCAGAGTAATAAGAAATCATAGAAGAGCTTCATACAATGTTGAACGTGATGAATATGAAGGGTTAACAGTTAAACCAATTGGAATTAATGAAGCATTATGTCCTCCAGACATGCTTAACGTGGCAAGAGAATGTTGGGATGCAGCATTAGAATATGGAACAAAATATGGATTTAGAAATGCGCAAGCAAGTAATATTGCCCCAACTGGAACTATAGGTCTTGCAATGGATTGTGACACAACAGGAATAGAACCTGACTTTGCAATTGTTAAATTCAAAAAATTAGCAGGCGGAGGTTACTTTAAAATAGTTAATGCGGCAGTACCAAAAGCACTTAAAAGATTAGGATACAACGAAGAACAAATTAAAGAAATAGAAAAATATTGTTTAGGTCATGCAACACTAGAAGGATGCCCTCATGTTAATTCTAAAAGTTTGAAAGAAAATGGTTTTACGCAAAACAAACTAGATGCAGTAGAAAAAGAACTAAAAACTGCTTTTGACGTAAAATTTGTATTCAACAAACACATACTAGGTGAAGATTTCTGCACAAACGAATTAGGATTCACAAAAGAACAATTGAACGATCCAGAATTCAACATGCTTGAAAAACTAAATTTCACAAAAAAACAAATTGAAGAAACAAACGATTACGTTTGCGGAACAATGACTTTAGAAGGAGCACCGCACTTGAAAATTGAGCATTATGCAATATTTGATTGCGCAAACACTTGCGGAAGAAAAGGAAAAAGAACAATACATCATTACGGCCACATAAAAATAATGGCTGCAGCACAACCATTCATTAGCGGCGCAATAAGCAAAACAATCAATATGCCTAAAGAATCAACAGTTGAAGAAATAAAAACTGCTTACAGAACTTCTTGGGAATTAATGCTTAAATGCGTAGCACTTTACAGAGACGGAAGCAAACTAAGCCAACCACTAAACAGCGTAAGCGAAGAACATGAAGTAATGCTAGAACTTGTTGGAACTGATGTTGAAGAACAAGAAGCACCAGTGCATACTAAAGAAATAGTTTCAGAATACCAATTAGGAAAAACAACACTAAGCGTAAGCGCATTTGTTCGTGATAACAAACTTAAAGAAATAAGTGTTGACATGCCTAACGCAACACCGACACAACAAATATTACTAAACGCATTAACTAACACAATGAATGTAGCACTACAAAACGGTGTTGCACCAGTAAAACTTGCAGAAACACTAAACATAGAAGGCCACCCTGCAGTTGACAAAGTCAGAGAATTAATACTAAACAAATTTTCGGGAATAGTAACACCAACACTAAATCCTGAAGTAAGATCACACGCAGTGAATCTTAACAAAGTTGATCAAGAAATAATCAAAGCAGTAAAAATGGGTTATACAGGAAGCAAATGCGGAAGCTGCGGAGCAATGCAAGTAAAGAACAACGGCACTTGCACATTATGCGAAGTATGCGGAAGCACAAGCGGATGCAGTTAAAAAAAAAGAGTAGTTTTTAAAAAAGGGGTGAAATAAATGGCAAACGAAGTAATAGAAGTAATCGATGTTGATCAAGAAATCGGAGTGGAAACATTCTGATTTTTTAATTTTTTAATTTGTCCAAGACTTTTCTGAGTTCTGATGTTGATTTTTCCCCTTGCCGAACGCTTGTTTATTGTGCTAGACTTGTTCTTTTCCGTTCTTAGCGTTCGGAACATTGACGCCGCGATTAACTGCTGGTATCAAAGTTATCCGTGGTATCATAGACATTACTGGGTGTCAAGAGAATTGATAATAAAAGAATTTTCTAAGTGCACTGGAAGAACTCATTGGCTTTTTTTATAGACTGTCTATGCCCCACAAATATTGAATAACTCAATAAGCACACACAACGAGGGGCCTGAGCTGAGAAAGTTCAAAGTTCGCAGTTCATAGTAGGTAGTAACTAGTGTAAAATTTATCCGCTTGTAAACTGTAAACTCCAAACTATAAACTTTTTTTAACGCTATTCCTAAATATTCTTGGAACTACAATAATATTTCTCGGTTGCGATAGTGCGTTAAGAACTATGTCCGCAATGTCTTTTGGTTCCATTGAGTCTGGAGGCAGTGAAGCTCCTGCTTTCATGAAGAATTCAGTATTCATTCCACCGGGATAGATTGGAAAAACTCTTATTCCTTCATCTCTCAATTCTAACTGTACACTTTCTGAAAACAAAGATGCTGCTGCTTTTGCTGCGCAATAAGCAGACTCATTTGCTCTAGAAGTAAATGCGCTAGTAGAAAGTATTTGAACAATATCTCCTTCCTTTTGTTTGCGCATGTATTCTGCTGCTGCTTGAGTTCCATAAACTAAACCAAAATAATTAACTGCAGTGATATCATTTAATAATTTTGGAGTTAATTCACTTAGTGAAGATTTTTTCTCTCCACCAGCATTATTAACCCAAACATCAATTCTTCCTTGTTCATTAATAATTCTTTCAGCAGCGGTATAAACTTGATAAGTATTGGTAACGTCAAGCGATAAAGGAATCGCTCTATCACCCAATTCTTCAGAAAGAGCAACGAGCTTATCTTTACTTCTAGCACTTAAGTAAACAGTACAATCATTCTCAATAAATGCTCTAGCTAAAGCTTCACCCAAACCACTACTTGCTCCGGTAACCATTACAACTTTGTTCTTTAAATTTTCATATTTCATATGTTTTTCTTATTTTATTTTGTTTTAAATAAGTTTTGATTTTGAAATCTCGATTAATTATTTCTGAGAAATGCTTCCATTTATAAAAACTTTCTTTTAGTAACTACTAAATAGTGGCAAAAATAGAAAGATTTAAATAGTAGTACTTGCCCTATTAATTTGAAATGGTATTCAGTCAAGATAAAAAAACAAATGTTGAGTTACCCGAAGCTATTGACGTGGGTACTTTAGATTGTAGAATTGGGTATACGAACGGTTTATTGAGACTACAAGACAGGATAGATCTTCCTGAAAGAGCACCTTTAGATGGGGAAGATTTTGTCAAAACACTATCTAAAGATTATACTTGGAATTACGAATTCTCATTTGACTGGGAAAAATATGGAAACCCTACATATTTTATGATAAGAATTTCGGGAAAGAAAAATAAGGACGGCAAATATGATTCTGTGAAAGTTCAAACTGCACTAAAAAGAAAAAAAACAAGAAATGGTGAATGGGTGGTTTTGAGCGAAGAAGAATTAAGAACTCTTAAACAAAATACTCGAAATTGTCCGGGAAACATTGATTCTATGTTGTGGGATTATAACCATCTTGTCGATGGCATGAAAACACCAATTCAATAAACGATTTTTTAATAAGCACACTTTGCAAGTTATTAAAGACAAAACTATGTTTTCTTTCAAACAAATCTTTTTAAACAATCCAATAGTCTAAGTTTTGTGAAACACGTAAACATAGAAATCAAAGCTAAATCAGAAAATCAAGAACAAATCAGAACAATTCTAAACAATAAGCACGCAGACTTTAAAGGACTCGACCATCAAATAGATACTTATTTCAATGTCAACACAGGAAGACTAAAATTAAGAGAAGGCAACATAGAAAATCACTTGATTTATTATTCTAGAGAAGACAAAGAAGGACCTAAACAGTCAAATGTACTTCTTTATGACTCAAATCCTAAATCTTCTTTGAAAGAAGTATTAACAAGATCATTAGGTGTGCTTGCTGTTGTTGACAAAAAAAGAGAAATATATTTCATAGACAACGTAAAATTTCATTTAGACAAAGTTGAAAACTTAGGAACATTTGTTGAAATAGAAGCAATAGACTCACAAGGAGTTATTGGCAGAGATAAATTATTAGAACAATGTAATTTTTACTTAAACTTATTTAAAATTTCTCAAGAAGACTTAATATCTTGTTCTTACGGTGACTTATTACTGAATAAATAGAATGCGTGCTTGTATTTGTCAAAGACTTTTTTTAGTTTATCGTTGCATTTGGTCTTTCTCAGTTCCAGTCGCCATCGCTAAGTGTGCGAGTTAAGTTTAATGCATCTCTGGCGACAGAGACAAATGATAAAAACAAAAGTTTTCTACTTGCACCACCTGAGCTTATCTGCCATCCGACCACCAGTAATGTTTTGATTCCATTTGATCACAATCACACAAAGTACTCTACAAAGCGCCCATCGAGCAAAGCTTATAAACAACAAAGTGTTTAACAATATAAAAAAGAGGGCGTTATGAAGATTTTTGAAAGTTTTAAGCAGTCTGTATTTGTTAGTAAAGAAGTAGTTAAAATGATTTGGGGTATTTCTAAAGGCTATACTATTTACATAACTTTAATCCTTCTTGCCAGCGCTTTTATTCCTATCTTTGAAGCTTATTTTATTAAAAAAATTGTTGACAGCTTAACTATGTCTTTATCTCAAACTATTGCTTTTAGTTCAATAATTACTTACTTATTGATTTTCTTTGGAATAACTCTTTTCAGTAGATTAATTGAAAGTCAACATAACTCAATGCAAGTATTGTTAGGTAATTTCTTTCAAAAACAGATCAACCAAAAAATTGTGGAAAAAACAACTAGTTTGCCATTTTGGCTTTTTGAAGACCCAACATTTCATGATAAATTAGATCGAGTAGTTGATCAAGCAACTTGGAAACCACTAAACACTTTTTATTATTTGTTTGATGCAATGAAAAACATTCTTTTAGTAATTTCAGTATTTGTAGTGCTTTACGCATTACACCCACTTATATTGTTGGCTTTAATCATTTTTGCAATACCTAGTTTATTTGTTCAAATAAAATACGGAAGCCAATGGTGGAACTTAATTTATCAAGAAACTGCAGAATCAAGAAAACTAGCCTACTTGCAACACCTAATGTCGAAAACCAACGATATGAAGGACATAAAATTACTAAATATAAAAGACAATTTGTTGACAAAGTACAAAGCACTCTATGACAAACTATTCAGTGAACAAAAATCATTAACGGTAAAAAGATATTTTTGGGAATTCCTGTCTTACTTAGTCTCAGATTTAGTTTTTGTAGGTTTTTACTTTTATTTAGCTTGGAGAGCTTTCGAGAAAAAGATAACCATAGGAGATTTTACTTTCTACAGCACACTATACTTGAGAGGCGTTGCATCCCTTCACGCATTCGTTAAAGACCTTGCGGGAATATACGAAAACAACTTATTCGTTAACGAACTAATAGAATTTCTCAACAATCCTGAAGAAGAACATTTACCACAACAAAAAAGTCCAACAATACAACAAGGATTTGAATTCAAAAACGTCTGGTTCAAGTATCCTAAAACAGAAAATTGGATATTAAAAGATATTTCATTCAAACTACCCGTTAAGAACAGCATAGCATTAGTTGGAGAAAACGGTGCAGGAAAAACAACAATAGTAAAATTATTAACAAGACTTTACGAACCAACAAAAGGACAAATACTTTTGGATGGCAAACCAATAGGAAGTTATGATGTACAAAAATACAGACAATTATTTGGAGTAGCATTCCAAGACTTTGCAAAATTCTTCTTTACAGTTGAAGAAAACATAAAATTGGGCGATGTTAATAGAAAGATTTCAAATGAAGAACTGATTTCTAACGCTAAAAAAACGCAAATACACAAAAAAATCATGAGTTTACCTAAAAAATACCAAACATTCATAGGCAGGTGGTATCATGAAGGCCATGAATTATCCCACGGCGAATGGCAAAGAGTAGCAATAGCAAGAGCACTAATAAGAAAAGCACCAATATACATTCTAGACGAACCAACAGCAGCACTAGACGCAAGAGCAGAATATCACGTCTTTAAACAATTCAAAACACATGTAAAAGGAAGAACTGCATTATTCATCTCGCACAGATTCTCAAACGTAAAACTAGCAGACAAAATATTAGTAATAGAAAACGGGAAAATAATACAACAAGGAAACCACCAAATACTAATAAACAAAAAAGGCAGATACCGAGAATTATATAATTTCCAAGCAAAACAATACGTGGAGAAAAAAGACTGAATTAAATAACTCTCAATCAATAAGTCCGAATTGGTTTTTTGTGGTTTTTTAATTGAATTTTTTTTTAATTTCTTAAAAATTTTCCCCTTGCCGAACGCTTGATTTATTTGCTCAATAAGTTTTATTATTCTCTTTGCGTTCGGAACATTAACGCCGCTGCTGCGGAAATTGATAATGAAAGAATTTTGTAAGTGCACTCAAAAAGCTTTTTGACCTTTTATTGTCATTTGTTATTGCCGCCTGATCAGCAAAAAATATTATACGCACACGATTCTGGCGGCTGAAACTGAGAAAATCAAAAAATAAAAAAACAAAGTCGAGTTTTAACAATATCTACTTGTAAACTCCAAACTATTATCTCAAATCAAACAAATAAAGAAGTCCCGCATAACCACTAGGTAATACTTCTGGAGGAGCTTCTAAAGAAGAATACTTAACAGCCATTTCTAAGAAATATTTAGAATGAAAGAACGCTTCAAGAATTGGTCTGGTGTGTTGGAGCCATTCTTGATTATGTGATAAATCAAACACTTTACCAGTGCCTTCGCTCACTATTTGCTTGAACCAAGTATTCATTTCACGCTCAGGAAGCAAAGATTGCAATGTATTAACAATTTGTTTAGTTGATTCTTGCAATCGGTACGCTTTGAAACTATGATGATAAAATCGGTAAACCTTATCTTCATAAATCCAATGATCATTAACTTGGTTGAGTAATTCTTCAAGAACAACATGATTGTTTCTAACGTTGTTTAATAATTTGTGTTCAAGCTCTTTCTTCAACAAGTAATGTTTTTCCCAGTCTTCTTTGTTCATGATTTTACTTTGGATGATTGAATATTTAAGATTTTTGAATCTTTTCTCGGTTTAATCTTTTTTTCATTTTATCTACTTCTTTTAAAATTAATTTGTGATGTAATTCCATTAATTGCTGTGACACTAAATTATTTTGATTTATTTTGTATAAATTGATCCTTCCTATCTTTCTAGTTTTGATTATTATTCCTTGATCTAATAATTTTGGCATTAATAAATTTAAAGTCCTCCAACTAACTTCCGCATTAAGCAGATCCGTTAAAGTGTAGTCAAAATTTTTGCCTTCAATCAAGAACTGAAGCACTTTCATTCTTGGACTGTACCCGACTTGATCTAAAAATATTGCTTTGTTTGTCATACTTATGAAAAATGAGAGCATTATTTAAAACTTTCTTTTTATATATTGATGTATATTTTTGAAGTAATAAAACATTTAAAGAATTTTGAAATATTGTGATTGTGGCCAGTGAATGCTTAAAAGAGAGTGAAACTGTAGAACTGAAGAAATCAACTTCTGAATTAAAGGAGGCAATAATTTCTGTGGTTGCGATCCTCAATAAGCACAACAGAGGAGAATTATATTTTGGTGTAAAAAATGATGGAAGTATTGTTGGACAAGATGTTACTGAAAAAACTCTGAGAGAAGTATCTAAAGCAACAAGCGATAACATAGAACCCAAGATTTATCCTAAAATAAGTAAAGCTTTGATTGCGGATAGGAATGTTGTTAAAGTTGAATTTGGTGGTTTGGAAAAGCCTTATTTTGCTTATGGCCGCGCTTATATTCGGGTTAGTGATGAAGATAAACAATTAAGTGCTAAAGAGTTAGAGAATTTTATACTTAGTAAAAATAAAGATAAACTCAGGTGGGATAATAGAATTTGTAAGCGAGCTTCGTTAAACGATATAGATTATGAAACTATTAAAAGATTTGTTGAACTGGTCAGAAAAGCAGGAAGAATAATAGTTGAGAATGATAGTGAAGAAATGATTTTAAGAAAACTTGAATTATTGACTAATTCTGGTTTAACTAATGCGGGAATCTTATTATTTGGAAAAGCGCCCAATCTGTTTTTCAAGAACATAACCCTCAGATGCGGGCGCTTTAAAGGAGCTGTGAAATCTGAATTTATTGACTTAAAGGACTTTGAAGGAAATTTGTTCATCATACTTGAAAAAGCAATTTCATTCTGCAAAGAACACCTCGAATTAAGAGCGGAAATAAAAGGTTTATACAGAGAAGAAAAATTAGAGATCCCTTTAGAAGCTCTGAGAGAAGCGATTATTAACTCTTTAATACACAGAGATTATTTTGATAATGGTGAAGTCTATGTTAAAATATACGACAATGAACTAGTTATTGCGAATCCTGGAAAACTTCCAGACGAGTTAAATATAGAAAAATTATATAAAGAACACGAATCTAGACCAAAAAATCTTTTGTTAGCAATGACATTTTATTATGCCGGACTTATCGACAAATGGGGTAGAGGAATATCGAACATGATCAAAGCATTGAAAGAAAATAATCTGCCTTTACCAAAATTTGAGCAAAGTGGGGGAAGTTTTAGAATCAAATTCAAAAGACTCAAAAAGATAATTAGGGAGAAAACTAGGGAGAAAACTAGGGAGAAAATTATCAACTTAATAAAAGAAAATTCAAAGATAACTTTAGAAGAACTATCAACAAAACTAAACATAAGCACTAAAGGAGTAGAATGGCAAATCACAAAACTAAAAAAAGAAAGATCAATTAAAAGAGCAGGTCCTGACAAAGGAGGACACTGGGAAGTTAATTTGGAATGTTGAAAATTCCAGACGCGTCTGGAAAATTCAAGTCAAATATTTAAACTCTTCACACTTGCTTCATTAAAATGCACATAAAAGTCAAAGACTTCAACCTAAAACACTCAATAGAATCAGGACAAATATTTAATTTTGAACAAAAAGATGAAGGCTACTTAGTTAAGCATTCAGATAAAGCATTCTTTGTAAAACAAGAAGGCAACAATTTATTTTATGAAGGAAATAAAGATTTTATAACTAACTTTTTTGGTTTAAATGAAGATTTTAGTAAAATACAAGCGCACTTAAAGAAAGACCCGCTAACCAAAAAAGCATTAAAAAAATATCCTGGCTTAAGATTATTACACCAAGACTTATGGGAATGCCTGATCAGCTTTGTATGTTCAAGTGCCTCGAACATACCAAAAATAAAAAAGAATATCAAGTTACTAAGCGAGAATTTTGGAGAAAAAAAGAATGGGACTTGTTTGTTTCCTAAACCGGGAAAAATAAACAATTTACAAACAATAAAAGACTGCGCAACAGGCTTCAGAGCGAAATACATTTACGAAATAAACAAAATAGTTAATGAAGATTGGCTTGAAAAAGTCAAAAAAGCAGATTATTCAAAAGCTAAAGAAATGCTAATTGAACTTCCCGGTGTTGGAGAAAAAATAGCGGACTGTGTATGCTTATTCGCTCTAGGACACCATCAAAGTTTTCCAATAGATGTATGGATAAAAAGAGTAATAGAAGAAAACTACTTAAAAAAACAATCGAACTATAAAGAAATAAAAGAATTCGCACAAAAACACTTCAATCCATATTCAGGTTACTCACAACAATATCTTTACCAATGGAGAAGGTTGCTTTGACAAATTAATATTTAATTTTTTATCCTAATTGCCCTTTTATTTTGTCCAACAATAGATTAAATTTAGTATATCCTGATTCTTCATTGAAGTGCCCCGCATTTTTTATGACAATCAACTCTCCATCAAGATTCTTTGCTATTTCCTCACCCATAGAAATTGGAACTAGAGAATCATTATCGGATTGATAAATTACGAAATATTTTGCGTTTCTTTTTATTTTTTTCCAATCAAAAGGTTTATCAAAAAACGTATCTATTATTTCGCTGTATTTCCCTTTCCACAAATCTTTTGTGAACCCACTAACCAAAAATACTCCATTTACCTGTTTGTTCAACAATTCTAACTGTCTTAGAATTAATGCACAGCCCATGCTATGCCCCACCATTATAGAATTTTTATCTAAATATTTAGTGTAATCTTTAAGCACACCAAGCCAAACATCTAATTTTTGATTTTTTGGAGTTGGAAATTTTGGAACAAAAACTTTGCAACCCAATTTTTCTAATTCTGATTTCAGCCAAGGAAACCAATTTTCTTTTGGATGGCCATAAGAACCGTGAATTATTAAAACGTTGGTCATAACGAAACTTAGGTGACTACATATTTGAACTTTTCCATTCTGGGTGACTACATTTTCGCTTTTTTGTAGTCACCCAAAATATTTTGAGAAAAGCTTAAATAAAAACTATGTAAAAGAAAAAACAATGAACCAAAAAACAGCTTTAAAACAATTAAAAGAACTCAGCAAATATGGCAACGATTTACGTTTAGCGGCTGAGTCTTGGTCTGAAGAATGGCAATCATTAATTTCTACAATGCTTTCTGCAAGAACAAAGGATGAAACAACAATAGATGTGTGCAATGTTTTGTTTGAAAAGTATAAATCGCTTCGCGATTTATCTAAAGCAAAATTTAACGATGTTGCAAGTGTAATTAGGCGAGTTAATTATTATAAAACAAAAACAAAGAATGTTTTGAATTGTGCCAAAATGCTAGTTCGAGAGTACAACGGTGAAGTTCCTCATGAACTTGAAAAACTAATTGAACTTCCGGGTGTGGGACGCAAAACAGCAAATGTTTTCTTATCTGAAGTGGGCAAAGATGCAATAGGGGTAGATACCCATGTTTCCCATTTGTCACAACAATTAGGCTGGACTAAAAATAAAAGACCAGAACTAATAGAAGAAGACCTAAAAAAATTATTCCCAAAAAATAAATGGATAATAGTGAACGAAATACTAGTAAGATTCGGAAGAACATATCAGAGAGGAAAGAAAAGAGAAGAAATGCTTGAGAAAATAAAAAATATGTGCTGATTTTTCATAAGATTTTTGCTCTTTTTAGAACTTGTCTTGGCGAGAATTTGTAAGGGTGTATTTTGCCTAGTGCTTTAAGTGCTTGTTTTTTAGTTATGAATCCAACGGTGACTTCTCGCGCCAGTCTGGTGCTATCGGGGTGGAATTCAAGTAATCGTTTGGCCATTCTTTCTGTTGATCTTGCATACAAACAGGAGTTAGAGTTTGATTCTATGAAATCTTCTCCTTTTGGCGGTCTCCATTTTATTTTATTTAAAATTCTTTTTGTATTTTTGCTGTTTCTTTGTAACAAGAATGGCAGGTGAAAAATGTATATTGGCGGTTTATTTTTTTCTGGCTGAAGTTTTCTTACTCCAGACACTTTATACTCTTTACCTTTTTGTGCTGCACTGAGATTTGTCCACTCATTAATTCCTAAAATAATCGCACTAATATTTCTTTTTATTGCTTCTCCATAATATGCACGAATAACCATTCTTCTACATAATTGACAAGTTCTTACGAAAACTGGGGAATGATTGCATTTTACTGAGTAATGTTTTCTTCCTATTTCATAAGATTTTTTGAATTTCTTTTTTGTTTCAAAATTAAAAGGTTCCTCGTATAGTTTAACTGTTTTTTTGTATGAATCTAAATCGATTTTTCTTATGTACTTTCTTATATTTATTACTTCATGATCCACTCCTAAAAATTTTGCAATTTCTTTTGATCTTGGTATGGTAGTCTCGGGTAAATATCCTAAGTTAAAAGTAAATGCTAATGGTTTGAATCCCATTTTCTTAATCGTGTATAAGGTTGCAGTGCTATCTTTTCCTCCCGATATACCTACTAGTACATTATATTTTCGATTCTTCTTTTTAAAAGTTTTAAGAAAATCTAACT
Organism: Candidatus Woesearchaeota archaeon; assembly: GCA_016215315.1. Classification (GTDB taxonomy): domain Archaea; phylum Nanobdellota; class Nanobdellia; order Woesearchaeales; family ARS49; genus JACRKG01. The sequence continues at coordinate 40,713 of JACRKG010000019.1, read as the reverse complement.
CTTTTTTTAGGTGCTTTAAATCTAAATTCTTTTTATATGATCTACAGACGTGACAGATTTCGAATTTATCAAACTTTATTGCAGGATTACTGTTTGTGTTAACACATATCTTGCACATTTTGCGCCAATTTTTAAGCTTTGATAAAATTTGTTTTGAGGCTTTAATTATGTTGTTAGAAGAAGTGTTTATTACTAAATCTGCCACTTCTTCTATTTCTTTGGTTTTGTATAGTCTTTGTTCTTCATTTATCTCAGCAACAGATAGTTCTTTTGTATATCCTCTATCTTTACACAAGCGATCAACCAAATCTTTTTTATTTGACTTAAGATAAACAACTAAGTCATTGTGCAACCTGCAATATTTGGCATTATCTAAACCTCTCAAACCAGAAAAAATAAGATACTTGACATCTTTAGGTGCAGTATCAACATAAAGTAAATGTAATGCTTTCGCAATAAAATCGGGAGAATACTTTCTCTTTAGTGCCAAAAAAGTTTTTTTAGCTATTTCTCTGCTAACAGATGCATCCTTTTTAGAAATTTTTGATAATTTTTTTAACAAGTATTTTTCCTTTGGAAGTGTTCTAAAATTAGCAGAAATAGGAAAGACTACTGATTTGGATGCTTCAATCACTCTACAATTCAAATTATTTGCTATTTTTTTTGCTAAAGTAGTTTTTCCACTTCCCAGTTCTCCAAAAAACACAATACGATTCATGATTTATGATTTTTGAATGAATTATTAAAATGTTTCTAAATTGTGTATTTTGTGGTGATAACCATTAAAAAGACAGATATCATCAAAATAATTACGTGAAAACTGAAACTCTTGAAGGAAAAGTCATTTTTGATTTAAGGAATAAAGGATCAAAAAATGAACATTTAGGCCCAGTTCTGCAGTACATTAAAGATGATAAAGCCCAAAATGTTGCTCTTCTTTACAGAAATGATAATCCTTTTGAAAATAAACAATTGGTTCCGTACGATGGAAAGTATGTTCAAGTAAAAGGAGAACTTATTCTAGAACGCTTTATTGTTGATTCTATAAAAGAAATAGAACAACCTTAGTTAAATTAGACCATTCCCCCAATAAAAACTAGCAGAACTTTTTCTTCTATTCGCAGTAGGGAATTATTTGTCGGAATTAAATAAGCAAAATAAAATAGTTGCTTATTTCATCTTTTCGCGCAATTTAGTTAATTGCTTGTATTCTTCTTTAGTAGCACTGCCTGTTTTGCATTTTGCTTCTAAAACAGCAAGTTCTTCCCTGTATCCTTTGCGTAATTTTTCCAAATCCTTTTTGCCAATTGACATATTTATGCAATTATTTGTTTAGTTATTTAAACTTAACGGAATTTTTTTACTGATTTTTATTATTTATTCCAAACAAGTCATGCAGCCAGCAAAATGAATAAAAGCTTTCTACTAATGCTATTACTGCAACAACTAACAAAACCCACCATAATGCTGTGTTTCTGACTGTTGGTAATACCCAACTAACTACCCAAACTCCAAATAAAAATCTCAAAACTCTATCTGTTTTTCCTAAATTGTTTTTCATTTTTCCACCTCTTTATGCAAACTTATTGTACAACCAAGCTAATAATGCTCCGCAAATAGCGCCATCGACTACTCCGTAAACAAGGGATAGTATTGCCCCTCCCCATGTTGCACTGATTCCCGGATAAACTAATGCTAATATTTCGAACAGCTTAGTGTTGAACCATATTGTGTTCACATTCCACATGGCCATTAATGCGGCTAATAGCATGTAAACTCCTAAAAAAATACCGAAACTTAGCGCTAAACCTTTAACGCTTAATTCTTGTTTTCCCATTTTTTCACCTCTTTTTATAATTCTTCATTAGCAATGAATTTGATACTACACTAACACTGCTGAATGCCATTGCTGCGCCAGCAATTAAAGGACTTAATGACCATCCTGTTAAGGGATAAAGTACTCCTGCCGCTACAGGAATTCCAACAACGTTGTAAGCAAATGCCCAGAATAAGTTTTGTTTGATTTTTCGCATAGTGAACCTGCTTAAATCTAATGCCGTTATTACATCTCTTAAATCGCTTTTGATTAAAACTATGCTTCCCGATTCCATTGCAATATCGGTTCCTGAACCAATTGCAATACCGATGTCTGCTTGAGCAAGCGCTGGAGCGTCATTGATTCCATCGCCAACCATTGCTACTTTTCTTCCTTGCTCTTGTAATGATTTAATTTTGTCTGCTTTATCTTCAGGCATTACTTCTGCAATTACATTATCTATGCCTGCTTGTTTTCCTATAGCCTTACCAACTCGTTCATTATCTCCTGTTAACATTATTACTTCTTTTCCTAACTTTTTAAGTTCCAGGACGGCATCTTTAGAAGTTTCTTTTAATTGATCAGCAACTGCAATTAGTCCAACCAAATTTTTTTGAAATGAGACAAGCATTACTGTTTTTCCTTGCTCTTCTAATCTGGCAATATCTCTTTCATTTTCTGAATAATCTATTTTGTATTCTTGCATTAATTTTCTTGTTCCGACAAGAATTCTTCTCAAACCCCACATTGCTTTAACTCCTTTACCTGTTATTGATTCAAATTTATCTGCTTTGTTCAACTTGATTTTTTTGCTACCCACGTGTTTCATTATTGCTTCAGCTAATGGATGTTCACTGTTTTTTTCAGCCATTCCAACAAGTCGTAATAAATCATCTTCTTTTATTTCTAGAGATACAACATTTGTTACTTCTGGTTTTCCTTTAGTTAAAGTTCCTGTCTTATCCAACACAACAGTATTGATTTCTTGAGTTTTTTGTAGTGCTTCTGCACTTTTAATTAAAATTCCATTTTGTGCTCCTAAACCAGTACCCATCATTATTGCTGTTGGTGTTGCTAAGCCTAAAGCACAAGGGCAAGCAATTATTAGCACTGCAATAAATGAAGTTAATGAAAATAAAAATCCGTAACCTAAACTATACCAAACACCGAAACTAATCAGAGCAATTAATACAACAACTGGAACAAAATAAGCGCTAATCTTGTCAGCCAATTCTTGTATTGGCGCTTTACTTCCTTGCGCTTCTTCCACTAATTTAATTATTTGTGATAAAACAGTATCTTTGCCAATCTTTGTTGTTTTAAATTTTAACATTCCTTTCTGATTGATTGTTGCGCCAACAACTTTATCATTAACGCTTTTTTCTACAGGAATGCTTTCTCCAGTAATCATGCTTTCATCAACACTAGAATGTCCTTCAACAACTATTCCGTCAACAGGAATTTTTTCTCCAGGTTTAACAATAATAACATCTCCAACTACAACTTCTTCAATAGGAATCTTTGATTCCTTGCCATTTCTAACTACTAAAGCTGTTTTTGCTTGTAATCCAATTAGTTTTTTTAATGCTTCGCTTGTTTTGCCTTTTGTTACTGCCTCTAAATATTTACCGAGAATAATAAATACAAATAATAATCCTGCAACTTCATAATACAAGTTTTCAATAGAAAAACCTTCTATGCCACGAAAAATCATTACTGTAACAAAAATACTGTACAAATAAGCTGCGCCAGTACCGATTGCAATTAAACTCTCCATGTTAGGGCTTAAGTTTTTGATTGCTTTGAATCCCCCAACAAAAAAACTTAAACTAATGAGCATTATTAAAGAAGAAAAACCAAGTTGCAAGTAAATAATATATTCTTCTAATAATTCTGGCACGGGCAACCCAAATGCCATTCCCATCGATAAGTAAAGCAAAGGAAGACCAAAAAGTAAAGCTAACCAAAACTTATTTCTCCAACTCTTAACTTCTTTTTCTCGAGCTTCTTTTTCCAAATCAGTGCTTGCGGTTTGTTTTGCATCATAGCCTGCTTTTCTTATTGCATCAATGATTTTTGAAACAGATAATTTGGAAGAGTCGTACTTAACTTTTGCTTTGTTGGTTGTCAAATTAACAATTACTTCGCCAACACCCAAACTCTTAAGTGTTCTTTCAATTATTCCCGCGCAATGCTGACTTTCAACACCTTTTAATTCAAGAATAACTTCATCTTTTCCTTCGCTAAAAACTTCATAACCCAATTTTTTAATTACTGGCTCAAAAAGTTTTGTATCTGTATTTTCTGAATCATAAATAATTGTTGCTTTTTGACTGGCATAATTAACATTAGCTTTTTTGACTCCTTGAAGTTTACCTAATTGTTTTTCTATATTTGTTGCACAACTCTGGCAATGCATTCCACCAATACTCAAAGTGCAAGTTTCTTCTTTGCCTTTTTCTTCAAATTTATCTAAACAATCTTCACTGCAGAAATAATATTTTTTGTTATCTTTAACTAAAAAGAAATTCTCATTTTCTACTTGCATTCCACAGACGGGATCTTTATTAATCATGTTCTTTTCCTCCAAGGTATGCCTTTACATTTACAATAGTGTTTATAATACTTTTCTACGTGAACGTCAATTAAACCCAGTAAAGGCAGAACTGTTTTTTGTTCTACGGAGTAAATTCTTTGTTTTCCCTTCTTGGTTACCTCTACAAATCCTCGTTCAGTTAAAATTCTTAAGTTATGACTTACTCTACTTTGCTCAAAGTTTAATTTTTTACATAATTGAGTAACACTTAAAGATTGCTTGGTTAATAAATTAAGAATTTCTAATTTAGAAGGATCTGCCAAAGTTTTGAAAAAAATATCATATGAGTTGCATATCATATGAATTGTAAATCATATATGGTATTTAAATCTTTCGGAGACTTTGCTCAGTTATTTGTGATTTTATAAGCTTTTCTTAACAGTTATAAATGAATTCTTTATTCTGGTTAATATGAAGCGTCCTGAAATTTTAGCGCCGGTAGGAGATTTTGCAATGCTTAATGCAGCAATTAATGCTGGATGTAATTCTGTTTATTTTGGTACTAAAATTCTTAACATGAGAGCTAACGCCAAAAATTTTGAAATAAACCAATTGCCTGAAGTTGTTAAGATTTGCCATACGCATAATGTCAGAGCATACTTAACTGTCAATACAATCATTTACGAAAATGAACTGGGAATTCTTGATAAGCTATTAAATGAGGCAAAAAAGGCAGGTGTTGATGCAATTATTGCCTGGGATTTAGCAGTAATTCAGAAAGCAAAAGAATTAGGTTTAGAAATTCATTTATCCACTCAAGCGTCGGTATCTAATAGTGAAGCACTAAAATGTTATCATAAAAAATTTGGAGTAACTAGGATTGTTCTTGCAAGAGAATGCACTCTTGAACAAATTAAAGAAATAAAAAATAAAACGAAGTTAGAAATCGAATGTTTTATTCATGGAGCAATGTGCATATCAGTTTCAGGAAGATGTTTTATGTCCCAATTTTTGTTTAATTGTTCGGCCAATAGAGGGGAATGCTTGCAGCCTTGCAGACGACAATACAAAATAGTTGATGTAGAAGAACCAGAAAAAGAATTATTGATAGGTCCTAATTATGTTCTTTCGCCAAAAGACTTATGCACTTTACCGATAATTGACAAACTAATAGGAACTGTTGATGTATTAAAAATTGAGGGCAGAAATAAAAGTCCAGAATATGTTAAAACAATTGTTGAATGCTACAAAGAAGCAATAGATTTGTTCTTTGAAGGAAAACTTGACGATTCTGCAAAACAAAAATTGATTGAAAAAGCAAAAACCGTTTACAACAGAGATTTAAGCACGGGATTCTATGCTGGAAAACCAATGAACGAATGGGCTCAAGTTGAAGGTTCTAGAGCAACAAAAAACAAAAAATACATAGGTCAGATTACTAAAGTTTATGAAAAAGCAAATTCTGTTGATGTAAAAATAGAAACAGGAAACCTAAAAATAAATGATGATATACTAATAATAGGAAACAAAGTGGGTGTTCATGAACAAAAAATAACTAGCTTGCAAATTAAAGAAGGTTTATCTGTTTCTCAAGTAAACAAAGGAGATCTTGCAGGATTACTAATTAAAGGCAATATTAATAAAATTATGCCGAAAGATAAAGTTTTTGTTTTTGCTTAGAACAAATATTAACCAAATTCTACCGGAATGCTTTTAGTTTTCTTTGTTAAAAATACATTAAAATGCAAATGTGGGATGTCCATAACTCCAGAATTTCCTGTGAGACCCAAAATTTCTCCTTGTTCAACATTCTGATTTTTTCTAACAGATACTTGTTTATAACCTAAGTGAAGATATTCGGCAGAAGTACCATCTGGGTGATCTATCACAACTAAATTGGTGTCTTCAAATGTTGCATCTAAACCCCATTCTTGCGAATCATCTTTTACCATGCCTACTTTTCCGCCTCGTGATGCAATTACTGGCGTTCCTATGGGAACACCAAAATCAATAGCATACTTTGATTCTATAAAATTTTCGTGAGTAAATCTTCCTTCAGGATTTAAAATAACAAATTGCACATCTTCAGGCAACGGAATAATGTAAGTCATCATCAAATTACCAAATAATTCCCACATTATTAAATCTTTTCTTAATAATTCGTGCGGATTAATCCTGAATTGAAAGCTTAAGAATCGAAATACTATAAATGACTCTTTCTTTTTCTACTGTAAGATTATGTCTTCTTGTCAAAGGAGGAAGTCCTTCTTCTTTCATGAAATCAACATAATTTGTATAATGGTCTTTATCTGTGGCAAATCTTTCTATTGCCCAAGTAACAAGTCTAGTGTACCAAGGAATAGAAACATTTTCTCCTGGAAGTACATAATCTACAATTATAATGTTCTTTTTAGTGACTCTTTTCATCTCTTTGAGAACTCTGTCTCTGAGCAAAGGAGACATGGCATGAAGTCCTAAACAAATCGAGGAATAATCAAACTCTTTATCAGCAAAAGGCATAGTTGCAGCATCCCCGCTAACAAATTTTGCATTCTGACATTGACTGTCTTTTGCCTTTTTAATTGCCCACTCAAGTCTTTCAGTACACAAATCTAAACCAGTAACACTAATTTTGTTCTTTGCATAAAATAGAGCCTGCTCACCAGTGCCACAAGCTACATCTAACAAAGAACTTGCTTTCTCAAACTTACTAACATCTGCAACTTCTTCTCCTAAACGTCTTATTACTCCTCCAAGAAAAAAATCATAATATTTGGGTTTATCACACATTTTTTTACCTTTTCTTATTAACTTCATTCCATAACTTCCAAGCCCATAAGTAAACAACTATTACTAGGCCCAAAAGCAAGAGTGTTGATAAAACTCCGCCAAATCCAAATCCGCCCATCATTTGTCCACACACTTCATTCCATACCATTTTGTTACCTCTATTCTACAATTATTTTTCCTGTGCCCATTCTCATAGGGCATGCAAACCCAAAAGTTCCTTTCTTATTAGGAACAAATTCTATGATATTATCTCCTTTTCTTACTGTTTTGCTAATTCCAAAATCAGGAATGTTAATGTTAGTCATACATCCTCTAATCGTATTCGTGTCTGCAATAATTCTAACCGGAACATTATACTTTACTCTGATAGTGTTAGGGTAATAATTATAATTCTTAAAAGATAAATCTATCGTTTGTACATCGCCGTTAAACACAGCATCATTTGTTCCATTACCTGTTGTTGTGTTTTGTTGTGCTTTAAAATAAAACAAACTTCCAACAAATAAAAGTATTAATACAAAATAAAACAATGCTTTTTTTAGTGGTATTTCATCGCTCATTTTTTTCACCTCAATTTTTTTGCTTTTAGCAATAACGAATTTGACACAACACTAACTGAGCTCAATGCCATAGCTCCGCCAGCAATAACTGGGCTCAGCATCCATCCAGTAAAAGGATAGAGTAGTCCTGCTGCAATTGGTATTCCTAAAATGTTATATATTAAAGCCCAAAACATATTTTGTTTTATTTTGCTCATTGTTTGCTTGCTTAAAATAATTGCTTTAACAACATCATGAATTGAGTTTTTCATTAATACAATACTTCCAGATTCCATTGCTACGTCTGTTCCTGAACTCATTGCAATACCAACATCTGCTTGTGCTAGTGCGGGAGCATCATTAATCCCATCGCCAACCATTGCAACTTTTCCTTTTTTTTGTAAATTTTTAACGTGTTCTGCTTTTTGGTTTGGAAGAACGTTTGCAAAAACATTAATTATCCCTGCTTTTTTAGCAATTGCTTTAGCAGTTCTTTCATTGTCTCCAGTTATTAAGTAAGGAGTAATTCCTAATCTTTTTAGTTTCTTAACTGCAACTTCTGCTTCTTCTTTTATTACGTCTGCAACAGCAATAATTCCTAAAGCTTCTTTTTCGTTAGTTAAAATCATAACAGTTTTTCCTTCATTTTCTAAATCAGCGATTTCGTCCTCGAAATCGCTAATAGTGATCTTATTTTCTTTGCATAATAAAGGATTTCCTAAGAAATATTTTGTCTTGTTAATTTCTCCAGTGATTCCCCTGCCAACAAGTGCTTTGAAAGAATCTGTTTTAACTAATTTTAATTTTTTTTCTTCAGCATGCTTAACTATTGCTTCTGCTAGTGGATGTTCTGATGATTTTTCAAGACTTGCTGCAATTAATAAAAATTCATTTTCTGATTTTTTTCCTAGGGCAACAATATCTGTTACTTTAGGTTTTCCTAAAGTTATTGTTCCCGTTTTATCAAAGATGATGTGTTTTATTTTGTGCGTTGTTTCTAAAGCTTCTCCGCCTTTAATCAGTATTCCATTTTGTGCTCCTTTACCAGTACCAACCATTATTGCAGTGGGAGTTGCTAGTCCTAAAGCGCAAGGGCAAGCTATTACTAATACTGCCACAGCAGTAATTAATGAAAAAGAAACGCTTTGTCCTAATAAAAAGTACCAAATGCTGAAAGTAATTGCTGCAATTAACACTACTGTTGGTACAAACCATGCCGAAACACTATCTGCAAATCTTTGTATTGGTGCTTTGCTTCCTTGAGCATCTTCAACTAACTTGATTATTTGTGAAAGTACTGTTTCTGAACCTATCTTGGTTGCTTTGAAAATAAAACTTCCATGCTTGTTGAGAGTTCCTCCAATAATTTTATCATCAATCTTTTTCTCAACAGGAATGCTTTCTCCGGTAATCATGCTTTCATCAACACTGGAATAACCTTCAACAATAATTCCATCAACTGGAACTTTTTCTCCAGGCCTTACTCTTACTAAGTCACCTTGCACTACCTCTTCTAATGAAATCAAAATTTCTTTTTTGTTCCTAATAACTGATGCTTGTTTTGGAGAAAGTCCCATTAATTTTTTTATTGCTTCGCTAGTTTTTCCTTTAGCTCTAGTTTCCAAAAATTTTCCTAAAATAACTAGTGTTATTAGTGTTGCTGAAACTTCAAAATATTGCTCTTCCAGTGAAGCAATAAATACTGCATAAATGCTGAAAAAGTATGCTGCACTAGTACCTAAAGCAATCAATGTGTCCATGTTTGCACTAAAATTTTTTAGCGAAACCCAAGCTCCTTTGTAAAATTGCCAGCCAACAAAAAATTGCACTGGTGTGGATAAAAGTATTAAGACAATATTTCTATAAGAATAATCCATAAATAACATTCCAAAGATTAGTGCTGGAATGCTGAATAGAATTCCTAAAGTTAAGAATATTTTTTGTTTTTTTAATTCTTTTTCTTGCTTGATCTTTTCTCTATCTCTATTTTTTTCAGTATCTAAAGACGCATTATAGCCTCTTTTTTTTATTGCTTCACATAATTGACCAACAGTTATTTTCTCATCATGATCAATCACTGCTTTTTCTGTAGAATAATTAACATTTGCATTATTAACCCCTTCAACTTTTTGTAGTGCTCTGCTTATTAGTGTTGCGCAGCTAGCACAATGCATTCCAGTTACGTGTAGTGTTGTTTTTTTCATATAAATATACTTGCTTTTGGTCCATAAATCATTATTAATAAAGTAATTAATACTGCTAAAATGCAAGTTATTACAAAAACACTTAATGGATACGGCTTAATTACTTTTTCTTCGCTCAATGAGTGTTCTTTGTAAACCATGTAGCCAAGTCCCACTAGTATTAAAATGCAAGATAAAACAAATATTGGCGTAAATAAAAGTATTCGGTCATTTAGCATCATTACTGAAAGCATTGGTCCCATTGTTCCACCCATTAATCCTGCCATGACTCCTTCCATTAAACCCATTATTCCGCAACATTTTCCACACCAAGCTCCAGTAATCATTCCAACAACCATTCCATAAACTGATCCGGTAAACATTCCATTAGTTGCCCCGACAATGTAGCCAAAACTAAGTCCTGCAATCATTCCAATAGTCATCCCCATCATCATTCCAGCCATACAAGTTACTGCATTTCTGTATGCTTTCAAATGATATATTGTTGTTGCATTCGCAACCACCAAAATTATTGTGTAAAGTGAATACCAACCATATTTTGCTGTGAAATTATAAATTCCAGAAAAGAAAAATTGGTAAGAAAGAACAAATAAAATTGTTATCACGACTATCGTAATCGCCATTACTTCAATAATTTTTGATTCGAATTTTTCTTTTTCTTCCATCAAATCACCTTGTAGCCTTCTTTCTTTATTGCGTTCTTAACTTCGTCAAGACTAGTTTTTTTTTCATCAAAATCAACAACCACTTCTCCTTTTGCTGCGCTAACTTTGACATTTGAAACTCCATTTAGTTCTGTGAGTGCTTCTTTAACTAACACTTCGCAGCTTGAACAATGCATTCCGTGAACTTTTAAGTTTGTTTTCATTTTGTAATCACCTCAACAAAGGAAATCAAGGCTTTTATAAATACCTTTGCCCTAAAACAATAGTTCAAAAACGCCCATAAATGCGAAATTTACGTTCACCATCGTTTATAACCCGAAAACAACTCTTGATTGGTTTGTATAAAGAAAACGCTAAATTATCTTAAAAATTTTTTAAAATATTCCCAAGGAACAAGCACCAGAAAAATCCAAGATATAACAAATAGTAATTCTTCTATTGGAACTTTAAAACCCAGATATATTCCTGCAATTTTATTGGGATATACGAGTAGCCAACGATTTATTGCGATGTTTTCAAATATAAAAAATAGGATTAAGATCACGATCCAAAAATAGATTTTTTTAGAACAAAATGCATGTAAACATTTTGAATACACTTTTGTTTTTAATGTGTGGTCCAGCCATAACAAAATAATTAAGGCAATGACGATAAAATAGAGGTATTCCATCATTTTTTATTGAAAACCTCCCATAGAGTAATTATGAAGAGTGGCGCTAAAATGGCTATAAGTACATCTTCTAAATTTAATGGCAAAAACGATATTCCTACGGTGGATTCGTTAATTAGGGCAAACCATGTTCTGGCAAATCCTAAAAGCGCTACTGTTTCATGAACAAAAAAGGCAATAATTGTGGTGAGAATAAGCTGTTTTTTGTACTTGGTAAAAACATTTAATCTATATTTCCAATTAAGAAAAACCGTGCATGCGAGAAGAAACAATTCAAACAACAAAAATTCTCCTTTCATTTTCGTTCCTCTTTAAGCCTAACTGGTCATTATGTTAAAGAACTTATAATACTTTCTGTTGAAACGGCTCTTGATTTTGAACACTTTACCACTATTTAGTGGTATTTTTACGAAAGATTTATAAATAACAACATATTACTATTCTTGATATGGTAGTTTTCAATCAGAAAAACATAGGATTCATTCTTATTGGAGTTTCATTAATGTTAATTACAATGCTGGTACTTATCAAAAATGATATAGATAAAAGAGATTCATTTCTTTGCGAAAATGTTCATAAGATTCCTGAATTGAAAATGGAGCAGTGCCCAGCGCACACAAGTAATACTTCTTGGATATTAGTTTTTTCTTTTGGTCTTGCTTTTTTAATTCTTGGTAGCGGAATATTTTTAGTTGTTTCACAGTTCAAAAAAGAAATTCAGGAATTTAAAAAATTGGATTTTTCAAAACTTGATAAAGAAGAAAAACAAATCTGTGAGTTATTAAGTAAGAGCGAAGGTTCGATGTACCAAAGTGATTTGATTAAAGAAACAGGCCATTCAAAAGTAAAAATTACCCGAATTCTTGATAAATTAGAAGCTAGAAAGATAATAGATAGAAAAAGAAGAGGAATGACTAACATAATCATTCTACGATAGTTATTTTCTTTATGTTTTGTCTAAGGAAATTTTCGAAGAAAATTTCATGAAACTAGTTTCATGAGTAATTAGTTAAGGTGTTTCTATTTTCTACTTGTTATGAAAACAAAATTAGGAGGTAAAAAAATGGAAAATACAAATACAATAATGGTTGCAGTAATAGTGGGGCTTTTTGTTGTTGCAATATTGCAAGGAGTTCAATTATACGGCAAAGATACAGTAATTTCGTCTGCATCTGTTGCACCTGCAGCACAAGTTCAGTCAGTACCAGTAAGGCAAGCTAGCGTACCAAGTGGTCTTCAGAACTTACCATCAATGGTTGGAGGCTGTTAGCTATGAAGCGCGATGAATTGATTTTGTACGGATTGCTAGTAATTGTTATTGTTGGTTTTTTCTTTACTTTGAACAGTTATTTTAGCAACAAAACAGTTAATCAACCGTTATTAGGCGCGGCAGAGTTATCTTCCAAATGTACTGCGCCACCAGGGTATTCTCAAGAACAATGGACTGAACACATGGGTCATCACCCAGATCAATATGCAGAATGTCTAGGTACTGCAGTACAGCAGCAACAACAGCAACAACAAACAACACAATTAAATGACGCAAAATTTGCAGAAGCCATGGAAAAAGCAATACCTAAAGGCGTTCCTGACAAGTATGGTTCTGAGTTGGGTGTAAGCTTTGAAGATCCTGTTAATAGTATGCAAGTTCTTGGATCTTTGGAAGACCAAATTCCTTTGAGCGATTCTGAACTTAAAAGGTACATTTCTATTGCTTCAAAAATAAGCTGTGAATTCTGTTGCGGAGCACAATCAATAATAGACAGGAAAGGAAACCCTGCTTGCGGATGCGCTCACTCAGGAGCAATGAGAGGCTTAGGAAAATACTTAGTGAAGAATCACGGATCAGAATATACTGACGACCAAATCTTAGGTGAATTACAGAAATGGAAAACAATGTTTTTCCCCAGAGAAATGGTAAAAAGATTCGCTGAAAACGGTAGAGTATGGTAAAAAAAACTTTTTTTTTATTTTTTTTATTTATTCTTTTAGCTAGCTCTGTCTATGCAGATAACACTGTGCTAATTTACAAAAACGAAGCTTGCGGACATTGTACAAAGTATCTTGCAAAATTCAAAGAGTACTTAGCTAACGATTCTTTTAAAATCACTGAAAAGAACATAATTAATGATATCTCTGCAAGGAAAGAACTTGATTTACTTAATCAAAAACATAATATTCCTTTTGAGTTGCAAGGGCATATGGCCATTGTTCTAAATAAAGACTTGATTTTAGAAGGGCACGTTCCATTAAAAATCATAGATGACTTATTCAAAAAATATCCTGACAAAAACTTTCCTAGGATTGTGATTTATCAAGATTCCATGAGTGATGACGTAGACAGTTATAAAGTTCTTGAAGAAAATAAAGAGGTTAAAGAATGCAGTGTTGACACAAAAATAACCGATTGTTCAAACAGCACTCCAAAACCAAAAAAATGGTGGGAAAGCTCTCTTTTCCTAATAGTATTAACTACAGGTTTATTGGCAGGAATACATCCTTGCACTATTTCAGTATTATTATTTTTCATAGCATTCTTATTTACGATAAGAAAAAGCCGAGTTGGAATTTTTAAAATAGGCGCTTTATACATATTAGGAGTATTTGTTGCGTACTTATTTATTGGCCTAGGAATTCTCAAGGCAATTACTTTTGCAGAACCACATTTTGCCGCAAAAATAGCTGCGTATTTAGTAATAATATTAGGTCTAATTAATTTAAAAGAATATTTCTTACCTAGAAAATGGATCTCTTTAGGAATTCCTCACACGAGCAAAGAAACAATAACCAACCTAATAGAAAAAGCTTCTGCGCCAGCAGCATTTTTCTTAGGAATATTTGTGGGAATATGTTCTTTCGGATGTACAGCAGGAATATACATTTCAATACTAGGATTATTAATAAGTGAAGTTAGCAAAGGATTCTTTTATTTAGTATTGTATAATGTGATGTTTATAGTTCCTTTAATAATAATGCTTTTCTTAGCTTCAAATAAAAAAGTAGTCAAAAAAATAGAAGAACTAGAACAATCCAAAAAAGATTTAGTTAAGTTAATCGCCGGACTAATAATGATTCTATTGGGATTATTCATTTTGTTCGGGGTGGTGATGGCATGACAATTTGGTTGATTCTGGGGATAATATTAGTATTGTACTTATTTTTCGCAATTTTCAAAAAATCAATAGAAAAAACTGCGAAAATAAAAGTGTGTGCGATCTGTTTGGCAGTAAGCCTGACTTGGATTAGTTTGCTAACGCTTTACTTTTTTGAATTATTCAAAGATAAAATAATAATTGCAATCTTAATGGGTCAAAGCACTGTTGGAATTATGTATTCCTTCGACAAAAAGTTTGAGAAAAATAAGAACATTTTGGCATTAAAGGTTTTAGTAATCTTACTGGGAACTCTAATCACTTATTACATACTAAAATGAAAAAGAAGATAAAAAAAGCAATAAAAAAATTGAAAGAAAAGTTGGCGGACTGCTGTTGAAAATGGAAAGTGAAAAAGTCATGAAGGTGGCAAGCAATGGTGCTAGTTGCGTAAGCATATTAGGATCCTACCAAATCTGCCACACAGTTTGCATGAGTTTAATAGCGCTTCTAGCAGTTCTAGGAATAACGATCACTGGAATGCCTTTATTATTCCTAACCAAAATAGCTCTGCCATTCTGGCTAATTGCAGTTACTTTATTTGCAGTACTACTAATTTTGAGAATTAAACGCATGGACTGCATAACAAACAATTCTTTAACATTCAATGGAGGACTATTAATTATTGGAATCCCATTTTTGCAAAACTATTATTTTGTAGCTCTGATAATTGGTAGCTTGCTGATTGTTTACAGCACTTTTATTTTCTTAACAAAAAAGTTAAGAGGAGGCAAATAAAATGTTCGGACTATTTAAGAAAAAGGATCCGGTGTGCGGAATGAAAAAAGAAGAAAACAAAGGAATAGAAGAAGAGGACAAATGGTTTTGTTCCAATTCTTGTCTAGAAAAATACAAAGAAAAGAAAAAGAAAGACCATTCAGCAAGACCAAGTTGTTGCGGAGGGCATTAAATGGGTTTCAGAGAATTTTTGGGAAAAAACCACGGCTTAATGATGATCCTTTGCTGTGGACTTCCTTTATTACTGGTTGTTATCTTAATAACTACTGTAGGAATAACAAACAAGTATGTTTATTGGTCGGTATTGCTGTTGTGTCCCTTAATGCACATAATAATGATGGCTTTGCACAGCGATAAGGGAGCAGACAAGAAAGGTGGTTGTCATTGAGCTTTTATGAAAAATATGGTAATTATATTCAATTAGCAATCTTTTTTTTATTTTTCGTAATAATGCTATTAGTAATGCATCCATCATGGTTTAATATATCCTGAAGCACCGACGCCTAAAACAGTTAATTATTTAAACTAGTTTTTGATGAGAAGCAAAATGCAACTAAAAACTTTAGGAATGATGTTAATTATCCTTGCAGTACTACTTGCAGGACTAATTTATGTCTTTAAAATTCAAGAGGACAAATATTTAGCACAAGTCATGAAAGGTCACGGAGGATCTTGCTTTGTGGACGGAGTTTGTATTTATGAAAGTCGTTCTATTATTTGGTATGTTTTCGGCTGGGTTGTTTCTGCATTTTTGTTTACTTTAGGAGTCTACTTATACTTCTTTGACAAAACTCAACAACAATTGATAGACTACCAAAAAAACGTGGCTGAATCATTAAAAGAAGCTCAAAAGAAAGTTTCTCATGAAGACAAATTCAAAGCATTCCTTGCAGGCTTTAGTGAAGAAGAACAAAAAGTTCTTAACGCAATAAAAGACCAAGACGGAATACAACAATCAACATTAAGATACAGAACGGGAATGTCAAAATCAACTCTTTCTTTAATGCTCAAGAATTTTGAAGAAAAAGGATTAATTTCTAGAAAAGAAGAAGGAAAAACAAACAAAATTTTTTGGAAAAAAGTGTACTAACATGAGCCTAAAAGACGTTGAACAAATGTATGCTTTACATTCTAAATTTTATGACATAACTAGATGGTTGTTTGTTTGGAATAGGAATAAGGCAATAAATAAATTAGAACTAAACGAAGGCAACACAGTACTAGTTGTTGGCTGCGGTACAGGTTATGGCTTTGACAAAATTCTTGAGCAAATAGGAAGAAATGGAAAAATAATAGGCATAGATTATTCAAAACACATGCTTGGTAAAGCAAGACAAAAAGTGCAAAAAAACAAATGGAATAATGTGGAATTAATCCAAGCAGATGCAGCATATTATAAAACAAAAAATGTTGACGCAGTATTGTATTCATACTCAATAACAATGATTCCAGAATGGCAAAAAAGTTTAAGAAATAGTTACGATGCATTAAATAAAGGAGGAAAATTAGTTATTGTTGATTTTGGTGAAATAAAAACACCTTTACTGAAACAATTGCTTAATTGGAATTTCAGAAAACATAATGTTGATAATCACTTAAATTTACGCAAAGAATTAGTGAACTACTTTGATGAAGTTGACGTAACTCAATATTGTTTTGGGTATAATTTTATTTTAATGGCGATAAAGTAATTTGCTTAATTTTTTGAATTTTTCCTGCTCAAAACCTTTCTCCCCTTCTAAAAAGAACAATGCAAGAGCACTCAAAGCTAAAGCAAAATCTCTTATTGCAATATCATTATAACCTAAAGAAAGTGCTATGCCAAAAATATGCAGAAAAGTAATTAATGAAGCAAGTTTGGGAAAAAAACCCAACAATAAAACCAATCCTAGAATTATTTCAAAACTTCCATTAATTAAGACGAAAGTTCCTAAATCAAAAGGAATTAAGCGTTCAACACTAGGACTAATCCAACCAAGCCAAGATTTGGCATCAGAAACTTGACTAATGCCAAACCATAATAAAAGCAATGCTAAACTAACTTTTAAAACTAATTTTCCAAAATTTACTTTCATTTGACCACCAATGTTCCAGTCATTTCACGATGACCTTGACCACAGAAAACTGAACAATAAAAAGGAAAAGTTCCTTTCTTGTCAGCAATGAACTCAACAGTTTCTTCTTTTCCTGGCGTTAATTTTATATTTATTCCATATGCTGAAATGGCAAGTCCATGATCAACATCATCAGACTTAGCAGTTATCTTCACCCTATCACCTTGATTAACTTCTATTGTTTTAGGCTTAAAACCCCAATTGAATGCTTCAACGTAAAATTCTTTTAATTCTCCAGTTTGTTCTTGTGCAATTACTGAATCTTGAACTGGAGGAACTATTTCTTGAACAACAGCTCCTGTTAGAAGGGATTGTGTTTTTCCTTGTGATCCTGTGCAAGCAAATACAAATAATAGTAAACACATCAACAAAATTATTTTTTTCATTCTATTTCATCACCCAAGTCCTCTTTAAAGCCTCCTAGCAAATAAATGCCGAAAAGCATTAATAAAATACTAAAAATCAATAACTCAGAATTAAACTTTACTAAAAAAGCAACAAAAGATAAAGCCGTTGCAGCGGGAAGAATAAACGCAACTAAAGAGATACAAGCAGGGCATGCAGGAATTATGAACGCAATTAAAGCTCCTAAACCCCCGCTAGTTGAACTAATAGAATGATGCTTTAAACTACACGAATGATGCCTAAAAGTGTGAATTTGCAAAGTTAATAAAAAACCGAACAAAAATGAAGTAATTAATAACAAAACAAGATTGTTTTTTGGGAGTATTTCAAACCAAATATCTAAATTCTGCAGTCCGCCGACAGCAAAAGCCTGCAATAAAACATAAACCAAAAACATTAATGATGCAGAGAAAAGAATAGTTGCAAGATCTCTTCCGTGATTAAGCATACGTAATATTTTGATCATTTGATATTTTTACACACTGCTCTTTTTAAGATTTACCAAAATAAAAAAATAAAATCAGTTTAGTTCTGATTCTATTGCTTGTTGGAATACTGAGTATGGTTGTGCTCCAACAACTGTTAAGCCGTTAATTACAAAGCTTGGTGTTCCACTTAAGCCTAAAGTGTTTGCTTCCTTAATGCTTTGTTGGATTACTTTGTCGAACTTTCCAGATTTCATGCAATCTTTAAGTTTGCTATCATCAAGTCCTAGTTCTTTAGCATATCCTGCAAATGTTTCCGAAGCATCAGGTAAACTACTCCATTCATTTTGTTTTTCAAATAAAGCGTCGTGCATTTTCCAATAATTTCCTTGGTCCCCTGCACATCTTGCTGCCACTGCGGCTTTTTCGGCATTCGGATGGAACGGTAATGGCAAGTCTTTGTAAACAAATTTTACTTTTCCGCTATCAACATAATCTTTCATCAAGCTTGGGCCTGTCTGACTAAAAAATCTTTCACAGAAAGGACATTGATAATCAGAATATTCGACAACAGTTACGGGAGCATTATCAGCACCCTTTACTGCTGCTGCACCCTCCAAACTTACTTTTGCTCTTGACGGTTCTGTTGGTTGGCTAGGTAATGTTGGTTCTTTAACAATTGGCAAATCATTAACTACTGCTCCTGTTACGCTGCCTCCTGAATTCCAAAAAAAAGAACCAACAAATAACAAGGCAAACAAAACAGTTAAACCTTGCCATAAGGTATTTTTATTTATTGTTATATTTTCATTGTTCTTTTCATCCATTTTTTATCACCTAACAATAAAAAGTAATACTATTATATTATTTCTAGGGTCAAAACGATAAATAGTAAACAGGCCATAACGCTAAATTTTTGGTCAGAGAACGTTCATAAGTCAAAATTGTTCTTTTAAGTAAACTTCGTATGTTTTGCTCTTAGGGGTTCTAGCAATCAATCCTTTTTTTTCTAAAACTTGCAATACTTGGCTTAATTTTGCTTTAGATAAATCAGTTCTTAACCTTAAAGTATTTTGTGTAATCCCGGGCTGATCTCTTACAGCATTAACTGTTTTCTTTTCAAACTCATCTAAACCTTTAAGCAAAATACTAAATTTTTCTTCACCTAATTTTTTGTTTTTGTCTTCTTCTAATCTTTTCATTATGGCATCTTCGCTTGAGTGAAAAAGCAACAAATAAACGCCCAAAGCAAGAGCAAAACTTAATGCTCCAACTGCAACGTGGGTTATTGATAATGATTGGTCTATTTGGATACAATTCTGGGAAGGCATACAGCCTAGTTCTGTTTGTTGGGTTTTTAATTGTGACATTACATAAAACAAAATACCTCCAATTACTAAAGTAAGAATAATTATTGTTGCTCCCAATTTTTTATTATCCATAAATTTAGTTCATAATTGTGATTGTTATTTAAATAATTTGCCTTTTACTGAATTTCTGAAACGACTGAAAGAAGTTAGAGATTCTGCCAGAAGCAAAAAGATTATTAAAAGAAACATTGTAAGTACTGTGTAAAAAAATGATAGGAATACTAACTTGTCCAATTTGTAAAAGTAAACAAAAAATGAAAATTCCATTAGACCGTTGCGTACAGGCTTACAAATGCACTAGTTGCAATAAACTAATCTTGAGAAAAAGTGGCTGTTGTATATTTTGTGATTATGGAGACAAAAATTGTCCATCGAAAAATTAATAAAGTTGTTAAAAATAAAGACTCGTAACGATGAAAAAACTCAAATTATTCGCAATTCAATCATTCTTTGTTTTTATTCTAGCGTTCTTGCTTAATTTTTTCTGGGAATCATGGCACGCAGTGCTCTTTTATGAAGATCATGCAACTTACAAGTCATTGTTCTTTGTAAAAATGATCACTTATGCAAGTTTTATGGATGCATTACTGATTTTATTGATTTTTGTCATTGGTTGTTTGCTCTGGAAAGATTTTAATTGGATGAAAAAATACAAAATGAAAAAAGTTCTTTTTACAGCAGTTCTGGGAGTTATTATTGCGGTAATTATAGAAGCAAAAGCACTTTATTTCAAGCAATGGGCATACAATGAAATCATGCCAACAATATTTGGAATGGGCTTAAGTCCTTTAGTGCAATTGAGCATTACTGGAGTAATAACATTATTTATTGCTTCAAAAATGTTTTATGAAAAATAGATGTTTTTTAGCAGCTCTAGAATTTTGCTCAGTTCGATGGAAATATTTATATTTTCGTTCTTATTTCTTTTTTTTATATGGGCGTAGTTCATCATATTGATATAAAATATAAAAATGAGAAATTAAGCAAGCTTTTTATGAAGTTCTTCGATGAGTTAAAAATTGCTGATTTTGAAATTGATTCCATCACAGTATCTGAACCTACAAATGATTTAGATCCTAATAGTATAAGCACAGATAAACTTTTTGAACTAATTAAAGACACTGATTTTTTGGCAATTAATTTTGGTGGAGAAGAAAATTGCAGCGGAACATTATATTTTCACAAAGATCAAATAAGTATTTGGTTTGAAACCTTTGTTTTTTATGAAGGAACGACAAATTCATTAAGGAGGTTTTTCAAAATCGTGGAAGAAATAATAAGTAAGAACAGTCTAGAATCTGCCTATTTGCAGGATGGCGAACAGTTTGTTCACAGTAAAAGTTTCTCTGAAAATTTTTTAAAAGAATTATTTTCAGCATTTGATAAATTTAAAAGAAACTCATACGAATAATTTGCATATTTTTATTCTTTTCAATACTAAAATAATCCTAAACTTATAAAAACACTCAATTATTGCTTTAATTCATGTCAGAAGCACTTTATCTTGATGATTCTTACCTTAAAGAGTGCGATGCAAAAGTTGTAAGTGTTAAAGATGGAAAATTTGTAGTTCTTGACCAAACTGTTTTTTATCCTAATAGTGGAGGCCAGCCTAATGATACTGGTAAAATAATCAGAGGCAATGATATTTTTAATGTGGTTTTCGTGGGAAAATTTGGTGGTAAAGTATCACACGAAGTGGACAAAGAGGGATTGCGTGAAGGAGATAGTGTGCATTGCGTAATTGATTGGGACAAACGTTACAAATTGATGCGTATGCACACAGCAGCTCACGCGTTAAGCGCCATTTTTCATCGGGAATCTAGTGGTCTCATAACTGGTAATCAATTGGGTGTCGATGAGAGCAGAGTTGATTTTGATTTAGAAAATTTCAACAGAGAAAAAATGCAAGAATTTGTTAACAAAACAAATGAAGCAATGCAAAGAGATTTGCAAATAAGTATTAGTTACATGCCTAGAAAAGAAGTAGAAAAAAATCCCTCTCTGGCAAGACTTGCTAAAGGACTTCCTGAAGGAATAGAAATATTGAGACTTGTAAAAATAGGTGACGTTGATGAACAAGCAGATGGTGGAACACACGTTAAGTCAACAAAAGAAATAGGCAAACTAGTTCTGTTAAGAATGGAAAACAAAGGTAAGAATAGAAAAAGAGTTTATTTCGGGCTTGAGTGATTGATTGGGATTTAATATTGTTTTGCCAGTTGCCTAAAAATCTTTTGAGTTTTATAAAGGAATTTCTAAAATAAAAAAAACGGTCAATTTTCTTTTTTCTTTAAAGATTTATTTTCTATTTTAACAGGCTTAGATACAGATAATTCTTTTAGATTGTCTTTTGCATTTTTTGGGGTAACTATGCTTTCTCCTAATTGTTTTTCTATATCTTTTCTAGTATTTCCTGCAACTCTTCCGCCTTTTACTGCAATTTGCTTGCTTTCTTTGAATGTTTTAGGATCTTCTTTTTTTGATAGTTCTGTAGTTGTAGCTTCTGCAAGCATGCTCAAAACCAGCTCGAGATTTGTCATGTTGTCTCTGAGATTTTCTTTGTGAAGATTTTTTAGTTTCTTGTATTCCGAAACTGTTTTTCCAGACCAAGCTTTAGTTATTTCATTGGTAAGTATGGCAAAATCAGATTCTTTATCTATGCCGACTCTGTTCCATTCGTCGGTTAGATCTTTCCTAACTTCTATAGTTTTTAGTCTTTGATTAACCCACTCTTTTGAATATCCTTTCTGAAGATAAGTTTTCATGGCTCTGTCAAATGCAAGCTCAGGATCTTGTGTTTCTTCAATTCTTTGATATCCTACTTTTGCGAGCCATGCTTTGAATGGTTCTGCTTTTTTTGAAGGAATTGACTGCACTAATCTTAAAATCTGCTCAGTATCGCCAACATCAGTAAGATAAAACTTTCCATCTGAAGACTGCATTTTCAGTTGGTTACAATTTGTAACCGACTCATTTCCTTCATTTTTAAGCCTAAACTTTAAGACTTTCCAATAATTATTAGCGTCACGGCTATCAGTAAGTACTGAAATAACATCAATTATTGAAAAATACCATTTTTGATCTTTTTCAACCCACTGAACCCTGACTTTTTTATTCTCAAACAGCTTAATTGAATGATTTTCATCCATAATACTGACCTAAATCACATTCGGGTTTATTAAATTGTCTGTCAAAAATAAAAAAGTTAGAAATTGCACCAGTTTTTTGAGTATTTTGTTAAATAATTGGTATACTCAATAATGTTCCGTGCCTAGGAAGAAAAAACTTAAATATGCCTGAGTTTTACATTAAATTATGATGCCTGTAATTAATTTAAAACAAAAAATTAAAGAGATTGGTGGAAAGCCATATTCTCCTGTTGATGTAGCGAGAGTAAATGATCAAGTAGTTAGGATGGCATTATTTGATGGCGAATTTCATTGGCACAAACATGCTGATGAAGATGAATTATTCTTTGTCTTTAAAGGAGAAATAGAAATTCAATATAAAGATAGGGATAATGTAAGATTAAAACAAGGACAGATGCATGTTGTACCAAAAGGAGTTGAACACTGTCCAAAAAGTATTAAACCATCCTATGTTTTAATGTTTGAGCCATATCAAGTAAATACTCAGGGTAATTAGTTTGTGGTGAAAAAATTAGTTTAAACTAATACTCTACTGTTTCAGACCACTATTTTTTATTGAAAAGAACGTATGTTCTCTGAAGAAATTCATTAATCTTGGATGTTTGTTTATTTTGTTAATTGTATTGTTGTATTTCTTTTTTAGTTTAACAGCTTCCGCCTGAGTTAATCCATTTTCCAATTCATAACTAATTTTTGGTTCTAAAATAATTCTTTCTTCTTCATTAATCTTTTTAATTCCGAAATCTAAAGGAGCAGTATAAACTGGAGTTCCTTTTTGCAGTCCAAAAACAGCTATTGATACTAAATCAATATTTTTTCCATTTCTTTTTAATAAGTCAATTGTTTCTAAGAATTCTTCTTTTGTTTCTGTAGGAAAACCAAACATTATGTACGTTATGTTTTGGATTCCTGCTTTTTTAGAATCTTCCAGCACTTTTTCCACATAGTTCGTGTTTGTTCCTTTTTTCATTAAATTTAGAATTCTATTGCTTCCAGATTCAACACCCCACATTATAAAAGTTAAGCCCGATTCTTTTAATTTTTTAAGTATTTCATACGTGTATTCTTTTGTTGGTCTTAACTGGCACGCCCATTGAATGTTTAAAGGCTTCATCATTTCTGCTAGCTTAAGCAATCTAGTTATGTGAGTCATGTCGTCAATTAAGAAAAAATATTTTTGTCCTGAATTAATAATTGTTTTTTCAATTAAGGGTATTTTGTATTCTACGTAAGGAACTTTAGCATAGTGCGCGCAAAAAGTGCATTTTTGGTAGTAACAAGTGCTGGATGTTTTTAATGGAATTACTGGTTTTGGAGTAAAATATTCTTTTAGGTCGTAAATATTAAAATCTGGGAAAGTGTCAAAATTAAGTTTTTCATGATCTGTTTTTTCTTCTTTTATGAAGTCAAGGAACTCTATTTCATTTTTCAAAAATTTATCTGCTAAAGCAATTATTTTATCATTAACTGAAGGACCTCCAACTATTTTCGTTACTTCCTTAAGTTCTTTCATTAATGCATGAGCGTAAAATGCTTGGCTGGAATAAACAATGCTAAACCCAACAATGTCCGGTTTTTCTTCTCTGATATTTTTTAAAAGAACATCGAAAAATTCAGGTTTTTCTCCATTCACAACTTTTCTATTATTTTCTGAATAAACTTTTCTAGTAAGTTGATTGTACTCATTTGTTTTCTTATCATAATCTTTCCATTTTGAAGGATCTTTAAAGTATTCTTGAAATTCAGGAAATTTTAGTTTGTGAAATTCCAAATTAAGATCAAGAACTTTTATTTTAGCATCACAATTGTTTTTTAAAAAAGAATAAAGATATGTTAATGAATAAGGGGGACTTGCAGGAGTACAAAACGGCAGGTAAACAAGCAAAACAGTTTTCATAACAACAGAGATTCTGTTTTATTATTAAAAGTTTAGTTTATGATGAATAGAAAGTAAATAAATCGTGGTTTATTGTTGCTTGTTAGTTTTTACTAAAGGCTCTAACTGTTCTTTCATAGGTTTGCTCTTATTCACGTAATGATTTATTTGTCCTTTTTCTATGGCCGCTTTTATAGAATCTGACATTTCTCCCCTATCAAGAATTATTTTTGGAGTTTTTTCATATTTTTCTAACATTTTCTTCACAAGATCTTCTCTACCTCCAAACACTTTTTCATTGACAATCTTTGTTGGTATGTGTAAATCCCAAGACACTCCTTCTTTGCAATATTCTTCATCAAAATCAACACCGCCCAAGTACCGAAACAATCGCACCCCACCCATCTCCCACATTACATTATCAACAATAATATAATCAAATTTTTCCTCAGAATTTTTCAAGCAAGATAAAGCAGCCAAACTACTATTAACAAGTGTGCAATCATAACCTGCAGGGGAAATCAATTCTAAATCTGCTTTAACACGATCCGCAATAGTGCCTTCAAGAGTTAAAGCACATCCTACAATTAACACTTTATACATACACAAAGTAAAAACAATAAATGTTTTAAAACTATTCTTTTATTATTACTACAAACTACCAATTTTTTAAAATTCTTAATAACTCCCAAAAAACAAATTGTATTCTGGAATTTTTAATTCTTTATCATACAAGAATTCTCCTTTTAATAAATAACCATCTAGAACATAAGGCACCCAATGAGTGCTGTCTGCCCACATTTTATCATAAGGAATTTTGTATTTATTAACCCATGCCGGTAATAATTCATCTGATTCTTTTATTTCTCCAGTCCATTTTTTTGATAAGTAAGCAACAACTTGTAAATTCCAATTTTCAGGTTTTTCAACAAATGGAAAATAAAAATCTAAAGTAGCAACACGCTTAAGATCTTGAACAACAACTCCTAACTCCTCTTTTACTTCTCTAATTGCTGCTGCATCAACAATCTCATTCTTCTCAACTTTGCCTCCAGCACCAACGGTTTTTCCTTTACCGAAACCTCTCTTTTTAACACTCAAAAGAATCTCATCATTCCTAAGCAAAAAACACAAAGTACCTTGCTTTAAAGGAGTTTTCAAATTTTTTTTGTATTCGTCAATATTCATAACTTCTTGATTTCAGAAGTGTTTTTAAAATTTGTTAAGCATAAATTTTTTTAACAAAAAAATTTATTTATGATACTTCTCTCCCTTTATTATCGTAAATGCGCGGTATATTTGTTCTATTAAGAATAATCTAATCATTTGGTGTGTAAAAGTCATTCTTGAAAAACTTAATTTTAAGTGCGCTTTACTAATTACTTCTTCACTCAGTCCTTCAGGACCGCCAATAATAAAAGAAATATTTTTTTGCATGATTTCTCTTTTTATGACTTCGGAGAGTTCTTCACTGCT
Source organism: Candidatus Woesearchaeota archaeon (assembly GCA_016215315.1). Classification (GTDB taxonomy): domain Archaea; phylum Nanobdellota; class Nanobdellia; order Woesearchaeales; family ARS49; genus JACRKG01. The sequence goes on along the minus strand of JACRKG010000019.1, from coordinate 14,785 downwards.
TAATTGCTTTCCGGCCATGTCAAGAACAACAACGAAATCATTGTCTTTAATTCTTTTTAACAATTCTTCGCCTTCTTGTTTTTTATTGCTTTCTTTTATTTCTAGAAATTCCAAATTACAATACTTGGTGAATCTTTTCAAGTATTCATTGATCCATTCTTTAGCAAAAGGTTCTTTAATCGTTCCGATTGATATGAGTCTTAGTTTCATTTATGCAGATATTTTTACTTTAATTATTTTCTCATGTCTTCCATAGAAAGAACTCTGTTCATTTGGAGTCCACTTTTTATTCGAGATGAAATTAACGTAATAAAAATTTATGTTGTGATATCCTTCTTTCAAAGCTTGAAATGTGTAAAAATTATTGTAAATTCTTCCTTCAAGTTTTTTGTTTTGTGCAGTGTTTAGTAGTTTAATTCCTGCAGAATCATAATCTAGTTCGAGCCTTAATAACTCCGTTTCTCCAACTAAAGGAAGACCAATTCCTTGAACTTCAAAAATTTCTCCAACTTTAATTTCTAAGTTTTCTGAATTCATTTTTTATTTCCTCCAGACTATATTTATTCAATTATTTCTTTTTTACCATCAATCACTAATAAAGCTTGACTATCTGTTAATGTGACTACAGGAATTTTTGATTTTTTCTTAAATTTCTCAACATCTTTTCTCTCTTTTTCACAATAATGAGGAGAAACAATTACATCAACCAAATTTAATCCTTTTAAATCCCTTAAATTAACATCATTTTCATCACCAGGACTAGCTATCTCAATATTTTGACAAACAAGAATACTTCCTGCGCTTACTCCAAAATATAATTTGTTATTTTCAACAAACTCAATTATTATTTTGTCAAAACCACTTTCTCTAACTTTTTTTAAAAGATAAAATGTATTTCCGCCACAAACATACAGGACGTCATAATCTTTAATTTCAGTGTACTTGATCGGATTGTCTAAATTTAATGTTTTGATATTTTTTTCTTCAATTTCAAAATCTAACAATTCTCTTTTAGACTCTTCAACATACTTTAGTTCTTCTTCAGTTCTTGAAGCAGTTGGCACAAAAACAATCTTTATTTTGGAAGCAGGTTTATTTATCAACTTCAAGAATTGGTTTATTATGTTTTGGCTTGCAAGTCCTGTTGAAGTTAAAATCATCTTTGTCATGAACGTACTTAATTAACTGGCACATATAAAAAACTTTGTAAAAAACAAGCGGGATGCGCACTGCTGTGCTTACCCGCTAAAACGGGCCCTGAGGGATTTGAACCCTCGACCAATCGGTTAAGAGCCGATTGCTACTACCGGACTGAGCTAAAGGCCCACAAAGTGAGAAAATTGATATTGGTTTAAAAAGGCTTCTTTTGAAGATTAGCTCTGCATAAAAAAGAAACCTTTAATTTTATGTGTATTTATACACATAAAATGTTTGAGAAATATATGCTTAAAGAATTAAAAATCAAAGATTAATAACTATTTTAAATCATCCAACCACAATTTCTTCCATGACTAATTTTGTTTCTGTTGGAAGACCGGGCTATTTTGGCAGTAGAAAAGAAGAAATAATCACTAATTATAACAAGCTGTACGGAGAAAACAATTGGCGTCTAGTCCATCATGTTAATAACAAATCTTTAGAACTCCACGAAGCATTACAATTTTATGAAGATGCTTACTTTGAATACTTTAAACAACACAGAGATGAATTAGATTGGATTAGAAATAATTGCGAAAACGTTTATGATAATGATCCATCTAATGTAGATGCGGGATTGTTCTATTTCTTCCAAGTAAACAACAGCAATCACTTTCAAGACATTTCAATAAGAAGAGTATTGATGAGACTAGGTATTTGGTTTAACGGCAAAGGATTGCTAGAAATAAGAATGAACGAGCCAGGAAAAAAATGGAACCCCGGAAACATACCATTCCACAAACCAGAACTAATACAACAACCAGAAATAAAAGGCTGGTGGAATCCTGGAAGTATAGAAAGTTGGTATCAATCAAACAAATATTTTGAAGTCAAAGACTGGGATTTAGATTGTAGATTCAAAGGAGAAGAAATAACTTTTGTAACAACAAATAACGGAAAATTTACTTCTGCAACAGAATCATTAAGAGATGTGGCGAGAATTTCAAAAATAGAAATGAACATTAAAGAAGAACAAGACTCGGTAGAAAAAATAGCATCACACAAAGCAAGAGTTGCATATTCGGTATTGTGCAGACCAGTAATAACGGATGATTCAGGTTTTGAAATAACAAAATTGAACGGTTACCCGGGACATCATGTTGGCAGAGAACTAAAAGCAAAAGGACTAGAATACTTTCTTAACTTAGCAAAACAACACGGACCTTTAGAATCTCATTGGCCAATGACTGTTGCGTACATGGATCAAACACTAGACAAACCAGTACTATTCACATCAAGCGTCAAAGGAAAATTAATAGAAGAAGCAAGAGGAAACCCAAAAAGTCCAAACTTAAAATCACAATTAGGACTAGCATTCATTGTTGAAGGCCAAAACAAAACACTGGCAGAAATGACTCAAGAAGAATACCAAAAATACGCAAGAAGCGACAGATGGGGAAAACTAAAAAAATTCTTAAAAAGACAAAATACTTCTTGAGCTTGCAAGTTAACTGTAAACTACAAACCGCGAACTGTAAACTATATCACAACAATCTTTAAAACACCTCTTTTTTTAATTTTCTTATGCTTCGACAAAGCTTTATTTTTCTAGACCGAGTTAGCAAAAGGGGGGAACAAAAAATTTGGAATCAAGGAATTAATGACTGGCAAGAATTTTTGGCTGCGCCAAAAATTCAGGGAATAAAAGAAAACATCAAAGAAGCACACGATGCAAAAATTAATGAAGTAAGAAAACACTTACTGAACGATGACCATAAATCATTAGCAGTATCAATTCCAAAATCGGATCATTGGCGTTTATACAAAGAATACAAAGATGAATGCTGTTTTTTAGACATAGAAACTAGTGGTTATTATGGCGATGTTACAGTTCTAGGAATGTCAAATGGTTATGACACGCAAACATTTGTTAGAGGTGTTAGTTTAGATAAAGATTTAGTGCAAAAAGAATTAAGCAAATACAAAATGCTGGTAACATTTAACGGGTCAAGTTTTGATTTACCAGTACTAAGACGTTATTTTAATTTTGATTTCCCACAAATACATGTTGACTTAAGATGGGTTTGCAAAAAAATAGATTTAACTGGAGGACTGAAAAACATAGAAAGAGAAACAGGAATAAAAAGAGCAGAAGAAGTAGAAAACGTTTCAGGAGAAGACGCAGTATTATTATGGCAAGCCTGGAAGAAAACAAAAGACAAAAAATACTTAGATTTATTAGTTAAGTACAACGAAGAAGATATTCTAAACCTAAAACCATTAGCAGAAAAGGTAATTCCTAAAGTCTGGGAGAGGACTAGGAATGTGTTATTCTGAGTGTATATTTGCAAATTTTGTTAATTTGGAGCATAAACAGAAAAGTTTAAATAAGTAAACTTACTTATTCTACTTAGGTGATTAAAATATGACGAATATGACTTTGGCAGTTTCGGGTGATTTACATAAAATAATGAGGAAACATAAAGAAGTTAAGTGGAGCGAGGTTGCAAGACAAGCTTTGTGGCAACATGCAAGAAAAATAGAATTGATTGATAGACTTCTTTCAAAAAGCAAACTCACTGAAGAAGATGCTTTGGATATTGGGAGGAAAATAAAACTTGCTGTTGCTAAAAGACACGGGCTTGTTCAATGAAGATATTGATTGATACAAATATAGTTATTGCCGCTTTAATTAAAAATAGTAGTGCCCGAGAAGTAATTCTTAGTGGAAAGTTTGAACTTTTTTCTCCTGAGTTTGTTATGGAAGAAATTAACAAATATAAAAAACATATTTGCGAGAAAGCAGACATATCTGTAGACGTTTTTGAAATGGTTGTTGACATTCTTTTTGAAAAAATAACCTTGATGTCAAAAGAAAAATATGATGAATTTATTGAAGATGCCAGAGAAATTATGAAACGAGATATTAAAGACATACCTTATGTTGCATGTTACTTGGCTATTAAATGTGAATATCTTTGGACAAATGATTTGGATTTTACTGGAATGAAAGGCATTGAAATAATAAGTACAAGAGCGTTGTTGAATTTATTGTGATCCACAAACGTTTTATATTCCTTATTTTTCAATTATTCTATGGCAAACAAATGGAAAGAAGCAAGCGATTTATTAAATAAACTAAGAGAAGAAGGTAAGCAAAGAGTATTAGAAGGGCATATTTCTTCTGAGGATTACATAACGTATTGTGCCGTTTCTGACTCACATTATTACACACCAATTGAAAAGGATAGAATTTTGCAAGCCATACAAGAAAAATACAAAAAGCATATCAAAAACTGCACGGAATGCAAAGATTCAGTAAAAGCATCATTTAAAGATTGGAGTTCAACAATCGATAATGTTCTTTAAAATTATTCATTCACATGGCAAACGATTATAACGAAGGGGAACTTGAAGATTCTTTGAGAAGAGCATTTGTTGACAAGAAAGCAAAAAGCATAATTATGGATGGACACGCAGCAAGAAGCAAATTCTTAAGAGAAAGCATTCAATACGGATTAGACAAAGGTCTAATCAAGAACGGCCAAGATATAGACGAAGACAAAATACTAGGCAAAGGCATGGGACAATACTTTGCATTTACTTATGTGCTAACAGAGAAAGGTAAGGAGTATTTTGGGTTATCTGGTCTTTGAAGTAATGCGCCTTTTTTGTGTCTGAGATTTTATTTTGATTTTTTCTCAAGACATTTCTGCTACTTGCTTACTATGTTTTTCTAATATTGCCACCATATCTGAAGAAAGTTTATTACTGTCGTAACAAAACTTAGCATTATCTTCAAGATCTGAAACTACTACTTCGGGAGCTCTACTGTTAATGGATGTTGTTTTTATGCCTCTTTGGTATAGTTTGTAAGCAAAATCTATAGCTTTTCTTTCAGAATCAAATTCTGATCTTGCCAAGCCCCTGTGAATTGGGCCCTTTTTATTTGAATCACCATCGTAAATCACGCCTCCCCTATAATCTTCTTGGCAAATTAAGAACGGTTTTACTCTTTCTGCTTTTGCAAAAACTCTTCTTGAATAAATCACGCCAAAGTGAACATCGCATACTTCTCTTGAATACAAATCAGAATCTGTTTCAATTCTTACTTCAGAAACATTGTTCTTTCTAAGTTGCGCTACATATTCATCCAGAGTTGTAGGTTTTCCAATTAGTTTATTCCATAAATTGGATATTTGATTGATTTTTATCATTTTAGACACCTCCGAAAATATTTTGATTTAATTTTTTGTTGTTTCCATTTTGTTTTGATTATCTGAATCTGTTATTCTCGATTCTATTGTTTGGTTTGCAGGTGCTTGTCGTGCCTGACTTTTTTCTTCAGGTTTCAAACAACTGTACAATAACATACCTGCAAGCATTATGCCACCTACAAATAACATTCCTGCCGCGAATACATCACCAGGTTGTGGGATGAATTGTCTTAATTTTTCATATTCTTCATCGCCAAGGTTATAACGTGTGTATATTGTCATATTAGACACCTCCATTTTGTCTTCAATTAGTAGTAACCATTTGAAGTATATTAATATTTGTGGTATTGTAGAATACCATAAAACTTAAATACCTGTTTTTGCTATATTAATAAATGCTTGAACAACTCAAAGAATTAGGCTTAAGTGATGGTCAAGTTAGAGTTTATACTGCTGTTCTTGAATTAGGCATTGCTACTTTAAAGAAAATTCAAGAGAAAACAGGTATCGAAAGAAGGAATATATATGATATACTTAACAAATTAATAGAGCACGGATTAATAAGTTACACAATAGAAAAGGGAAAACATACTTATCAATGCACACATCCTAATAAAATTCTTGATGAAATAGAAAATAAAGAAAAAGTCTTGAGCGAGTTAAAGAATCAAATTCCTCATGTAAAAGATTTATTTAATCTTTCAAAGCCAGAAATTAGGGCAGAAGTATACCGAGGTAATGAAGCCATAAAATCATTATTAAATGAGGTAGTAGAACATAAAGAGTCGTATTGGCTTGGAGGAAATAACTTTAATCAGCGCAAAGAAGTCTCTGAAAGCTTAGTATTATGGTTCCAAAAATGGATGAAGAAGAGGGCTGAAAAAAAACACATGATGTATGATTTAATACAATACGGAACTATTCTTGAAGGTCTTCACCTGAATGATTTTGAAAAACAAAAGAAAGCATACCTGAAAGTACAACAATTACCTAAAGACTTGAGAATGCCTGTGGTGGCAGTTGTTTTTGGTAATAAAGTGGCTCAAATATTATGGAGACAGCAATCATTTGCCTTTGTTCTAGAATCAGCAGAAATCAAAGAAAGTTTCATGAAATACTTTCAATACTTCTGGAAAAAAGATCCTTGGTAAAGAATACTGCTTTTGGCATCAAGAAATAATTATTTTAAGATTGCGAGAGAAAATGGCCTATTTTTGTATTGCTGTTCTTCTTAAATGTTCAGGCATTTTTCAATTGCGTAACGAAGTGCAGTTCTTGACATTAATTTTCTATTTTTTATTACAAATTGAAAAACTTCTTTCTGCTTATGTTTGGCTGTTTCTTTGAGCAGCCAACCGTATGCTTTTTGAACTAAATCTTCTTTATCCAACAGCAGAGATTTTGCAATTTTAAGAATATCCTCTAAATGCTTATTTTGTCTTGCAGAGTAAATAAAAATAACTGCAGAAGCTCTTCGCTTCCATTTGTTATTAGATATTATCCATTCATGAATTTTAGGAATGAATTCTGGAAAAATAAACAAAAAATATCCAAAGGCATGGGTGCAAAGATCATCACAACTCCCCCAAGTATTCACATATGTATCTAACCAGTTTTCAAAAATTGCAAAATCTTCTTTCGTGTATTGTTTTTTAATACGAAAAGCCCAATCAAATGCAATGTCTCGATAGGAATTATCTTTATATTTAAGCAAATTTTTACAAAGTTCAAAAATTTGCTTTTTGTCTGAATGTTTAATTTCTTTGAATTTTTTAGCGGAAAGTTTCCTTACGATTGGAGTTGCTAAACTTATGTGTTTTTCATTATCTTTGTGAAAACGAGAATAATCTTTGATATTACTGGGATTTTGAGCTAATTCTTTTATTTCTTGACGAATCTCATTTAAAATATTCCTAGTTCCCACACATTTAACTGATGTTTATTTACTTATAAATATGTCGTGAACAAAAATCACAAGATTTCTTTGGACACTAATTTTTCAAATTCTTTAATTTCTTTAGAAAACTTGTGCAAATTTTTATAATTATCAGAAATTAACTGAGAAAAATATAATAATTTTTTTGTTAATTCTGGAGAAATTGGCTTTTCCCAAACTGTTTCCCATATCTCTCCGTTAAGCCAATCTAGTTTATCTTGGTCAATCCATTGAACCCGATACTCTCTCACAAATTTCTCATTTTCCAACACAATAGTATTCCATTCGGAATTAAACTTTGCCTTTTTTGGAAATGGTTTATATCCAACATAAACTTGTTTTATCAATCTATTGCCTTTAATTGTGTTGTCGAAAGAAATCGCTACTTTATCACTCAAATGAGCAGATATGAAAAAATGATCTTTAGGCGAGGGATTACAATCAACATGAATTTGCATAGAATTTTAGGATGAACTAAATTATATAAATCTTTTCTGTAATGCTGTTAATATCGAACTTTTTTTTACAAATCCAGAAGTTTCAATGTTCTTCTTTTGCTTATCTTGTATCTTTCTTCTTTTTTATCCACGAATATTGGCATTCTAATATCAACATACATGATTTTGTGATTTTTTGACTCTATAAAGTTTCCGTAATATGCATAAAAGTCCAGAACCCAATTCTTCTCTAGTAGTAATTTCAATCCCGCTTTAAACTGTTTATTTATAGATAACTTAAGGAGTTTCTGTATTTCACGTAATCTCAGTTTTCTCCCGTCAATATGTTCTTGTATTATTAGGAGTGGCTTTTTGTTGTTGATGCAAAAATTTTTGGCAGTAAAACGAGGAATGTGTTTTTTGAACATTTCTTTGAGAACTCGATAATATTTTTTATGATGAATATGATTTCCTAACGGGTAGGTTTTATATTCGTAGAGCGGTTTTATCCAATAACTGTTATTTTTGATTTTTTTCTGAAAAATTTCATCTTTACATATTTTACTGAGCTCTTTTTTCGTGAATTTGGTCATACTCACACAATAACTTCTTTAATTTATAATATTTTTCTTTGAATCTCCGATATATTAATAAAATCGCACATTCTGGATTGTTATATGAGCAGTAACCAGCAAATTAAATCAAACATATGGAAATATTACTTGGCAACATCACTTGCTTATTTCAGTTTCTATACGCCAATCATACGGCTTTTTTATCTTGCTCAAGACTTAACCATTTTCAAAATTGCCATTCTTGGAATTGTGTGGACTATTGTAAAAATGTTTCTAGAGGTTCCATCAAGTATTCTCGCAGATAAGTGGGGAAGAAAAAAAGTAATGATAATCTCTTCAATCTTTGCGATTTTACAATTAGCAACTATTCTTTATGCAACGGAGTACTGGCATTTTATCTTAGTAAGTATTTGGTCTGCTGCGTCGTTTGCCTTTTTATCAGGTACAGATATTGCATTTTTTTATGATACTTTAAAAGTGCTAAAAAAAGAAGAACAATTTGATAAACTTTGGGCAAGGCAAGAAATATATCAACAAATACCTTTAATCATATCTTTTATCTCTTCGGGATTTTTATACAACTTTTCTCCTCTGCTTCCGTTTCAGCTTTCCTTAATCTTTTTAGTTCTTTCATTCTTGGTTACGTTGACTTTGATAGAACCAAAATATCACAAACCATCAGAAGAAGTCAGCGTATTTTCTCATTTTAAGCAATCGGCACAATTTATTTTTGAAAATCCCTATTTGAAGTCAATTTTACTTTTTACGATTTTATTCAGCCTTGGTTCGGATCTTTCATATGGTTATGGGCAGATTTATCTAAAACAGCTGGCGCTGCCAATTGTTTTATTTGGCATAGCGTATACATTCAAGTCATTACTAGCAACTGTTGCAGCCAACTTTACTCCCTCATTACGAAGACGATTTTCTTATCGTGGTTTGTTCGGTTTTCAAATAATTACTATCACTCTGTTATTTTATGTGATGGTGCTAACAAAAAGTTACCTCATTGGGGCAATTTGTTTTATTCTAATTGCAATTCCACATGGCTTTTTTGGAATTTCTAAAAGCAGTTATATGCACGAACATATAAAAAGTCATCAACGAGCCACAATTGAATCTATGTTCTCCTTTTTTATAGCGCTTATTTTTCTTTTTGTAGAGCCAATTACGGGTTACCTGGCAGATATTTATACCCTGAAACTACCTTTCCTTTTAGTGGCAATTACGATGTCTGTCTATTGTATCTATTACTTGTTTTATGGACATAAAAGAATTTAAAACAATAAGAATCCACAAAGCAACGACTAAAAACAAGCATACTTTTTATACTCCCTCCCAATTCCTTTATTCTATGGCAACGCCTTTATGTCCTTATTTCAATAATTGTGGTGGCTGTTCTTTTCAGCACGTGGATTATCAAGAGCAAGTTGAGAATAAAAAGACTAATTTAGCGAAAGCAATAAATTATTCAGATATTAAAGTTTTTTCAGGTGATTCTTACCATTACAGGAATCGTATGGATTTTGTTTTTGGTTTTAATGCTTTAGGCTTAAGAAAAAGAAGGAATTGGAAAGAAATAGTTGATATTAACAAATGTGTAATTTCAAACGATACATTTAATATTTTGTTAACTGAAGTCAGAAATTTCTTCAAAGAAACCGATTATTTTGATATTAGAAAAAAATCAGGAACATTCAGGTATGCAGTAATAAGAACTCCTCCAAATGATTCTTCAATTTCTTTTGTACTTAATGAAGACTCAACTAAGTTAAAAGATGCAATTGATAAAATTAAAGAATTTGCTGAAATAAGCACTGCAAAAAATATAGTTGTAACGTACGTTCCTTCAAAAACAGACAATAGTGTTTCAAAAGAATATTTTGTAGTAAAAGGCAATGATTTCTTGAAAACAACAATAGTTGGAAAAGAGTTTTGTTTTCCAATACAAGGATTCTTTCAAAACAATCCGAATATGATTGAAAAAATGCAGCAATACGTGAATGATTTACTAAAAGCTCACGATAGAACTTATACTCATTTACTTGATTTGTACGGTGGTGTTGGTACTTTTGGAATAATAAATGCAGAATTATTCAAAACAGTAACAATAATAGAAGGTGAAGAAGACGCTATAAAGTATGCACAAATAAATATAACAAATAACAAAATAACTAACACAAAAGCAATGGTTCTTAATGACAAACAACTAAAAAAAGTAACCTTATCAACTCCATTATTTGTAATAACTGATCCTCCAAGAAGTGGAATGAATCCAAAAACAATAGATAGATTGAGAGAATTAAAACCAAAAGTAATGATTTACATTTCATGCAACATTGAACAATTAGGTAAAGATCTTGTTAAGTTTAGTGATTACCAAATAAAAAGCGCAGCATTATTCGATTTATTCCCACAAACGCCACACACGGAAGCGGTTATAGAATTGGTTCTCAAATAGACTTTAACTTATTCAAACAAGCCTTAATAAATGCAGGCAAATCTTTAGGCTGTCTGCTAGAAACTAAATTATTATCAACAACTACTTCTGCATCAATAAATTCTGCACCTGCGTTCTTTAAATCTTGAATTATTGATCTGTAACCAGTGATCTTTTTACCTTTCAACACATCTGCATTTATTAACAATTGCTGACCATGGCAAATAACAAAAACAGGTTTGCCGCTTTCAAAGAAATCCTTAACAAACTTAACAACATCATCATTAATTCTCAATTTGTCAGGCGAATACCCTCCTGGAATAAGTAATGCATCAAAATCTTCAACATAAACTCTTGTAATGCTTTCGTCAATTGTAACAGAAACAACTCCTTTCTTTCCCTTAACAACTCTGCCCCGTTTAAGTTCTAAGTTGATAATTTCATGGCCTGCTTTCTTGAAAGCTTCAACAGGCTTAACATATTCATCATCTTGAAAGTCGTCTGTGAGTAAAACTGCTATTTTCATGAACTTGAAGTAAAATAATCCTTTTTATAACCTTTTCTAAACAAACATTTTAAATAGAAAAAAGCTTTGCTTTTTTCATGCAACAATTTTTTGTCTTAAGCAAAGAAAACTTGGAATTATCAAAAGCAGAAGTGTTAGCTTTAACAAAAGCAAAAAAGTACCAATCGGTTGATAATTTGTTAATTCTAAACAATGAAAAAAAATTAGATCGATTAGCAATGACTAGTGGTGTTTACAAATTTTTGTTCACAATAACACAAAATAAACTAATTGAAAAACTTAAATCATTTAATTGGCAAAAAGAATACAAGACAAATTTCAAGCTAACTTTGCATCATTCTTTAAACTATCACGAAAGAGATCTTGCCGGCTTTATTTATGATAAAATAAAAAATCCAAAAGTTGACTTGAAAAATCCTGTAACTAGTTTTGAATTTTTTTTCCTAGGAAAAAAAATTGTTGTTGGAAAATTATTGTACAATATTTGGCATGAGTTTGATAAGCGAAATCCAAAGTTGTGGCCTGCACATCATCCCACCGGAATGAAACCTAAATTATCAAGGTGTTTGATTAACCTCACTGGTATCCAGAAAGGAACTTTTTATGATGTAATGTGCGGTGCGGGAGGCTTCTTAATCGAGGGCGGCCTCTTAATGGAAGGCAGTCTTACGGGTTTCAAAGTCATCGGTTATGATATCAACAAAGGGTTACTTAAAAAAGCTGAAATTAATCTGAAACATTTTGGCGTTAAAAATTTCTTTTTGGAACAAAAAGACGCAACAAAAATAAAACACAAAATAAAATATTTGGCAACAGACTTGCCTTACGGAAGAGCCACGGGAAAAATAAACAGGCCAGAATTGTATTTAGCATTCTTGAAAAACTTAAAAAAAATACTTACTGGAACAGCAGTGATTGTTTTCCCAAACTATAGTCCTTATAGAGAATTAATAAAAAAGGCAAAACTAAAAATAAGTCAAGAATTTTCTATTTACATGCACCATTCTTTAACTAGAAAAATAGTTGTGATTAAGAAAGAATAGCTAACAAAAGCTTTTTTAATTCTTTAAGTAAATTTTCAAGCGAATCTTCATTCCGGATGGTGTTTTTTACAACTCCGCCAGTTATTTGGTTTTGTACTGGCTCAACAGTCAAGTCTTTTATTGCTTCTTCTTTCAGTTCTTCTTTTTCTTGTTGTTTGTTTTGCGAGCTTATCATTTTTGCATAATTTTCAGGACTAGACTCTTTTTTGAATTCTTCTTTTAGTATGCAACCGTATCTGTCAAGGCAAATAGCGTCACTTGAACAAACTTGTCTCACTTCCCACTTATTATTTCTGCATGACAAAATTTGAGTTAAATCATCAGAACACTTGCTTTCTTGTTTTTCACATTCCATCCAAGGAGGTAATTCTTTATGTTCTTCAACGGGTGGTCTAAATACTTCTTGCTTAACTGCCAAACATCCCTTTGTATTGTCGCAAGCTTCATTTGGTCGACAAGTATCGATTGTGTTCAACATTATGTTGCCAATACTATCTCTCATGCATTTTTGAAAAAAGTAATCAAAACAAGTAGTTTCACCAAGAGTGCAATCAATTCTTTTTCCAAACTCATTATGTTTTATTTCAACTTTAAAATCTGCACTTACTAGAGTTATGAGCAACAACATAGATGCAAAAAATACTGCTATTTTGTTCATATTAATATGGAGGTATTTGTTTTATTTAAATGTTTACGTGATTGCTTGATTTATTTTGGTTCTGCTACCTTCTAACTACGCCAAGATTACCATTCTCATCAGAACTACATCTGTATCCTCTATATGTTTGACTTTCTCCGGTTGTTAAAGTTATAGTTGCATTATTGTTTCCATCAACACAGCTTGCAATAGTCCCGCAATTACCTCTTGCGCAATAACTTCCTATTTGTGGTGAACATTGGTAATTGATCATTCCGTCATATTGGTGGTATGGTGAACTGCATGGCAGTGAGTATTGTATACTTTTTTGTCCGTTTGCGTCTTCTCTGCAGAAATATCTTGCTCCAGTTTCGGGATGATTGATTGTTTGTGTATTTCCATTTGCGAGTGTGATCGTGATAGAATTATCATTGTCAACACAATTTGCAATATCTCCACAATGAGTTCCTACACAAGCTTGACCTCTAGGACATAGTGTTGAATCGATAAAAGCACCATCACTGTTTCTTTCCTGTTCCATTCCTAAACTAGAGCATGAAAATTGTGAATCCGCTAATGATATAATTCCTCTTGCTTCATCACAAACGTATCCATTATATGATTGACTAAAGCCGCTTGCAGTTGTAATAGTAACTGAATCAGCATCAGTTTGTACGCAAGATGTCAAGAAATCACAAACAGCTCCTGCACAAAATTGATTTTGGTATGAGTTATTTCTAAACCGTTGTCCACAAAGGCCTGCTTCTTGACCGAATGGGCTTGTACAGTCAGAACGTCTTTTAACTAAAGACTGACCATCACTGCGCACACAAGCATATGAGCCCTGATATGTTTCTTGCTGCCCTGTTTCAAGAGTTAAACGAACTGTATTTGAATCAACTTGTTCACATGTTGTAATATTTCCGCAAACTCTATCGGCGCAAAATTTATTTGTGCCACAATATGATCCTTGTTGTTCAAAAGGATTCAAACATTGTGAAATTCTAGAAAGTTCATTGCCAACACAGTAATAATTGCGATAAGACTGAGAGTTTCCATTTGTAAGAGTTATGGTTGCGGTATTGCCATTCTGTTCACAACGAGCTATATCTCCGCAGCTACCTCTTGCGCAATAACTTCCTATTTGTGGTGAACATTGGTAATTGATCATTCCGTCATATTGGTGGTATGGTGAACTGCATGGTAGTGAGTATTGTATACTTTTTTGTCCGTTTGCGTCTTCTCTACAAAAATAACGCGCTCCTGATTGAGCATGGTTGAATGTTTCTGTATTTCCATTTTCTAAAGTTATTGTAATTGAAGTATCATTATCAACACAGTTTGCTACCGGACCGCAAACGTCTTGTGCGCATGCCTGATGGTTTGAACAAAATTCGCTCCCCGAAGTAACTGCAGGACTATAACAGTGAGGACCTTCAGCTTCATTTCCCTCGCTTTGGCTTACATTAATATCGGGTATTGTAAATATTGGAAAAAGTTTTCCAAAAAAATTCTTTATTTTTGAAATTAATATTGGCTCTTTAGGTTTTAATTCAACTCTTGATACTTGTCTTGTAATTCTTCCTTGTTTATCTAGTGTGCTTTTTGTTGTTTGTGTTATTTCTTCTTGCATTTGCATTGTGTCTCTTAACATGTCGGTAATAATTTTTCTTGAAGTGGATACACTGTTTAATTCTTTATTGAAATTTTGCGAAGCAAAATTTCTGGGGGTTGAATACCCCGACCTTTAGGTCGTTTTCTTTCGAAATTTTTTTGAAGCGGCTTCGCCGCAGAGTGTTCTGCGGACGAAACTGCGCATAAATTTTCCCAATTTATG
>JACRKG010000018.1 GCA_016215315.1 Candidatus Woesearchaeota archaeon | reverse complement strand
GTTCTCATACAACATGTGACCTCACCTCTTTTTCGTGAGGCACATCATTTTACTACCCTAAAAAAAATCCAAACAGAACAAGTATAAAAACGCTATCCATCTCAACAGTAAACTGTTGAGATTTCCGCTTCTTTATTTAAATTTAATTTTTATATGATACCCCTTGATTTCTTATGGAAAATAATAAATTTATTTTTAATTAAAAAAATAATAAAATATTATTAAATTAAAAAAAAGACAAAATTTAAAAAAATAATTTTAAAAATAATTAAAAATTTATTTTTGAAAATTTTATAAAAATTTATAAAATATTATATCTATTATATATATTATATATATAAAATAATTATTTATTGGTTATTATTATATATAGACTTCCATAAGAAATCAAGGGGAGGGTTATAGCTTCTGAAATGCTTGTTTTAAACAACAATAATGTATATAAAACCATCATTTCTTATGGAAAAAGTAAATTAAAAAAAAGATAAAAAATTAATATTATTAAGAAAACATTAAGAAAATCAAAGAGGGGTTAAAATGGGTGATAAATTACTTACTTTTTTTGAAGAATATAGAAATAATAGAAAAATTTTTACAAATAGAAAATTTTTACAAATAAATCATGAACCAGAAAAAATTCTTCATAGAGAAGAACAAATACAACAAATAGCAAAAATTTTAGCTCCTTTAAGCAAAAATGAAAAACCATCAAATGTTTTTATTTATGGAAAACCAGGAACGGGAAAAACAGTTAGTGTTAAACACATAGTAAAAAATTTAGAGCAAGTAGCTCAAAAATATAACATTCCTTTAACTTTTCTTTATGTTAATTGTAAACTTAAAAAAATTTCTGACACAGAATATAGATTAATAGCAAATTTAGCTCGCTTATTAGGTAAAGCAATACCAACAACCGGTTTACCAACCGATGAAATTTATCATCTTTTTTATGAAACAATAGATAAAGAACCCAAGCAATTTGTCATAGTTTTAGATGAAATTGATCAATTAGTTGAAAAAATTGGTGATGATATATTATATAATTTAATAAGAATAAACACAGAACTTAAAAAAGCACAATTAAGTGTTATAGGAATATCAAACAACGTGTCTTTTATAGATAATTTAGATCCGAGAATTAAAAGTTCTTTATCTGAAGAAGAAGTTGTTTTTTCACCATACAATGCAATACAGTTACAAACAATACTAAAAGATAGAGCAGATAAAGCTTTTGTTGAAGGAAGTGTTGAAGAAGGTTTCATTGAAAAATGTGCAGCATATGCAGCCAGAGACCATGGAGATGCAAGAAGAGCAATAGAATTAATGAGAGTATCGGCTGAAATAGCTGAAAGAAAAGGACAAGATAAAATATTAATAAAAAATTTAGATGATGCAGAAGGAAAAATTGAAAAAGATAGAATCTTTGAATCAATAAAAATACAACCTAAACAATATAATTCTTTAATTTACTCCATAATTTGTTTAGCAGAAAATAACAATAAAGGTCTCTATACAGGAGAAATATATGAATTATATCAAAAAATATGTGTAAAAACACAATTAAGACCATTAACACAAAGAAGAATATCTGATATTCTGGCAGAATTTGATACATTGGGATTTATTCAAGCAAAAATAATATCAAAAGGAAGATATGGAAGAACTAGAGAAATATTTTTTCACCATAAACACCTAACAAATGAATTAAAAAAACAATTAGAAACTAGTTTATTTTTAGAAGATGGATACTGAATTATTAAATAAAAGGAAAAAAATAATCCAAAGCTATATAGATAAAAAGATCTTAATTAGCAGGGAACTTCTTTTACAAATAGATAAAGAAATAATCCAAACATCACAAGAAACACAAAACACAAAAACAGAATATGTTGTGGAGGTCACAGAAAGTTATAATTCTTTCTCAAAAAAACATAAGACACAAGACTTTGTTTCATATTTTACTACAAGATTTAAAAGTATTGAAAGTATATTAAAAACAAGACAAGAATTGCAAAATTTAGTTTCTATTTCAAGAATTTCTGAAAAGGCAGAAAGAGAAGCATGCTCCATAATTGGTATGATTTTTGAAAAATCCAAAACAAAAAACGATAATTTGATTTTGACTGTTGAAGATAGGACTGGAAGAATTAAAGTAGTTATTTCAAAAAATAATTCTTGTTTTAGTCTTGCACAAGATTTAGTTGAAGATGAAGTTATTGGGATACAGGGAAGTGTAGGAAAGGATGTTGTGTTTGCTAACGCCATTTTAGTACCAGACATTCCTCTAGTTCAAGAAATAAAAAAATGTCCAGATGATGTTTATGCAGTAATAATATCAGACATACATACTGGTTCTGTTTATTTTCTTGAAGAAGAATTCAAAAATTTTTTAAAATGGATCAACGGAGAAATAGGGACCGAATCACAGAAAGAAATAGCAAAAAAAACAGGCTATGTTTTTGTTGTTGGAGACTTAGTTGATGGTGTTGGAATTTATCCAGGTCAAGAAAAGGAGCTCAGTATAAAAGACATATACAAACAATATGAATGTGTGTTTGAATTATTAAATCAAATCCCAAAAGATAAAAAAATAATAATTTGCGCAGGAAATCACGATGCAGTTCGCTTATCAGAGCCACAACCAGTATTTCAAGGAAGATTTTATGAAATCCTAAAAAATTTAGGCAATGCAACAATAGTTTCAAATCCATCATACATAAACATTCATTCTTCAGACTATTTTCCTGGATTTTTATTTTTACTTTATCATGGATACAGCTATGACTTTTATGCAAACAATGTTACAAGTATACGTAATTCAGGATTAGGACCATCAGACAGAACTGATTTAGTTATGAGATATTTATTACAAAAGAGACATTTGGCCCCAGTTCATAATTCAACACTTTATATTCCAGATCCAAATAAAGACGCATTAGTCATAAGTAAAGTTCCTGATTTTTTCATTAGTGGACACATACACAAATCAAAAATAAATAATTATAGAGGAGTCAGTATAATAACTGGAAGTTGTTTTCAAGCAAAAACAGATTTTCAAGAAAAAGTAGGTCATGAACCAGATCCATGTAAAGTCCCAATAATAAATTTGAAAAATAAATCTATAACCATGATGAACTTTGAAAATGCAAGCCTCACCTAGAATAAAAAATTATTTTGAAAGTTTGAAAAAAGGCATAAATGAAATGCACGAACTAGCTAGCAGAGCAAGAATTAAAGGCCACGATCCTGAAAAAATCGTTGAAGTTGAACTTGCCAGTAATATGGCAGAATTAGTTGTAGGATTAATTAGTGTTATTGTGCCTCAAATAAAGAACAAAGGGATGGAAAATAGGATTTTAGATTTAGAAAAACAATATGGCTTGCTTGATTGGAGAGTTTGTTTAACAATAGCATTGGAAGTTGCTCAAGAAAAATTCTGTACTTTTGAAACAAAAAAAGAAGCCATAGAAACAGGAATAAGAATGGGATTTGCATATGTAACACTCGGAGTTGTAAGTTCTCCACTTGACGGTTTTATCGGTTTAGATTTCAAAAAAAGAAGAGATAACCGAGGAGAATATTTTTGTCTTAATTTTGCCGGTCCAATAAGAAATGCAGGAGGAACAGGAGCATCCGTTTGTGTATTAGTGGCAGACTATGTTAGAAGAAAATTAGGTTATGATGTTTATGATGCCGATGAAAAAGAAATAAAAAGAACCATGACAGAATTACAAGACTATCATGAAAGAGTAACCAACTTGCAATACTATCCGAGTGAAGAAGAAATAGATTTTTTGATGAAAAATATTCCTGTTGAAATAGGCGGAGATCCTTCAGAAAAATTTGAAGTATCAAACTATAAAGATTTACCTAGAGTCCCAACGAACCTGATAAGAAGTGGTTTTTGCCTAATATTATCTTCTTGCATACCTCTTAAAGCACCAAAGTTATGGAAACAAATAAATAATTGGGGTAAAGATTTTGATATGGATCAATGGAATTTTTTAGAAAAATTTTTACAAATACAAAAAAAATCTAAATCAAAAGAAGCAGAAAAAAAAACAGAAGAAAAAATAACGCCAGACTATACTTACATCAAAGACTTAGTGGCGGGACGTCCAGTTTTAGGAGACCCTCTAACTGCAGGAGGGTTCAGACTAAGATATGGTAGGGCGAGAGTTTCTGGTTATTCTGGTCAAAGCATACATCCAGCAACAAAATATTTTCTTAACAGTTATATTGCAGTAGGAACACAATTAAAAGTAGAAAGACCAGGAAAAGCAGCATCAATAACATCATGCGACTTAATAGAAGGACCAACAGTGAAATTAATTAATGGTGATGTCTTAAAAGTGAGCACTTTAAAACAAGCAAAAGAACACCAACCAAACATAAAAGAAATCCTTTTCTTAGGAGATATATTAATCAGTTATGGAGATTTTTTTAACCGAGCACACAGTTTAGTTCCGGCAGGTTATTGCGAAGAATGGTGGGCTCAAGAACTAGAACAAAAAATAAAAGAATCATTTCAATCAATTGATCTTAAGAAAACTAGCGAGTTAACTAGAATAAATGAAGAAAAATTAAAAACGTTTATAGAACAACCATTAATTGACAAACCAAATGTTCAAGAAGCAATAACATTATCCGAAAAGTTGAATGTTCCATTACATCCAGAATACACATACCACTGGAATTTATTGAGCAAAGAACAATTTGAAGGATTTCTAGAATTCATAAAAAAATCTAATTTTATAGAAGAAGAAAAGATAGTTCTTCCATTAACCAATGAAAAGATACTACTGGAAATAATAGGATTACCACACACAATAATACAAAAAGACTTTATTGTTATCAAAAAAGAAGAAGCGGCCGTAATAAAAAGATTATTTTTTAACAAACAAATAATTTATGATAAAAGTAAAATTCTAGATTTTATTAAGACCATTTCAGACATAACAGTTAGAGATAAATCAGGAATTTATATAGGCGCAAGAATGGGTCGACCAGAAAAAGCAAAAATGAGAAAATTAACTGGTAGTCCACACATGCTATTTCCTGTAGGTGAAGAAGGAGGAAAATTCAGAAGCATACAAAGTTGTTTAGAAAAAGAAAGAGTAACATCTCAATTTGCTCAATTTTTTTGTTCTACTTGCAATCAAATAGTAATAAATCAGGTCTGTGAATATTGTGACAAACCCACAATAAGATATTATAATTGCAAAATTTGTGGTAACACAACAAAGGAAAAATGCCAACAAGAAAGTCATAAATTGGCTGTTAGAAAAAAGATCAATATTAATGAATTGTTTAATTTAACTCTTAAAAAAATAAAAATGACAACTTATCCCGACTTAATAAAAGGAGTTAGAGGAACAACAAACAATGATCACATACCGGAAAGTATTGCCAAAGGAATATTAAGAGCCAAGCACGATATTTATGTTAACAAAGATGGAACTACAAGATATGATATGACACAACTACCAATAACACACTTCAAACCAGAAGAAATGAATACACCAATATCAAAATTAAGATCATTAGGATACGAAAATGACATTCATGGAAAGCCACTATTAAGACCAGATCAAATCGCAGAATTATTACCACAAGATGTAATCTTGCCAGCTTGCGAACAAGCAATTGAACAAGGTGCAGATAAAATATTACTAAAAGTAGCAAATTTTATTGATAACCTTTTAGAATCTCTTTATGGAGAAAGGCCTTTTTATAATATTAAAAATGAAGAGGACTTAATAGGTCAGTTAGTTGTTTGCTTAGCTCCACACACTTCAGTAGGAACTGTTGGAAGAATAATAGGATTTTCAAAAACCCAAGGATTTTTTGCTCATCCATTATTACATGCAGCAACGCGTAGAGACTGCGATGGAGATGAAGCTTGTGTTTTATTATTGATGGATGCATTCCTCAACTTTTCAAAAAAATTCTTACCAAACACTAGAGGTGCAACAATGGATGCTCCATTAGTATTAAGGTCAGTAATTATTCCTGGAGAAGTTGATGATATGGTTTTTGATTTAGATATTGCTTGGAAGTACCCATTGGAATTATACGAAAAAGCACAACAATTCGCAATGCCTTGGGAAGTCAAAATTCCAATGCTAAAACACAAATTAAACACGCCAGACCAATACGAAAATATGGGATTCACTCACGATCTAACTAATTTAAATCATTCGGTTCTTTGTTCAGCATACAAAACACTACCAACAATGGAAGAAAAACTTAGAGGTCAAATGGACTTAGCTGAAAAAATAAGAGCAGTCAACACGAGCAATGTGGCGAGATTAGTAATAGAAAAACACTTCTTAAAAGATTTGAAAGGCAATTTAAGAAAATTTTCTAACCAAACATTCCGATGTGTTGATTGCAACGCCAAATTCAGAAGACCACCATTAATAGGCAGATGTTTAGAATGTAATGGAAAAATAATATTCACAGTATCAGAAGGAAGTATAACAAAATATTTAGAACCAACAATATCCTTAGCCAAAAAATACGAATTATCACCATACTTAGTGCAAACAGTGGAATTATTACAACAAAGAATAGAAGACGTCTTTGGGAAAGACAAAGAAAAACAAACCGGACTAGGGGCTTGGTTTGGATAAAATCAAATTAGGAATAGTTTTCTTGTAAAGTATAAATAAGTTATTTCAAAGACCTTCCCGTAAACTCCAAACTATGAACTAGTTGTGTTCTAATATTATTTGCACATGAGGTATTCCTTGAACTTCTTTGATTTCTTCTTTAGTTATTAATTCTTCTTCAAGTGCCAACTTGATGCTTTTATTTCCAACTACATTTATCATATCTGCATTTCGCATTAAGTCTCCTATTTCAACTTCACTTCTTTTTTCTCCTTCATAAAAACTTCTTTTAATGTCTAAGAACGCATTTTTTTCTTCAAATGCTCTGCCAAGTAAGTCTTCGTCACATACAGCTACTAATGTTCTGTTATTCAGTTTGTGTATTTTAACTAACATTTTTTAAGCTTTAATAGATTGTTTAGCTCCACACGCAGTACATTTTAGTACATTAATACCATCTTCTTTTTTTATTTCAGTATCTGGTTTTCCACATTGTGGACACAAAACGAAAGTAATTGCGTATTCTCTAATTTTCTGGTTTATTCTAGAAGCAGATATTTTTGCACCCAAAACCAACAGACCGGATTTTTGAATATCTCCAGGGGTTGCTAATTGTTTGAGCAAAAACTTAAGTATGTGATCAATAGGTCTTCTTAAAATTTGAGAAATTTGTTGAAAATTACTAATTATTGTTTTGTTACCTTCAAAATGTCCTCTTGTTTTCGGTATTTCAAAACGTTCAATTTCATGAACTGACTCCGGCATTCTTTCTTGAGCTCTTTTGAGCAACGCTTCATAATCCATAAAGATGGTAGTTTCTCAATTATTTATAAATTTAATCCAAATTTTTGTATTTTGCGGCTGCAAAATACAAAAATAGAAAACAAACATTTTTAAATGACCGATTACTATAATAGCTTAAAAAGATGGTGCTTGAATCCTTAATGAACCCTTTCCAGGCAGAGAAACATCCCTTTAATATTTTTTTTCTAGGAGCCATATATGCTAGTTTAGCATTATTCTTAGGATTGTGGGTTTTTGAAAATCAGGCGGGTTTAGTAACAGTATTCTTAACTGCATTAGCTTGTGTTCCTTTATTCTATCACACAATGATTTACGAAGAACAAAAAGATTTGAAGATTACTGGCGAATGGAGAATATTAAGAGAGCACAGCAGAGCGTTTATTTTTTTTACAATGCTATTTATTGGAATGACTACTGCTCTAACTGTTTGGTATGTTGTACTTCCATCAAATCTCGTTGAAAAAGCATTCAGCATACAAATGGATACAATTAACAGCATTAATAATCAAGTAAGTGGTCAATTTTTAGGTACTGCATTTCAACAACAATTGTTTGGCCAAATCGTGCTCAATAATATCAAAGTAATGATTTTTTCTTTGTTTTTCTCTTTGCTGTATGGTAGTGGTTCAATATTTGTTCTTGTTTGGAATGCTTCAGTAATTTCAGCTGCATTTGGAAACTTTATACGAACATATGTATCTTACTTGCTTAATATAATGGGTGTTTCTCCATTATCTGCTTATTTCAAAGTTGTTTCTTTATCAGTACTAAGATATTCACTTCACGGAATTCCTGAAGTTCTATCTTACTTTATAGCGGGTTTGGCTGGAGGAATATTATCTGCTGCAATTATAAGAAAAGATTTTGGAACGAAGAAATTTGAGAAAATTATGTTTGATTTTACAAGTTTAGTTATATTGGCGGTTATAGTTGTTTTAATATCTGGGGTTATAGAAGTTTATATTACTCCAGTTATATTTCAGAGTTATCACCAAACTATTCTAGCACCTTAATTCTGTCAGGGCTTAACTGAAAAATTTCTCCTTCAACAAGTAATTCTCTGATTCTTTTCTCATTCTCCGGATCTTCACTTATTAATAAGTCAACTGGAGCACCAGCACCATCATCTAATTCTTTAATTCTATTTAATAGTCTTTTATTTTTATCAAATTTAATCTCATCTTTAGATTCAACAGAAGGATTGTCTTTTAATTCTTCTTTTCTTAATTTTAGCCACTCTTCGCTGGTTTTCTTAACAACTTCAGGCATTAAGTATTTACCACCACACTCTCTAGGCTTTGCAATTATGAGAACTAAATCTCCTACTTTTAAATTATTGAAAACTAATCTTTCTCCAAAATTTTTTACTAAAATCAAGCCAGTTCCATCATCTATGTCTGCTTCGTTTTCTTCAATTCTTATCCCTACAATAACTCCAACAATATTAACACAATAAACCTTTTCTCCATTAACAATCAAGTAGTTGGGGTTCAAGCCCTCTTCTTTTACATATTGAGAACTAAGCACATCAATAATTCTTAGTTTTTTTGCTGGCTTATCAATCACAAGACCAAAAAAGGTTTATGTTTTAAAAATTTTTAAGAAGGTTTAAAAACACCTTTTCCCTTTAATTACTAAAAAGATGGTGAATGCAAGCATAATTGAGTACTTGAAGAAGTACAAAGATCAATATGATATTAGTACTTTAAGATCTTATTTAATACAACGAGGGTATAATCCATCAGATGTTGAACAAGCAATTAGAGTAGTAACTAGACAAAAAAGAAGTTTTTCAATAAAATATGTATTGGTAATGCTTGTTGCTCTTTTGATTTTATCTTCTGCTTATTTTTTTTGGCCTTCTCAAAAGTTGGAGTTATTTTTAGAATTATCACCTGAAAAAACCACAATACAAAAAGCAGAAAATTTTGTTTTTTCAGTTTCATTAGGAACTAACCAAGAAAAAGAAGTAGAAGCCAAATTTGACTATGTTTTATTTGATGATAAAAACAATAAATTACTTGAAGAATTCAACTATGTTAGATTAAAAAAATTCAAAAAAATGAATTTTCCATTAGATACAAAAAATTTAGTTCCGGGAAGTTATTCTTTGAAATTCTTTTTTAGTTTTGAAAGCAAAGAAATTTCTGATTCTTTTAATTTTGAAGTCAAACAAGGATCATCTCAAAAGAACAGCACTGTGCCAGAAATTTCTTGTCCCTACTCTTGTAATGACAATAATCCTTACACAAAAGATGAATGTGTAAATAACAAGTGTGTAAATACGCCCGAGAATAATCCGGCAAACACTTCCGTAAGTACTCCTCCAAAAACTCAGACAACTACAAAAGATGCTTGTGGTAATGGTGTGTGCGATGCTAATGAATCTACTTTAAGTTGTTCTCAAGATTGTGCTCCAGAAAAAGTAATAACTAGTGAAGATTTAAGCCAAAAGGCATTGCAATTAGCGAAATCAAATCCTGAAGAAGCTGCAAATACTTGCTTGCAACTAACTGTTGGTTATGATGAATGCTTAAAAAAATTAAACGAGCAAACAAATAATGCAGACTTTTGTAACGCAGTAATAAATTCAAAAATTAAAGACGACTGTTATTCAGATCATGCAATGCGAATTAATGATTTTAATGTGTGTTCTTTAATAGTTAATAGCCTAAAACAAAGAGCTTGCTTGAATTTGAAAAAGTTGGGATGATGAAGTTAGAAAAGATCCAGATTATTCGAGTACACTTTCTATCTCTTCCAGCTCTACAATGATTTCTTGTAAGTGTTTTCTTTCAAATACTGCTGCCTTGCGAAACTCTTCCATATTTTCTTCAGCATGATGAAACCCTGCAAGGATGAATCCCAAGCTCATATCTCGAATTCTACTTCCCCACATTTCAGGTTCTGATTGAAGAGCATGTTCTAATTTAGGAATGTCTTCTTCTAGTACTTTTAAGAGTGCGTCTAATTTTTTGAACTGAGAATTTACTCTTTCTGCCCAGTCGGGAATTTGGTCAATATGATAATTATGAAGTGTATTTAGGTGTTCTGTAAGTTTGTGATTCTCAACTAGTTTTCTCAGAATTTGTTCATATTTTTTTATTTGGTCAAGCATAATTCTGGCTTTATCTTTTTGTGAGTCTGTATCTAAACCAAATTGGGCAATCACTTCAGTTAACAATATCATTAACTGATCGATGTACCAGAAAGTATGTTTCATGTCACGGATATAAGTTGTTTAATTAATAAATCTTTGTTATCTCACAAAAATAGTGTGCTATCAGGATTTAACTAGACAAAGTTGGGTTTCTATTTAATTTGTGTTGGTTTTGCTTTGGTTCGGGGTGTTTTTGTATGGCAAAATTGACTTATAAGAAGAGAGTTTGGATTGTTAAAAAGTATTTGAATGGAAT
>JACRKG010000017.1 GCA_016215315.1 Candidatus Woesearchaeota archaeon | reverse complement strand
CATTGCCACCTTCTTTTTAAAAAACTTTTTTCATCCCTAGTCTAAGGGTGCGTATAACTTTACTTTAATAACTAAAAATCAGTTCTTATCTTTATAAACCTTTCTTTTTTCAAGGCGCTATTGTTCCGCCCAAAGTAAATCCTGCAATTCCATCTGAGTTAAGCATTAATACTTCCAGATTTACTTTTTCTCCCAGTTTTCCTTTTATGTCACATGTTACGGGGATGTTGTTTATTTTTACTGAATAATTCTGTGGGTCTTCGTTAAGTTTGCCGAAAACATCCAAACTTCTGTATTTATGCTTGTAAAATTCTAGTCTGAAAAAAAAGCTTTCTTCATGAAATATTCCCGTGATTTCACCAAAAAAATCTCCTTTGCTGTTTGTTATTGTTGCTTTTATTCTTTCATTTTCTATTTTTCCATCAATAGAATAAGCAGGTAAATTTTTCCCTTGATATGCAATTAGGTCTATTTTTGAATTATTTAAGTTCATTTTTGGTAATTTATTTTTCCTTCAATTGTCAATCCATAAAGTCCTTCAATAGACAATAAAGTAAATTCTATATAAACATCTTCTCCAACTATTCCTTCGAGAAAGCATTGCTGGATTTTTTCATCGATTGTTATTCCTCCGCTTTGCATTATTTCTTTTTCTACAGTTGCATAAGCAGATATTTTTTTGTATTTTGAATTTTTTAAGTAAGTTGTTATGTAAAAATTTCCTGTAGGTCCTAAGTCACCTTTTGCTGTGCCTATTTGTTCTCCTTTATCTGTTGTAATGTTTAAGTCTACTTTTCCATTAAGAACTTGCCCGATCATATTATATCCGGGTAAATTTTTTCCTGGGCTAGCAGTTAGTTTAATTGAACATGTTTGAGTTTTCATTTAAGTGTATACTTATTTCAGGATTTGTTATTTTTAAATTTAATTGTCCTCCAGTAATGTTTCCTGTGAATTTCCAAGAAATTCGCTTGCGAATTTCACTAAGATAACGCTATCAAAATTACTCCAACCAACATTATCAGGACTCCGACTAGTCTTTGTTTGATATTTTTTTCTTTAAATATCAAATATCCCCATAATACTCCCATTACTACGCTTAATCTTTTTACAGAAATTACATACGCAACTAGTGCTATTTGGAATGCATACATTTGGAATAGTACTGCCAGTGCTAGTGAGAAACCTATCGGCGCTAAACGAGCAATATTATCTTTGAACGTTTTCAAGTTTTTTTTCGAATGAAAAAAAACTATTGGAAAGAAAGCAAGTGTTGAAAAGAAATTAACTGAAAAAGACCACACTAATGGTGATGAACTGAGAACTCCTATTTTGTCAAAGTTTGCAGCAATACTCCATATCACTGCAACGCATAACATGTATCTAGGCCCTTTTTCTTTAAGTAATGCTTTGAAAGGTCCTAAAAAACCGTTCGATGTTTCTTTTAAATTTAGCGCGTATGAACCTATAAATATCAATACGACTCCTGCAATTCCTAAAAGTTTTGGAACTTCTCCGAGAAATAAATAAGATGTCATCAAAAGAAGTAATGGGGAAAATGTTAACATTGGCGTTGTTATTGATAAATCAGAATACTTTAGTCCTTTCATGTAAAAAATACTTGCGCCTAAATTAAGAAAACTACTAGCAAACAAAGTGAGAAAAAAAGTTTTGTTCAGTGAAGGAATCTTCGTGAAAAAAATAAACGGTAACAAAAATAGTGAAGAAAAAACTCTCAAAGACCATGCAGAAATGTATTCATTAACATTTTGCATGCTTTTCTTGCTAAAAGTATCTTTAAGCGAATCAAAGAACGCACTAAGGAATGCAAATAACAACCACAACATAAACGCATTAAACTAGCCAAATAATTAAAGGTTATCATTTCTTAACTGAATTTTTTTCAGCGAAGCTGAAAAAATTGGAGCATAAGTTATTTAAATATTAGTAATGAACAAAAAAGTATGGCTGACTTGAGTGACTGGATTCCTTATGATGAGAGAAGTTATGAGCCTTTAGGACCAAAAGATAAATTACATATTAAAAAAATTGCTAAATATAGCGCAAATAATTATTCTCCTTATCCTTTTGTTGTTGATCGCGCAGAAGGATTTTGGTTGTATAACATGGATGGTCATAGAGCTGTTGATTTGTTAAGTGCTTATTCTGCAGTCTTAAAACACCGCCATGAAGGAATAATTGAAGCAGTAGAAAATGAATTAAGGTATGGTTCTGATCTTGTTAGTCGTGCATTATGTTCTAGAGCTTTTGCTGAATTTGCAGAAATGATTTGCACAGTTACAAAATATGATCGTGTGCTTCCTAAAAGTGATGGCGGCTCAATAACTGATAGTGCTGTTGGCGCTTTATTCATGCACGGCCACAAAAAAGGAATTAAAGAACCTGAAGTTATTCTTACAACGGATTATTTTCATGGCAGAGCTTTAACTTTCGGAGCTAATGCTTTTTTTGATGAAGATCAATATTATGGAAAACTTGGAAAAGTTAACGGAATAAAAGTTGTCGATCATACTGCTGAAGCAATAAAAAATGCAATAAACAAAAATACAGTCGGTATTTTTATTGAAACACACAAAGGAGAAGGCGGGCCATTATTTACTAAGAAAGAAGATTTTTTGGCAATTAAAAAAGTAGTAAAAGATAATAACTTATTTTTTGGTTGTGATGAAATTCAAACAGGCCTTGGAAGATGTGGTTATTTAATGGCTTGGCAAGAATTCGGAGAAGAAGCAAAGCCAGATTTTGTTACTTTAGGTAAAGCTTTAGGTGGCGGAGTAATTCCAGTTAGCGCTTTATTAGGCACTGAAGAATTTATGAGCATTTACAGGCCAGGACTTGATGGGAGCACTCATGGAGGATATCCTCCTGCTTGTGCAGCTGGATGTGCTTCGCTTAAATATATTCTTGAAGAAGGTATTTGTGAAAAAAGTTTAGAATTAGGACAATATTTTACTAAGCAACTTAATGAAATTGAAGGAGTTAATGCAGAAAACAGAGGGTTATTGATACGTTTAGAAATTGAAGGTGTTAAGTCTGCAAAACCTGCTTGTTACGAATTATTATTAGGCAAGAATAGAGATCCGAGAGTTTTCATGAAATATGGGCATAAAAATTATGCACGTATTGCCCCACCACCAGGAGCTATTGTTAAAGAAACTATTGATTGGGTTGTAGAAAAAACATTAAAACCAGTATTGATGTATGCTAAAGAAGGTCCTGAGCAAGCGCCATTAATACAGAAAAATTAGAGATTAATTATACTTTTTACAAATCAAAGGATATTTAAACCAAGAATTTTTAATAAGCTCGAACGAAGTGAGAGATTATTAAAAATTCTCTAAAAAGAAACTCTGAACGACTTAAATTCTCCCGTAGGCTGTTCGTGAATTACTTGAATATCATCAATAAGAGCTCCTTTAGGTCCTTCATGGCAAGCCTTTACTAATGATCTAAGATCGCTTTCTTCTCCTTCTGCAATAACTTCAACTTCTCCAGAAAGTAAATTTCTTACCATTCCTTTAAGTCTTAATTTGTCAGCAAAATCTTTAACATATTGTCTGAAGAATACTCCTTGAACGCTTCCTTTGACCTTTATTGTGACTCTTGTCTGCATTTTCGGCACATCAAAACTTCATCTTTTTCTTTAAGGCTCAAGCTTCTTTTGCCGCAAGCTTGGCATAATCCTTCTTCTTCCCCAGGAGTCCATACAGGTTTTCTTTCTTCTTCTCTTAAATGAATTTTTTCTGCTAAAATCTCAAATAAGTCTGGTTGTATTTTTAGAATATCTTTTGTTGTGACTAGACCAACGAGTTTTCCTTTTTCAACAACCGGTAAGTGTCTTATGTTGTAGTCTCTCATCATTTGTAGTGCATCAAAAACATCATTATCTGTCGTGATAGTTCTTAAATCAGTTTCCATAACTTCTCTAATTTTTATTTCTCCAGATTTTTTATTCTTAACAAGACCTTTTCTTACTAAGTCTTGTTCAGTAGCTATACCTACAAGTTTATCTTTTTCTTTAACAACTAAAGAACCAACATGACTTCTTTCCATAATTTCTGCTGCTTCTAAAAGAGTAGTATCTGGAGTAACAACTACCGGATTAACAGTCATTGCCTCTCCAACATAAAATCCTGTCTTCATAATAAAAAAACAAACGTATTAGAATTTAAATGTTGCGAAAAAACCTTCGGTTTTTTCATTTTGAGAGCACTTCAGCCAATTAATATCAATTTGCTGAAGTGCTTGAGAGTCTCTTCGGCGCAGCCGATAAAAGCGTAGAAGATTCTATTTTACAAAAAAACAACTAAAAATAATTAAGTACTTCTTGAGCGAAGCTATTCTTTAATGTCAACCAAACAAAAAAAGTTAGAATCCGCCATTGAAGAAGTTTATTTGTGCATGAATTGTTGTAAAACATTTAAAGAAAATCCAAGCAGTTGTCATCACAAAAATGGAGAAGTTAGTACGTTCACAAACAAAAATTCTCCTTGGTTTAGTGTTTATGACAAAACCAGTAAAGCTTGGACAAGAAGTAAAGGAGATTATATAGGCAATTACATATTTAAGTTTGAAGAAAAATTCTACACCTCATTAGAACATTTATTGAACTTTAGTGGCGATTCACCTCATGTCGAACTAGAAAAAGCAGGTTTTCCAGAATTTTATTCTATCAAAGAAGGTTACGCAGGAATTGAACAAGATGAACTGGCTGAAAGATGTATTGCAAAATTAAATAACGCAGGAAAACCTTACATACTTTACACAGTTACTGGGTTTCCAGGATATTTTCATTATGTATTTGTATCAAAAAAAGAAGATTTAGAACATTTCAGAAATATCACAAATGAATTCAAAAATGAATTGTCAGAAATAGATAGAGCAAGAATAAAAGGTGTTAAAGGAGAAGTAAAAGAAATCACTACTTATTTAGGTTGGTCAGGCCCGCCAACAATTATTTTAAAAATAGATCATCCCGAAGTAAAAAAAATAGAAACTCACTGTGTTTATAGAATAAATCGCGGAGAAATAATTGAAGCTTTCACTAAAGATACCGAATTAAAAAGAAAATTATCACATCCGTTCAGATTCATAATATACAATTCAAAAGGTGAAAAACAATTCGAGTACTTTAATCAAACAAATAGTTTGTTTTAATAACAAACACTTTGCGGTGTACTATCATAGAACCAGTTGCCGTTAAAACATCTCAAGAATTCTCTTTTTACGCAATTATTTTCTTCAGAAACTCGGTTCAGAATAACTTCTCCATGATCATAACAGTATTCATTATAGCATTGTGATGATCCGCAAGGATTATTTGCTACAACGTAGCCTGTTGGAGTCATTGTTTGATTAGAAAGCATTACTGGAATGATTACTGTTGTACTGTGATAAACTGAAACGGCAAGTACAATCAGAGCTAGCACTGAGAAAGCTAAAAAAATGTATAAAAATTTATGATCGGACATTATTAACCTCTTTTCAGTATTGTCTTATAATTAGTATTTATAAAAGCTTCGCCGGATTAGTTAGCGACATAAATAACGCATAAAATTTTGCGTAAATTTATGTTCTCTCCAATAGTTTTCTAGGGCATTTTGCATTTGTTCTATATTCTCGAAATATTGTGATTTTGTGACGTTGTTTTTTGTAACTTTCCAGCAT
>JACRKG010000015.1 GCA_016215315.1 Candidatus Woesearchaeota archaeon | reverse complement strand
GTTCTCATACAACATGTGACCTCACCTCTTTTTCGTGAGGCACATCATTTTACTACCCTAAAAAAAATCCAAACAGAACAAGTATAAAAACGCTATCCATCTCAACAGTAAACTGTTGAGATTTCCGCTTCTTTATTTAAAATTGCCGAAATGAATATAAACAAAGGAATTATTAGTTCAAGTATGGTGGGTTTGGACTTAAGCGTTCTTTTACGGTATTACAAAAGGAAAGAAATTCAAGAAGTAATAGTTGAGCATGCTGAAAATAAAGAAGTTGCCATAAAATATGCGGAAGGTTATGGTAAACGTCCAGATGTTTTACAACATCCTAGTGATGTTTTAGAATTTGCTAAAAAAGGAGCAACAAGTTTTCATGCAAGTGAAGAATTGTGGTATAATCCTTTGCAATTGAATACTGCTTTAAAGAAAACTGAAATTGAAGAATTGAGAAGAGGATGGGATTTGGTTCTTGATGTTGATTCGAAATTTTTTGATTACGCAAAGATTACTGCAAACTTAATCGTTCAAGCACTTAGACATCATGATATTGATTGTTTGTCAGTAAAATTTAGCGGTAATAACGGATTTCACATAGGAGTTCCTTTTGAAGCATTTCCTGATTTTGTGCATGATGTTGAAACAAGAACTTTATTTCCTGAAGGACCTAGAAGAGTTGCAAGTTACTTAAAACAAATGATTAAGCCACATCTAATTAGAGAATTATTAAATTTTCAAGACTTAGAAAAAATACAAATAACAACTGGCAAAAAAAGAGAAGAATTAATAGAAAATAAAGAATTTGATCCATTCAGCATAGTTGATATTGACACAATACTAATTTCCAGCAGACACTTATACAGAATGCCTTACACGTTCAATGAAAAAAGCGGACTAATAAGCTTGCCAATAAATCCTTCAAAAATTTTAGAATTCAATCGAGAAAGTGCAAAATGGAATGAAATAGTTGTGGAACACAAATTTATAGACAGAACAAAAGCGCAACCAAATCAAGCAAAAAAATTATTTGTACAATCATTTGATAGCACTATTGAAAAAGAGATTTATGGAAAGATAGAAATCACTGAAACAAAAGAATTTCGAGGAAGCGAAACAGCAGTACCGGTAGAATACTTCCCTCCATGCATAAAAAACATACTTAATGGTTTAAAGGACGGGAAAAAAAGATCTTTGTTTATTTTGGTTAACTTTTTGACATGTGCAGGCTGGAAATATGATGACATAAAAAAATTATTAGCAGAATGGAACAAAAAGAATCAAGAACAATTGAGAGAAGGAATAATAGAATCACACTTAAGATATCACGAAAGAAACAAAAAAAAAGTTCTACCCCCAAACTGCAATAATATGGCATACTATAAAGGATTTGGCGTATGCACTCCAGATAATTTCTGTTCAAAAATAAAAAACCCCGCAAATTATGCAATACTAAAACAAAAAGGAGCAGAAAGATTCAAGAAAAAAGACAAAAAAGGGAAAACAAAAGTTGTAGAAAAAAATTCTGTTGTTGAAATAAAATAAAAAAATTTGAAAACCATTTAACTTTACTATTTATATACTTAGTTTATTACTACCCTACCGAAGCAAAACCTTTATAAATTGCCCTCGATTCTTTCACAGAACTGCCTGAAAAGAAATCCCTTTTCAGTACGAATAACTGAGCAAAAACTCAGGATTTCTAAAGGGATTAACATATAAGGCTTAAAAAACAAAAATGCCAAGAGTAAGAATGCCTAGGAGAGGAAGTTTAGCTGTTTGGCCTAGAAAGAGAGCCGCAAGCCAAACACCTCGAATTAGATCGTGGGCT
Source organism: Candidatus Woesearchaeota archaeon (assembly GCA_016215315.1). Lineage (GTDB taxonomy): Archaea > Nanobdellota > Nanobdellia > Woesearchaeales > ARS49 > JACRKG01. Next base: position 15,253 of record JACRKG010000015.1, on the reverse strand, counting down.
AAAACAAAAGATGTAGTTATGTTATGCTTTCCCGGATTCAAAGCAGGAATGACTCAAGCAACAGTTCTTGATAACGGCCCGAATTCAATGACTAAAGGTCAAGAAATTATTATTCCTTCAACAGTCATTGAGTGTCCACCAATTAGTGTGTTTGGCGCGACATTTTATAAAAACACACCATACGGTCTCAAAACATTCACAACAACTCTTTCTCCTCAATTCAACAAAAAAACTCTTTCTCGATCAATATCAGTGCCAAAAAAACACAAAAAAATAGAAGAAGTAAATCTAGAAGAATTTGATAATTTAAGATTACTAATTCATACAAACCCAATACACACTGGAACAGGAAAGAAAAAACCAGAAATAATGGAAATAGAAATAGGTGGAACAGACAAAAAAGCAAAACTTGATTACGCAAAACAAGTAATGGGAAAAGAAATAAGTGTTGGAGAAGTAATAAAAACAGGAGAATTAGTTGATGCTCACGCAGTAACAAAAGGTAAAGGAATTCAAGGACCAGTAAAAAGATTTGGAGTAGCAATAAGACACCACAAATCAGAAAAAACCAAAAGAGGTCCAGGAAGCTTAGGCCCATGGCACGGTCCACAAACATGGAGAGTAGCACACGCAGGACAAATGGGCTATCACCAAAGAACAGATTACAATAAAAGAGTTCTAGGAATAGAAACAGACACTAACAAAGTAAATCCTAGTGGAGGATTCTTAAGATATGGAATAGTAAGAAACAACTATTTAATAATTAAAGGATCACTACCAGGACCAAAAAAAAGAACAGTAATACTAGTAAAAGCAATAAGACCTAATGATGAAAAAGAACAATTCACACTAAAAAGATTGAGTTTAAGGTCACAACAATTATGACAAAATTAAAAGTAATAGGAAAGGACGGAGAAAAAGGAAGCATAGATTTACCAAAACAATTTGAAGAGCCAATCAGAAAAGACTTAATAAAAAGAGCAGTATTGTCCGCACAATCAAACCAAAGACAACCTCACGGAACAAATCCTTTAGCAGGAAAACGTCCTAGCGCAAAATTAAGTAGAAGAAGAAGAGAGTGTAGAGGATCATACGGTAAAGGAATTTCAAGAGTTCCAAGAAAAATCTTAAACAGAAGAGGATCCCAAATGTACATGGTAGGAGCATTTGCTCCAGGAACAGTTGGAGGAAGAAGAGCACACCCACCAAAAGCAGAAAAAATTCTAATCAGAAAAATCAACGACAAAGAAAGAAAAAAAGCAATAAGAAGCGCACTACACGCAACAACACTAAAAGAATTAGTACAAGAAAGAGGACACAAAGTACCAAAAAATTACCCATTCGTAATTGATGATAGTTTTGAAAAAATAAATAAAACAAGCGAACTAGTAGAGCTTTTAGAAAAACTAGGATTAACAGAAGAATTAGAAAGAACAAAAGAAAAAAAAGTAAGATCGGGAAAAGGAAAAGTTAGAGGAAACCCATACAAAAAGAAAAAAGGACCTTTATTTGTAGTAAGCCAAAAATGCGAATTACAAAGAGCAGCAGAAAACTTACCAGGAGTAGATGCAGTAAGTGTTGAAAGCCTTAACGCAGAACTACTAGCACCAGGAACACATGTAGGAAGATTAACATTATACACTCAAAGTGCAATAAAAAAATTAGAAAAAGAATCATTATTCATGTAAAATGGAAGAATACACAACAGTAAAATACCCATTGGCAACAGAAAAAAGTATTAGGCTAATGGAATCAGAGAACAAATTGATATTTGTAGTAGATCATAAAGCAACAAAAACACAAATAAAAAGCGCAGTAGAAAAAATGTTCAAAGTAAAAGTAATTAAAGTAAACACATTTATTCAAGGAAAATTAAAAAAAGCATACGTAAAATTTTCAGCAGAAACCCCTGCAATAGATATTGCAACAAATATGGGAATAATATGAATAATATAATACTGAGTAAAAAATGGGAAAAACATTAATACAACAAGCAAGAGGAAAAGGCGGCCCAAGATATCGCGCTCCTAGCTTTAATTATGCAGGAAGAATAAAATTCAACACACCAAATAATCAATTACAAAAAGGAACAATAACAGACATAATAAGCTGTCCAGGTCATAACGCACCATTAATACAAATCGAATACGAAAAAGGAGAAACAATATTCATATCAGCACCAGAAGAAGTAAAAGTTGGAGATCAAGTAACAAGCGGCCAAGGGGGAGAAGTAAAAACAGGAAACATATTAACACTAAAAGAAATACCAGAGGGAATCCCAATATTCAACGTAGAAAGTCAACCAGGCGACGGAGGAAAACTCTGCCGAAGCCCAGGAACTTGCGCGAGAATAGTTGCAAAAGCAGAAAATCACATCATAATCAAATTACCATCAAAAAAAGAAAAAAGTCTAAACATAAATTGCAGAGCAGTAGTGGGAATGATAGCTGCAGGCGGAATTAAAGAAAAACCATTCCTAAAAGCAGGAAGAAAACACCACGCAATGAAAGCAAGAAACAGATTATACCCAAGAACAACTGCTTGTGCAATGAACGCAGTAGACCATCCTTTTGGTAACAAGAGATCATCAAGAAAAGCGCACCAAATAGCTACAACACACGATGCGCCTCCAGGAAGAAAAGTAGGAAAAATATCACCAAGAAGAACGGGAAGGAAAAAGTAAAATGGCAAAAAAATTTACTTATAGAGGAAAAACAATAGAAGAACTAAAAAAATTAAGCATTGAAGAATTTGCAAAACTAGTTCCAAGCAGAGAAAGAAGAACATTGCTAAAAGGAACATCAGAAGAGCACAAAAAAATACTTGAAAAAATAAGAGAAGGAAAAAACAAAATCAAAACTCACTGTAGAGACATGATAATAATACCAGAAATGGTTGGATCATTTATACAAATACACCATGGAAACGGATGGACTCCAGTTAACATACTAGAAGACATGGTAGGTCACAGATTAGGAGAATTTACACTAACAAGAAAGAGACTAAAACACTCAGCACCAGGAATTGGAGCAACAAGAAGTAGTGCAAGTCTATCAGTAAGATAAAAATGGCATACAAATATTCAAAACAAGTAGGCGACAATGCCGCAAAGGCAGTTGGAATAGATTTACCAATATCCTCAAAACAATCAATAGAAATCTGCAATTATTTAAGAAACAGAAAATTAGCAGTAGCAAAAAAATTACTTGAAGAAGTAATGAAAATGGACAGACCCGTACCATTTAAAAGATTTACCGGTGGTGTAGGACATAGAAAAGGACCCATGGCTTCAGGAAGATACCCAGTAAAAGCATGCGCAAAAATATTAACAATAGTAAAATCAGCAGAATCAAACGCACAAAACAAAGGACTTAACAGCAACAATCTAGTATTAACACACATAAGTGCAAACACAGGAACAAGAATTCAAAGATACAAAAGAAAAGGATCAAGAAAAGCAAAAATGACACACATCGAAGTAATATTAGAGGAGAAAAAAAATGATTGAGAGAAAGTTTGTAAGTGAAAAAGTAAGAGAATTCCAAATACAAGAATTCATAAGTCAAACACTAAAAAACATAGGACACAGCACAACAACAGTACAAAGAACTCCATTGGGAGAAAAAATAGTAATCAAAGCAGCAAGACCCGGCTTAGTAGTCGGAAGAAAAGGAGAAAACATAAAAAAATTAACACTCACACTAAAAAAAAGATTCAATTTTGAAAATCCTCAAATAGAAATAGAAGAAGTAGAAAAACCATTATTAGATGCTCAAATAGTTGCTGAAAGAATAGCATCAAGCATAGAAAGATTTGGAATACAAAGATTCAAAGGAATAGCACACAAAACACTACAAGAAGTAACGGATGCGGGAGGAAGAGGAATAGAAATTAAAATTTCCGGAAAAGTTCCAAGCAAAAGAGCAAAAAGCTGGAGATTCTCTAAAGGCTACCTAAAAAAAAGCGGAGAAGCAAATATAACTGGAATAAAAAAAGCCCATGCAACATCACTACTAAAATCAGGAATAGTAGGAATACAAGTAAGAATAATGTCACCAGATCTCAAATTACCAGATGATGTTGATCTAAAAAAAGAAGAACCAACAGTTGAAGAACCAAAAAAACCAGAAGAAAAAAAAGAAGAACCAAAAAAGAAAACTAGAAGCAAAAAAACCAAATGAAAGCAAAAGAACTCAGAACAATAGGAAAAGAAGCATTGCAAGAGAAATTAAAAGAAACATACTTAGAATTAATGAAAGAAAGGTCATCGGTTGCATCAGGTTCAGCACCTAAAAGTCCCGGAAAGATCAAAGTAATGAGAAGAACAATCGCAAGAATAAACACAATAATGACGGAGGAAACTAAAAAAACATGAACGTCGTATGCCCAAAATGTGGTCTACCATCAGATTTATGCGTTTGCGAAAGCATAGCAAAAGAATCACAAAAAATCACAGTATCAATAGAAAAAAAAAAATTTGGGAAAATATACACAACGATCATTGGAATAGACGAGAAGGAAATCGATATGGACCAATTATGCAAAGAACTCAAATCGGTTCTTGCATGCGGAGGAACATATAGAGATCAAAAAATCGAACTACAAGGCGATCACAAAAACAAAGTCAAAAAAATACTAATAGAAAAAGGCTTCGCGCCAGAAACAATAATTGTGGAATAAAAAATGGAAGACAAAAAAAACATCACACCAAGAGGAAGAACATTCAGAGGAATTGTTGTTAGTGCAAAAATGCAAAAAACAGCAACAGTCCAATGGACCAGACTAAAGTACATACCAAAATATGAAAGATACATGATGAAAAAAGCAAAAGTAAAAGCTCACAATCCTGAAGAAATAAACGCACAAGAAGGAGACGAAGTAATAATAAAAGAATGCAGACCATTAAGCAAAACAAAAACATTCATTATAACTAAAAAATTAGAGAGCAACAAAAAATGAAACCAATAAAAGCAAGAGTAACAAAATCAATCCCACACAGAGGAAGCTTCACTGCAGCAGACAATAGTGGAGCAAGAATAGTTCGACTTATCAGCGTAAAAGGACACAAAACAGTAAGAGGAAGAATACCTGCTGCAGGCGTAGGAGACTTAGTTAGAGTAGTAGTTGTAGATGGCAGACCTGACATGAGAAAACAAGTAGTGCCAGCAGTAGTAGTAAGACAAAAACAAGTTTACAGAAGACTAGACGGAATGAGAATCAAATTTGAAGATAATGCAGTTGTAGTATTGAAAGACGATCAAGGAAACCCAAAAGGAACCATGATCAAAGGACCAATCGCAAAAGAAGCTAGCGACAGATGGTCCCCGTTATCAAAAATAGCAAAAATGATTGTGTAATAAAATGAAAGAATGGTCAACTAACTGGAAAAGAAGCAAATCACCAAGAAAGCAAAGAAAATACTTATTTAATGCGCCATTACATGTAAAAAGCAAATTACTAAGAAGTCATTTATCAAAAGAATTACAAAAAAAATACAAAACAAGAAGTGCAAGAGTAAGAAAAGGAGACAAAATAAAAATAATGAGAGGAACACACAAAGGAAAATCTGGAGAAGTAGACAGAGTAGACGTGACAAAACAAAAAGTATATGTTCAAGGAGCAGAAGCAACAAAAAAAGACGGAAGCAAAATCTTACAGCCAATCCACCCATCAAACATAATGATTCAAGAAATGAAAATGGACGATAAAAAAAGACTTAAGAGGAAAAAATGACAAAAACATACCAAAAAGGATTCACGAAACCAAAAACTTGGAAAGGAGTATTGGTTAAGCGAGAAAAGTATGTAATGAAAGCAAACCCAAGAGGATATCAGAAAGAACTAGTCATACCTGCAGGAGTAATACTAAAAATACTAGGACTAGCAAAAACAACAAGAGAAGTAAAAAACATATTACAAAACAAAAAAGTACAAGTAAATCTTAAAAAAATTGACACAGCAAAATTCGGAGTTGGATTCACAGACGTCTTAGACATTGAAGGATTAAAATACAGATGCAACTTAGATGCATGGGGAGAATTAATTTTTGAACCAGCAAGTGAAAATCACAATCTAAAACCAGTAAAAATAATAGGAAAAAAAATCCTTAAAGGAAAAAAAGTACAATTAAACTTTAATGACGGCAGCAATGTCCTAATTGATGATATAAAAAAGTACGGAATAGGAGACACACTTGTTTTAGAATTACCAGATAAAAAAATAAAAGAAGCACTAACACTCAAAGAAGGCGCAAGCATAATACTAACAAAAGGAAAACACTCTGGAGACAGAGGAACAATAAAAGAAATTAAAGGAAAATATGTTATTTACGAAGATAAAGAAAAAAGAAAAGTACAAACACTCAAAGATTACGTTTTCGTAAAACCAAAAATACTACAATGAACAACATAACAAACGTCATGCAAAAAGTAAGAATAGAAAAAATAACACTCAATATAGGTTCAGGTAAAGAACAGTCCAGATTAGAAAAGGGAATTAAGTTAATCAAAAAAATAACGGGAATAGAACCAGTAAAAACTGTAACAAAAAAAAGAATTCCAAACTGGGGCTTAAGACCTGGACTGCCAATAGGCTGTAAATTAACACTGCGAAAAGAAAAAGCAAGAGAAATACTAAAAAGATTATTAGCAGCAAAAGAAAACAAACTAAAAGCAGAACAATTTGACGTACACGGTAACTTAGCATTCGGAATTCATGAATACATAGAAATTCCTAACCTAGATTATGATCCAGAAATCGGATCACTTGGTTTAGAAGTGTGCGTAACACTAGAAAAACCAGGATACAGAGTCAAAAAAAGAAAACTCAAAAAATCAAAAATACCAAAAAGACACACAGTAACAAAGGAAGAAGCAATGAATTTTGTAAAAGAAAATTTCAACGTAGAGGTGACAGCAGCATGACAATAAAAGACTGGAAAAAAGCATTCAGACAATTAAAACAAAAACCACTAATAATGAAGAAGTACAAGAAACATAATGCACCAAAAAAAAGACCAACAGGAAGAAGATTAAAAAAATGCAGAAGGTGTGGAAGATATGGAGGACACATATCAAAATACGGCTTAGATTTATGCAGAACTTGCTTTAGAGAAATCGCACTAAAAATAGGATTCAAAAAATACAATTAGGAGAAAAAAATGTTAAACGACCCACTATCAAACGCGCTCGAAACAATAAAACAAAAAGACGCCAAAGGAGTAAAAGAATGTTTAATACATCCTAGCTCTAAAGTAATTAAAAAAGTATTAGACATACTGAAAGAAAACAAGTATTTAGGAGAATACAAATCAGAAACAGAAAGTAAAGGTGGAATTTTAAAAGTAAACTTACTAGGAAACATAAACAAGTGCGCAGCAATAAAACCAAAATTCTCAGTAAAACATGATAATTATGAAAAGTTCGAAAAAAGATTTTTACCTGCAAAAGGAATGGGAATAATCGTTGTATCCACATCAAAAGGAGTCATGACACACAATCAAGCAAAAGAACAAAACTTAGGAGGAAGACTACTAGCTTACTGTTACTAAAAAAATGAAACAAGATCTAAAAGACCAAATAATCATTCCAGAAAAAGTACAAGTGGTATTAGAAAAAGATGGTTTTTTAGTGAAAGGACCAAAAGGAGAAGTTAAGAGAATTCTACATCATCCATTAGTAAAAGTCAGCATGAAAGAAAAAGAAATAAATCTAGAAGCAAAAAAAGCAACAAAAAAAGAAAAAGCACTACTAAACACTTTCAGCGCACACTTAAGAAACTTAATAAAAGGAGTACAAGAACCATATGTTTACAAATTAAGAATTTGCGCCGGCCCACCAAAAAGCCACTTTCCAGCACAAGTAACAGTCAAAGATTCAATATTAAGTGTTAAAAATTTTTTAGGAGAAAAAATCCCCAGAGAATTAAAACTCAATAAAGAAGTCAAAGTTGTCGTAAAAGATATTGACATAATAGTAGAAAGCCCTGATGTTGAAGTAGCAGGAAGAACAGCTTCAGAAATAGAATTACTGATGAGAATAAGCGGAAAAGATAGAAGAGTTTTCCAAGACGGAATATACATTGTAGAAAAACCATGAAAAAAATAAAATTCGTAAGAGAAGACGCAGGCCTAAAGAAGAGAATTAAGCACCAATGGAGAAAGGCCAGAGGAATACAGAGTAAAGTAAGAGAAGAAGGAAAAGGCCATGGACGAAGAGTAAAAATAGGATTTGGAACAAGTAAAGAAGGAAGAAAAGAAGTTAAGTTAATAAAAAATTTAAAAGATTTAGAAACCGCAAAAGGAGAAGTAACATTATCAGGAAAATTAGGAATGAGGAAAAAAGTAGAATTAATAAAAAAAGCTCAAGAAAAAAAAATCAAAATAACAAACATAAAAAATATTGAAGAATATCTCAAAAATGTTGAAGAAAAAAGAAAAGAAGTAAAAGATAAAAAGAATCAAGAAAAAAAGAAAAAAGAAACAGTAAAAGAACAAAAAAAAGAAGCAAAACCAGAAAAGAAAGAAGAACTAACTAAAGAAGAAGAAAAGAAAGAGCTCGATAAGCTATTAACGAAAAAATGAACCTACAAAAAAGATTGGCAACAAAAATATTGAAAGCAGGATATGGTAGAGTTAAAATCCAACCAGGAAAAGAAAAAGAAGCAAAAGAAGCAATAACAAGCTTCGACGTAAAAGGATTAATAAAAAAGAAAATAATTTTCAAAATACACAAAAAAGGAGTATCAAGAGTAAGAGCAAATAAGACAAGAAAACAAAAACAAAAAGGAAGAAAGAAAGGAAAAGGATCAAGAAAAGGAAGTCCAAACGCAAGACAAGACTTCAAAAGAACCTGGATAAGCAAAGTAAGATCACAAAGAGAATTACTAAAAAGATTAAGACAAAACAAAAAAATAACAAAAGACTCATACAAAATGTTATACTTAAAATCAAAAGGTGGCTTTTTTAGAAGCACAGGACACTTAAAATTATTCATGGAAGAAAATAATTTATTCATAAAAAAATGAAAACAATACAATTTAAGAGAAAAAGAAAAGGAAAAACAGACTACAAAAAAAGAATACAACTACTAAGCAGCTACGCTTGTAGAGTTGTAGTTAGAAAAACAAACAAACACATCATAACACAAGCAGTAAATTTCACACCAAAAGGAGACGCAGTAATACTAACTATTACAACAAAAGACTTACAAAAATTAGGCTGGAAAGGAAACACAAAAAACATCAGCGCGTCATATCTGTGCGGATTACTATTTGGAAAAAAATTAAAAGAAAAAGGAACAAAAAAAGCAATTGCTGACTTAGGAATGCACACAACAGTAAAAGGAGCAAAAATATTTGCAGTATTAAAAGGAGTCAAAGATGCAGGAATAGACTTACCAATAGGTTCGACAGTAGTACCAAGTGAAGACAGAATAAAAGGAAAACACATAGAGAATTGGTCAGAAAAAGCTAAAGAACATGATAAGAATCAATTTCAAAGTTACAAAAAATCAAACCTAGATCCAAAAACTCTAAGCAAACACTTTGAGGAAATAAAAAACAAAATACTAAAATGAAAGAAGAAAAAAATAAAAAACAGGAAAAAGAAGAAGTAACTGAACAAACTATTGTTGAAGTAGTAGAAGAAGCACCAAAATTAGAATTTGAAGAAAAACCAGAAGAATTTGAAATAGTAGAAATAGAAAAAGAAACAAAACCAGAAATAAAAACAGACGTAGAAAAATGGCAACCAAAAACAGAAGTTGGAAAAAAAGTAAAAGTAGGAGAAATAACAGATATTAACCAAATATTAGACAAAGGATTACCAATACTTGAACAAGAAATAATAGACGTACTAATCAAACCAGAACACGAATTATTATTAGTAGGACAAAGTAAAGGAAAATTTGGTGGTGGAGCAAGAAGAGTATTCAGGCAAACACAAAAGAAAACACCAGAAGGAAACAAACCAAGCTTCTCAACATACGCAGTAGTAGGAAACAAAAACGGATACGTAGGCGGCGGATACGGAAAAAGCAAAGACACGGTACCAGCAAGAGAAAAAGCAATAAGAAAAGCAAAATTAAGTGTATTCAAAATAATGAGAGGATGTGGAAGTTGGGAATGTAATTGTAAAACACCACACTCAATACCATTCAAAGTAAAAGGAAAATGCGGAAGCGTAGAAATAACATTAATTCCCGCACCAAAAGGAAAAGGATTAGTAGTAGAAAAAGAATGCGCAAAAGCACTAAGACTAGCAGGAATAAAAGATATTCTAAGCAAAACAAGCGGACAAACAAGAGATAAAATGAACTTAATAGAAGCATGTTTCAGCGCTCTTAAAAAATTAACAAAACACAAAATACAACCAGAACAAATAGCAGAGCTAGGAATTCAGGAAGGAGCACTCAAATGAAATTAGCAATAATAAGAATAAAAGGAGAATCACACTTAATAGATGAAGTATATGACACATTAATCATGCTTAAATTAAAAAAAATAAATGCATGTATAGTAAGAGAAAGCACCCCTAGTTTAGTGGGAATGATAAAAAAAGTACAACACTTACTAACTTGGGGAGAAGTCAATCCAGAAATGGAGAAAAAATTAAAAGCAAAAGAAAAAGATGGAGTAATAAACTTAGCACCACCAAGAAAAGGATATGGAAGAAAAGGAATAAAAATCTCATTCACACAAAAAGGCGCTTACGGAGATAGAAAAGAAAAAATCAATTTATTATTAGAAAGGATGTTATAAAAATGGTAGTAACAAAACACAAAAAAAGTAGAAAGAAACGAGGAAGCCGAACACAAGGTTGGGGACTAGTCCATAGAGGATCTGGACAAAAAGGAGGAGTTGGAAGAGCTGGTGGCGGAAAAAAATGTCACGCAAAAAAAGATAAGTTCGGTCCAGATAACTTAGGAAGACACGGCTTCAAAAGAGGAGGAGCAAGTAATAATTATAAAGTAATAAGCATAAAAGACTTGAGTGAAAGATTAGAAAACCTAGTTGAAGAAAAATTAGCAGAAAAAAAAGGAGATATATATCACATTGACTTATCAAAGTTAGGTTATGGAAAACTACTTTCTCAAGGAGAAGTAAATAAAAAATTAGAAATAAAAGTTGAAAGAGCAAGCGCAAAAACAAAACAAAAAATAGAAGGAAAAGGAGGAAAATTAATACTAGAACATGTCAGTGTGGAAACAAATACTGTACAACCTTCCTGAAGTTGCTCCACCAACACAAAGAAGACTCGGCTTCAAAGAAAAACTTAAATGGACTTCTATAATTCTAGTCTTATTCTTCGTCTTAGGACTCGTACCATTATTTGGTTTAGGACTTAACGCATTACAAAGATTTGAATTACTATCAATAATCCTGGGAGCAAGTTTCGGGTCAATAATATCATTAGGAATAGGACCAATAGTAACCGCATCAATAATTCTACAATTACTAAACGGTAGCGGAATATTAAGTTTTGACTTAAAAACTCACGATGGAAAAAGAACATTTCAAGGATTCCAAAAATTATTAAGTATATTTTTTGTATTATTTGAAGGAAGTATTTATGTTTTTATGGGAGGTCTCTCACCAGACCAAACACTATTAGGAACTTCAACATATTTTCAGCTACAATTATTATTAGTACTTCAACTATTTTTGGGAGGAATACTGATTTTATTAATGGATGAAGTAATTAGTAAGTGGGGTTTTGGTAGTGGAATAAGTTTGTTTATAGTTGCAGGAGTAGCACAATCAATAATGATTCGAGCAATAAGTCCTTTAAGTGAAGGAGATGCTTATGTTGGAGCAATACCAACAACAATTCATGCAATATTCAACCAGAATCCTGTAGGTGCATTAATTTCTGCATCAGGGGTTATATTCACTGTATTGATTTTTATCATAGCAGTTTACGCACAATCTATGAAAGTAGAAATCCCACTTAGTTTTGGACGTATAAGAGGACAAGGAATAAGATGGCCATTGAGTTTTGTTTACACAAGCAACATACCAGTAATCTTAGTTAGCGCATTAATCGCTAATTTACAATTATGGGGATCATTATTACAAGGATGGGCTGCAAAAACAGGAAGCTCAGTACTAATAAAACTTTCAGAACTACTAGGAACATTCTCGGCGCAAGGAACACCAACAGGAGGATTGATTTCTTGGCTATCACCAGTCAAATTAGTAGAATCAACAATTACCCAAGGATTCTTTGATGGTTTCTTAAGATTATTACCACAAACAATAGTTTATCTAGTTGTCTTAATACTTGGCTGTGTTGTTTTTTCATATTTCTGGGTACAAACAAGTGGAATGGATGCAAAAAGTCAAGCACAAAACATAATGAATTCAGGACTACAAATGCCTGGTTTCAGAAGAGACCCAAGAGTACTAGAAAGACTTCTTGAAAAAAAAATACAACCCTTAACAATAATGGGGGCAATAGTTGTAGGAGGTCTAGCAGGATTAGCAGACATAAGCGGATCACTAACAAACGGAACCGGACTATTACTTTCAGTAATGATAGTTTACAGATTATATGAAGATATAGCTAAACAACACATGATGGATATGAATCCAATGATGAGAAAATTTATGGGAGGAAAGTAATGCCGTTAACAGCACTAAATTCTTTTTTTGACATAATATTTTCCCCACTATTATACCTCGGCACGTTCTGGGCAGTACTAATAATTTCACTCTTACTATCAGTAATCATAACAGTAATTTATAAATACACAACAGACCAAAACTTAATGAAACAACTAAAGGATGAAATAAAAGACTTACAAAAACAATCAAAAGAACTACAAAATCATCCGGAAAAGTTCAAAGAAGTACAAAGCAAAATGATGAAAACAAACATGAAAGTAATGAGCGAAAGCTTAAAACCAATGCTTTACTACTTTTTACCGATCATTTTTATTTTTGGCTGGATGAGTACAAATCTATACTTTCACCCTCTTACAGCAAACGAAGAATTCAGCATAGATGTTTACGCAAAAAATGTTAGTTTAACAAATTATGAAGGACTGAATTTAATCGAAAATAAAATGATTAGTGTTAATGGAGGAGAAGTCAACAGATTTTCATTTAAAGGAAATTATGGAGATTATCTAGTCTTACTTAATGCAGATGGTAAAGAGATAAAAAAAAGGGTTCTAATAGACCAAAAAAAGTACAACACTCCAGAAGAAAAGATCAATGAAATAAAAATCTTAACAAGCAACAAACCAGTAATTCTACTAAATCTAGGCTTCACCCAACTAGGCTGGCTAGGAGTTTACATAATAAGTTCAGTTATATTCAGCTCATTATTAAGAAAATTAATGAAAGTGTATTAAATTTTTTGTGCGTACACAAAAGATTTTATGCTTCTACTTTTTTCTTTTCTAAATCTTGAAGTTTTTCTTGAATCTCTTTTATTCTCTCAGAATTATCCTCAATATTGAGCAATTCACCACATTCAGGACATTTATAACCATAATCGGCGCTTTGATCAAAATTTAATCTAACGCAAGAATTAGTACATTTATAGAATTGATTTCCTTTCTCTCTTTCTAATCTTTCTTTTAATCTTTCAACTTTGCCATCTTTAATTCTTTTTAATAAATACTTGACTTGGTTAGTTTCAAAAGTCCAATAATAAATATACCATCCTTTTTGTTTGTCTTTTCTTCTGATAAAACTAACTAAATTTACATCGTGAAGTTTGTACAACATATTTCTAACGTGATTAATTTCTTTTTTTAATTCACCAGCTAATTTGTATTCGGAAACGTTTTCTCTACCCTTCAAAGCTTTTGCTAGTGGTAACACTTCAGAGCCTGCTACCTCGGTTACAACTTCCTCTACTAGTTTAAAAGACAATTTTTTTAGGCCTCCTCGATTGATGAGAACTTAACTTTTCTGGAAGAACAGGTTTATATATTTTTCGCTCAGAAGTAGTTAAAAAAAGATAATAAAATTCTCACTTTATTAATTCTTCTAGTGTTTTTCCTAAAATTGACAACTCTTCCTTATTAATGGCATAATTTTCACCATTTGTTTGCTTAAGATTTGAAGGATGAACAAAAAACCAATCTTGACCACCAAATTTTACAGAAATCCAAGGTTCTGCTTTTAATTTATCCGCAAAAATTAACAAATCTTTAACTTGCTGATTATTTAGGTATTGAACTTCTCCTTTGCAAGTCTTGCATTCAATAACTAGACATTTCTTATAATTTCCTGCAATAATATCTGGGCTAGGATAACGCATACTTCCGCTACCTGCAACTCTGCAAGCAACCCAACCAGGTAAACTCCAGAATTTATGAACTAAATCACGTTCTGCACTTGTACCTTTAGCTTTTCTATTCATAAAATAAGTAAAAAAAAATCAGTATATAAATATTAGTTATTAGTTTGTAGTTCAAAGTTTACAGTTTATAGGACGTACTATAAACTACAAACCACAAACTATAAACTAGTTTATTATTTCTTTTTTGGCTTACCTTTCAAACCTTTTTCTATTCTGTATTCTTCTCTTAAAACACTTCCAACCATGTTTCCGGTATGCATTTCAATTCGTTCAAGCCTTCTTTCCATTAATACTAAGAATCTTAAACAATAAACTATTGCTGCTAGAGTTCCTATAATTATTGCTAAAGTAACTCTCACCACAAATACATCAATCGAAGTTAATACACTAACTATTTCTGGCATAAAATGTCACCTCATTTTTGAAAATTTTCTCCGAAAATTTTCGGACTAAACTTATTATTAATATATTAATTAAAGTGGTTCGTATTTAAAAAGGTTACTAAAAAGTTTGGGGTTTCTGGTTTGGAGTTTGTGATTTTTTATTCTTTTTGAATGACTGCCTGCCACACTAAAAAATATTATTTTTGCAGGCAGTCATGAAAGTCTATGTCCTGAAAGGACTTGAGCTCAGAAAATTTATGATAAGTGAAAAAAGGAATAAATAAATTACGGTCTAGAACTCCATCAAAAATTATTCATCTTCACCAAAATCATCATCTTCAACAAGATCTAAAACTTCATTAAGGGTGTATTCTCTATCTTGTCCTGTTGATAAATCTTTACCAGTTATTTTTAATCTGTGCTATCAGGATTTAACTAGACAAAGTTGGGTTTCTATTTAATTTGTGTTGGTTTTGCTTTGGTTCGGGGTGTTTTTGTATGGCAAAATTGACTTATAAGAAGAGAGTTTGGATTGTTAAAAAGTATTTGAATGGAAT
>JACRKG010000007.1 GCA_016215315.1 Candidatus Woesearchaeota archaeon | reverse complement strand
ATCTGTATTCTGTAAATATGTAGGAATTCCATCAGTGAAACTAAAAAATTTAACGATTTCCTCAAAATCTGAATTGGAATAAAACTTTTTCAATAATTTAAACTTTAAAGGCATCAACTTCCACTGACCAGTTCTACGCCCGTATAAAGGGCTTTGGTATCCTAAAACTTGAGTTTCCATCATGCGAATACTAGATCCTAAAAGCACCAACATCACTTTTTTATGCTTTAAGTTTTCATCCCATATTTTCTGAAAAATAGAAGGTATAGACTTATTATGTTCTATTAAAAAAGGAAATTCGTCGATTGTTATAACTGTTCTTTCTTTAATTTTTTCGGTAAATTTATTAAAAAGATCTTCCCAAGAATCAAAAACGCTTTTGCTGAATACATCATCATTAAGAAAATTTCCCATTATCTTTTGCAGATCTTGCATGTTATCTTTGTCTGCTTTTTCTCCTGCAAGAAAATAAATGTGTTTTTTGTTCTCAGAAAATTTTTTAACTAGTTCTGTTTTGCCAACTCTTCTTCTGCCATACAAAACACCGAAAGAAGGAGTACTACTAAATAACTCATTCAGCCATTTTAAAGCATCCTCTCTCCCAATAAAGATTTGTTCAGACATGATTATGATAATCTAGATTATGCCAATATATAAAACTTTCGCAATTTTGTTTAAACACGATTATGATAATCTAGATTATGCTAAATGGCAAACGGGATGGGACTTCGTCCTGGATTGGTTTGGATTTGCTATGTTGCAGTAGGATTTTTATGGCTTGATTTTTCTGATTAACTAAGATTTTCAGAGTTTCAGTTCCTGCGGAACATTGACTCTCGGACAGGCAGGCTAGATGTCCAGTAATGTTTTGATACCCGAGACACCTTGGATAGCATTTAAGATTTATTATAAGTTTGGCCTGCCTGTCTTCGGAAAGAATATCTGAGTTTTAGTAATATTGCCCTTTTTAAGCCTTTTTTAAAGCTTTATAAACAAAATTGATACTCTGTTGTCATAGAATTGTTATTTTAATCAAATGGGCTTACAAATACTAGGGGATAAAAAGAAAAGTAATTTCGATGATAATCTTGCAGATTATGTTAATGGGATTTTTGATAAGATGCCAGATGAAGTTCCTGAGCAAGAAGTTGTTTCTTCTGATTTTCCTTTTAGCGTCAAAGATTTATTGGAGCGAGGTTGTGATGCTAGATTTTCTTTTGATCTTAAGGGAGAGAAAAATCATAATTTGGGTTATCTAAGCTCATTAAAAACTGCTTTGAAGTGGGCTAAAGAAAAAAATGGTGTTGTTGCTTCTCTGCCTTATTTAATTGCGGGCTTAAGTGTTGCTGATGAAAATAATTTTTTAAAAGGTATTTGGCATACTGCACACAGCGAAGAAAATCTTGGTATTGACAAAGAAGGAAAGTTTTTTGATAAAGGAACCGCGGTAGTAGTTGTAGTTCATGGCGGCGGATTATTAACTCCTAATAGAATAGAAAGAGCTTATTCTGAAGGGCTGAGTGAAGAAGGAAAAGTAAAGTTTGAAGAAAATGAATTTGAGAATTTACTTAAAGGCATTCTTCCTTCGGGAGAACGGATAAAATTATATTCTGTTGATGATGTTAAGAATGGCAAAGTAAAAAATCTTTTTGGAAGATATGGGGTAGTTACTTGCTATAAAAACTACGCCCTTCCTAGCGCTTATGAAAAAAAAGATTTTCTTAATAATGAATTAGTTATTGCCCGAGCTGGGACTTTAGAATATTTAGATAAATATTTTGAGAATGTAAAAAATGGAAGCTTTATTGGAAAAGAAATTGTTTACCACTATCAATCATACAAAGAAAATAATAATTTAATCCCTCTGGGATCTGGACTTTATATTGAGGGTACTTTCAAAGGCATTCAAGCAGGTAATTTCCTGGGCGAGACAGGTCGTTTTGTTGTAGTTCCTCAAAAAGAGAATTTACAAAATAATATGACAATAATAGAAGGATAAGAAATGAACCAAAACATATTAGGCGAAAAAAAGAAAACAAACTTTGACGATAATCTTGCAGATTATGTTAATGGGATTTACGATAAAATGCCTGAGATTCCTGAAGTTGAACCGGTAGAAAGTAGTGTTCGTTTACAAAAGGTTAGTGATGGTTTTATTTTTCATAATCTTCCTGGTGTTGGTAGTGTGAAGTTGTTGAACCAGTATTTAGATAATGGCAGTTCTAGAGGTCATGGTGATTGGAGAGTTTATTGTGGGCATAGTAATGGATTGGTTGTTCCTAATAGTATTGTTTTGTATCAAATGGCGCGAGTACTTTATGAATTAAGAA
Organism: Candidatus Woesearchaeota archaeon; assembly: GCA_016215315.1. GTDB lineage: Archaea > Nanobdellota > Nanobdellia > Woesearchaeales > ARS49 > JACRKG01. Next base: position 60,409 of record JACRKG010000007.1, on the reverse strand, counting down.
ATGCTACAAACCATATGGATGTTGTCAAGTGTCATGTTTTGTTTACTCAAGATTGGATTAAGGAATATCCTCATACAGGCACTAAAATTGAGTATAGTCCTTGTTTAGATAGAGTCGTCATTGAGCATTTACAATTAGATGGCAGTGTTAAAACAATTAATTTAGAATTTCCTGAATTTACTAAGCGGAGTGATGTTTGGGCTTATTTGGTTTTAGCTCCAGAACAAACAGAAGAAAACTTAGGAAATTCAAACACTATTCCTGATAATGCAAAACCTATACTTCAAGAATTATTAGGCGAAGGATATGAACAAGCAGGAGAAGTATTCCAATACTTAAGTCCTAGAAAAAATAATGATCTTAGAGAAATAATACTCTTGACTCCATCTCTAAAAAAAAGGAATAATGTGAGTGCTGTGACGTTTGGCGTCTTCAAAGATAGCTTCAGCGTCTATGCCACCATGAGCGTTGACAGCAATGAGGTTGCCCGTGGAGTGGTTGCGGTGAAAGAAAAATGAACCAGAACATATTAGGGGATAAGAAGAAGACTAGTTTTGATGAGAATTTAGCGGATTATGTTAATGGAATATTTGATAAGATGCCCGATGAAGTTCCTGAGCAAGAAGTTGTTTCTTCTGATTTTCCTTTTAGCGTCAAAGACTTAATTGAGCGAGGCAATGATCACTTTTATTGGAATGATGAAAAATTAAAAAACAGCCCTCTCATTGTTGGTGGTTCTTTAATGAGGTGCTTAAGTTGGGTTGCTGAAAAAAATGGCGTTATTGCTAGTCTGCCTTACTTAATTGCAGGACTGAGTGTTGCAAATAAAACTCATTGGTTGAAACGAAGATTTCATACTGCACTCAGTGAAGAAAATGTTGGTCTAGATGCAAATGGCAATCCAGTAATAATCATAGTTCATGGCGGAGGAATACTAAGTTCTAAAATAGAGTATCTTATTTTTGATGAATATCTAACGCCACAAAATGCAATAAAATATTCTACAGGAGACTGGAATAATTTACTTAATGGAGAACTTCCAAACGGAGAAAGAATAGAATTGTATGATGTAGATGATGTAAAACGTGGCTTAATTCCTGATCCTTTTGGAAGATATGGCATAGTTCTTGATTTTGATAAGGTAAGAAATACTGGGTCAGAGTATCATAACAAAGTTCAGTTCTTAAGTAATGATTTAGTAATTGCGAGAGCAGGAACTTTAGAACATCTTGAGCAATATTTTGATAGCTTTGCATCTCAGAAAGTTGGTAACTGGCATGTGTTTAATGAAATTAATAAAATTAATCCAGAACAATCACAAGGACGTATGCTATTAATTAATCAAGATTTTAACGGGCTTAGCGGAGTTAGTGGAATGAATAAACATGCTCGTTTTGTTGGAGTTCCGCAAAAAAATAATCCTAGAATTGATGTAATAATAGAAGGTTAAGAAATGAATCAAAACATACTGGGCGATAAAAAGAAAATAAGTTTTGATGATAACTTGGCAGACATAGTTAACAAAATATTTGATGGTAAGCCTGATGTTGTTCCAGAAAATGAAATCATTTTGCCTGACTCTGAATTTCCTATTGTTGATTTGGAAAGACTAGAATTGGATGTTTGTTTATACTCTGAAGAATTATCGTTCGATGAAAGTCTTGAAAAACTTAGGTCGAGAGGTTATCAAAGACACTTAAGACCTGCAGAGTATAGTTCAATAATGTTTGAAGCATTAAAAAATCCCGAAGGAAAATACAAAACTATTGCTATGTGGTTTAATAATCACAATTTTTGGCTGAGTGCTGCAATTTATTTTAGTCCTGAAACAATAAAAGTAGTATTAGACCCAGAGAATTGGTGTCCGCCAAAACTTAAAGGGAAAAGATATGTTTTTCAAGTAACTCCGAAATTAAGAGCATCTTTGTTAAAAAAAAATGCACATGTACCTCTAGAATATTTCTCTGAAGAGCTTGTTAAGTTATTGTACGGAAGAAAAATTGAAGATTTTCCTAAAGAAGTACTAAATAGAAATCCTACAATTTCTGTTAATGGATTAAACACATTCTTTCCTATTTCAATACTAGCAGAAAATGGTAAAGAATTAACCGTTGGCAAAAGATGCAGTTTTGGAGTGCGAGAAAAATGAGCAAATTCATAATCACAAAAAACATAGCAAAACACGGCGACAATTCAATAATTGTAATACCAAAAGTACTCCGCGGAGAATTACAACCAAAAACATTAGTCAAACTCACAATTGAAGTAATAAGAAAACCAGGTGAAGAAAATAACTCAGTTCAAAGTTTACAGTTTGGAGTTCGCAGTCCAGTAAACAATAAACCACAAACTGTAAAAGAATTTATTTTGGAGGGCGCAAATGAAGAGTGAAATCTTAGGCGATAAAAAGAAAAGTAATTTTGATGATAACTTAGCTGATTATGTTAATGAGATTTTTGATAAGATGCCTGATAAAGTTCCAGAACAAACTACTGTTCCCGAAAATGTTTCAGATAAAGTTTCTTACGACTTGGATTATTTCAGTAAATTGGATATTGAATCTTTTGCTTATATAGATTATAGAGCTGGGAGTGTTATTTATTTACCTTTTTCACAAAGTCAGCAAAGAATAATGGGTTCGGGATATCAAAGACACTTGAGTTTTCAAGAACAAGTAGGGCTTTATTTGCTTGGTTTAGAAAATAAAATACCTGCGCACTTAACACACTTAGTTGAAATAGTTAATAGTATGTCTGTGAATTATTTTGAGTGGTGCAATCAAGCTTACACAATAACAATAAATGGAAAAGTTCAGAATTTTGAAATTTGCGAAGGTGTTACACGTCTTGATTTTGATGGAACTAAGTATGATGCTGCATCTTTACAATTTTCAGGATCAGTGCGTTGCTTTTCAGGTCCAATATTAAAACAAGGAGTGAATGTGATTAAAGACTTAAAAGATTCATTTCCAGAATTGGTTGAGTATTTTTTTACCAGAAAATTTGAAGATTTACCGCAAAAGATACAAGAAAATAACTTGATTTGGGTTCCTGAACCGAACAAAATAGTGCCAGTAAATAGAGGCATAATTCATATCGGTTTTGACGTTGATGGTGATGTTGAAACACAAAATCGAGAATCTTCATCAAGAGGAGTGAGAGTAAAATGAATCAACAAATACTAGGCGATAAAAAGAAAAGTAATTTTGATGAAAATTTAGCAGATAAAGTTAATCAAATATTTGATAAAATGCCTGAAACCCCGAAAGTGAAACCTGTAATTGGCAATGTTCGATTAGAAAAAGCTAGTGATGGTTTTATTTTTTATAATCTTCCTGGTGTTGGCAGTGTGAAATTATTGAACGAGTATTTGGCTGGCAGTCCTAAATCTCAGGATAATTGGAGAATTTATTGTGATAATAGATCTGATGGTGTTGTTGTTCCTAATAGTGTTATTTTATATCAAATGGCCAGAGTGCTTTATAAATTGAGAAATGTTCATGATTATCAAGAGCTTGTTAAAGAGTGTCTTGTTTTGTTTAATAAAGATTGGGCTGAGATTTATACTCATACTGGCACCAAAGTAAGTTATGGCGCAGGTTTAGATGCAGTGGTTGCTAGTTTGCAATTAGATGGAAGCACTAAAAAAATTAGTTTAAAAATTCCAGAATTTATTAAAGCAAATGATGATTGGTCTTATTTTGTTTTAGCTCCAGAACATGCAGAAAAAAATTTAGGAACTGTGAATGTTATTCCAGATAATGCAAGACCTGTACTTCAAGCATTGTTAGGTGAAGGTTATGAAAGAGCTGGAGAAGTATTTCAATATGTAAGTCCTAGAGAAAATGATAATTTGAGAGAAATTAGACTTTGGACTCCTACTTTAACAAAAAGAAACAGTGAGCGGGTTGTGGTGTTTGGTGTCGACAATATCGACGACTACGACTTCGGCATCAATGCTAGTGGCAGCATCAATGACGGCAGGCCCTCTCGTGGTGTGGTAGCAGTTCATGAAAATTCGGAAATTCAAGCATTAAATGAATTAGCATATCAAGCTCAATCAGGCGAACTAACAATTCCCAAAACAAATGATTATGGAGGAAAATAAAAATGGCATTAAAATATGAAGAACTAATTTTACCAAACTATATGAACAGTGAGAAAGTTTATGCGAACTTAACTGTTTCAGACTGTGCAATAGCGGCAGTGCTAGCAAAACTAAACTTAATGTTAGTGGGAGACAGCGGTACTGGAAAATCGCAATTAGCGAAAGACATCTTTAATTTTTATTTTAAAGGAAATTTTTCTGAAGGTGGGCAAGGAATAATGGTTAGAGCTCATCCTGAAATAGATATTTACAATGAAATATTCAGCGAACTAAATAAAACAGAAGCAAGAAGAGTGTTGAAAGATGACATTAAAGCAATGGTTTATTTTGTTGACGAACTTAACAGAGCTCCGGAAGTAACACAAAACCAATTCTTAGGATTAGGTGATGGAATGATGGACTTTCAAGGAAGAAGCTTCCGCTTAGGTAGAGAAGGATATCACTTGCTTATTGCAACAGCAAACTTAGGAAATTCAGAATTCCAAGGAACATTTGAAGCAGACAAAGCAATGTACAACAGACTACACGTAACAATTGACGTAGATCATGAAGATTACAAACCAACAAGGAAAGACAAATTAAAACTAAAACAAAAAATAGCAGACCCAACAGTCAAAGAAGCTCCATTGAGAGATATTAGTGATAAACTAATAATTTCTTCCAGAGAAATAGCAGAGCTAACAAGAAATCCGGGAATGGATGCATTAGCAGCAATGTACTACTTAGAATTTGGACTGGACAACTGCATAAGATACGGTCGTAAAGGAAAAATATGGCCAATGGGATGCCATGACTGCCAACACAACAACGCAGCAGATGGAAGCCATGCGTTGTGTTCTTTAGTAAAATCACCAGTAGAAAGAACACTACAAGCAATACTAAAGTATGCCTGCGCATTAGAATATCTTGCAAAAATAAAAAATCCACACCAAGCACTAAATTCAGTGGACACAATATTCAAAGCATTTGAACTAACAGGAGCATACCAGCAATTACTAAATCCAACAGTGCTAAAAACAGAATACTTCGATCACAACCCTGCACTAATGAAAGAAGTAGTTGACAAACTAAAAAAAGATTTCAGATCTAATGAAGACTTTATTCTTTGCGCCCTAGAAAAAGCAAAAAATGGAAAGAAAATAACATCCTTCTTCACGTATGATGACAACGGCCAAAAGAAAATAGGCGACTGGAATAAATTAGGCGACAAAGCTAAAGGCAGCCTTAAAAAAATAGAACCATTCACAGATGAAAAAAGAGAAATCGGAATGGGCTGGGTAAAAGACGTAATTGATTTCGAAATGGAACAACTAAAAGAAGCACAAAAGAAAGAAAAGAAAGAAGCAGAAGACGCAAAAAAAGCAAGCGAGAATGCAAGCGAAGAAAACACAGACGCGAGCGAAGAAAAACCTAAAGGAAAAGAATTAGTTGCGTTGCATGAGAAAGAAAAATAAAATGGAAAAAGTTTGTAGGAAATGAAAAATAAAATATTGGGTGAAAAGAAGAGAACGAGTTTCGATGAGAATTTGGCAGATAAAGTTAACAAAATATTTGACAGTATGCCTGAAACTCCTGAAGTGAAACCTGTAATTGGCAATGTTTGTTTATACAAATTCAGTGATGGTTTTGTTTTTCATAATCTTGCCAATATTGGAAGCGTTAAATTATTGAATGCACATTTAGATGGCAAGAGTGAAAAAACTCATGATGGTTGGAGAACACATTGTGCTGAAAGAAGTGATGGGATTGTTGTTCCCAATAGTGTTGTTTTGTATCAAATGGCCAGAGCACTTTATGAATTACGAAATGACTCCAGTTATCAAGAAATTGTTAAAGAATGTATTGACTTGTTTCATAAAGATTGGGGTTGGTATGGCAATGCTTGTTCTCACACTGGTACCGAAGTTAGATACGGTCCTGGTTTAGATGCTGTTGTTGAGAGCTTACAGTTAGATGGAAGCATTAAAAAAATCAATTTAGAAATTCTAGAATTTACTAAATCAAGTGATGCTCGGTCTTATTTAGTTTTAGCTCCGGAGCAAGATGAAACAAATTTAGGCAAGGTAAATCTTATTCCAGATAAAGCAAAACCTGTACTTCAAAAATTATTAGGTGAAGGTTATGAACATGCAGGAGAAGTATTTCAATATTTGAGTCCTAGAAGAAATGGAAATCTTAGAGAAATAAAACTATGGACTCCCACTTTAACAGAAAGAAACAGTGAGCGGGCTGTGGTGTTTGGTGTAGGCGACGGCTACTTCGGCATATACGCGGATGGCAGCATCAATTACAACAGGCCCTCTCGTGGTGTAGTCGCAGTGCGCGAAAGGAGTGTTAATAAAATGAAAAAGGTTTGGGGTTTGTAGGAAATGGGAATGATGATTAAACGCGAAATCTTAGGCGACAAAAAAAAATCAAGTTTTGATGATAACTTGGCTGATGTAGTGAACAAAATATTTGATAACATGCCTGAAGAACCTAAAAAAGAAGAAAGAACTACAGTAAAATCAAATAAAAGGCAAAAAATTATCTTGCGAAATCCTAGTTATAAGCAAAAAACTGCTGAAGAATGGATTAAACACTATAAAGAAGATGTTGCTTATCTGAATTTTATTTTTGCTTCTATGCCTGATGTTTATAGAACTTTTAAGAAATACAAACAGTTGTTAGAAAATAAATCAGAAAATACTCAAGGATTTGAAAACGCTTTTAACGAACTGAAAAAAACTTTTACTGAGGGGAATATGTTGCTAACAAGCACCAAACTAGAATATTACGCTCATGTTAACGCGCCAATAAACTGCAATATCATTCATCATAGTGGTCTTGAATCTTTTGAAAACGTAAATCCGGTAGATTATGTTGAAAGTTCAAATTTTTGGAATATTGTTCATAGTAATGAAGGAATTATTCTTTTAAAGACTTTATTTGACACTGAAGATTCTGAAGAAATTATAAGAGAAGTGTTCGTATTTGTAGGTCACATGAATTGGCAAGTTTTTATTAAAACTCCGGAATATTCTGATACTCCTCTATACAAAACTAATTCTTTTAAGCCACTAGTGACATATGCTAGCTTGAAATTAAAACAAAATCATAATAACCTAAATTCTCCTATTTTAATAATTGACTTAACAACAAAACCAGATGAAAAAGGCTGTGCAAGGGGGATAATGAAATGAATCAAAACATTTTAGGCGAAAAAAAGAAATCAAGTTTTGATGAGAGCCTGGCAGATAAAGTTAATCAGATCTTTGATAAAATGCCTGAAATTAAAAAAGAAAAGAAAGATAAAGTAGGAGCAAGCATTTTACGCAGCGATATTTATGCTCAAAACACTGTTGAAGAATGGATTGTGCTTTACAAACAGAAAATTGCTAATAATTTGGTTTTTGCTTCAATGCCAGATGTTTATAGAACTTTTAAAACATTCAAAAAATGGTTAGAAGATAAATCTATGAAACACACTCAAAATATTGAAACAGCTGTTGATGAATTAAAAAGAACATTCACTCAAGGAAATCAGTTACTAACAAGCACTAAACTAGAGTATTATTCTCCTAAACATTCATCACCAGAATGTAAAATAATTCATTATGCAGATTTTGGATCTTTAAAAAAAACAAAAGCGATAATTCACGTTGAAAGAGCAAGTCTTTGGCGTTATGCTCAGAATCAAAGAGGACAAGAATTTTTACAAACTTTATTTGGTACTGAAGATTCAATGAAAGAAATTATGGATGTTTGGGAATGGATTGGTACTTGTAAACCTTCACAAATTTTTGTTAGAACTCCATTTGGGGCGGATATTGATAGTCCAGAAATGGGTTATACTTTACAAAGGCCTCTAGTTGCATATGCAAGCTTGAAAGTAGATCCTGAAAGTGCATACCTGCCAGGTAATCCTGCTTTAGTAATAAATTTAGAAACAGGATTAAATGAAAATGGTTGTGCAAGATCGGTGATGAGAAAATGAGCCAGAACATTTTAGGCGATAAAAGGAAAAGTAATTTTGATGATAACTTGGCTGATGTAGTGAACAAAATATTTGATGAAGCAGAAAAACTTGAAAAGTTAAAAGCCAAAACTGTTGAACCACAAAAAGAAGATATTAAGAAACCAGATAATTTGGGTGAGAGAAGGATGATACTTGCAAGGGATGATTATCCTAGAAAGACTCCGGAAGAATGGACTGATATTTATATGAAATCATTTAATGTTACATTTGCATCACTGCCTGATGTTTATAGAACTTTTAAAACCTTCAAAAGATGGTCTGAGCACGGTATTCCAGACTGTGAATTAGGAGAACCGGATAGAGTGGCGAATAGTATTCAATACCTAAAAAAAACATTCACTCTTACAAACCAATTAGTGACTAGTACAAAACTAAAATATTACCCCGCTCAACAGTCACCAACTCAACAGTTATCAACACAATGCTGTATAACTCACTACGCAGGTTTTGGACCTGCCATGGAAAAAACAACTTGGCGAAATCATTTTGATAGTAAAAGTGTTTGGAGTCTTGCACAAACTGCAGAAGGAGTTGATTTTCTAAAAGCACTACTTGATACTCAAGATTCAGAAAACGAAATAATGGACGTCTGGGAATGGGTTGGTGGTTGTTTTGCTTCTGACATTCTAGTAATAACACCACCGTTATCAAAAATTCACGATGTCACACCAGATAAATGGGGTAATTGTGCCTTGCCATTACCGGCATACGCAACCCTGAAAGTAGACAATGAATGCTTATACGGTTCAGAGCCTAAAATAATAATACACTTAGAAAAATCTCCTCTAGAAAAAGGCTGCGCAAGAGAGGTATTAAGAAAATGAAACGCGAAATCTTAGGCGAAAAGAAGAAAAGTAGTTTTGATGACAACTTGGCTGATGTAGTTAACAAAATATTTGATAACCTGCCTGATTCTACTGGGGCTCAAGAAGGCATTAATAAAGAATTGCAAAATAGAAAGTTTTTGGCAACTCACGGTGAAGATTATCAGCAAAAAAATGTAGAAAAATGGAATGAATTTTTTAAAGAAAAAAATTTTCCTAATATAACTTCTGCTTCAATGCCCGATATATATTTTACTTTTAAAACTTTCAAAAGATGGTCTGAAACGATATTTCCAGATCATGATTTAGGAGATTATTCCTATAATAGACTGCAGGAATCGATCTCACAGTTAAAAAATACATTCAACAATGGAAATCAATTATTGACAAGCACAAAACTAGAATATTTTGATATTCCCGGTATGCACACTCAGTGTAATATAGTTCACTATGCAGGTTTTAAAGAATTAGAAACAAAACTTTGTCAACTCTATTTCTCAAACAGACTTATTACGGCACTAGCAGGATCTTCAGAGGGGTTAAATTTTTTACAATTTCTGTTTGATACTCAAGATTCTGAAAAAGAAATATTGGGTTTATGGAGTTGGGTTGGCGATTGCAAGGATTCAGAAATTCAAATTGTAACGCCAAATTTATCTGATATTCCTTCAATAAAAACTTTAAACGATAATGTTCAAGACTTAGAAGCATATGCAACACTAAGAGTTGACATTGGATGTGTGTATCATTTAAAACCTAGATTAGTAATACACTTAGAAAAATTACCAAAAGAAGAAGGTTGTGGAAGAGGTGTAAGAATCTCATGACTCACGACATTCTAGGCGACAAACCGAAGCACAATTTTGATGACAACTTAGCAGATAAAGTGAATAAAATATTTGATAACATGCCTGAAGAAAAACCTAAAAATAATGAAACTGCTCAGAGAGCATCAGGTAACAAAATTCAAGATATTATTCTCACAAGCAATGATTATACTAAAATGACTGTCGGAGAATGGGCTGGATTTTTTGGACAAAATAAATATGGTTCTTCAAAAATTGTTTTTGCTTCTATGCCTGATATTTATAGAACAATAAAACATTTCAAAAAATGGCATGAAGAGAAAACTTTTGATGTGGAAGTAGGAGATAACATAATTCAGTCCTGGTTAAATTCTATTAAAAAAGCTTTCAGTGGAGAAAACAGATTATTAACTAGCACCAGATTAGAATATTATGCTTCTGCACACGCACCAACAACAATTGATATAAAACATCATGCCGGTTTTGAAGAGTTTGAAGAAAAAATTTCAGTGAATTACATTAACAATGCAAATTTTTGGACTTTAATTGAAGAAAAAGAAGGTCTTGCTTTTTTGAGAGGCTTATTTGACACTAAAGACTCTGGAAGAGAAATAAGAAAAGTAATTGAGTATATTGCTGAACCAATGCAGGTAATTATGGTTATTGTTCCTGCGGATGCAAATATTCCTCAACATGTAAGTGATCCTTACAATCCATTAGTTGCTTACGCTAGCCTAAAAGTATACACAAATTATTCAAGCATTTCAACATTAGCAATAGACTTAACAACAAGGCCTGACGAAAAAGGCTGCGCTAGAGGTGTTATTGCACCATGAATAACAACATCCTAGGCGATAAAAAGAAATCAAGTTTTGATGATAACCTTGCAGATATTGTTAATGCTAAATTCGATGAAGAGGAAAGGTTAGAAAAATTAAGAAAAGAAAAGGCCGATCTTATTAAAAAAGAAGAAATTAAAAAATCACTAGAAAGAAGTACCCTGTCAGATTTAGCATTTGATTTTGTTGTTCCTGAAAGAGTTGAAATATCTATTAATGAATGGAATGATTATTTTAAAGAAACAGAAGAAGAACATAGATTATTCTTAGCAGGTATGCCTCATTATTATGAATTATTAAAGTACATAAAAAATCTAGAAAAAGATAGTCGCAGAAAAATTGAAGGTTATTTAATGGCGCAAATATACTCAATAAAAGACTCTATAATTTTGTTATCAAGCACTTCTTTACGTATGAGAGACGGGTCAAGTGATACTAAGAAATCAATTGAAGCAGATGTAGGTCAAGTGATTTGTTTAGGAGGTTATTCATCAAAAAGCTGCAGCTTAAACTATCCTCATGTTATTGATATGAATATTACTGATTACTTGGAAGACAATCCTGAAAGAGAAACATTCTTGCAGAGTTTATTTCAAACACAGGATGATGGGGAAGAAATTACTCGCGTTTTAGGACAATTATGTTCTGGTCAGAGTAATAAAATACGTGTTGTCTTACCAAGTTTACTAAATTCTGAAGTTTCTTATGGGTGCGGTTTTGATTATGATGAGCGTGGCCTGAATATTAGGTGTGATCTAGATAAATCAAAACTTAAAGGTTACTGTGGAGGCGTAGTATTAAAATGAGTCACGACATCTTAGGCGACAAACCGAAGCACAATTTTGATGACAACCTTGCAGATATAGTTAATGCTAAGTTTGAGGAAGAAGAGAGATTGGAGAAATTAAAACAAGGAAAGAACAAAAAGCAAGATCCTGAAAATTCTTTACAAAATGATATCATTCTAAACGTAGGGAATAGAACTGCCAAGGAATGGCTGAAATATGCTGAAGAAAATAATTTGAATCTTTTTTCAATAGTTGATTTCTATGAGATGGCAAAGAAATGTAATCAATCAGACAAACAAGCAGATAGCTTGAGAAAAGATTTGAGAGAGAACGGATTAGTAACTTGCACAGTGATAGATTATCAGGGTATGCATGATGTAAGACGAAATGTTAAAGCGTTCAGAGATTTCGATCCTAACTATGTTTTTTTCAAAGGTGTCATAACTCATAGTAATCATTCGGGATTTGAATCTTTAAAGTATTTGAATGACAAAATTCCAATTCTTGAAGAAGGAGCTTCTTTAAAAGAAATTAAAGAAAAATACACATTTGCTCAGGACTTTTTGAGAACGCTTTTCGGCACTGATGACCTGGTTGAAATGATAACGACTAATTTATGTAACTTCACTCAACTACCCGAAACAAGAATTAAACTTTACACCTTGGGAAGAAGACATATAGTGAAAGCCAGAGAAGTAGTAATCAAATATGAAAACAATAACTTGCTAATTTTATGCGACAGAAACGATCTAAAAGGTAATGCATGGAGAGTAAAATGAATAATCACATCCTTGGCGATAAAAAGAAATCAAGTTTTGACGACAACTTAGCAGACATAGTTAATGCTAAGTTTGAAAAAGAAGCTGAAGTAAATCAATCTTTAAACAAATCTTCAAGTCAGAAAAAGCTTTTCCTCGAACCACAATGTGTTATTGAAGGTAAATTAACTCAAAAGGAATGGTTCCATTATTGGATAAATGTTCCTCAGAGATACATGGCTAGTATGGCTGATTTTTATTATGTGTTTAAACAATTAAAACACAGATTTGAAACAGGCAATGCTCAAGAAAAATCAGCAGCAAGACTCTTTCATGCTCAACTGATTGAAGATATGCAGTCAGAAATTGGAAATCCCGGAGCATTAATAAGCAGTACAAGAATAATATATACCCCTGAAACTTGGAAAGATAAGATAATTCATCATTATGATTGTAAAAAGGACGTGTTTAATACTGGCGATCCCGAAAGAGAAGCATTAGTTAAAGAAATAATTACAACAATACCAGTTTGCAGAAGTACTTCTATAGAAATTTTAGATGGGTTAGGAACTGAGTTCTTGCAAGCGCTTTTTGATACAACTGATGATTTTGAAACGATTACTACAACTTTAGAATATATTAGCGGAAGAAATAGGCAGTGGATAAGAATTACCACCCCGCCAATTGATACAGAAATGACTGGTCAAGGAGTTACTCGTTCTAGAAAAAAAGATCCTGAAAGATTTGCAGGATTTGTTGACTATCAGGGGTCAGATTTCGCAATTGTAGGAAGTTACGTTCTTGGTGATTGCAACCGTGGTCGTTCAAGAGGTGTAAGATATGAATAATCACATCCTTGGCGATAAAAAGAAAAGTAATTTTGATGAGAATTTGGCTGATGTAGTTAACAAAATATTTGATAATATGCCTGAAAGAACTGAAAGCGCTCCTAAGATTGTTTCGCCGGGAAAAAAAGTAATCCTCAATTATTACTCTGCTAACGGAGGAGGGTCTTTAACTCAAGATTTTTGGCTTAAGTATTGGAATGAAAAAAATGACGGGGAGATAATGGCGAGCATGGCTGATTTTTATCAAGCATTCAAACAACTTAAACACAAATATGAAACCGGCACACCCGGAGAAAAAAAAGACGTAGAAGATTTTTGCAAAAACCTAAGATACGATATGCGTTCAAGCATGGGAAATGCGGGGGTTTTGATAAGCAGTACAACAATAATATATACACAAATAAATCTTCAGGGTAGAATTATTCATCATTATAATTGTAAAGAAAAAGAATTAATCAAAGAATATTACCCTTGGATTCCAGTTTGCATGATGACTCCGATAGAATCGCTATGTGCAAGTGGATTTATTTTTTTAGGAATTCTTTTTAACACGAAGGATGATCATGAAACAATAATTCAGACATTAGAGTTCATTAGTGGGCTTAATAGAAGCAAAATAGTAGTTGAAACAGCATTAAGCAATAAATTTGTAAATTTTGTAAATGATGCAACCAGAGAAAATCACCCTAAAAGACTTGCAGGATTTGTTCTTCATGATAAAACTGAACTTTCCATTGTTGGACACTACATGATTGAAGGTAATCATGGTCACTCGCGAGGTGTAAGGTATGAATAACAATATGCTGGGTTACAAAGATAGAATAAATTTTGATGAGAACTTGGCAGATTTAGTTAATAAACTGTATGACTCCAAGCCAGAAAACAATCCTAAAACAAGCAAAGATGATCTTTTTGTTTTTGATGGGGGACTATTGAAGTATTCTCTTGTTTTGGAACCTTACAATCCTATGACTATTTTTACTAACAAGTTCATGAAGTGGTTCGCTTATTGCCAAGAAAAAGATGTAATGATAACTTCATTACCTCATTTATTTTCTATCATAGAAACAGTAAAGGAGAAGTTAGAAAAGAATTCTAAAATAGACGATTATGAGAATTTCATCCATCATTTAAGAAAAAACTTAGAAGTGGGAATAATTACTGGAAGCTTTTTAACTTACAGATCAACAAGAGAATTTAGTGGATCTTCACCATCAAAAACAATTCCTATAACATCAGTAGATCATTATGGTAATTTCTTCTCTAAATCAATGTGCATATATAAAACCATGTATTGTTCAGGAGAAATAGTAGATCCCGGTTACATAACCGTAAATTTTGAAGAATTAGATAAAACAAGATTAGGCCAACGTTTCGTAAACACACTAATAACTAGAAATAATTATGAATCAAAATTCAAAGAAGTTTTTGATTACTTGACTGGAGGAAAACAAATAGTTTTCGAATTAGGAGATGAAAACGCAAAACAATTAGGAGAATTAAGCATGCCTTTTGTACTAAAAACAACTCAAGATAAACTAATCATATCTGCCAACAAAATAAATCCAGAAGGATTCGTTAGAGTGTTTAAGTGGAGAGAAAAAAGTTCACAGTTTACGGTTTGCAGTTTGGAGGATAAATGAATAACCAAATACTAGGCGACAAGAAAAAAAGTAATTTTGATGATAATTTAGCAGATAAAGTTAACAAAATATTTGATAGTCAACCTGAAGAAGTTATTAAGGGAAAACAGACTGTTTCTCTTGCCGGAATAAGCATTTATCGTCCTTCTGAGTGGAACAAATCATATGATGAGTGGGTTTTATTTTTTGCTAAGAAGAATAAAAAAATGGTTTCTATGTCTGATTATTATCACGAGTTAAGACAACGAAAACTCATGCTAAAACATGATAAAGAAAAACAAAAAGCAGATGAAATATTGGGTGCGCTAAGAATTGACGCTCAATTTAGCGCTTTCACAGGGGGAGGTCTTGCCAGCAAAACTTGGATTGATTATGTTGCACCAACACAAAATGAAGTAATTATAATTGATAAAATTTTTATTAGTGAAAAAATAACTAATTTTGAAACAAGAAAAGCTCCCGCACCAATTTTTGGAGATCAAAACTCGCAAGATGAAAGCGCAAGAATTAAAGGAGATATTTTATTAAAAGAATTGCTTGCAGTTTACTCGGGAAGAGCATTTATCAAATCATTATTCTTCACAACTGATTCAGACACGGAAATACTTGAAACATTTAAGTTTTTTGGTGACATAACTTCTGATGATAAAATAAAAGTCTCCTTTCCCAAAGTTGATTTTGAATCAGAGTTTTTATCAGGTTATTATTTGCCAATTATAAAAATTTACGGTGGAGTTGTTGAAATAGTATTATCGGAACAAGAAATCAAAGGGAATGTACCTATGTGGGGTAAAAATGAATAACCAAATACTCGGCGACAAAAAGAAATCAAGTTTTGATGAGAACTTGGCAGATAAAGTTAATCAGATCTACGATAACATGCCTGATGAACCTGTTGAAGAAAAACAGAATGTTTTTCCTGCTGAAATAAAAATTTATTGTCTAAATGGCGTGCCTATGCGAACTTTCAGTCAGTGGGTTGAAGTATTTGTTAAACTTGAAGAAAACATAGCATTAATGTCAGATTATTATCACGCCATTAAAGCATTAATGTATGCGATTAAGCTTGATAAAGAAAAACAAACAGCAGAAACTTTAATTGAGCAGTTAAGGAGAGATGCTCAGTTTGGTTGTTTAACTGGTGGAGGACTTGTTGGGCATACAACAATTAATTACTGGACAGATCAGAATAGCGCAAGTATTGCAGATTATTTTATTAACGTTCATGGAGTTATGAGTCGCGGTACAAGTCTTTTCAGCGTACCTGTTTTGGGTGATTCACAATCTCCAAACAGTTCTAGAATTAAAGGAGAAATTTTGTTGCGCGATCTTTTAAGTATTAATTCAGGTGTTTATTTTATTCAGAGTTTATTCAAAACTGAAGACTCTGCTGATCAAATACTTGAAGTTTTCAAATTTTTTGGCACTACAGATCAAGAACATAAATTAAATGTTTTTCTACCAAAAAGTTTTCCAAAAAATAATGGACTTTTTTATTCTTGTATGCCAATTATTAGAATCAACGGAGGAATAGTAGAAATAATATTATCAGAACACGAAATTCAAGAGAACGTAATGATGTGGGGAGTAAAACACAATGGTGAATCGGAGGAGTAATAAAAAATGAACAATCAAATACTGGGCGAAAAGAAGAAATCAAATTTCGATGAGAACTTGGCAGATTATGTTAATGAACTTGCTGAGAAAGGGGAGTTGAAGGCTGGAAATCAAATAGAAATTCCTTCGGGCAAGAAGGTTATTTTTTACAAGGATTTTGCTTACAAACACGAGTCTCGTAATCTAGACTCTTGGCTACAAAACTGGCCTTGTAAGATTTCTCACATGCCTTCGATGCAAGAACTATATTTGGCAGGAAAGCAAAATAAAGATATCCCTGAAAATTTAAGAATATTAACTAGAACTAGCTTGGTAAAAATAAGATCTGGTAGAGAATTTGAAGTGGTACATAATCAAGGGAGTCTCATATGTGAAAATCAAATAGTTTTTGTTCCATACTTTGTTGGAGAAGATCTCGAAAACCAATTGAGGGGAAATGTTCTTTGTGGAGCTTTTCTAAGAACTCTTTTTAACACTGAAGATTCTCCTGAACAAATTTTAAATACACTTAGAAATTTAAGTAAAGGAAAAAAAATAATTTTGGCAACTCCAGAGGATTCTAAACAAAAAGAGTTCATAACTGTATTTTACTCAACGGCAGATTATTGTTTATTAACTGCAAAAGAATTACCCGATAACGCGTTTCAAACAATCGGGGTGAAATATGAATAGACAAATACTAGGCGACAAAAGGAAATCAAGTTTTGATGATAACTTGGCCGATGTAGTTAACAAAATATTTGATAGCCTGCCTGAGAATAGTAAGCCTAAAGTGATTCTTCAGGAAGGAATTTTAGGTTCTGATAAAATTATTGCACTTGATGAGGAAGGATATTCTTTTAATAATATATCTTTATCTCAAGAATTATGGTTGGCGAATTGGATGAATGATAGTGTTATGATTTCAATGGGGGATCTATATTGTTTATCTAAATTTATGAGAACAAATCTAGTTTGTTTTGTTTGTGAGTATAATACAGATCATTCTTTTAACGGTTATATAAAAGTTAAAAGTAGCTCTGTCAGAACTGGATTGCGTAATGATATTAATAAAAAACAATCTTTATTAACAAGTACAAGATTGAGTTTAGTCAAGAATCCTTCCGGACCCAGGGAATATGATCTGATTCAGCATTATAAGTCTGAAAAATTTGTTGAAAGTAGAAGGATTTTTGTTCCAGAGTATGATCGTGAAGAAATTTCCAAAGTTCTGAAAACTAATGAAGGACTAATCTTTTTACAAAATTTATTCCAAACAAAAGATGATGCTAAAGAAATAGAAGAAAATATTACTTATTTACTTAAAGAAATATTCAAAGGAAATGAGGTTTTTATTTCTACGCCAAATGAAAGAGATGTAATATCTAGTCCAGATAGAGTTTGTGGAATTAAGGAATGCCTAAAATATCAGTCTCATTTTGAAATTAGTGCTAGAGAATTTACTGGTTTTGAAGGCAGAACTAGAGGTGTAAGATATGTCCAATCTTGAACAACGCGTTGATGAAATTATTAACAGAGAAATAATTGAAGGTAAATTTAGTGGTAACCATAAAGTTGAGCAAATAACTAAAAAGCCTCGTTTTGAAGCGCACATAGATCTTAAAACTAGCGATATGTTTATTGGATACAATCCTGAGTATATTGATGATCAAGGACAAGAAAAATTTGAAGAAGTGATGACAGATATTCCTAGACATGAAATAAATCATGAATGCTATGATGAAAATGGTATTGATGGATTTACTGGCTGCCCTAGAAATGCAGACTTGCATTTAGATTGCTTTATGCAGCCAATGAGTGTAGTATTAGGTCCTAAAGGATTTACTATTGAAGATATTCATTACGTAACCAATTTATTACAAGATACGATCTTACATGCAGACTTAAATAGGAAATTTGCTTTGAATGGAATAAATAATTTCTTTGAAGAAGTTGGTCAAAGCAGGAAGAATGAAAAGTTCACTTCGTGTTATGATGCTCACGCAAAACTAAATCTTTTCTTGTGGGGTAATAAAAAACAAAAAAAACAATTAAAAAAGTATTTTACTAGTGATGAAACAGTAAAAGAAGTTCTTAATAATTTCTTGAAAAGAACAGGAATAAAAGACAT
The DNA here is from genome assembly GCA_016215315.1 of Candidatus Woesearchaeota archaeon. GTDB lineage: Archaea > Nanobdellota > Nanobdellia > Woesearchaeales > ARS49 > JACRKG01. Next base: position 42,051 of record JACRKG010000007.1, on the reverse strand, counting down.
GACTTTAGAAGTAAAAGATAAAACTTTAGAAGATAAAAAATACAGAACACAATCATTTGATGGAAAAACAGTTTATGATCACAAGAAAATTAGGGAATACTTAACAAATGAAAATAATTGGAAAACAATCTCAACAATTTACGCAGAAGAATTCTCAAAACTAATGACCCCAGGCTACGCAATGCCATTGCAAGATAATTCAGGTAAAGGAACTGAAGGTTATGACGGAGAAAAAGGACAAGAACAACAAAGCAAAGGAAACCAAAGCGACCAGAACAAAGGAGATCAGAAAGGAAAAGGGGATCGAGGGAAATCAGAAGGTGACGAATCGGGATCTGGAGAGTCAGGCGAGGATTCTGAAGGCAAAGGAAAAGGTCAGGGCAGTCAAGGAGAAGAATCTGACGATGGAAGTGGTCAAGGTTCTGGTCAAGGAGAGAGTGGCGATGAAATCGATGATTCAGGCAGTGAAGGTGGTGGTTCAGGTGATGAAGATGGAGATGATTCTGGCAATAGTTCTGGAAACAATTCTAACAACCCAAGCCAGTCTCCAAGCTCAAGTCCATCAGTTGGTTATGGCATTGGTGAGCCGGGAAAATTAAATCAAGGACAAGTTCCTTCAGAAGGGCACAAGTTTGACAAAGAGATTTACAATCCAAATTATCAAAAAAGAAGAGTTAGAAGGGCTTACAGAAATAATGAACAATTACCTCCATTATTTAACAAGTATGAAAGTCTTGATTTGTTATACCAAATGCTAGCCGGAGAATTAAAAGTTAATGCTGAAAGTTTTAGCGAACAAAATAAAATGCCTGTAGCACATTATGGTAAAAGACCTTTCAATCCAGAAAGAGACAAATTAAAACACATAAAGTTCGGATTCAGTGAAAAAGGAGAATTAGAATTACAAAAGAAAAAATATCACGTTGATATTAATGTGAATTACAAGAAAAGTCCTAAAGGATTCCCGCAAGCAAGATTCGGACTAATAGATAGCAGCGGAAGCATGGCTAGTGGAATAGATAATTTAGGCGAAGGGAAAAAAAGCATAATTCCTTGGGGTGACAACAGTTGTTATCATTACGCGCTATTATCCTGGTATGGCTTTTTAGAATATTTAAAGAAAAATCAATTATTAAAACAAATGAGTGTAAGCTTAGGAAACTTCAGCGACAGAACATATGTTGGAAAAGGATTAACGCAAGCAAAAAGAACTGCACTAAGCCCTCAATGGGGTGGAACAGCGCTTGATTTAGACAAAGTAAAAGAATTCTTCAAGTATAGAGACATGATAATATTCACGATATCAGATGGAGGATTATCCAATTGGGCTCAAATCAAGGACGAATTCATTAAGGATGCAAAAAAACATTATTACTTCCACTTACAAATCGGAGCAAAAAGCAATATGGCTCAAGACTTAGAAAAAGCAGGACTAAAAGTAGTTCAAGTAAGCAATGCAAAAGACTTAGCAAGCACAGTAATAGATTTAACGGATAAGTTGTATAGAGGCAGGTAATAGTTTATAGTTTGCAGTTTGGAGTTTATAGTAAAAAATGAAAAATAAAATACTCGGCGACAAAAAGAAATCAAATTTCGATGATAATTTGGCTGATGTAGTTAATAAACTTGCAGAAGAGGGCAAGTTAGATAATTCTTCTGGAGTGATAGAAAAGTCTGATTATGATATTTCTAATCTTGAATTCGGATCACAGCCTTTTGCTGTTGTTTGGAGTTATAATGAAAGCTTGAAAGATTTAAGAGAGAATATTGCAAGAAAAAGATGGGATAGACATCCCAGACCTAGAGAGATTTTTGAATACTTGCTTAAAAATATGGATAATCCTGACATTAGAGAAGAAGTTTTAATTTCTTATCCCGAATGGACTAGTTGTGCTTTTAAGAGAAAAGGAAGTAAATTATTTGTTGCTTTAGATCCTGAAAATTTAGTTTTTGATAAAAGCAAGAATGCATACTTAGTAAATGGATCAAAACTTATTTGTTCAGAGAAAAAAGAATTTATTATTGGAACAAAGCCTTCAAAAGTCTGTCATCATTTAGAAGAGCTTCCTGAAGAATTAATTAATTACTTGTACGGCCCAATAAACCAATACGCTTGTTTTAAAAAATATACTCCAGAAATAAGCTTTCCTAATGATTATCAAGGCGAAACTATTAATGATGTGTGGGTTCCTATTGCAAGACATAAGTGTAGTTTAATACCTGTAAATTATGCACATTCTAGAGGAGTTAAAAGATTACTCGGAGGAGGGTTTTAGGGTATGGTTGGAAGCGACGATAAACTGAATCGAAATATTTTAGGCGACAAAAAGAAATCAAGTTTTGATGATAATTTGGCTGATGTAGTTAACAAGATTTTTGATAATATGCCTGATAATGTTACTGCCAAAGAACCTGTTAAAGATGCAAAAGGTTCTAATCCTATTCTTATTCGCTGTCCTGCAGTTATAAAGTCTCAACAGGACTGGATTTCTTGGGGAAACTTACATGGAATTTCGATTGCTTCTATGCCAGATTACTATAAATTTTTCAGGAAACTAAAAGCGGACTACAAGTCAGGTGTTGCTTATCAATTACCTGTTAGCGATATTTTGCAAGAACGTATTAATTTAGGAATAGACTTTGCTGCTTCAGGAGTAGTCTCTTGCACTAAAGTTCTTTTTAGTGAAGAAATAAATTATAGAAAACAAGCAACTGTGAATTGCAAAATAACACACATTTCAAAAAATGAAGAAATAGATAAAATTAATTTTGATACGCCTCTACCAATTGCGTACAATAAGAGAATAAAAGATTTTTTGGCTTTAGATGGTGGAGAAGAATACTTGAAAAAACTTTTTCAAACAGAAGATGTTGCAGAACTAGTAGAAGCACTTAGTTGGGCGAGTGAGAAGAATGAAGATCAAATAATTGTAGATACTTTAGCATGTGTAGTTTTGGATGTTGGAATAGAACCAAGAGCGACTTATTTTGTACCTAAATTTGTTTTTGAGAATGATTTTTTTGTTATAAAACACTTTGACTACTTTAAAGATAAAGTAAAAGCAAGAGGAGTTAAGTATGAAAAATAATATTCTAGGCGACAAAAAGAAATCAAGTTTTGATGATAACTTGGCTGAGGTAGTTAACAAGATATTTGATAATCTGCCCGATGAAGAAAATCCTAAAACTAAGAGTGATAAAGAAACAAAAGTAATTTTGAGTCATGAAGCATGGCCTTTTAATTTAGGCATAGCAAAAGCTTCCCCTTATGTGCTCTCTCAAAATAGTTTCATTAAAGCTTTTAATATGGTAAATTCTAGGATGGTAAGTGCGGCTGATTTGTATGATTGGTTGAAAGGAGCGGATGAGAAAGCCATAGATAATTTAAGAAATGATCTTAAACAAAACGCTCTTGTTACTAGTACTAGAATAATTTATTTAAAAGATTCTAATGAATCTCAAATAATTCATCATTTTGGCAGTACATTAACTCCGCAGCAGTCTAGTACAGTAAATATCTTTTATCCACAAAATAACTTAAATTATTTTTCAAATCTTGAAGGAGGTCTGAACTTATTGCAAAATTTATTTAACACTAATGATCCTGATCATACTATAAGACATACACTTAATAGATTGAATGATGATAATCGAGATATTGAACTGGATATTCCTCAACAATGGCAAAGAGAAAAGCTTTCTGAAAGAATTGGTGCTGTAACAATAAGTTTGGAAAAACATCAACACTGGAAAATTCCTTCGGAATATTCTTTTGCAATAACAATTAATTGTCAAGGTTGGATAGATGCGAGCGAAGGATATTCAAGAACGGTGAAATATCAATGAAACAAAATATTTTAGGCGACAAGAAGAAATCAAGTTTTGATGATAATTTGGCGGATGTAGTTAATAAGATTTTTGATAGTAAGCCAGATAAAGTTGTTTCTGAAAATGATATGTTTATTTCTGGCAAGGAATATAGTTTAAAAGGATTAAAAGTATGCTGGAAGCCTGAGGAAGGTGGTGCATTAAAAAACCAGAAAGAGTGGGGTGATTATTGGGATAAGATTGGTGACGGCAGAGTTATGATGTCGATGGCTGACTTGTACAAAATTATGACCCGTACTCAAGAGTACTTTATCACTCATTCTGGGTATGGTGGGGAACTGGCAAGAGATTTCAAAAAACAATTACGAGAAGACTTTTCTGCAGGATTAGTTGTTGATTCCTGTTTAGATTATGGAGAAAATAAATATCGCGAATATGTTGATGCAGAAATTGTTCATAATTGTGTTATTCAGGAATCAATGTATCTTAGAAGTAGAAGAATTGCAATTCTCGAAAATTATTTAAGTACTTCTTTGAGTGAACTTTGTGAAAGCAATCTCGGCAGAATGTTTTTAAGAGAATTTCTTGATACAATGGATGGCACTAATACTATTATTGAAAGTTTTGAGAAAATTTCTGGAGTTAAGAAGGAAAATATTGTTTTTAGAGTTTTTCATTTTCCTTTAAATAATTCAACTCAAATATCTCTTCCTTCAAAATTAGCACAAATTTTTGTGAAAGAACTGAATGATTCTTTATACATCGACTGCACGTATTCTCCTAACTCTGCAATTAAAGGAAGATCTAGGGGTGTTAGGTATGAATAAAATTAGGTAGTATTTTTAACAGCTCCAAATGCGCTTTCTTCCTTCTTTGCAAGCTCATTCCTTTCGCAGGCGTTTCGAAAACTATAACTGTTTTTGCTGAAGGGCCGCTCATAATTTTGTTGTTTACTATTATTTTTTTTGCTGAAAAAAGTTCATCTATTGAGCCATCTTTGACTGGGCCAACGATTCCGTTTTTTATTTTTTCTCCGAATCTTGTTTTTCCTTCTTTTTGCAAGGGAATTTTGTTTTCTTCTAGTATTTTTACAATTTTTTTAGCAATTTTATCTTTTGCTCCGTGTTTGCCCTGAGAATAAATATATCCTTTAGTTAGTTTATTATCTTCATGCAAATCAAACGTTGCAAGTGGAGGGTATTCTTTTGAGAGTTTCAGTACATAACTTGTAAATGTAAATGCTTCTTTACTGCTTGGCTGTTTTCTTCTTGTGGTTTTTCCTTTTAATAAAAAGTGTTCTGAGTCTCCAATACTATGTCCTTCTTGTGTTGAAGAATATTTTTGCATGTTTAAGTATCTCCAATTTCTCAAGTATCCTGCGGGATTACATAATGGCAGAAGAACAACAGAATATTTTTCTCCCAATTTTGCAATAGCTTTTATTCCGTCCGCGATTGCATTAGGTCCGGCAGGTTCCTCACCATGAATTCCTGAGATTATCCAAATTGATTTGCCTTTTTTATGAGTTCGTAAAGAAATAATTGGTAGAGAGATTGTTTTTCCATCCTGTTTGAATTTAAAATTGTAAATTATTTCTTTAATCCAGCCTTTTTGTTTTAATTTGTCAAAAGATTGGTATAACTCATTAATTGAATACCTGTTATCTGGATATTTTCGCATTGATTAAATTGAGAATAATGTCTTTATAATCTTTTCTTCATATCACAATCCCCATTTTTTGTATATTACTATCATTCTTCTCAGAATAAAGTCTTTGTTTGATGTTGGGACTTCGTGAATGAAATCAAACCAGATGCGGTTGAATTTTTTTAGCGAGATTTTTCTTATTTTTCCCATGGATGGGTCCTGTAAGTAAATGTTTCTTTTGTCAATTTTTGCAACAATGGCATAATGTCCATCATCTTCTAAGAACCAATCAACGATTACAGGAATTTTTTGATGAAAATGTTTTTTTAAATCTTCAATACTTGCATTTTTTTTAATAAATACCGATAAACTGAATTTTTTTGCTGCTTTAACTAAGTTTTCTATGCTTGTTCCTTCTTTTGTGGTCTTGCATAATTTGATTAGTGATTTTTCACTTTTCTTAATACCATAATAGTCTAGGATTATTTTTAAGCAAGCAGGCCCGCAAGAATCTTTCAGTTCTTGAATGTGCGGTTTTAATTTTAACATTTTAAGTTTTCTTTTTTTTTCTTTTTTTATAAATTTTTCGAAGAAAAATTTATTCAAAGCTGATTGGGTTTTTTCCTCCAGCCCAGGGTTTGTATTCTGCTGATGGGGGGGTGTATGATCCGAACATTTGTGTTGGTGCGTATTGTCTTCCGAAATATCCTCTGTGCATTTCTCCAAAGTTTTGTGGTGATACTCCTGGACTGTAGCCTGAGCTTATTGGTGAATTGAATGCTTCCCATGTTTTTAGCATTATTCTTCCTTCGCCCATTCTTTCTTCTTCGTGTCCTTCGCTAACCATGTATCCTGTGAATCCTCTTTTCTTAAATTCTTTTGCTGCTTCTACTACTGGAAATATTCCTTGTCCTGGAGGTAAGTGAGCGTGTTCTGCACCGTGAGCGTCTACTAATTGTATTCCTCCAACTGTGCCGCTGTCTGCTAGTTTTTTCGCGTAATCCATGTACCATTTATTGAATTCTTTAACTCTTGTATCCCAGGGTAGTTCAGGTCTGAATTTTTCTAACCACATACCCATGTGTCCTGTATCAAATGTTCCTTTAATGTGAGTTTTTGCTTGTTCGTTTGCTTGTTCTATTGTGTAGCCTCTTTTTGCAATTAGGTCTTCAGCCATTTTTCTTCTTGCACTTTTAATTAATTCAATAAATTCTTCTGGATGTCCTCCGTAAGCGTGTGGCCATCCGATTTCTGGGCCTACTGCGATTGGTCTTTTGATATTTTTGCTGTTATGTGTTTCATCCATTGCCCAAATTCCTGCTTCTGCGTAACTTTTAATTGAATTTTCTTTAGCGTAAGTGCTTAAAGGTCTGAGTTCTTTGATCATTTTTTCTTCTTGTTTTACTTTGCTTGCATACTCTTTTGCTTGAATGCTTTCTTGTTTTGCAAAATCTGAATGAAATTTATATTCTTTGTATTCTTCATCATTTTTATCCCAGCTATTCTCGTCTTCAGTTCCGAATTTTGTAACTAGTTGTTTTTTCATTATGTTTGCGTTATGTTCTAATTTTTTAGCTTCCATTTTGTGATATAATTCTTGTCTTTTTGCTTGTCTTTCTGTTTTTCCGTAGAACGAATCTTTTAATAAATCAAATGCCCAGTCTTCTTTGTTTTTTCCTAGAATGTCTTTGTATTTTTGATATTTTTCTGGACTCTTTTTTATTTCTTCTGCTAATTCCTCGTATTCTTTCCATTTCCAAGGTGTTCCTTCACCTTCCAAACCTTGTGGTGGAGGCAAGTTATCTCTATCTAATTGTTGTACTTTTCCTGAAGTGCCGTCAACGAATTGAATGTTTGATCTTTTTTCTTCTTCTGGAACTGAAAAAACTCCTTTCCATTTGCCTTCTTTATTCCATTTTGCATCAAAAACAGTTCTAGGAAACTCAAATGAAACAACATCAATGTCGCCGCCTTGACCTATGTCTGATGCAAATTTTATTGCATCTCTAACTTCTTGCAAATGTTTTTGCCTAATTTCTTCACTAAAAACACCTCTTTGTTGGTCTAGTCCTGAAAGATTGTTTAATGAAGTCGGTAATTCTATACCTACTAATTCTGCATCGTTAGCTAATAATACTTCTTTTATTGCTTCTCTTACTTCTCTACCGTGGCCTTTAAATCTTCCACCAACGACATTAGTGTGTGGTTCTGTCATTACTAATTGTAATTTTCCAGTACCTCTTCTTATTGCTGCTTGAACATTTTGAACTATACTTGCGAATTTTCCACTTCTATCCGTTTCTGGAACAGTGACTCCTAATTCACTGATTGGTATTATGGGATCTTCTAATTTTTTTCTAGGTCTTTCTTCTAACTCATGCACTTTTCTATCTGCCGGAGCATACATTGTATTAAATTCAACCATAGAACAATTGCTGATTTTTAGATTTATAAATATTTATGACAAAAACATCACACTTTGCTTTTTTTTTGTTTTAAAAGTTTTAACTCTTCAATATTTCAAGTATTACTCTTTTTGTTTCTTCTGGGCCTTTAACACTTATGCAATCAACACCTGCCTGTTTTACCGGATAATCATTGCCTCCTTCAAACAATGCATCTCCTATGTAAATGATTTCTTCTTTTTTAATTCCTAATTTTTCTTCAATTTTTCTAATCCCGTACGCTTTATCTATTCCTTTTCTTGTTATGTCTAAAGAAGTATTTCCTCCTAGTTTTATTTCAAATTCTGGAATTAATTTTTCCAATTTTTCTTTCAAGGCTAATCTTTTTTTGCAGTCGGGATCCCACTTTTTCTTTATTTCGGAAGGAGCTTTTTGGCCGAGAGCAGAATATGTAATTTGAGTTTGTCTATCTTCCAATAGTTCTCCATAATTAGGAGTTAAGTCGATAATTTGTGAAAAAGCACCAAATATTTTCTTTTTCTCTTCTTCACTTAATTTTTCTGAATAAATTTCCATCCAACCATTATTATATTGATAAAAACTTGTTGAACAAGTAGGAAATAAGCAGAGCTTATTTAGTAATAAAGAATTACTTAGTTTTTTCAAAAGCTGTTTTTGAAATTGTTCATAAGAACCTCCAGAAATAATTCCCACTTCCTTGACTTCGAGAAGCTTAAAGAGCAATCCGGACATTTCTTCATCAATTTCTGATTTGCTTTCGGCTAAAGTATTATCTAAATCGAACAACACCAATTTTTTCATAAAATAAATTGCCGATAAATACTTAAATATGTTTGGCATAAAAGATCCAGATTTTGTGTTGTCTTCATTCCGTAATGGTGATAAAACCTTTTATATATAGAGAGCAAAGTCTTGTGTATGGATTTTGAAATTAAAAGACCTGAGCAAAAATCTAAACTTCCTACTGATGATGCTGATTTTAAGCTAGCGAAGAAATTTGCAGATTTGTTATCTAAAGAGATGAAAGATTTCTTGAAGTCAATTGTTTTGTTTGGCAGTACCGCCAAACAAGTAAAAACAGTTCATGAAAAAGATATTGATGTTTTGATTCTTGTTGATGACTTAGTGGCAATTCTTACTCCTGAAGTAGTTGAAGCTTACAGAATAATTACTGAAAAAACCGCAAGTCAAACTTCAAAGAGATTACATATTACCACAATGAAGTTGACTAATTTTTGGGATTATGTTAGAAATGGTGATCCGATAGTAACTAATATGCTGCGTGATGGTTACCCATTATTTGATACTGGTGTTTTTGAGCCAGCACAAAGATTACTGGCTGAAGGAAGAATTAAGCCAACTAAAGAAAGTATTTGGGCTTATTACACAAGAGCGCCAACAACAATTCAAGGAGCAGATTGGCATATAATGCAAGCAGTTCTAGATTTGTACTGGGCTGTTATTGATTCTGCTCATGCAGCATTAATGACTCACGGTGTTGTTCCTCCAGCTCCTGATTTAATTGCAGAAGAAATAAAGAAAGTTTTAGTGAGGACTAATTTGGTAAAAATGTATTATGTTAAAGAAATGGATTTTTTCTATACTCTAAGCAAAAAAATAACTCATAGAGAAGTACAAAGAATTACTGGAAAAGAATTTGAAGACTACAGAAACCGAGCGATAGACTTTGTTAAAACAATGCAGAAGATTGTGAGAGGATAAATTCTGCAAGCAGAATTTATTCAGAACTTCTACCTTTCCAATCAATCCATACTACTTTTTTGTTTATTTTTTCTGTTTTAACTAATTGGTATGGTTGGCTTAATGCGGGAACAGCGATTTCACTTTGAGGAGGACTAGGTGTTTCTGAATTTTTGGGTTTCAAATAGATTTCTACAGCATCACCTATATCTTCAATTGAGTGTACTAACTTTAAATTTCCTCCATCACTATGAGATAATTCTCCAATGTAGACTGCAACAACCGAATTTTTATTAAAGTCTACTTCTGGCAATTGTGGTTTAGGAAATGTTATGCTTACCGTTTCGGTCCATAAATTTTCAAAAGTTGCTTGATCATTAATAACTTGTCTTAAAGGTCGTGTTACTCCCGAATATTCTCCAATAGAGAGAGTGTTCATGGGATATAGAACTACTGAAGGAAGATTTGTTACTGGATTACAACTTAGTGTTGAAAAAGAGATTGCTAGTGCTGCAACGATTTGTGTCAATGTTTTTTTCATTTAACTCAACTCTTTCAAATCGTTAATTTTGTCAGTTTTCTCCCAAGGTAATCCTGCTTTTCCAAAATGACCATACCTTGTTGTTCCTGAATAAATCGGTCTTTTTAGATTGAAGTGTTTTATTATGTCTGCAGGTTTTAATGGAAATATTTTTCTTACATTTTCTGCAAGAACTTCGTTACTTACTTTTCCTGTGCCAAATGTATTTATTAAAACACTTACTGGTTCAGCAACTCCTATTGCATAAGCTAATTGTACTTCGCATGCATGAGCTAAGCCTGCTGCTACAATATTTTTAGCAATGTAACGAGCTGCGTATGCTGCACTTCTGTCAACTTTTGAAGGGTCTTTACCACTAAAAGCTCCTCCTCCATGAGCAGCTCTGTAAAGTAATGATCCTCCGCCGTACGTGTCAACAATTATTTTTCTTCCAGTCAGTCCTGCATCGCCTGTTGGTCCTCCAACTTCAAAATTACCTGTTGGGTTAATTAAGAATTTTGTTTTCCCACTTTTGTTTACATAATTGCCTAGTACTGGCATTACAACATTATTAATTAAGTCTGATTCAATAACAACGTGTTCTATTGGATCGTGTTGTGCTGAGACAACTACTGTATCTACACCAATAGGCAATCCTTGAGCGTCGTATTCAACTGTTACTTGCGCTTTACCATCTGGCCTTAAGTAAGGAACAATTCCTTCTTTTCTAACGAATTCTAATCTTTGACATAACTTGTGTGCTAAAGTTATTGGCAAAGGCATTAATTCTGGAGTTTCATTAACTGCAAACCCAAACATTAATCCTTGATCACCCGCACCTTGTTCTTTATCTCCTTTTGCAGTAACTCCCATATCGATATCTGGTGATTGTCTTTTTGTTAAATTATGAATTCTAACTGTTTTGTAATCTAGTCCATGACTTTCATCTGCGTAACCTACTTCTTTTATTGCATTTCTTGCAATTTCTTCAATTTCTAAATGAGCAGTTGTTGTTATTTCTCCACCAACAAAAACATCCTGTCCTGTTGGTAAGAAAGTTTCGCAAGCAACTCTGCTTTGAGGATCTTGACGAAATGCTTCGTCCAGTACTGCATCTGAAATTATGTCTGCAAGTTTGTCAGGGTGACCTGCACAAACGCTTTCACTCGAGAATAATCTTTTTTCCATGAAGATTCTTCTTGTGATTGTTTTTATAAACATTATCGAACAAAAAGACTTTTTTAATATTTAAAATAATTGGTGCGACTTTTTGTTAATTAGAATGATTTAAAAATAAAACAAGAACAATAGTTTATTATGAGACCTTATTGTAACAAAGCAGTTTATTCGGATTTTGACGGAACTTTGAGTGATAGTGATATTTCTATGGAATTCTTGAATTTTCTTTTTGAGAACAAATTGTATTCTGGGAAGAGTTATGAAGAACAAATGAAATTAGTTAAAAGATTTGAAGAGAGATCTATTAGTTATGAACAATGGACTGATGCTTGGGCTGTTGCTTGGGCTCAAGGCCTTAAAGGACAAGAGGAAGAAATAATTAATTCCGCTTCAGGAGATTTTTATCCTTCATTTAGAAATAATATTTACAAAAGTTCTTTTGATTTAATGAAAGTATTCCGAGATAAAAATTTTTATTCAGTTCTCGTCTCAGTTAGCGCTCAAGAAGTAATAAATATTGCAGCTCAAGACTTGAAAATGGATGATGTTATTGCAACACGATGTGAAACAAATGGAGGAATTTATACTGGCAGATTACTTTCTAATTTACACACTCTTGAGGGAAAAGAAGAAGCAATAAGAAAATACATTTTTGGAACTCCTTTATTTTTAGATCTTTCAGTAGCTTTAGGAGATACAGAGCATGATGCTGGGATGTTGAGTTTAGTTGCACATCCAGTTGCGTTAAATCCTTCAGTGAGCTTAGATAAAATTGCTAAAAAAAATAATTGGCAAAGGCATACTCATGAAACAATTCTAGACTATGTGCAAAGAACTCTGCCTGCAAAGGACAAATATTAAAATAAAAATGAACGACAAAATTGTGTTTTCGGACTTTTATGGAACATTAAGCAAAGGAAGAATATCTTCAGAATTTTTAGACTTTCTTTACGAGAGAAAATTGTATCATGAAGACTTTTATCCAGTTCAAAAAAGCTTAGTAAAACGATACAATGAAGGAAACATTTCTTACAATGACTACATGCTAATCTGGGGAGAATTATGGGCTGGAGGCTTGAAAGGAAGAAATTCTGAAGATATAACTAGTGCTGCAAAAGAATTTTATCCTTCTTTTAAAGATAGCATTTATCCTTTTGCTTTTGAAGTAATGCAGATATTTAAAGAAAAAAATCATGAATTAGTTCTTGTCTCAGCAGGAGCCCATGAAGTTGTTAGTCTTGCAGCAAAAGACTTAGGAATGGATGGTTTGCTGGCAACAAAGTGTGAAATAAAAAAAGGCAAATACACTGGAGACATAATAACAAAACTACACTTGCCTAAAGGAAAAGAAGACGCAATAACAGATTATGTGCATAAGAATAAATTAAGTTTATCGAACTCTCTAGCAATGGGCGATTCCGAACATGACAAATGCATGCTAGAAGTTGTTCCACATCAAATAGTGATTAATCCAACGGATAGTTTTGCAATTTACGCAAAAAGAAGATTCTGGAAAGTCCTAACACAAGATAATGTTGTTGAGTATGTTAGAAGCTTAGAATAAAGTTCACAGTTTACAGTACTAAAGACTGTAAACTATAAACTAACTTGCAAACTCTTTTAAATCTAACTTGATTCTTTTGTTTTATGTTCGTCCTAGTACATCATTCGGAAATAATACTTAAAGGCAAGAATAGGGGTTTTTTCGAAAATATTTTAGTTAGAAATATTCAAAATCACTTCGGCGAAATAAAAATAAAAAAAGACATGGGAAGAATTCTATGCACTGTTGATGATAAAACTAATATTAACGAGTTCAAAAAAATTTTTGGAATAAAAGACTATGCTAAAGTAGAAATAGTTGATAGAAATAAATTATTTGAAAAAGTTGAAGAAATACTAAAAAATTTAAGCATTAAAACTTTAAATCCTGAAGTTAGAAGATCTGATAAAAGTTTTCCAATGACTTCCATTGAAACTAGCAAAAAGATTGGAGAAATGGCAAACAAATTAGGAATAAAGATAGATTTCAAAAATGCAGAAAAAAAACTAAATGTAGATATAACCAAGGATACCGCTTATATTTTCCATGAAAGACAACCCGCTTATGGAGGACTACCTGTTGGAACTAGCGGAAAAGTGTTGTGCTTATTATCTGGAGGAATCGATTCTCCCGTTGCAGCATGGATGACAATGAAAAGAGGATGTCACGTCGATTTCCTGCACATACACACTTACCGAGAAAACAAACAAGTTTTAGGAACAAAAATTGAAGCATTAGTAAAAAAACTCAACGAATATCAAGGTAATTCAAAACTTTTTTAGTTCCTTATCATAATTACCAATTTGAAAGTTTGAGTTCAAATGAACGAATTGATTTGGTTTTATTCAAAAATTTTATTCTAAGACTTGCCCAAGAAGTTGTTCTAAAAGAAAATTATGGTGCAATAATAACTGGAGACAGCATAGGACAAGTTGCAAGTCAAACAATGCAAAACTTGCAAAGCACTAGTTATGGAATAAATTCTTTAGTTCTGAGGCCAGTAATAGGTTTTAACAAAGATGAAATAATCGATTTAGCACAAGAAATAGGTGTTTACGAAGAAAGCATAAAAGAATACAAAGACTGCTGCAGTATAATTGCGAAAAGACCGCTAACAAGAGCAAGTATGGAACAAGTTGAAAGAGGAAATAAAGAAATAGATATGAATAAAATAGTTGCTGAAAGCATGAAAAGTTTGGAAGAAGTTAAGTTTTAATAAAAGAAAGAAATAAAAAAAGAATTACTCCGTTTTGTATATTTTTATTAACTCATCAAGAACTTTTTCATATTCTACTTGGAGTTCTTCTTGATATTCTGCTCCTAGAATTACTTCTCCAAGCCAGTCTTTTTCGAATACTTTGAATTCTTTTAATTGATTTTCTTCGAACTCAGGCCCACCAATTATGCCCGCTGGAGGAAATAAATTGTTGGTGGGTGCAACATACGTGGATGCTCTGTTTAAGTTTCCGTCCAATCTTCCATCTGCAAAAAAATATGCTTTTCTTTCATTAGTTTCAGTTAAAGAACATGCTCCTATAATTAGAACATCTGATGGATGATTTTCGGGATTTGTGATTTCTGCAGTTCCGTTGTCATCATAAACAATGACTTCGTATCCTTTAGATTCGTCTGAAAAAGTTATTGTTGCATATACAAAGGTCCCAAATTTATCTACTTGTTTCTGAACTGTTCCTTTTTCTTTTGTCATAACTAGCTCTGCTAGCTTTCTAACTTTTGCAGCTAGATCTTCATTAAGTGTAGTATTTGCATCGGGAGTAGAAGTTAAAGTGCGCTCTACTTTTGTAGGTTGTTCTGGTTGGTTTTCTTCTTGGCTTGATGCGATTCCGCTTAAACCTAAAACAACTAGTCCGGTTACTAACGCTTTTGAGTATTTATTTGACATTTTTTATTCCTCCAAAAAATTGTTTTCATAACCACTAATGCAATAAGTTTTTTAATACTGTCTGTAGATTATTAGGATAGTTTACAGCGGTCTTTTGATTGCGCAAAACTAGGAAAACAAGCAGCTCAAGTGTGATGCGCACTGCCGTACTTACCCGCAAACGGTTGATGACTTACAGCATGTCCTATAAACTATGAACTACAAACTGTAAACTAATCACATTAATCGTCCCATTGGCACATAAAAGTCTTTTAATTGTGTGTATGTTTTGCCTGGTTGTTGATCTTTAACTGCGAAATCAACTACATCGTAGCCTAAGATTTTCTTGCTTAACATATCTCCTTTAACAGTAATTCTTCTTAAGTCAACTCCTCTAGCATCTTCTTTTACAATCTTTTCTAAGTGAGATCTAACGATAGTTAAATCTTCAACAAAATTGTTCATTCCTATATTCGAAAAATATACTTGTACTTCCATTTTTTAATCACCTCGACGATCACAATATTAAATGCTTATAAAATTAATGAACGAAAATCAAGATTATTCACAGCACAGAATGATCATTTCGAAGACTGGCTGGCCAAAGTTCATATCAATCTACCAGCCAGTCTGAGCGTCTATCTGGGAATTTTTTAAGAATAAAAAACCTAAATCAACTCTTGTGAATCTTCTTCAATTTTTACCTGTTTCAGCCGGCATTTCTACCGGGACAATTTGTCCCTAGGTAACTTCCAAGTTCTACATCTCTTTTACGTAGTTTTTTAACAACAAACTTTAAAAAACAACACTTCTTTTTAAGCAATTATGAGCGATGATGATGTAAAAAAGGAATTTAAGAAGAAAGCTCAAGCTAATCCTGAGAAGTTTTACCCAGTTAAAACATTGCAAGAATTAGGATTCAAAAGAAAGTTGTGTTCGTGCGGGCAATACTTTTGGACTACTAAAGACAAAAATCATTGTGGAGAACCAGCATGCAGTGGTGGATTATCTTTTATTGGCAAATCACCTGCAAAAAAGAAATTAGGTTATATTCAAGTCTGGAAAGAATTTGCAGCAGTACACAAAAAATTAGGCTACACAGAAGTAAAACGTTATCCAGTGGTTGCTCGATGGAATCCAACAACTGATTTCACAATAGCAAGCATTGCAGCATTCCAACCATTTGTTGTAAGCGGAGAAGTAGAACCACCCGCAAATCCATTAGTCATACCACAATTCTGTTTAAGATTCGGAGACATTGATAACGTTGGAGTAACTGGTCATTTTTGCGGTTTTATAATGATGGGCCAGCACGCTTTTGTTGCTCCGCAAAACTATGACATTAACAAATACTTGAAAGACCACTTAACTTGGCTAAATAAAGGGATGGGTTTAAGCAATGACGACATAACAGTTCACGAAGATGCATGGGCTGGTGGAGGAAATTATGGACCTTGCGTAGAATTCTTCTCAGCGGGACTAGAAATAAGCAACCAAGTATACATGCAGTACGAAGTACCAAATAAAGAACTCAAAATAAAAGTTTTAGACATGGGCCAAGGAATGGAAAGAGCAGGATGGTTCACTCAAGGAGCAACAACTTCTTACGAAACAACATTTCCTGAAGTGCTAAAAAAATTAAGAAAAACAACAGGAATGGAATACGATGAAGCATTCATGAAAAAATTTGTTCCACTGAGTTCATACTTAAAAGTTGAAGAAGGAGTTGATTTAGAAAAAGAGTATTTGGGTGTTGCAAAAAAATTAGGAATGCAAGTAACTGAATTAAAAGAGAAAGTACAAAAAATCGCAGCACTATACTCGGTAGCAGAACACTCGAGAACATTGCTAGTTGCATTAAGAGATGGAGCTTTACCTAGCAACGTTGGAGGAATGTATAATTTAAGAGTAATACTGAGAAGAGCATTGAGTTTTATAGAAAAATACAAATGGAATGTAGACATTTGCGATGTTTTTGAATGGCACGCTCAAGAATTAAAAGAATTATTTCCTGAATTAAGCGAAAATTTAGATACGACAAAAAAAATACTTGAAGTTGAAAAAATAAAGTATGCACAAAACAAAGAAAAAACAGCTAAACTAATAGAAAAGTTCGGAGGAAAACAATTAAGCACAGAGCAATTAATAGAACTTTACGATTCCCACGGAGTAGATCCGAGAGATTTAAACATTCGAGTTCCTGAAAACTTTTACGCATTAATAACCAAAAAACACGAAAACACTCCACAAGAAACACAAACTGAAAGAGAAGAAAAAATAGAATTACCTGACTTGCCAGCAACAAAAGCATTATACTTTGATGACTGGAAAAAAATAGAATGCAAAAGCAAAGTTCTCGCAGTAAAAGATAATTTTGTTGTTTTAGATCAAACGGTATTTTATCCTATTTCTGGAGGACAAATGCAAGATACTGGAATGATAGGCAACTTAAAAGTACTTGACGTTTTCAAACAAGGAAACTTAATCATCCACAAAGTCGATGGCGAGTTAAAAAAAGGTCAAGAAGTGACTTGCAAGGTTGATCTTGAAAGAAGAAAACAAATCACACAACATCACACAGCAACACACATAGTTAACGCAGCAACAAGAAGAGTTTTAGGACAACATATTAATCAAGCAAGCGCAAAAAAGGACGTTGACAAAGCACACTTAGACGTAACACATTATCAAGCAATAACTGAAGAAGAACTCAAATTAATAGAAACAGAAGCCAATAAAATTGTTAAACAAAAAGTTCAAGTAATAAAAGAATTCATGCCTAGAAATAAAGCAGAAAAAACTCACGGAGTAAGAATATACCAAGGAGGAGTAGCTCCTGGAAAAGAATTAAGAATTGTAGACATAAAAGGAATAGAAGCAGAAGCATGCGGTGGAACTCACTTAAATAATACTGAAGAAGCAGAAATAATAAAATTAGTAAAGACAACTAAAGTAAAAGATGGAGTAGTAAGGATTTTTTTCTTAGCAGGCAATGCAGCAAAGAAGTTAACTGAAGAAAAAACAGTTCTAGAAAATTCTTTGGCTAAAGAGTTGGGTGTTAAAGTTCAAGAAGTTCCTTCAAGATTAGAAGACTTGTTTGAATTGTGGAAGAATGCAAGAAAAGCAAATAAAAAAGGACAAAAATTAGAAAGTTACGAACTAAAAAAGAAAGAAACTTATTCTGGAGACATAATAAGCAAGAGTTCTGAATTATTAAGTACACAACCTGAACACTTAATTAAAACAATACAAAAATTCAAGAAAGAGATTGAAGAGTTTAGGAAGTAAAAATGATTGATAACCAGGCCGTTATGTTAATATCCGTATTTATAGAAAGCATAGGCATACTTTTAGCTGAAAAAAGAACTGCAATTCTATTGGGATTGATGACTATACTAACGATAATTATTTTTTTTATGACTTAAGTTTTCCTTTTGGAAAACTTTAAAAATAAACCTTTTTTCTTACGTCGGGATGGATTTAGAAAAACACTTTAAGTATTTTGGTGAAAAGCGTAATGATCTGGCTCGAGCTGAAAAAGAGCTTAATAATTACTTAAAGTTTTTCGGGAAAAAAAGAGGACTGAAAACAGTAATAACTGTTGACTTTTCTAAGTTTTATAATCCTTCAATTATTCACAGTGCTCTAGAAAATCTGGTTAAAAAAGGAGAGATTTCTGAAGAACAAACAATTGTTTATTTTGATGGTTCGGAGAAGGAATGTTCTTTTTATGTTCCAGTCTATAAATCTTTTTTTGAAAAAGTCAAGTATTGTTTTAAGATTCCACCGATAAGATTTTGGTAAATCTTTATGTCTCAAAATTCTGTGTTATAATTATTGTTTCTCCAGTTTGTGCATCAACAAGTGCAGTCCATAATTCTAAACCACCAACAGATATCTTCCAGGCCAATCTATATTCTATTTTTTGTGGAGTTTCTTTAGCTAGAACTACTAATTCTCCTTCTTTTGATAGTTCGCTTTTTTTAATTTCTTTTGTTTTTTGATCCCCACTTTCATCAGCGAATTGTATTTTTTGACCTATTAAGTTATTACTGGCTTGTTCAACTGTTATTTGTGGTGTAATGGGTATGTTAATTTCGGAATAATAATGTCCTCTTAAATCTTTTAAGACATCAGATCTACTTAAGAATAAAATTATTTTTACTTGGTTAACGTTGTTATTTTTTAATTGTAGTACTGGAATTTTGTTATATTTTTGGTTTTTTGTGCTAATAACAAAATTGTCGTATGCTTCTCTGGAGTCTTCAAATTCAACCTCAACTTGTGAAGTTCCTAAATAGTTCTCATAAGTGTTTAATTTATCCTTTGCAGCTTGTGCAACAGATTTTGAAGATTTTCCCTTATCAACTGGTTGTTGGCATTGCATACTGTTAACGTAGCCAAAATCATCCATTTCAACAACAACTGGCGTGTAAAGTTCTTCTTTACCGTTAACAACTCTTTTGATGTATTCACAATCATTTGAGAGTAATTTTTCTACCTTGAGTTTGTTTTTTTGAGTATCTTCTTGCTTTTGTGGTAGAATTATTTGAGGATACCCCGCTGGTGGGTTTTTAATTGTTTTTTCAATTTTCTCTTCTTTAACTTGAACTTTTTCTGGTAATTTTGGCTCCTGAATAGGCTCAACTTTTGTCACTTGAACTTTTTCTTTAGTTTTTTCTTCAACATTTTTACTACAAGCCAAAATTAACAAAAACAAGAGTGTTATAGTAATTAATTTTTTCGAAGAAAAAATCTTAATCATTTCTCCTCAACTACTTTTTTCCCTAATTGTTTTTTTAGCACTGCAATAAATTCGGCAGTATCTTTACTATCGTAGTGGGTTCTTATGTCAAACTTTCTAACTTTGTCTTTTGAGTGTAATTCCAATAAATTTGTTGGAATACTCCACATTCCCGGAGCATTTCTTAAAACTATTTTTTTGATATTTCCAAAATCAAATGATTCTCTTTTTTTAAATAAGTTTGTTATTACTAGTCTTTTTTCTTCAATTTTAAATACATTTATGACTAATGGTGCTAGAGAGAAAATAACAAAGATTAGCGCCAGAAGAATGGCTAAACTGTACGATCCTTGAAGTAGGGCCATAATTACTCCTACAATGGGTACTAATAGCAACAATAAAATAATTGCATAATAATAACGAGGCGGTCTTAGTTCAAATTCTTTCTTTTTTGTCAGTTTTGCTTTCTCAACTTGTTGTTGTGATTCTACTGCTAAAGAAAAAACTGAAAGAATTGAGTTAAAAAACAATACTAGCGTTACAAAAAATAAGACGTAATCAACTTTTGTCGCTTCAATCACCACATATAATAATGCAATTACTCCTCCAAAATTGCTGAAAAAACTCACTGAACTAAAATGTTTCTTGAATAACAGGCAAGCTGCTAAAATAATTAGAGGAATTAAAAAATATAAATTAAAAAAAGCGTAATAAATCAGCAATAAACAAGTAATGCCTGAAATAAGTCTTATTACTAAATTAAGCTTTTCAATTCTTAACTTTTTGTGAAGAAGACTTACCAATATCCCGAACAAAAAAAGAACAATTACAAAAATTAACCAATTATTCACTATAATCACCTCATTTTAGTTTACAATACGTCCTGTGAACCGTAAACTGTAAACCGCAAACTATTACTGGAATAGTTTATCAAGAATATCTAAAGTATATAAAATTATTGCATGTGCTTGGGTTTTCGAAGGCTCAAAAGCAGTTTGTTTTTTGTGAACACTATAAATGCGTAATTGATTGATTAAATGAATTTGGTTATCCATTCCAGGATCCATTTCAACACCCTTCTCTCTAAGTTTTGCAATTATGTTGCCTAAACCAATTCCTGGACTTTTTTCTAACAAATCATTTTGTGTGGCCTCATAATGTTTTCTATGAAGTGCTGTTTCAAGGATTCGGCCACACAAAATGATTGCACTCCTGAAGCAATTGTTGTTAAAGCATTTTCCTAATTCTTGAACGTCAGCAACAATTTCACTTCTTACATCTTCAGGAATACGCTCGCTTCTAAGTACTAACCTGACATTACTTACTTCTCTTATTTGTTCGCTGTAATGTGCCAAATCATCAAGTAATTTTCTAATACTGCTTGGTTTTGTTGCAATTTTTAATTCTTTAATACAAGAATTCATATTTTCTAGTAATCTAGCATTTTCTTCATCCAAACCAGCTAATTCTTGGATTTGTCTGCTCTGTTTTTCGAGCATTTCAATATTTTGATAAACATTCTTTTTGTAATATTCTCTTTGAATGCCTTTATAATCCATCAAGTGAGAAGATTTAGGATCAGTCTCGAAATCAACTTTGTTAGCTAAAGCTTGATCTAACGCAGAATTTGATTCCTTTATTGCTTTCTTAAACTCATACAAAGTCATAATCTTAGTAAAAACGGAGCTTTTTTTAATATTTGTTGTAGTGGAGAAAATATGTTGGTTTGTGAAGGATATACTGCCGCAATTTAACATACCTTTATAAATAAACTCAAGTTCCAGTGTGTATGGGTTATAGATCGGATAGTAGGGGAGGATCCCGCGGTGGACGCTCAGGTGGATACGGCGGGGGCGGAAGAGGAGAATTCAGAGAATTTCAAGAAAGAGATTCTGGAAGTTTTGAAAGAAGAAGACCAGAAATGCATGAAGTTACTTGTGATAGCTGTGGAAAGCAATGTGAAGTTCCTTTCAAACCAACCTCGAGTAAACCTGTTTTTTGTAGTGACTGTTTCAGAAAAGGTGGAGATTCCAGCTCAGGTTCAAGAAATAGTTCCGGTTCAAGAAATAGAGATACAGATTCTCAATCAGGAATATCATCAGACCAATTCAATCAACTTAATACAAAACTAGACAAAATTTTAAAACTTCTAGCGAATTTAGAATTAGTAGATGAAGGCGAAGAATCTGAAGATGATGACAAAGAAGTTGAAGATGACGAAGTTGAAGAATAGTTAAAACACAACAAACAATCAAATTTCTGTTTTTTCTTCAATTGTTTTTAGAAAAATTTCTTGAGGCATATGTTGTTTACAAAGCTCGTTGAACTCTTTTTTTATTTCTTCCTTATTTCTGTGAACAAATGGAGTGCCTTCAAAGTTTCTATTAATTTCTGAAAAGCAATCAGGATTTTTCATAGCTGCTCTGCCTAACATTACTCCTTTTATGTTTTTTCTATTTTCTGGTGCAATACTTTCAATTAATCTTTTTATGTCTTCAAATGTTTTTATTCCGCCGTTAATAATTAAAGGCAAATTATAAGACACCAGTTCATTAAGTATAGAATAATTGTAGTCAGTTGAAGAAGATTCTTTGGCATGCTTAAGATGAATTGTTACATTTGTAAAATTTGAATTATCCTTTGTTATTTTTTCTAGTTCTTTAAACAAATTTAGTATTATTCTCTGTTTCACTTCTGTTTCATTTAAACCTAATCTTAGCTTGACCCCAACTTTATACTTTTCTTGTTTCAATAATTCTTTTACAAGATTGCCCACCTTTGTTGGGCGTTTGAGCAAAGCAGCTCCTTGTCCTATTTTTATCAAATAAGGAGAAGGACAGCTGACATTCAACTGAATTCCATATATGTTATCTTTTTCGGGATATTTTTTGATTTCTTCTTCTAATTTTTTGAGAAAAGCAAAACACTCAGTTTCTTTTGATGTTGCAATCTGAATCCACTGTTTTTGCCCTTCAATTGGAAAAGTATCTACTTTTTCCCAGGCATTATTTCTTTTTACTAAATTAGTCAAACTTAGCATTCCAGTATATGAATCAGAAGCTCCTTTGCAGAGTTTTCTGAAAGCCCAACAAGACACATTCTCAAGTGGAGCTAAGTGAATTTCCATAATCACCAGGTATATTTGGCATGTTTATATTATGTTCTACTCAAAGTATCAAGGAAACAGGACAGCCATATGATAGTCAGTAACGTTTATGGTACCAGTAATATTTAATGTCTTGACACCCTGTTGAGTGAATAACCAAATAAAAAACCCTGTTTGCGACAGCAATATTTTTAAATAAGATAATAATACTGCATAGCATGCCTACAGAACAAGAATTAATCAATGAAAGAAAGCGAAAGTCGGATGACTTAAGAAAATTAAATATTAATCCTTATCCTTATAGTTATGATGTTAAAGAGAAGTTTACTGAAATAACCGCTGCTTTTGCAGAACTAAAGCCTGAAGAACATACCGCTCATGAAACAAAGACTGCGGGAAGAATTATTTCTTTAAGAAGAATGGGTAAAGTAACATTCATGCATTTGCGTGATGAATCAGGAAAATTACAACTTTATTTCGCAGAAGATATCCTAGGCAAAGAAAAATATGCATTACTAAAACTATTCGACATGGGTGATTGGTTGGGTGTTGAAGGAAAAATCTTCAAAACAAGAACTGGAGAAGTAACTGTTGAAATAAAAAATTTTGAAATATTATGCAAATCACTACATCCATTACCAGAAAAATGGCACGGACTAACAGATATTGAATCAAGATACAGACAAAGGTATGTTGACTTAATAATGAATCCTGACGTAAGAGAAACGTTCAAGAAAAGAGCAATAATATTTGACTCCATAAGAAATTTTTTAAACAAAAAAAATTTCTTAGAAGTGGATACGCCTTGCTTACAACCTATTTACGGGGGCGCAGCAGCGAGACCTTTTAAAACTCATCTCAATGCATTAAACATGGATGTTTTTCTGCGAATATCTAATGAATTATACTTGAAAAGATTATTAGTTGGAGGATTTGAACGAGTTTATGAATTCGCGAGAGATTTCAGAAATGAAGATATTGATAGAACTCACAATCCTGAATTTACACAAATAGAAATTTATCAAGCATATGCTGATTTTGAAGACATGATGAATTTAACTGAAGATTTGTATGTTAATGCAGCAAAAAAAATTAATGGAACAACGAAAATAGAATTTGAAGGAAACAAAATAGACCTAAAAAAACCTTGGAAAAGAATGACGATGCTTGAAGCAATAAAAGTTCACGCAAATGTTGACGTTAAAAAATTAAACGATGAAGAATTGTTCGCATTAAAAGATGAGCTTAAACTAAAAAAAGTTGAAGGCGAACCAACTAGAGGGAAAATGATTCAAGCATTATTTGAAGAATTAGTGGAAGACAAATTAATACAACCAACGTTTATAACTCATCATCCGGAAGAAAGCACTCCATTATGCAAGATATCGAGAGCAGATCCTTCAATGGTTGAAAGATTTGAACCATTCATTGCAGGAATGGAAGTAGCAAACGGTTATTCTGAACTTAACGATCCAGTAAAACAAAGACAATTATTTGAGCAACAAGCTGAAGAATTAAAAAAAGGAAGCGCAGAAGCAC
Source organism: Candidatus Woesearchaeota archaeon (assembly GCA_016215315.1). Taxonomy (GTDB): domain Archaea; phylum Nanobdellota; class Nanobdellia; order Woesearchaeales; family ARS49; genus JACRKG01. Next base: position 17,936 of record JACRKG010000007.1, on the reverse strand, counting down.
ATCCATTAGACGAAGATTTCCTTCAAGCAATAGAATACGGCATGCCTCCAACTGGTGGAGTAGGCATAGGAATAGACAGAATGGCAATGATAATCACTGGTCAAGCAAGCATAAGAGATGTATTATTGTTTCCATTCATGAAACAATAAAATGAAGAAAACAAAAGAAGGAATTCTTTCAAAGAAAGGTTTTGGAATTCAATACGTTGATACTAATAGCGTTGTAGCAGATCTTGCTGTAGAAGCAACAAAAAAATACAAACCAAAAAACATCCTAGATGTTGGTGCAGGAAGAGGAATTGTATCATTACGATTATTAAAAGAATTTTCGGGTTTGAAAATTCTTGCAACAGACATTGATGAAGAAGGTTTAAAAGAAATAACTGCAAAAAGTAAAGGAAAAATAAAAACAAGAGTTGTTGACATTGGAGTTTTACATCCTGAATTTGATAATAAATTTGATTTTGTTGTTGCAAAAGATGTTTATCCATTTCTCAAACAAGAACAAGTAAGAAACATGATGGTGAATTTAAGCAGGGCACTAAAACAAAATGGAATGCTAATACTGACCGCACCCTCTACTTTTTCAAAATTATTTCAAGACGCTTCTAAAACTAACAAACACCAACTTTTTTACCAAAAATTAGGAAATGTTGCTAAAGAGTTCATACCGACAACAAGATCTCACTTTAGTTTTGCAGACATAGGACTTCTAGACAAACAACTAAAATCAGTCGGTCTAACAATGCGAAAAGCATCCCATTACGGAAAAGCAGAAGGCTGGATAACAATACTAGCGCAGAAGACAATGCCGAAGAGATTTTAATTATTAAAGATTTTTATTTTTTTGAGTTTTATTGTGAAAATTCTGAGCTTCCAGTCCTGCGGACATTTACACTCAGACTGGCTGGCAGATTGATATGAACTTTGGCCAGCCAGTCTTCGGATTGATCTAAAAATAAAATATAGTCTGCGAATTATTTTCAGGATTTATTCGATTAGTTGTGCTCTCGATTAACTCTTAAACTTTTTTTTTATCATTTGTCTATGCTGCCCCAAGCAGAATAAAACTCGGTGAGCACATAATTTGGGCGGCTGGAACTGAGAAAGTTCAAATCTGTGAGAAATAAAACTTGTATACAAGATATTAAAGTATTGATAACTGTTTGGCAAATTACTTGAATTTAATATAATCTTCCACCAATTGGAACTTCTTGTTCTGGTTGAATTAAGACGCACTCTTTATTTTGGTCGGGAACTCCTAATGTTAATACTTCTGATAAAAATGGGCCGATTTGTCTGGGTGGAAAATTAACTACACAAAGGACTAATTTTCCTTTTAAGTTTTCTTTCTTGTAATTTTTGACAAGTTGAGCGCTTGATCTTTTCGTTCCAATTTCTTCTCCTAAATCAATTGTCAATTTGTAAGCTGGCTTTTTTGCTTCAGGAAAATCTTCAACTGTCAATATTTTTCCAACTCTTACGTCTAATTTCTGAAAATCCTCAAATGTTGCCATGTAATAAGTATGATTCTGGCAATACTTAAAAATTTATCGAAAAATCTCGATACCTTTATTAACTTCTTTTTTTGTGTTTTGTTTATGAAAGAATATTTGTTTCGTCATCAGCCACCGTATCCTTTAGATGTTGTTAATGCTAAAGATAGTTATGTTATTGATAAATCTGGAAAGAAATATTTAGATTTCTTAGTTGGTTGGTGTGTTGGTAATGCAGGATGGAACAAAACTTCAATAATGAATGCAGTAAAATCATTCAAAGGTCCAGTTTACGTAATGCCTCCATTCAAATATTCAAGATGGGAAATTCTTGCGCAAAAACTCGTAAATTTAATGCCTGGAAAAAATGGAACTTGTTTCAGAGCTACTGGAGGAACTGAGGCAGTTGAAATCGCACTTAAAATTTCAAGAGCGTTCAATAAAAGAAAAAAATTTATTGCATTCAGAGATGCTTATCATGGACAATCACTTGCTTGCATGGCATTAGTAGATTTATATCAAGACAAATTCGGTCCTTATTCTGATAATTTTGTAAGAGTTAATGCAGATAAGTGGGAAGAAACAACTGATTTTGTTGTTAACCAAATAAAAAAAGAAGAAGTTTGCGCTTTTATTTCAGAACCAATAATTTGTGCTCTAGGAGTTATTATTCCTCCAAAATCTTTTTTTGAAGCAGTTCAAGAAGCTTGCAAGCAAACAAACACTGCATTTATTATGGACGAAGTTGCCACAGGTTTTGGAAGAACAGGCAAATGGTTTGGTTTTGAGCATTATAAATTAAAACCAGATATTGTTACTGTTGCAAAAGGTTTTAGTTCGGGTTATGGAGGTTTAGGAGCAACAATCGCAACGCCAGAAATTGCTGAAACAATGCGTTTTGATTTTAGTAATTATTCAACTTTTGGTTGGCATCCGTTAAGTACAGAAGCAGCAATAGCAAACCTTGATTACATTAAAAAGAATAAATTAGTAGAAAAATCAGTTTCTAATGGGGCATACTTAATGAAAAAACTTTCACAATTTTGCAATCCAGAAGGCAAAGGACTTTGTATAGGATTTAATTGTGCAAATAAAAACATGGAAATGGATTGTTTTAAAGATAAATTACTTCTTTCATACATAAACAATAGAACTGTATTATTTCCCGCACTTGATGTTAAGAAAAAAGAAATGGATGAAGCTGTTGAGATAGTTAGAAAGAATCACAGATAAAAAAGAACAGATTATAGGTTTTGCTTGATTTTCTTTACTCTTACATTTTATTCAAAAAACGAAATATTTATATATTTGTAAGAGTAATGCTTTTTATGGAGATTGTTAATAAAAAAGGATTTTTGTATCTTTCATACTCTTTTAGGAAAGAAGGAAAAGTTGTTAATAGAAAGAAATACCTTGGAAAAACCATTTCTGCGGATGTTGAGTTAATTAAAGAAGTCTTTTTGCGTCAATGTTTGCAAGAAAGTGTTTTCAAAAAAATAAATTTAATAAAAAAGAATTTTGGAAAAGAATGGAATCGTTATCCTGAAACAATTAAGAAAAAAATTCTTTTAGACTTATCAATCGATTTCACTTACAACACTAATGCAATAGAAGGATCTACAATAACTTTAGAAGAAACTGATGACATATTAAAAAGAAAAATTGCCCCAAACAAGCCAATAAGAGACATTCAAGAAACAATCAATCACTCAAAAACATTCTTGAAAGTAATAAACGAAAAAAGCACTCTTAACTTAAGCACAATTCTTTCTTGGCATAAAGAAATTTTTGAACAAACAAAAACAGATATTGCTGGCGTGCTAAGAGATTATTTGGTGCGAGTTGGCAATTATCTCGCCCCTGATTGGCAGGACTTAAAAAACTTAATGAAAAAATTCTTTGATTGGTATGAAAAAAATAGAAAAATAATGAATCCTATAGAATTGGCTGCAAGAGCTCATTACAAGTTTGAAAAAATACATCCTTTTGGAGATGGTAATGGAAGAATCGGAAGATTGATCATTGCATATATTCTGATTAAAAACAATTTTCCTTTATTAATTATTGAATACAAAAAAAGAAAAAGTTATTATCACGCACTAAATAAAACTGAAAATGATTTCTTGAATTATTTTATTAGGAGATATTTAGCAGTTCATAAGAAGTATTTATCTTGTTAATTGTGCTCTCAAATAACTCTTAAACTTTTTTTATCATTTGTCTGTGCCGCCAAAATAAGAATAAAACTCGGTGAGCACATAATTATTGGCGGCTGAAACTGAGAATTTTTACTATGTAAATTTATTGAATTTCATTTTCTGATCATTGACAGTGAAACATTTTGTTTCAGAAGATAATAGTAATAAACACCAACTTTTAAATTATGTACTTCTTTAAGTGGAATGATATGGATAATAAATTAATGTTGCCAAATCCAGTGGGAGCTGTAGTAGCTTTAGGAATTGCTTCAGTTGTTGCTGGAGGAGTAAAAGGATTTTACGATTCTAAAAATGGAGGAACAAATTTTTCAGTAGTAGAATACAGCGCAGCTGTTCAAGGAGTAGCTGGAGGATTTTTTGGCTTCATTGCTTCTTATATGCTTTCTAGCGGTATTTTTATGGCTGCATCAAAAAAGCCATCAATTACTTCAAAAGTAGTATGCAGTGGTGCAGGAGCTGTTGTAGGAGGAGTTGCTGGCGGTTTAGAAACAACAGTTGGTTATGTTTTTGGTTACGGTTTAGGAAAATTATTATAAAAATCATTTTCTAATCGATAAAATTTATCAATGATAACTGTTTTATTTTGTGCTATGTTTTCTTTTATTGACTGGAATTTTTAGAACCCGAACTTTGTGAAGGTTAAAAATTCTAAAAATCAAATAATCTTTTTTGTTTCTCGACATTCTTTAAGAACCAGTTTTCTTTAAAATAATTTGTGATATCATAACCAAACTTTTTCTTAATTAATAATTTAGCATATTCTAGCATTAATTCTTTGCTTGCAAATCTTATTGGCTTGTTTTGGAGTGTTTTTCTTGTTGCTTCTCTTGTAACCCAAACACCTAAAGGTAAAGTGTATTCATTTGTGATAAATCTTATTGCTAAAACACTTGCTTGTCTTTTCATTTGTTTTAATTTTTCTGCAATCCCTAATCTGACTGTGTAATATCCTCCAGTACAATTGTATGCATATTCTGATCTTCCGTTAAATCCTTCAAAATCAATACTTGTGCCTTTGGTTTCTAAACTACACTCAAACAATTCATAACTCCAAAAGTCAGAAAAAAACATTATCAAATAATAATTTCCCATGTAATCGCCAAAATAAGCTTGGTAATCTGCAACGGCATACTCTTTCATTTCATTAATAACGTTTTTACTTATTGTATCATCGACTGCAGTAATGCTCCATCTTGTTGGAACTAATTTTTTATCAATGCCCAAAGTTCCAGTACTAAGAATTTTTGATAAATAATTTTCATCAAAACCATTCTCATATAAATGATTGATGGCATATACTGATTTTACTTCATCATTTATTATTTTGTCAACTTTAGTGTGAATTTTAGGATTACTAGTAATTCTGGCACTCATTAATTCTGCGGCAGGACCTGTAGGAGCTGTGTAAGAATCAAGCCTAACATTGAACGAAGGAACTTTTTTTAGATTGATTTCGACATCAACAGGTTTAGAAGCAAGACTAACTTCTTGAGCAATAGCTAAATGCTTATCAGTTTGTTTTATGTTAAGTTTACTCCTAGAATTAATAAGTTGAGTTCTTAATTCTATAATTTGCGGAATACTGAATTTTTGAGAAGCCCACAATTTAGGATCATCAAAAGGCTCAGCAGAAACAATTCCGGGAGACAAAATACCAACGTTAACTTCAGGATAACCGTGATGCCCAATAAATGGCGCAGGAGCAGTGCCAAAATAGCTTTCTTTTATTTCTCTGGTTTTTATTTTAGTAAGAGCTAATTGCTTATGCCACAACGGACACTGCTCACTTTCGTGTTTCCCCTTACAATAAGAGCAAGGCATGAGGTATTTTGATTTCTAGACTTAATAAATTTTTAGTTTTCGAAAAAACCCCAACATTTTTAAATAACCCGTTCATTTTCTACTCTGGAGGAGATATATATTCGTGGCGCGGTATCCAAGACGTCAATAAGGGGTCAAAACATTACTTGGTGTCGAATCGGTGCTACGTTTTTTACCATGAACTAATTTATGTTACAAGTCAAACACAAAGAAATCATTAAGCGTGATGGAAGAAAGGTTGAGTTTAACCCTGAAAAGATTACTAATGTAATTTTTAAAGCAGCACAATCAGTTGGAGGGCATGATGAAGAGCGAGCCATGTTCTTAACTCAAAAAGTACTAGATAGACTTAATGAGTCATCTGAAACTCCCACAGTAGAACGAGTTCAAGATTTAGTTGAAAAAGTATTAATAGATAATGGTCATGCATCAACTGCTAAGGCATTCATTCTTTACAGAGAAAAAAGAAAAGATTTACGTTCGTTAAAAAGTAATTTGCTCGACGGGTTAGTTACTAATCTTAAGATTTCTATAACGGGACTTCAAGTGCTTAAAGAAAGATATTTGAGAAAAGATGAAAATGGAAAAATCATTGAAACTCCTGAAGAATTATTTAGAAGGGTTGCAAAAGAAGTTGCGAAAGTAGATGCACAATTTAATGTTAACTTGCGAGAATTAGAAGAAACATTCTATGAACTGATGACTAATTTTGAATTCTTACCTAGTAGTCCAATCTTGATGAATGTGGGCATGGAAAATCCTCAATGTTGTTCTTGTTTTGTTCTTCCTGTAAATGATGATATAGAAAGTATTTTTAGCACTTTAAAAGACGCAGTAAAAATACAAAAGTCTGGTGGAGGTACTGGTTTTAGTTTTTCAAGATTAAGACCTAGAAATGACAAAGTAAAAACCGATTTCGGTGTTGCTTCAGGACCACTAAAATTCATGAATGTCTTTGACGCAGCAATGAGTTCTATAAAACAAGGAGGAAAAAGACAAGGAGCAAACATGGGTGTTTTAAGAGTAGATCATCCAGATATTTTAGAATTTATTACATTTAAAGAACAAGAATCGATGAAGAATTTTAATTTATCAGTGGGTTTAACTGAAGATTTTATGAGGGCAGTAATAAATAATGAAGAATATGACTTAATCCATCCTAGAACTGGAAAAGTAATTAAAAGAATTAGTGCTCTTTACGTTTTTGACTTAATGCTTGTTGCAGCATGGAGAACTGGTGATCCGGGAATTCTTTTCTTAGACCGAATTAACAAATCAAATTCAAATCCAGTGCCTGAATTAGGACCTTTAGAAACAACAGGCCCTTGTGGTGAACAGCCTTTATATGATTATGAAAGCACTCCTCACGGAAGCATAAATCTTTCAAAATTTATTTCTGAAGGAAAAATAGACATGCAAAAACTCAAAAAAACAGTTTGGTCTGCAATTAATTTCTTAGATAATATTGTTGAATTAACAGTTCCTCCGATAAAAGTTGCAAAAGAAATGAATTTTTTTAATCGAAGAATTGCTTTAGGAGTTATGGGTTTTGCAGATTTATTATTAAATTTAGGAATACCTTACAACAGTCCTGAAGCTTTAGAAACAGCAAAAAAATTAATGAAATTTATTAACGAAGAAGCACACAATGCAAGTTCTGAATTAGCCAAACAAAAAGGGCCATTCTCCAGCTTTAACAAAAGCATTCTTGACAAAGAGTTAAGAAATGCGTCAATAACAACAATTTCGCCAACAGGAAGCATAAGCATGATTGCAGACTGCAGTCCAGGAATAGAACCTTTATTTGCATTATCATATTTCAAAAGAGTTCTTGGAGGAAAAGAATTATTTTATGTTAACGAATGTTTTGCAAGATCAATGAGAAAAAGCGGAGTATATGATGAAGAGTTAATAAGAAGAATAGCGAGCGAAGGAAGCGTTCAACACTTAAAAGAAGTACCAGAAGAAATAAAAAGAGTCTTTGTTGTCAGCCATGACATTGATCCTTATTGGCACGTAAAAATGCAAGCAGCATTCCAAGAATACGTCGACAACGCAGTAAGTAAAACAGTAAACTTTCCAAGCACAGCAACAACAAAAGACGTAGAAAAAGTATACATGCTCGCATACCAATTAGGCTGCAAAGGAATAACAATTTATCGCGATCAAAGCAAAAAAGAACAAGTAATAAATTTACAAAATTAGATTACAAGTTGCGGTGAAAGACTCAGCAGCTATCAGAGAGCTCATCAGCCCTCCGATTTCCGGTAATATTTGCGATGCCGGTTGAAGTCTAGATGTCCCGCACTTAAAGGGTGATAAAGAATGACTCCGGAAGAAGGTTTAGGTCTTGTGCACGTAATTACTGGTGATGGTAAAGGAAAAACCACCTCATCATTAGGCACAGCACTGAGAGCTGTAGGTCAAGGATTTAAAGTTTACATAATTCAGTTTATGAAAGGAGAAGATACTGGAGAAATATTTGCAATAAAAAAATACATTCCAAACATAACAATAGTTCCTTATGGAAGAATGGCGTTAAAAGATAAACAAACAAGAGTATTTCATTACGACGGCGAAGGAACTGACAAACCAATAGGACCCCCAGGAGGCAAGTATTATTATTTTCCCCCAGACGATAAAGAAGAAGAGCCTAGCAGGCGAGCAATGGAACATGCATTTCATGTAGTGAACAAAGGAGAACATCACTTAGTAATTCTTGACGAAGTCAATTGTGTAATAGATAAAAATATAGTGCCGATAGAAGCAGTATTCAAACTAATAAATGAAAAACCAAAACACGTAGAACTAATTCTAACAGGTAGAGGAGCACCAAAAGAACTAATAGAAAAAGCAGACTACGTGAATGAAATAAAATCAATCAAACATCCATATGATAGAGGAATACTCGCTAGACGAGGGATTGAATATTAGTTCGGAGTTTGTGGTTCAGGGTTTAGAGTTGTTTATTTTTTTCTCAGTTAAATAGTGGTTAATAATAGTAATAAATAATAAGAGATTTAAATATTGAATTTATACAAATATGGACGAGGAATAAAATGTCATCTCTTGAATCTTATTTACTGGACGAATTAAAAAGGCAATTTAATCTTGTCATATCTAAAAAACGTGCGATGGAGAAGTATTGTGATCCTTATTTTGAGCTACAAGATTTTGAAGAACTGCTAGGTAAAACCCTTAAAGAACAAGAACAAACTATATCAACCTCAAATATTCAAAAATTATTAGATCTTTTAAATCACAGCAATGAAATAATTGCAACAGTACAATCTTTGTATAATGAGCAATTTCAAAGTGTGCCTCCTTGGGAAATTGATTTGAATTACCGAAGTTTAGCTGAAAAACTTTATGACTTTATGGAACGAGAAAGAGAAGTACAAAAAAGCTGCAGTAGAAAAGTTCAAGAATTCACTACTAAAAATAGTTCAATTTCAACTCCGATACAAATTAGTTCTTCTAATGATAATAAAAAAACTGCTTCTTCAGGAAATGGTATTTTCCGGAAGTGGGATGATGAGTATATTGATGAATTAATTGAAGAAGACAATGTACTTAAGGTATATGATGGTACGCATGAAACTATTGAAGAGATTGCACATAGAAGAGCATTAGGAATGGAGATGGAAGAGAGAATTGCGCGCAAGTCAAGAAGAGCAGTCCAAGGAAACTATGTGCCAGGCAAAGAAATATCTTCTCCGAAACAAGAAAGTGAAATGCCCATTCCAAAATCTGAGAGTGAAATTAACTTAGATAAAGTATTAGATAAAGTTTGCAAGATTTTTTCCATCGTATCAAAACAAGAAAAACAAGATCAAATGGGCAGTAAAAAAGACCAAACTAGTGAAAAAGATCTTAACGATACATTAAAAGAAGTTCGTGAACTTGTTTCTGGAATGAAAGAATATCTTCATGGAAAAACTAAAGAAATTGATGAGCTTCTTTCTGGAGTGAGAGATCATAATCGTCTTTATGAACAAATTATTTACAAGATGAGTAAAGAACAAACAGAATTAAAACAAGAAGTTGAAGAATTAAGAAAAAAGAATCCTTCCATTGATTTAGAAACAAAGATTGAATTGTTCCCACTCGATGAGAAATCCGCTGATAAAGGAACGAAAAAAACTCCCACACAATGGAGCTCATATTGGGGTGGTGTTAAGGACGATCGAATTAGGGTCAGTATGAGTGATTTATGGTTTTCTTTTGGAATGTTAATAGACAAATACTTGAATGGGAGTGAAGAAGAAAAAATAAATGCACGTAATTTGGTTTTGAGTTTACAGGATGATTTTGATTTTCCAAAAAGAAGTAATTGGTTGATAACTAATACGAGTCTGAATTATTTATCTCCTGGTTTAAATGCAAAAATAATACATAATGTGCATTGCAAAGAACTAGAAATAATCCGAGAAGTTGAAGTTCCCATTTATACATTCTCACCAATAACACAAGTAGTTTCTACAATCGAAGGAATGAAATTTTTACGAACACTATTTAACACCACTGATGATGCAGAAATAATTTCACGAAAATTAGAATTTATCAGCGGAAAAAGCGGAGAGAAAATATTAATTTCCACTCCACCAATTCAAAATAGTAAAGAAAACCGACAATTAAGACAAAGCAGTTCATATAGGTGTGTGGGTCTCTATTATGCTAGCCCGGATGTTTCATTGGAAAATTCAGTTGAAAACAACATGTTTGTTATTAGTACTGAAGAAGGCGTATCTGAACAAAAAGGTTGTTCTCGTGGAATAGATTTTGCATCAAGTTTTATTAATTATGCTCATACAAATATGGACGAGGAATAAAATGTCTTACGAATCTCTTATAATAGACGAGCTAAAACGGCAATTTAATGAAGTAATATCTCTAAGAATTTCTGCTCCCAGTAAAACTTCCACGTTTATTCGGCAAAACTACTTTGAAGAACATTTAAATAAAATAATTGAAGATCAAAAAAGCAAAATATCTAATTTAGATATTCAAGGCTTAACAGATCTCTTAAATTGCAGCAATCAAGTAATGGCCGCAGTACAATCTTTGTACGATAGACAATTTCAAGGCATGCCTTCTTATAAGGTTAATGTTGAACAAAGAAAGTTAGCTGAAAAACTTTATGACTTTATAGAAGATGAGCGAGAAATCCAAAAAAGCTGCAGTAGAAAAATTCAAGAAGTCATGACTAAAAATAGTTCAAGTTCTACGCCCACACAAACCAATTCTTCTGATGAGAATAAAAAAACTGTTTTATATAATTGTTGTGAAGACTCGGTGAGAAAACTACGTGAAAAACAAATCATGAGAGAGATGGAGAGAGAAGATGATGAAGGATGTGATGTTGATGCGCACGAACGTCCTCGAGAGGTTGTAGCCAGAAGGAAACCTATACCGCCGAGACCAGTAAAAATGATTGTGGGAGATTTTGTGGAAGACATTGAAATACTCCCGTCAAAATCAGAAAATGAAAAAAAATTAGAAGAAACTTTGAAAGAATTGCACGAACTTGTTTCAGATACAAGAGCATATTTTGATCAAAACATGAATACGATGAAGGAAGATTTTAGAAAATTAAAAAAAGAAGTTGAAGAACTAAGAAAAAAGAAACCTGCAGTTGATTTAGAAACAAAAACAGAGGAATGCAGAAAAGAAGAGAAGGAGCCTGCAAATAATTTTATCTCATTTATGTGCAAACATATACGCAACAATTGGTAGTGTCTTGATCTTTTTCAAGTCTTTTTGTCAAAGCCTTTATAAATAAACTCTGAATTTTATGCACTATGAATAAGAAATTAGTAATTGGAGGCTTATGCGCAATTGTTGGACTTGCATTTTTGCTTAGTCAAAATAAAACAAAACAGGTTTCTAAGGGTGAAATGAATCAAATTTATCAAGTACAAATATCTAATAATGAATCGGATAGTAACTATAAAGATTACTTAAAAGAATTTGAAAGAAGAGTTGTAGCAAGATCAGAAAGCCAAAATTTTAAGTGTGAAATAATAAACAGCGGCAAAGGAGGAAGTGCGTATAACACTCAAAAAAGTAATTCTTACATGAACAGCATTTTTTATATTGGTGACTGTTTCTCATCATTTGCACCAGAATTACAGGTAGATGATAAATTACAACCTTGATTTTTTAAGAAAAATTTATAACTCTGAACTTCTTTAATCATTAAAAAAGAAAGTTTATGGTGATATGTTGAAACAAATATTAATTTTAGGATTATTGTTATTGCTTCCTTTTGCGGTTTTTGCGTCAGAAGTTAATACTCATTTAAGTCCTTCGGTGGCAATTTGTGGTGGATTAAATAATGTTTTTGCAAAAGTTGAAGAAGGTTATTGGACAAATCATTGCTCAGGAAAATTAATAAGCGATACTTTTGCAACTGAAAAAGGCAAAGAATTAGGAAAAAAATTATGTGAGACAGAAAGTGAAAAACTAATTCAAGATTTAACTGACGAGTACAACAAAATCAAGTGTCCTTCTGAATGTCCCCTAAAAATTGATTCAATGACCCTTAACGAACAATCCGCTCCTTTAAATCCATTAGCCTTGTGTGAAGAAGGATACTTTTTTGGTTCAAAAATAGCTTGCGAATCATCAATTTCTTTTTATTGCTGGACAAAAGAACAAACAAATTATTTCTCGTCAAAAGCAAAAATGGAAACACCTCAAACACTTAAAGGATTGACAGTTCCAAAACCAAAATTTTATTCTGAAGTAAAAGAGAAAACGTTCGAAACAAACACTCCTTCAAAAGAACCTGAAGGAATGTTCTTAAAAAAACCAACAAAAGTTTTTGGTACTGAAGGTTCTCCACAATTTGGTCAGCAAGAATCCGATTCTGGAAACATAAATAATTGGCCGGAAAAAGCACAACAAATGTGCAAAAAAGCACAAGACAATGCCTTAAAAGAATGCCAAACAGCAGCTTATCATCCTGGAGGATGGTATGTTGATAGAGCTATTTCTGCTCAAGGAACTTACAAAGGAAAATCGATCAATGCATTAATTTCAGACCAAATAGTTGGTCAATGGGATTGTCCATCTAATGATTTAGTAGTGAACGAAAAAGGAGAATTAATCGAGCAAGCAAAAATTTATAGTGAATTAATTGATTACACAAAAATGAGAAGAGAACAAAAAGGAGGCTTGCCTCCAGATGAAGAAGGATTACAAATCACGTGTCATTTTGCATGCACAGCATGGCCTTGTCCATTAGTTGGAACGCCAAAACAAAACAGTAATTGCGAAGACCACTTTTTTACTGACAAAGATGGTGATGGAAAAGATGACAAAAATGGAAGAACAAAACAAGAAATAATTGATAGAACTATCAATGGCAAACCAACAATTGAAGGCGGAGAATATGCTGGAATGAAATATGTTTGTGAAGGAGAAGAAAAATCTTTTTGGAAATTCTGGAAGAATCCTTCGTGCAAATTAAACAATTGCAGAACTGAGGAAATTCCTTTGGCAGGCGATCCTTATACAACAGTTATACGTGTTTGCTGCGATTGCTCATGCGGTCCTTTAATGATTCCTCCAAATTTTGACCCAAAAAAATACGAGCCATTAACAACAGATCCGTTTGAAGGATTATTCGAGCCAGAAAAACCAAAAACTGCTCCTGTCACGCCAAAAACTGATGAATCTTGTGAAGAAAAAAATGGTCACATTTTTTTCAAAGCAAAAGACAGTAAAGGAAAACTTCAAGAAGGAAGCGCTGATAAAGTCATGTGTGATTCATTCCAAGGAAAAGATGTTGTTGTAAACACTTTCTGCGTGGGCAGCAGATTTGAAGCAACAGCAACACCTTGCAAAGATGGAGAAAAATGCGAGAATGCGCAATGTGTTAAGCCTGCAGTAACTCAAGGATTGCCTGGAGAAGGTCAATTACCGAACATTTTCATAACTGATCTAGATTTATACCCTGAAGCAATAGTAGGACAATCAGTTCACGTAATAACAACGCTCGGAGGAGATCCTTTGGCAATAGACACATTAACTAGTTCGAGAGCAAAAGAACAATTACAAATAAACGTAATATTGAATGGTCAAGAAGTATCATTCTATTGCGAAATAGGCAGAACTGGAAGAATATATGATAACAAATATCAGTGTTCAACAGATGCTAAAGGTTTAGTAAAAATAGGAAACAACTTAGAAGTACAATTAGTATATCAAGGACAAATATTTGACTCAAAAACATCAACATTCCAAGGAAAAGAAACTTCAAGCATAACAGGATACCAAACAATTGACATTTTTAATAACAAAAATCTAGCTTGTGCGATAAATGTTAGGGAAACAAAGTAGTTTACAGTTCACGGTTTGCGGTTTACAGGACGTACTATAAACTCCAAACTGTAAACCATAAACTAATAACGAGAAACCTTTATAAATATCAAATATTCATTTAACATAAAAAGGGTGGTAAATTGAAAAAATATGTAATTACTTGTTTAGTATTCTTGCTATTAATCTTAGTTTCGTGCTCAAAAACAGACTTAGGAACAGTAAAAAGCGACGAAGAAGCTCCAGCTTTAGATACTTTCTGCGAAAGACTCAGCAAGTGTAATGAAGCACTAATAAATGTTCAAGCAAGTGATACTGGCGATGTTTACAATTTAGCAATACTAGGAAAAGATCATGATAAATGCGTTTTTGGCTTAACACTCCAAAAAGCACAAACAGCAGAGTTGAAAAAATTAGAAAAATTAAACGTAGTTTGTGACCAAAAATGGGATGAAAAATTTGCGAGTATTGCAAATTTCAAGGGAGAAAAATGCACTGCATACGTTAACACATTCTTAGTAAACTTAGTAACACACACTGCAAACCCACAAAGCAATCTCTGCTACGGTCCATTAAGAAATAAAATACTTGGAAAATGAAGAAAATACTAATAGTATTAGTTTTAGTAATTATTTTAAGTACCTTAGCTTCAAATGTTTTTGCTCAGCAGTCAGGGGGATGTACTGCTTTAGCAAAAGAAATTGATATTTCAATCAAAGAATTCGATTCAGCTTCTGATGAAATAGCTAAAAGTGAATTGGTCGTAAAAATTCATATGCTTCAGCAAAAATTATATTCTTGTATAAAAGATTCCCAACAAAAAACAACCAATAGTCAACCACCCACAATACAAACAACAATCAACACAGTGAATGATCGTTTACAAAATTTTTGGTATTCTTTTTTTGATCGAAATGAAAATGCTGCGCTGCAGTCAGTTACTTGCGATGTTATCCCCGAAGTACTAAATCAATTACGACAAGTTTTAAACAAGATAGATATGGAAAATAATCTTAAAATTGCAAGAATTACAGTTTGGATAACTAAATTAAATGAAAAACTGAAAAACCCGCCTTGCAACGAAGAACCTCCTCAAGAAACAAGTTGGGATCAAGTTGTTAAACTAAAGTGCTCCTGTGGAGAAATTGAAAAAAAAGGGTTTACTAAATTAGGTGATGTGGGTATAGAATGTGAATACCACGTTTATGATCGCGAAAGTGATTACTTAGACAAACAGCATGATTTATCTTCATGGGATACTGATAAATCTGAAAGCTTTAATACAATGAAAGCAGGCAAATACGCGAATGGTTTTATAGTTAGAGGAATACAAGAAGGTCAAAAAGAAATTTGTTCATGCAATCCATCACAACCAGAACAAAAAGAATTTGTTTTTACTAAAAACGACCTATTAAACGAAGAAAACGAAGAGGGAAATTTTGACACGACAGAAGTTGAAACAGCCAGAAATAAAATAGCACAACAAATGATCACTTTAGGAAATCCAAAATGCGAAGGAAAAGAAACAGGCTTCAGAACACCAACATTAATACCACAAGATAATTTACCAAAACCAGAAACTCAAGTGGCTACAACTGTTGGGTTGTCAAATGATTTAATGCCCGATCCGAGCGAAGTAGCTTTTTGCGTATCTAATAATAAAGAACGTGAGGATATAAAGAAAAAAATTGCTTCGCTAGAAGAAAAAGTGGCTGAAATGCGTTCATTATCAGTTCAAACTAACAGCATTACAACTGCAGTAACAGCAGCAATAACTGGTTTGCAAACAGCACCACTAACACTGGAAGAAATACAACGACAACTTCGACAATTTAATGAACAAATAGAAGCATTGACAAAACAACAAACCGCCTTACAACAACAGAATTGCGGCAGAGAAGCTTTTACTTTTTCTCACGATTTAAAAATTGGAGTATCTGGAAATGAGGTAACAAATTTACAAAACTATTTGAAGACAAGAGGATTTTATAATGATCCAACAACTACTTATTTTGGCCCACAAACACAAGAAGCAGTAAGAAAATTCCAGCAAAAATACGGACTCACTACAACAGGCGTTCTCGGCCCATTAACAAGAGCAAAAATTAATGAGTTGGCCGCGAATCAGAATAACCAACTCGGAGCAAATCTCGCGAATACTTTAACACCAACGGTTGCAGTGAGTGCAGATATTTCTTCAAGTGAAAAATCTTACTGTAAAGAATATGTTGACGGTCGTGTTGAAGTTGGACTAAAAACAAATCAAGGAATGAGTGTGAAAATCTTTCCAATCTGTCTTGATGGACAAACGGCTCTAAAAGCAACGTGCATACGAGAAGGTCAGTCTGTTGCTGAAATAAAATCAATACCATGTGATAAAGGACAATACTGCTTAGATGGTGTGTGTAATGACAGACCTGATTCATCTTCAACTGGTGTAATAAAGATAACTTGTCCTTCAAATGGCAACAAGGATATAATAATTACTGGAATAAATATATACGTTGGTTCTGATAAAAAAAACGTTGTAAAATTAAAAATGTTTGATAAAGATCAAGAGGTTTGTTCGTGCACTTCAGGAACTGTAACAGAACAAAATCCTGTTTATGATCAACTTGCTAGATTTGTAACTGTCTCAGATTCAAACAAAGAATATGTTATAAAAAGTAGTGTTATAGGAAATACTGAGCCTCCATCTCAAGAAATCAATACTGTCATTTCTCCAGAAATAAAAAGAATTATCGAACAAATGACTAATTTAATAACTTCATCTCAAGGAAAGTGCAAAGCAAGACCAACAACAGGAACAACAGGACCAGGATACATATCTATAATTGGAAGTACTCCAGAATATTATCCGAAATGCGAGAATTTAGTTAGCGGAGTTAGAATAACTTACTCAGCTAGACCTGGTGATTTCTCTTTCACTCCAAGCACGTCTTCACTATGCTATGCTTGCCCACCAAATCCTTTAACTGTTAATGGCGTTGTACGAGATCCAGTACAAGTTGAATGCGGTCAAAGACCTGAAACTGGAACACCAACACAAACTGGACCAGTAGATTGGACATCTTCAGCAATACCTGGAGCATGTGATTTAGTACAGATACAGAAAGGATGCAGAACAGCAATATCACCTACAATAGGTAATACAGTTTGCAACTGCCCTCCAACAACAGGACCATCACAACCAGTAGATACAAATCCTGGCGCTGTTTGTCCTGCAGATTGCAGAGATATGGGAGAAAGTGATGGGAAAAGATTATGCAATTGTTGCGGTAATGGCAAAATTGACAGTAATACTGCAAGTAATAATTATCTTACAGTTTACGAAGCTTGTGATGGAAATAATTTTGGCGGAGCAACATGTGCTACAGAAAAAGGAAGCGGTTATGAAGGAAGTTTAAGTTGCATTACTTGTCAAACAATTGTTTCAAGCGCTTGCGCGAAAAGACCTGAAACTGGACAATCTGCATGTGGAACTGTATCTTCAACTTCTTACTTGTCTTGGGTTTCAGCAAATACTAATGATCCTTTTGCTGGTTCTTGGGAAACTGTTACAGCAAATTGTGTTACAGCTGCCGCGAATGGCAATCAAATACCTTATACTGATGGAAGATATTGCTTTTCGGGGTGTGATGATGTGAATAATTGTTTGGGTTGTGTAATGCGTATTGTTTCTCCACCTCTTTGTAACTGGGAAACAGGAGTTTGTGATCCTAATCCCGCAGACGACACACTAAGAACTGATCCTTCATGGAGTGGCGTACAAGTTGCGGATGCAGGTACGGGAACGGGAGGGACTGAAGGAACAGGAAGCGGTAGCGGGGGTTCAGGAATTATAGCTCCAGCAGTAGTCTACTCTCGCAATTATTGTTATTTAGGCGTATTTTGGAATCCTAGAACTGGAAGAATGGAATGCATTTAATTAGTTCGTAGTAAGTTTGGGGCAGACTCCCCAGCTTTTAGCTTCCGTTTTTAACGGTGGGTGGAATGCCCTGCACTTTAGTGCTGTCGCTAAAAAGCGTTAGCTTTTTCTAGGAGTAGTTTTTGTATTTTTTTTGCACAGCGGATTT
>JACRKG010000016.1 GCA_016215315.1 Candidatus Woesearchaeota archaeon | reverse complement strand
TGTTTCTTCAGTAATTGTTTTGTTTTGTGGAGAATCTACTTCTTCTACCATTTTGTTAAGTTCTGGGTTTGTTATCCAAGTGTAAGTCATTGTAGTGTCTATTCGGTCGTGTCTCATGAAATACTGTACTTTTGGTATTGGTACTCCATTATTGATTAAATGAGTGCAGCGTGAATGTCTTAAAGTGTGAAATTTGTATTGGTGCTGTTCACTTCCGCGTGCATTCTTTTCAGTTTTTATTTCTAAACCTGCTTTTCTCAGAGCTTTTTTAAATCTGACAAATAAAGCTCTTTTCTGTAGTGTTCTGCTTACTTCACCCTTTTCTGGAGGAAGGAAGTATTCTTCTTCAGGATTCATCGCTTTCCATTTGCGGAGTATTGGTATGCATACTTGGCTTATTGGAACGTAACCATCTTTTCCTCCTTTCCCGTCTACTATTTTGAGCATTTTGTTGTCTAAGTCTATATCTATCCATTTTAAGTTGCAGGTTTCACTTATTCTTAATGCACAAAAAAATGTTAAGAAGCTCGCAACAGAAGTTTTTGCATCTTCTAGTTCATTAAAAACTGCCACAATCTCTTTCTTGTAGAAAACATTAGGATATTTTCTTCTCTTTCTTTTCTTTAACTCGTTTTTACTTACGTTTAAATTTGAATTTTGTTTAAACCTTTCCATTCTAAACCTCCAACAATGTTTTTTATTTCGGTCATTAGTTCTTTACTTGTATTGCCTTCTCTCATTTTTGTTAAAGCAAAAGCTCTAGAACAAGCGTTTGCTATGCTTATTTCTTTTTTGTGTAATAATTCTCGGATATTTTGAGGATGGCTTAATGCTGTGAAGTGTTTGTACATTGTTCTTGCACTTAAACCGTTTTTATTCAAGAAATCGTACAGCAATCTTTCTTCTTTGTTTAATTTTTTGTATCTTCCGAGCTTGTAATATCTGCAATGGCAAAGCATAATTTTAGTTTCATCGTCGCTTTTTCCTTTAGTAACAAGAGCTAAAACTTTTTTATCTTCTTCAACTCTTTCGAAAACACTTTTTCTTTTGATCATATTTGATACCTCTCTAATGCAAAACATGACCTTAAATTTAAGCTCTGACATCCATCTTGTAGCTACACTACAACGTTTTCGAAACATTCTTAAAACATTGTAGCTACATTCGTAAACCAGAGATCAAAAAACAAAGGATTCAAAACATAGACGGCGCGTTAGCATGAAAATCATAACACAAGATAACTCTGAAACTTTTTTTAATAAAAAGTTCAATGAGAGTTACAAATCAAATACTGGTGCTGTTCAGGAAGCTTTTGAGAAGTTTGCAAAGCCAGCTTTTGAATTTGTAAAGAATAAAAAAGAAATCAATGTTCTTGATTTTTGTTTTGGTTTGGGGTATACTACTTCTGCTTTCCTTGATTTAGCAAATTGCAAAATTAGCGTCACAGGAATTGATAACGATGACAACATTTTTGATTTAATCAAACAAGTAAATCCCGAATTTAAGAAGTACAAATTAATTAAGAAATTAAATAAAAATAATCTAACTGTCTTTGAAGGAAACATCCATATCAAAATAATACTTGACGATGCTGTTAAAGTAATTGATAGTTTACCTGAAAACTTTTTTGATGTTGTTTTGTTTGATCCTTTCTCTCCAAAAGCCTGCCCTGAATTATGGACTGGAGAAGTTTTTAAAAGAATTTTCGCATTAATGAAGTCGGGCTCTATTTTAACAACTTATTCTTGCGCAAGAGTTGTAAGAGAAAATCTTAAAATGGCAGGTTTTATTGTTAAAGATGGTCCTTTAGTGGGTAGAAGAGGACCTTCTACTATCGCCGAGAAAAAATAATTTAAAAAATCACAAGTACTTAACACAAGGCGCATTGGTATATTTTTCTTTTAAAGAAATTCTTTTCTTATTGTAAACATCGATTCTTTGATCGCAATTTTGGCATTGAAACGTTTTCCAAGTATAATACTTGAAGGGCATTAGTGATTCTCCTTCTTCACCAGTTTCGTGAAATTTGTGCTTGTGCATTTTCTTAAGCCTAACATAATAGAAATCAGTTATTAATTCCAACAAACCCACGATCACAACCCCCTTTAGTTTACAGTTTATGGTTTGTAGTTTACAGGCAAAAATATTTTCACTGCAAACTCGAACCATTTGCGGGTAAGCACCGCAGTGCGCATCCCGCTTGTTTTCCCCGGGGTTTTGCGCAAGCAAAAGGCCGCCGTGAACTAGAAACTACTCTGTTTGTTTAACTTTTTCGTACTTTTTTGAATATGCTAAATTTTTTCCATCGTATAATGCTATTGTTTTTCCACAATCACTACACCTATATTGATCCCACGAAACAGTTCCATGATATCTTTTTGGCGCATTAACAAATCCCCCACTAATACGCTCATATTCATGCTTATGCTGACCCCTAACAGTAACTTGAAAGAAATCCACCAACTTTTCTAATAAATTCATTAAAAACACCCCTCGATCTTAACTCTTTCAGTAAAAACAAAAAATGCCGATATATAAATGTTTTGACGAATTTTTTAACTGAAAAATCAGTTAAAAAATTCTAACCTTAAATAAAAGGAAATAAAAAAGTAGATTTAAAAATAAAGGGATAAAAATACTGTTATGAGAATTATTTTCGGCGTTGCAGGAGAAGGATATGGACACGCTACAAGAAGTAAACCTGTAATTGATCATTTGATCAAAAATAATGAAGTAAAAATCTTTGCGGGAGGAAAAGCATTTGAGTATTTGTCAAAACATTATCCTATTACAAAAGTCACTAGCTTCAGATTGGCTTACAAAAATAATGCAGTTAGCACACGTAATTCTGCAGTTTTGAATTTGACAAAAATCCCCGGAGCTTTTATTTCATTATTCAAAACAATTGTTGCTTTTTGGAGATTTAAACCACAATTAGTAATAAATGATTTTGAATTATTCACAAATTGGACGGCAAATATTTTTTGGGTTCCAATAGTTCACATTAATAATGGAGAAGTATTTCGATGTGGACATATAGAGACACCAAAAAAACCATATTTATCATTTCTGAAAGCATTATTTTTTAGCACAGTTATTAATCCTCAAAGAACTCATTCTTTAATACCTTCTTTTTTTCATGTAAAAACAAAACATAATGCTAAACTAGTTTTTCCTCCTTTGAGAGAAGAAGTAAAAGAGTTGGTTCCTACAGAAGGAGACTATATTTTAGTTTACCAAACCAGTGAAAATAACAAAAAATTATTAGAAACATTGCAAGAAGTTGAGCACAACTTTGTTATTTATGGTTTTGAGAGAAACAAATTAGTTAAAAATTTGTGGTTAAAAAGATTTAATGAAAAAGAATTTTTTAAAGATTTAGAAAATTGCAAAGCAGTAATTACTAATGGAGGATTCAGCTTAATAAGTGAAAGCATTTACTTAAAAAAACCAGTGCTCTCTTGTCCAGTAAGAAAACAATTTGAACAAGAAGTGAATGCGCATTATTTGGAAAAAATAGGATGTGGAAGAAATGTTAAAGAAATAACTGTAGAAGAAATACTCAAATTTATAGAAAACTTAATTAATCATAAGGAAGAATTAAGAAAATTTAAGTGGAAAGAAGACTTCTTTGAAGAATTGGATAAAATAATAAAAAGTGTAAGCCCTAAATTGTAACAAGTTAATTTTTGTAGTCCCTAAATGGACTGACTTTAAAATTCATAGCTCGGGCCTCCTCGTTGATGTGCTCACTGAATTATACACTGATTGTGGAGGCATAGACAGTCTATAAAAAGTTGAAAAATTTTTTGCTTGCACAAATAATTATTTTGTTTCTTCCTTGACAACTTTCGCAATCATGCTTCCTTCTGCTTTGCCTTTTAGTTCTTGCATTGCTAAGCCCATTAATGCGTTGAATGCTAAGCCGGGTTTTTTGTTTATTATTTCTTTTATGACTTTTCTTATTTCTTCTTCTTTCATTAATTGTTGTTCTAGAACTAATTTTCCAGTACTTGTATAATCTGTAAGAATTTTTAGCACTGACTCGCGAGTTATTTTTCCTTCGTTAAGTGCTTTGAAAGTTTGAGTGAGTATTTCGTCACTTATTTCTGAAATGTTTACTAATGTTTCTGCAATGAATGCAGGTTTTACATTTTTGTATTTGCTTAATTCTTCAAATAATTCAGAATAGTTTGTTTTTTTGATTAATTTTTCTGCTAAGTCTTTTCCTAAACTGTATTGCTTTTGGAATCTTTCTATTTTTTTGTTAAATAATTCAGGTAACATTATTTCTTTTGTGTTTACGTCTATTACTGGTATGTCTGTTTCAGGGTACATTCTTGCTGCACCAGGCATTGGTCTCAAGTAAGAACTTGTTCCGTCAGGATTTGCTTTTCTTACTTCTTTAGGAACTTTCGGTTCGTTTAATCTTTGTATTACTGCATTTAGTGCTTTTTCTGAACGTTCTTTTGAGTCAGCAATCATTATGAATGCATCATTTTCTTTGCAACTTAATTCTTTTCTCACATTATTAACATCTTCTTGAGTTATTCCATATCTGGGTAATTCATCTGAGTGAAATAATCCTCCTACGCCTGCAATTACTTTTGCTCTATCGCTTAGTTCTGTGCCATATCTTCTTCCTGGCTGCAATTCTGTTCCCGGAATTCCTTTCATATTTTCTAATTTTATTCCTAGAATGGTTTTGTCTTTCAGAATCTTTGATTCTGTTTTCAAAAATAGTTTTGTTAGTTCAATAATTTTAGGATTCTGTTTTGGAAAATTTAGCGAAGCTAAATTTTCTTGTCGCATTGCTTCGTATTCTACAATTGTTGGCATTAATCTTAAGTCTTGAGCTCCTTTTATCTCTACACGATTGCCTTGTGCTATTGATACATTTACGTCTTGTCTTACCGTGCCCAAACCTCTTTTTGCTTTACCAGTCGATCTTAATATCATTCCTAATAGTTCTGCTGTTTCTTTGCAATGTTCTGGTGATTTTATATCTGGTGTTGTGCTTATTTCTACTAAAGGAATTCCTAAACGATCTAGTCTGAAGATTGTGTGTTCTTTTGTTTCTTCAATTATTCTGCAAGCATCTTCTTCTATTATTATTGTAGGTATTCCAATTTTGCCTTGGCTTGTTTCTAATTCTCCATTTAATGCTACTAGTCCAGTTCTTTGAAATCCTGAAGTATTGCTGCCGTCAACTATTGTTTTTCTCATTATTCTAACTTGAGGCAGAATTTGTGCGTTGAGAATTTTGGCTGTTTGTAGTACTGCGCTTAAAGCTTCTTGATTGATGGGATTTGGAGGCGTTTCATCAACTTCAACTAAACAATTAGTATCATTATATCCTTGATAAATAAAGTATTTTCCTTTCTGCATTTCTTGTAGTGCAGCAACGTCAGCGATTCCTGTTTCTCCAACTGAAGCTCTAAGTCTTCGTTCAACTTCGAAATCCGGCGAGTCTTCTCTGATAATTGTAGGGCAATTACAGAATAATTTCTTGCCTTCTAATTGAATGTGTAATTCAAGTCCGCACTTCAAGCCTAATGCTTTATAGTCCATTATGAATAAACAAATCTAAAAGGCTTTTTAATGTTTCGAAAAATTTAAATAATAGTGCCATTACAATACAATTACTATGGTAATGGACACTTTGCAAATAAGACTAAGTCACGGGTTGGTTGAAAGAATCGACTTAATGGTTAAAACTGGAATTTACGCAAATCGTTCTGACGTTGTTAGGGACGCTGTTAGAAGATTTGTTTGGGAAAGAGAAGTCGGAAGTATAACAAAAAAAGGAAACTCACTGGAAATCATCAGGAATGTGAGAAATAAACTATCAAAAGAAAAAACGAATTTAGAAGAAATAAATAATTTATAGCAATTCTTCAGGTTTTTTAGCCTCAACTGAATATTTTTTTGCCGTAATTAAAAGTTTTGAATCTCTAGTGATAAGTATAGAATTGGTTTTCTTGGCTAATAACATGTGAATAATATCATAAAAACTTATTTCATATTTTTCTTCTGATTCTATTTTTCTAGCTTGATCAAATTCCTCTCTAGAAAGAATAATTTTTTTGAAGTTACGCGAATATGCAAATAAACTCCTTTTTTCTTCAAATTCAGACTCCGAAAGTATAAAAGTTAATTCTTTTAACAAAAATCCAGAATAATAAATAATAAAATTCTCCGAGTTATACTTTTCAAAGAATTCTTTGGCAAACCTCCAAAAAGGAATTCCATTTACTTCTTCTTTTTGCCATAGATTTAAGTATATACAAGAATCCACATAAAAAGACAATACTACCATGATTTTTCTAAGAAGTTAAATTCTTTATATGCCTTTCTAGAACAATTTTCAGAATTTTCGCAAAAAATACAAAATAATTAGAAAATTTTTATTGACCCGTTTTGTATTTTTCTAAATTTTTCTTCAATTTTTCAAGTTCTACTATTAAGTTCTCAGCCAATATCAAGTTCTCCCCGCTTTCATTTTCAAAAAGTGGAAGCGGAGCAAATTCTAATTCTGAAATTTTGTATTCACCTATTTTCTTTGTATCATAACTTAGCCAAAGTCTTTCCAATTCATCATACCAATCTTGGTCCCAATGACCATTTATATCTTGAAATTTTACATAAAATTTATCCTCAATTATTGCAACAACTTCTCCAATCGTACCGATATTAAAATTATAATCTCTATCCTCAACATAATCCTTAGGGTAACCAGTAGTTTTGATTGGAGAAAAAACCACTTTCACATTAGATCCAACTCTAATCGTTCCGTTTTGTTGATATAATACCATCACTTCATCAATAAGAGATTCAGCTTTATTTATTTCTGGAAGACTGAAATTCAATTTTGGGTTTTCTTCTAATATCAAATTAAGACTTGCAAAAGAAGGATAACCTATTTTTAGAAAATGTCCTTGTTTAATCTCACTGAGCAAGTCATGAATTGTTGCACTTATTAGATTTTCTTTATAGATTCCATTTGGATAAGTTTTCAAGTAGTCCTTAAGCACTTCAAGCTTCTGCCATGAATATAAATTAAACAGTTTTTCACAGAATCCTTTCTCAGTTTTTTCATAAACTATCTTTTCAAGATTTCTTAAATCATCATCATTAAGTAACTTTGAACTTTCCGCTTCCTTCAGAATTGTTTTAGCTTTGTCAAAGTCAAGAACATTCAAGCAGCCTTCTAAAGATTTTGAGTATTGTCTCAGTTCAGAATATTTTTCTATTGAAAATTCAAGACTCACTTTATCTTCAACACTAAAATCATTTGCTTCTAACAATTTTTTAGCTAAAACAAGGTCACCTATTTTTGCTGCTTCCTCAATCCGGTCATGTTTTGGTTTTGTAACAAGAAAATAATGCCCAAAATTGTATAGCGAGTACAAAACTAACCCTGCAAGTCCAATATAGAAAAAGCCTTTCGCTTTTTCTTTCAAAGTTTGTTTGTTGATTATTGTTATTTTATTTGCCATTTTTACCAAAATGCAGGATCTATTATCAAATGTATTTTTTTATTACTTTTCACCGCATCGATAACAAAATCAACAGTTCGAACTCTTGATTGATTTTGTACAAACCCGTATGCTAAATATATACTTCTTGTATAGTCTAAGCATTCTAATGCTTGTTCAGAACAAACTTTGCTACCATCTGAAGACAAACAAGCATTAGCAATTCGAAGCCTGAATGATTCTCTTTCTTGTTCATCTTCCATATTTCCCGATTTTTCTAGAGCGTAAAAAAACAGTTTGTGTAAGACTTCAGCACTGTTTGAGTTTTCGATCATACTGCAGAGTAAATGCTTTAGTTCATCCCTTTTTTTCAGATCGTAATGTTCATCAAAGTATTCGAGCGAGGAAAATAATTCTAGAACGTTTTTATGGGAATCCGGAAGGAAAGTTATATCATTCTCAATATTATTGAAACATTTTAATGCTATATCTTTTAATTTGCATTCTTTTTCTGGAAGCTCAAAATAACTAATCACAGTTTCTGCTTTAGCAAAAATATCTTTAAAAGAACTGGCATCTTTTAAATCGACTTGTAAGGTGCAATGATAAACTTCAAAATTAAACGTTTCAAAAAAACGGGAAATAGTATTTTGCGAAACGGTAACTGGTTTATCTGCCGATTCACAAGCTAGTATAATTTGTTCTAATTTGTCGATTATTTTAGAAGTGCTAGAAAAGTAATCATAATAAAAAGAACCCGCAATGTATGCTTCGACAAGCTCTTTTTCCAAACCTGCATAAACAATTCCCGTTCTTTTGCTAAAATTCATCGCGCTTTTAAGAGAGGAAAGTTTTGAAGCGGGGTTATTTTCTTTTAAATCTTCATTAACTTGATCATAAAAAAAAGGTTTAACGAACTCTCTCACTTCATTCAATTCTTCTTCAGTTATGAATTTGTTTTGAGCAAGATTTTCACAAACTTCTAAGTTCCTAACAACATCTCCAGAGTAAGACAACGAAAAATATGAGTCGACCGTTCTTTTCATATCGGAAAAAATACGTTCATATTCTTCTCTTTTTTCCTTAATGATCCGTTCTACATTCGAGAGACTCACTTCACTTTTTTCAGGATTGTTTGCCAGCTCGGCTTCGTTTGTCATTTCTTCACGTCTTTTAATTCCTTCAAAGAAATCGTTTTTTGCTTCTTCAGTTATGACCCTACACTTGGCCAATTCTTCACAAAACTTTATTTCATTCTCACGAAAAAGACCTTTTCTTGTTGTAACTCTCAAGATTGAAACAAGTTCTTGAAACTTCTCTTGGCATTCCTTGACAATTTCTTCTTTTTTTTCTTCAAAAGGAGCCCTATTAAAATAATCCTTTTTACCTAATTCATCAAGTTTTTCAAATACCGCAATCACATTATTCTCACCAAAAGAAGATCCGCCTATATCATATGTTAGATAAAGCTCATCTATTTCTTTGTCTAATTTATACTGATTCCAAGCTCGGGGAATAAACCAGTAGCCACCATAAATTGTTGCAAAAGCGGTAGTTGTAATTAATCCTTTCCTGAAATACTGCTTTAACCTATTAAGTATAGTCGTCTTATTAATTATAGTTATTTTATCTACCATTATAATTTCGCATTAGTTCTTTTAGTTTTTGCAGTTCTTGTTCTAAACTAACTTTTTGTACTGGATTTGAAACTATTGCTTGTAGTTCTTTTTTATGGTATGCTCCTACGTTCTTTTTGTTTTCTTTCCAGTATTTTAGTAAGGGACCCCATTGGCTTTCTCCCCAGTGGTATTCTGTAACATTGGCAAATTCTACTAAGTAAAAGTCTGTTTT
>JACRKG010000006.1 GCA_016215315.1 Candidatus Woesearchaeota archaeon | reverse complement strand
CAATCAAATCCGCAATTTGCCACTGTTTTTTGCCTTCATGCATCCATTTAAGGATCAGTTCCCGTGTTTGTAGATTTATCATAACACCAACAAAACACAACCACTATATAAATTATGCGTTACTTATGTCCTGTACTATAACTTCAATGCTTTGCTTGCATGTCCTTTACCCCAAGCATTCTTGTTTCCTATGATTATTCCTAAACGTCCATTTTTTGCAGGCCAATAAATTTGATGAATTCCAACTTGACCAACATAAGTATGATTTTCATCTTCTATTGAGAATACTTTGTCTGTTTTTGATTTTAATAAGTTCTTCAAGAACTTTTTTTCTTGAGATTTAGTTATTTTTTTGTTGAATTTTGCAAGATTCTTTGTTACTTCTTTATCATTGACCCAAGTCATTACGTTATCTAGATCGCTCATTCTTAATGGTCTTAGGATGGTTTTATTTGGGTTTTTCATTTTTTGTCTTTTTTTGGTGTTCTTGCTTAATATAAACTTTTTGTTTATCGATCTTATCAAAAATGATAAGATTGAGGTAATAAAAGTAGAATTATGAACTTGTTTCTCATTCTTAATGATTTTAAAGAATGGTGCCAAAAAACATAATTTAGGACACTCGGAGCGTAAAATAACTACTCTACAGTAGTTAAAAATAGAAACATTTAAATACTGGGCATTCTTAGTACTATCAAAGAACACTAAAATAGTGTTTTAGGAGGAGAATAAAATGTCAAAAACAAGAGTTATTTTTGAAGATAAAAATCCTTTTCAAGAAGGAGTGAGTTACATTGCAATTAATGCCAGAGAGAATTTGCCTTATGTTTTCCAAGTATATGTTGGAAGAAAAGCAGATGTACCAAAATTACCTGAGGATCTTGTAGTTTTGCCAATAGCGCAAGCAAGAAATTTGTTTGATTTTAGACAAGGAAAAATAAATAGAAAAATATCCCGAACTGATTTAAGTGACTTGACTCAAGAGAGAATGCAGAGGGATTAAAATGAATAAAATAAATAATTCGATTTGTGCTTTGATTGCAGCTTTAGCTATTGGTTGTCAGGCGGGTACTGTTACTTCAATTGCGGATAACGCTGTTAGTAAAAATACTGCATCTAACAATACTAGTAGTGTTTCCAATACTGTTCAAACAATAAGAGGAAAACCTTTGAGTGTTTCTGAAACTTATGGTCATGGAAATGGAACTGTTGCAACAGTTGTTGATGTTGATGGAAAGAAAGTATTAGCATATATTCCTTTAGACCAGAGTGCGGGCGGTAATGGTATTTGTGCAGTTGCACAAGCTACAGCATTATTTCAATCAGAAATTGCTGATGGCGATGATGATTTTGTAGAATTAACTGGAAGTTACGACCCGAATGGTACTTTTAAAATTAGCTCATTAAGCGCTAATGGATATAAAGTTGATTTTTAACTGAGGTAATTAAAATGTCATTCAAAAAAATTAAACCATACATTCCTGGAAGATGCATGTTTGCCTACATGCAATTAGAATGGGGCGAGAACGCAGGATTAGGAAAAGCTTTTGCAGCAATTGTATTAGACCTTGCTTTGTATGGATCATTAGTTTTTGCTTCTATTGAATTGATGTCTTGTGGTTGTAATTTGAATTCAAACATATCAAGCAAAAAACAAGATCCTTCAGTTGTTACTGTCCCTTGGAAGGGTAGTTACACTGGGAGTGAGAGTGGTGTTGGAGTAGCTCTTGGAGATGTTGATGGTGATGGACTTAATGATTTAGTTGTAGGACATCCTACTGAAGTTACTTATTTTAGAAATACAGGTAACGGAAAATTTGTAGAACAACAAAAAGTTTGTGTTCCTTGGAAAGGTTCTTACACTGGGAGTGAGAGTGGTGTTGGAGTAACACTTGGAGATGTTAACGGAGATAAAACTTTAGACTTAGTTGTTGGACATCCTACTGAAGTTAAAGTTTTCTTAAACAAAGATGGAGTTTTTGAGGAGTTGAAAGGAGAATAAAATGTCACTAGAATTAAAATCCAAAATAGAGAACGTTTTTCCTACTGAAATTCCGAAGGAATTTCAATTTGCTGTTGCCAGAGGGATGATGGAGGGCCTTCATTATCTTATCAATGGAGAAATTGTTCCTTGGTCTGGAGAGACTTGTGAAGTTTTTTCTCCAGTTTGTGTTAATAGAGATGGAAAACTTGAACCTTTTAAGTTGGCTGATAGTCCTATGATGGATGAAGCAACTGCTCTTAGAGCTTTAGATGCTGCTGATAAAGCGTACGATGAAGGTAGAGGTGTTTGGCCTCAAATGTCTTTAGAACAAAGAACAGGCTGCATTAAGAATTTTGTTAGATTGATGAAGCAAGAACGTGATACTGTTGTTGCGCTTGAGATGTTAGAGATTGGTAAAACAAAAAAAGATTGCGAGAAAGAATTTGATAGAACTGTTGAGTATATTGAAAGAACTGTTGATACTATGGGAGATCTTAAGAAATATTTGAGTGAGGCTGGAACTGTTGGTTCTGTAGCAAGACAACCTCACGGTACTATGCTTTGCATGGGTCCTTTTAATTATCCTTTGAATGAAACTTTTACTGTTTTAATTCCTGCTTTGGCAATGGGTAATACTGTTGTTGTTAAAGGTCCTAAGATGGGAATGTTATGTTCAGTACCTTTGTATGATGCTTTCAGACAGAGTCTTCCTGATGGAGTTATTAATTTTATTAATGGAGATGGAAGAACTGTTGTTACTCCAATAATGAAGTCTGGAAAACTTGATGCTTTTGCATTTATTGGTGGGTCTGGAACTTATGATGCTATTCTTAAAAGTTGTCCTAATCCTAGAAGTATGTACAAGAATGCAGGTTTAGAGGCTAAGAATGCAGCAATAATATTGCCTGACGCTGATTTGGAAAGCACTGTTAAGGAATGTGTTTCTGGTGCTTTGTCATTTAACGGTCAAAGATGTACTGCACTAAAAATTTTGTACGTTCACGAAAGTATTGCTGATGATTTTGTTAAAAAATATTCGGAAGCAGTTTCTAAATTAAGCGTTGGAATGCCTTGGGAGAATCCTAACATTACTCCAGTTCCTGATTTAGCTTCAGCTAAAAGATTTAAAGAATTAGTTGATGACGCTGTTGGCAAGGGTGCTAAAGTGGTTAATGAATGCGGAGGAGTGGCAAATCAAACTATGTTTTTCCCTGCAGTACTTTACCCTGTTAATGATTCGATGAGGATTTATCGTGAAGAACAATTCGGTCCAGTTTCGCCGGTTGCAGTTTATTCTTCAGTTGATGGACCTATTGATGCGATTAATAATTCAAGATATGGTCAACAAGTAAGTATTTTTGGAACTCATGAAGGAGAAATTGCTCACGTTGTTAGAGGTTTAAAGAATGCAGTTTCAAGAATTAATATTAACACTCAATGCATGAGAGGTCCAGATTCTTTTCCTTTCACGGGAAGAAAAGATTCTGCTGTAGAAACTCTTTCAATTACTGATGCTCTACTTGAATTCTCAAGACCTGTAGTTGTTGCATCAAGTGAGAAGAATGCGGAATTGGTTAAGAGATTAGGTGAACTGGTTTAATCTTATTAAATAATTCAAAAACTAATTTAATCACTTGCGAAGAAGCTTTTTGTGTAATTTGTTAATGCGTCTAGTGCTAATGCTATTACTACAAAGCCTCCGAAGACTGTGAATGTTATTGGCAGGATAAGCAAAATGCCTAAAGGGCCGAAATTGTCGTCATAATCTATTTTGTTTTTTAATTCTCTATTTTGTTCTTGTATTATTTTTTGGTTTTCTTCTAATGCTTTGTATTCTTTGTATGATGCTCCAAAAATACTATGTTGTGATAATATTTCTTGCAATTTTGTTTGAGTTGTTCCTATTTTATCAACTACTTCTGGGGTGTTTACTTGATATTTTTTGAGTTCTTGTTCTAGACCATTTAATTGTATTTTTGTGTCTTCGATTTTGTTTTCTGTTTTTTCTAATAATTCTTTGCTTCCTGTTTTGCCGTATTCTTCTAAACTTTTTTGATAAGTGTCTTGTAATTGTTCTAATGGTACTACTAAATGTTCTTTTCTGGTTTTTTCTTTGCTTGCTTCATTTACACTCCAGTAAATACTTGCTGCAGGTATGGCTGTTATGCCTAGACATAATATTGAAATCAAAGCAATATCTTTTGCTTCTGTTCTTAATTCTGTTTTTGTTGGCATTCTGTTATTTATTGTCGGGTGATGTTTATAAAGTTTTGATAACATTTAAAAAACGTTTTTGTTATTATGGTTTTTTTCAAGTGCACTTGAGATTTTCTTCAATTATCTATTTTCAACCGCAGGTTGACAAAGTGTTCCGACCGCTAAGAGCAGAATGAAACACAACGAGCACATCATTGCGCGGTCGGCTAAGGGAAAGTTCAAAAAATAATAAGACCAAATTAAAGGCAGGAGAATATTATATATCTAATTCTATTTCGTCTCCGAGTTCTTCGGCGTGTTCCATTATGAATTGTTTTCTTGCTTCGACTTCTTCGCCCATTAGTGTTTCAAAGATTTCATTAGCGCGTAGTGCGTCTTCAATTTGTATCTTTTTGAGAATTCTGTTTTGTGGGTCCATTGTTGTTTCCCATAATTGGTTTGCATCCATTTCTCCTAATCCTTTGTATCTTTGCATTGATGTTCCTTCGCCCATTTCAGCAACTATTTTGTCTTTTTCTTCTTCAGTGTAAACATACTTGACTTGTTTTCCTTTTTGCAATTTGTATAATGGTGGTTGTGCTAAGTATATTTTTCCTTGTTCTATTAATTGAGTCATGAATCTGTAAAAGAATGTGAGTAATAAGCATGCAATGTGACTTCCGTCAACGTCTGCGTCGGTCATTATTATTATTTTTCCGTATCTTGCTTTGTTAACGTCGAATTCTTCTCCAACGCTTGTGCCTATTGCCGTGATTATTGTTGTGATTTCTGTGTTCTTTAGTACTTTTACTAGTCTTGCTTTTTCTACATTTATTACTTTACCTTTTAGTGGGAGTATTGCTTGGTATTCTCTGGTTCTTCCCATCTTAGCTGTCCCCGCGGCCGAATCGCCCTCGACAAGATATAATTCTGTTTTGTCTCGTTCTTTGCTGCTGCAGTCCCATAATTTTCCTGGAAGTCCTGCTCCACCTAAGATGCTTTTTCTTCTTACTAATTCTCTTGCTTTTTTTGCTGCTTCTCTAGCTCTTGCGGCGCTTAAGCATTTTTCTACTAATATCCTCGCTTCTTTAGGATGTTCTTCTAAGTATGTGTTTAGTCCGTTTGTTACTATTGTATCAATTATTCCTTTAACATCGCTGTTTCCTAATTTTGTTTTTGTTTGTCCTTCGAATTGTGGATTGGGTATTTTTACTGAAACTATTGCTGTAAGTCCTTCTTTGAAATCATCACTTGTTAGGCTGGTATCTTTAGGTATTAATTGTTTTTTTTCAGCGTAACTATTTAGTGATCTCGTAAGTGCAGTTCTGAATCCTGTGAGGTGTGTTCCTCCCTCGTGAGTGTTTATGTTGTTTGCAAAAGTAAATATTTGTTCGTTAAAACCGTCATTGTATTGTAATGCTACTTCTGCGCTCGTTCCATCTTTTTCTTTTTCAAAATAAATTACTTCGCTTAACTTAATTTTATTTTGGTTCAAATATTCTACAAATTCTTTTATTCCACCATCGTACTTGAAGTTTTCTTCTTTTTCAGTTCTCTCATCAATTAGTACAAATAAAAGTCCTTTGTTCAAGAATGCTAATTCTCTAATTCTTCTTTTTAGCGTATCAAAATGGAATATTACAGTATCAAATACTTTTGTATCTGGTTTGAACGTTACTTTTGTTCCAGTGCCTGTTGCGTCTCCTACTGCAGTTAGTTCAGTTACTGGATTACCTTGTTTGTATTCTTGTCTGTATAATTTTCCATCCCTTTTTACTTCAACAATTAAGTGTTCTGATAATGCGTTTGTTACGCTGACTCCTACTCCGTGAAGTCCTCCACTAACTTTGTAAGCGTTGCCATCACCAAATTTTCCTCCAGAGTGAAGCATTGTTAGAATGACTTGAACTCCGGACATAGGATAATTAGGGTGCTTATCAACGGGCATTCCTCTACCTTCATCTTCAATACTTGCATATCCTTCTTTTGTGAGTTTGAGAACTATTTTTTTACCGTAACCAGCCATTGCTTCATCAACGCTGTTATCAATGACTTCGTAAACTAAATGATGCAAACCTCTTTCATCAGTAGAACCAATAAACATTCCAGGTCTTTTCTTTACCGGATCCAAACCCGAAAGTACTTGAATACTCTCTGCTTTATACTCGTTTTTTTGACTAACTTCTTGTTCCATCTTTATTGTGTTTTATCGTCGAGAAAATTGTCTCTTTTTCTTTCCTTCGGAAAGAAGTTAAGGTATATAAGATTTGCTTATTTTTGTTGCCATTTCTAAGTGGTTAAAGATAGAAAGATTTAAAAAGAATGGTCGTATTTAAGCTTTAATTGATATTTTTTGGAGAAAAAATGACTGAAAATAATACAAAGGAACAAGACAAATTAACTGGTAAAGTTTTTGTTCTAGATAGAGTGTCTTTTCAATTAGAGGCAGTTATTAATGGCGATATAACAAGGCTACAAGTAAATAGTGAAGTTCCTAGTGCTTGTTTATCTGATAAGAATCATTCTGGATTAAAAATTACTGGAGTTATGGAGTCACTTCCTCCACAATATAATATTGGTTGTGATTGTGGTTATGGTGTGTGTGCTCATGATGCTAATGAATTTTATGTTCCATTTAAACAATTAGAAAGTCAAGATAATCCCAGAAGTAAAATAAATGAGTTGGTAGAAGTAGTTGATGAGAAGGTAAGTTCGGATAATACTTCTTCTAAATCTGAAGTTAGTGATTATGCATCAACAGTGAGTGGTATGAGTTTATCTGCTTTTATATCGAGTGCTCTTGCAGGTGCTTTGATTGATGGAATGTCTGGTGGTATTGATTCTAATATGGAAAATTTAGTTGTATCTGGACTTGCAGGTAGTTTATCTACTGCGTTACAAATAGCGTTCTATAATATTCCTGGGCTTCGATTTCTTTGCCCTTCTAAAGGAAATTTAAGTGATTGGGAGTATGCTAAAGTGAAAACGCCCTCTTCAATTGCAGGTTTTATGGTTGGTCAAACAGTTGTCAAGTATTTGAAACAATTGTTCTGATATCTTTTCAGTTTTGGGAGGTATTGCTTCTTTGATTTTAGGTTTTTATTGTTTAAGTAAAAGAGAATATTAATTTTTGTTAGATTATTTTTTTGTTGCTTTATTTAATGTTTCTTTAAGAAATTTTATGTGTTCTTGTTTGCTTTTTAAGTTTTCTTCTGTGTTCTCAATCATTTTTTCAAGAACGCTTTTTGGTGGGTGGCGTACTTGTTTATAACCATAAGAGTAGTGAGTGTTATGGCCTCCAGGCATTCTGTCTGCCCAGTATTCGCATTCTCCTTTAATTGAATCTTTTGTTTTATAGATTTCTTTGTCAAGCCACACATATGTTTCATCTAAAAAAGCATTTGGCCCGCTTTTTTTCCAGAATTTGTACCAAGTCATAAAAGGAAAAAGTATTGCGGGTATATATACTTTATCGGAAAATGCGTAGCATTTTCTAGAAAACTTTTTAAAT
Source organism: Candidatus Woesearchaeota archaeon (assembly GCA_016215315.1). Taxonomy (GTDB): domain Archaea; phylum Nanobdellota; class Nanobdellia; order Woesearchaeales; family ARS49; genus JACRKG01. The sequence goes on along the minus strand of JACRKG010000006.1, from coordinate 84,020 downwards.
ACAGAAGTTTTTTTGTTAAAAAATGCGTAAACAGAGTGTTTATGCTTAAGATAGGAGGAGAAAAACATGAGAAATGATCGTGGTCCCAGAAGGGATTTTGAGTCAAGAGGGCCTAGAGAACCTAGAGAAATGCACAAGGCTACTTGCTCAGAATGTGGTAAAGAATGCGATGTTCCATTCAAACCAACAGAAGGCAGACCAGTTTATTGTGCTGATTGCTACTCTGAAAAAAGAAAAACTAGATACTAGATAAGACTCGCGCTTATTGAGTTTGAACTTTTTTCTTAATTTTTTTTTATTTTTTTATTTTTTCCTTCTGAAAAAATATAAACTGTTTGTGATAATTTTTGGATTCGGATTTAATTCAGAACATTTTTAAAAAACGCAATTTTAATAAAAATATTGTAAGGAGGTATAAAAATGTCTAAAATGGGAACAAAAGAACTTTTTCAAGTAGCAAATAATTTAAAGGCATACAGGGCTGCTTTAAATGCTTTAGACGAAAATAGAAGTCCGCAATACTTGAGTGAGTATTATGTTGATAACGAGAGTTCTCCTGTACCTCTAAGGTATTACTTAAAAAAATATCTTAAGGGAGATTTACGCAAAGAAGACGTTAAAAGCAGATTAGAAGAACTTACTACTGCATGGACTGAATATTCTAAAGAATTGGAAAAATAATAAGATAAGTCAAATCTTTTTTTTTATTATCTGAATTTTTTTTATATTATTTTCTTGTTTCTCCCGAAAAGCTTATATATCCATTGTATATACATTAGCTATATGGTTACTGAAATGATTACTTTGAAGCTTGAGCGAAAGTTTTTAGGCGAAGTAGATATAACTGCAAAGCGAGGAAATTATCAGAACAGAACTGAATTTATTAGAGCTGCTTTGCGGGATAAAGTTGATGAACAGAAATTAAAACAGACTATGCAAGAATTGGCGCACTTGAAAGGAAAATATAAAAAAGAAAAACCAACTACGGATGAAGATATCGAGAAAGGCAGAGACATTGCTTTTGAGAAGTTGGAAAAATTATCTAGATCAGATCTTCGGGCTTTAGGCTTTTAATAATATCCCTTAATTTTAAAAAATGTTTATCTCGAGTTACAAAAATTAATTCGTGATCTCGGGATATTATTGCGTGTAGAACGTCTCCTTTAGGCAAGTATCTTTCTTGAGAAATCTTCTTTGCTTCTTTTTCTTGTTTTTTTGTTGAAATTATTTTTTCAATAAAATTCTGAAATGGAAGAAACATGCCGTTAATTTGTTCAATAGAATGATGCACAGTTAACTCGATAAAGAGCACATCAGTAACTATTATTTTATGATTCTTCTCTTTTATTAAGCTAAGTAATTTCCAGGCAATATCGTGAAAGGGCTCATCAAAATAACCTGTTCGTTCTTCATACAAATCAACCCAAATACACGTATCAAGATAGTATTTTAATTTCATTCAATCTTTAACACTCCCTGATACTTTCCTGCTTGAATGTTTTCTGGAATGTTAAATTCAAGATTGAACTTTGTTTCTTCACCAACATTTAATTGTAGAATGTTGTGTTTTAGAGTTGCATTTACTGGTAATTCTATCTTCAGTGTTAAATTGAGAGGAACATTGCCGGTGTTTTTTAACTCTAGAACTCCGTTGTTCTTGACAATTAATTGTTTGGTAATTACTTTGTAGTCTTCTAATCTTAAATACTCAAAATTTATTGTTTCATTCTCTATTTTTATCGAGTAATTATTTGCAGGCAAATAATAAGGTAATTCTAAAGTTGAATTATAATAACCATTTTTTTCGTTATTCATGAAAAATATTTCTTCTAAAAATTCTAGCTTTGGTTGTTTTTCGCTTTTAATTCTTATCGGAACTTGTTTAGTTTCTTCTGCAATAGGATTTATTTGTATTCCTGTATTGTTGCTTTCGTCAAGCATGTAGAATTGTTGGTCTGTTTTTTTTTCTACGATGATTTCTAAGGGGATTGTATTTTTGTCAAAAAATTGAGGTGTTGCGTTAATAAATGAATTATTCATTTTAATTAAGCCCGCTTCTTTAGTCCAACTTGCTTTTTCTATTATTTCTCCTAAATTATTTGTTAATTCTACCCAAGAATTTTCATTCTTTAAAGTAATACTTTGCTCGTAATCTGCATTTCTCCATGAAGGGTTGTCTTTTGAGTTACTCCAATTAGTGTCTGTGATCAAGAAATAATCATTTGGTTTGATGAATGTATTTTCTGGCAGAATTGCATCTTTTTCACTGCTTTCAGTGCTCAAATACCATCCTGATATGTTTATTGGCGCATTTGAGGGATTCCATAATTCTACTGCTTCTCCACCAGACTCATCCTTTGGATCGATCAGTACTTGGTTTATTTCAATTGCAAATGCCGAATTTATGCATATTAGCAAAATTAAGACGATAATTTTTTTCATGAAGAATTAAAAGATGAAATTTTTTATAAAGATTACTTAGAAAATTTCCCAAAAAAATGGGAAATTTTCTTGAGAAAATGGGAAATTTTTCCAAAAATTTTGGAAGAATTTTAAAAAATAAATTCCAAATACTTGTGTAATTTATTATTGTTTCTTAAAAATACCTTCTAATGTTCTATTTTTTTCTATTTCTCTCCAGGATTCTTGAAAATGTCTGCTACTTTATTATTTTTGTACCAGAAAACTTTTCCCCATCTTTGAGATGAACTATTACTAAGATCGTACATATTTACTGCCAAAATATCTATATCTCCATCTTTATCCCAGTCTACTGCGGAAAAAGCAAACCCTGCATTTGAATGCCCAGGTATTTCTAATATAGGAGTTTCATTTTTGTAGAATTGTCCCCGATCATTGTAGTAAACGTAAACTTCTCCAGTATTAGGATCTACTGCCAATAAGTCTGGGTCTCCATCGTTATCATAATCTGCCAATGCAAAAGATCCGCCTTCAGTGAAGTTTATTGGAACTTCTAATACGGGTGTAGGTTGTTTTTCAAAATTATATTGTGATTTTCCTATTTGTGTTTTGTTTTGATCAGTACAACCAATTAAAGCAAGTGAGAATACAATTCCTAATAATGTTTTTTTGTTCATTTTAATCGATATTGCTATGTGATTAAATCAATAAAAAATGAGAAAAAGAAGAAAGAAAAAAAATTAAAAAGAAGATTTATCTTCTTCTTACTGTTGCTGCTAATAGAGCAACTATTAACACTAAGATAACTGCACTTGCTACTGCCAGTAATAACATGTAATTGTTGCTGTCTCTAAATGTGCTTGTTACTCTTGCTGGTGGTACTCCTTGTGTTACTGCTTGACCAGGTTGTGTTACAACTCCTGGAGGCACTTGAACTACTGGAGTTACTACAGCTTCTTCTTTAGGCTCAGCTGGTTTTACTGCTACTGGTTCTGGTAGTTTTACTTCTTCTTTGCAGTCATCAACAACTAAAGATACTAATCTTACGTTGTTTGTTTTTGTTGTATCATAATATGTTGTTACTTCTCCTTCGAATGTTCCTGATACTTTCTTATCAACATCAAAGTTAAGTCTTACAGTTTCTGTTTCATCAGATTGTACTTCGAATACGCTTGTTTTTTGGTCAACATTTAATGAAGTGAATTTTAATTCAACCATTCCTGCGTCTTCATCTAGTCTTCCTCTGTTTAGTACTTCTCCATTGAATGATACAGTTCTTGAAGCTCCACAAACTAATCTTGATGGGCTTAAGGTTACTTTTTTAAGAACTAAATCGTGTGAATCTCTGTTAACATCGAATGTTGCTGTTAGTATAGCTCCGTGTCTTGCTCCGTTTTCATCAGTAGCTCTTACTTTTAAAGTTGCTGTGTGAGTTTTATCTCTTGAATCTTCTGCAAGGGTAAATGCTAGTTTTGCTTGGTCATTATCATTGCTTGCTAGTGAGAAGTCATCTGAGTCTTGATCAAAGTCAAAATCTGAATCATCGCTTACTTCAATTGTTACTTCAACATCGTCAAAATCAGTTTGTCTTGGTCCGCTTGAAGGGAATGTGTTTTCTACTTTTGCTTCAAGATCTACTTGATCTCCTGGTTTTAAGTCTTTAATTTTTCCGCCATCTCTGAATGTGCTTGTTGTTGTTCCAGCAACTCCTGTTATTGTTGCTTTTACTTTGCTTAAACTTACTTCGTTTTGAGCTTGCATTTTTAGTGTTGATGCTTTTGATACAGCAGTTGATGCTGATCCTTCAACTCCTGAAACTGTTATTGTTCCAACACTGAAAGCTTTTGCTACCAAATCAGTATCTACTGCGTTAAAGTCTTTTGGAACTTTTGCAGTTACTGTGATTGTTTTTGATCCTAATGCTGCTAATGAGAAACTTGTTGCGTCGAAAGTGACAGCGTATTTTGCGTCTGCAGTGGATGTTATTCCTGTTACGTTTACAGCGGATGCTCCTGCTGTAACTGTAAATGTTGCAGTTGCAGTTACGTCTCTTTCTTGGCTTGCTCCACCAACTGTTACGTCGGTAACTGTTATGTCTGCGTATACTCCTACGCACAATACCAAAATGCTTAGTATTAATAATAAAACTTTTTTCATGTAGTTTACCCCCTAAAATTGGTTATTGTGACTCTAGAGTAGTAACTTACTTTTAAAGCTTTGTATTCTGTAATATATAGTTTGAAGAATATATTTGATTTGGCTTCGTAAATTAGATGAATTTTTGATCTTTCCATCTTTATGAGTTCCAGTCACCGTGAATATAAAATTAGTCTTTGTGTGCACACGAATAACTTTTTTACTTTTTTTATCAACTGTTAATGTAGCCAAAAGAATTGAAAAGCTCGGTACGCACACTAATCATGGCGACTGGAACTGAGAAAATAAAAATTCAAAAAAGAAAAAATCGAAGTTGTTAACAAATTATTATGTCAAACAAAAAATCAGAAAATCATTTTTTAGTAATCTTTATAAATAAACTACTATTCCTTACTTTTACCTTTAATGATGAAGCTATTAAAGCTGAGTGGGAAGGTTTCATTCTCACTAATATTATAATAACAAAGTTTGGAGGATTATTACCATGGCAAGTGCAAGCGAAAAAGCATTGGAAGCTGTTGAAATAGCTAGAACAACAGGTAAAGTAAGAAAAGGAAGTAATGAAGTAACAAAAATGCTAGAGAGAGGTAAAGCAAAATTAGTTGTTTTTGCAAAAGATATAAGTCCTCCAGAAATCGTTATGCATTTACCTTTATTGGCTAAAGAAAAAAATGTTCCTTGTGTTGAAGTTTCTTCAAAAGAAGAATTAGGTGCTGCTGCAGGATTAACTGTTCCTACTGCTGCTGTTGTAGTTGTTGAAGAAGGAGATTCTAAAACATTAATTAAACAGTTGGCTGATTACAAAGGTGAATAATAGTGGCTAAAGATAATAAAGAACCTAATAAAGAGGCAGGCAAAGAGATTAATAAAAAGGGAGAACAACCGCCAAAGAAAGGTGGCCCTGCTGGCAAAGAAGCAGCTCCTGCTGTTGCTCAAGAGCAAAAATCTACTGGTGCAGTTCATTTTACTGAAGCAGTTCCTGCTAGAGTAGAAGAAATAATGGGAAGAACGGGAATGAGAGGAGAAGCAACTCAAGTTAGGTGTCGAGTTCTTGACGGAAGAGATAAAGATAAAGTATTAAGAAGAAACGTTAAAGGTCCAGTTCAATTAAATGATATTCTTATGCTTAGAGAAACTGAAATCGAAGCTAAACAATTAAACAAAGCAGGTAGAGGTGGGTTATGACTGATTGTACTTTTTGCGGTTCGGAAATTCATCCAGGTACTGGTTTTATGTATGTTAAAAAAGAAGGAAAAATTTTGTACTTTTGTGGAAAAAAGTGCGAAAAAAACATGCTTAAGTTAGGAAGAGCTGCTAAAGACTTATTATGGACTAAAGAAGGCAGAAGAGAAAAATCTGAGCGATTAAAATTATTAAAACCAGAGCAGAAATAAAATGATTCAGAGAACTTTAGTTTTGTTAAAGCCTGACGCTGTTCAAAGATGTTTCTGTGGAGAACTAATTGCGCGTTTTGAAAGAGTCGGACTAAAAATAGTTGGAATGAAAATGGTTTGGGTTTCTGCAGAGCAGTCAAAAAAACATTATTCGGCTCATGTTAAAAAAGATTTTTATCCAGGTCTTGAAAAATTTATAACACAAGGACCTGTTGTTGCAATGGTTTTAGAAGGTGTTGATTCTGTGGAAGTTGTAAGAAAGTTAGTTGGGAGTACAGAACCAAAAACTGCTCTACCCGGAACAATCAGAGGAGATTATGCGCATGTAAGTCTTCAGCATGCAAATGAAAAAGGTACAGTTGCAGCAAATTTAATTCATGCTTCAGGTAATGCTGAAGAAGCAAAATATGAAGTTAGCTTATGGTTTAAACCAGAAGAATTGCATTCATACAAAACAGTTCATGATATTCAAACAATACTAGAATAAGTTTGTAGTTTACAGTTCATAGTTTATAGGACGTCCTATAAACCACAAACTACAAACTTTAAACTAGTCTACCCAAATATTTAAAAACAAAACAGTAACTCTTTTTTAAAATGGCAGCAGAAGAATCAAAGCTTGAAAAAATGAAGCGTTTGGCGAACAGCCAAGCAACCATTAGAAATATTGCTACTAGTGCTCACATTCACCACGGAAAATGTGTTTCTCCAAATACTAGATTGTTTTTAACTGATGGAACTGTTATGACTGCAGAAGAACTATACAATAAGTCTGTTCTTTTCGGTTCTAAAGTTAGAGATAATAAGGCAGAAACCGTTTATGAAGTTTCTAATAATTATTTTGAGGTATTTTCTTTAAACAAAGAAACTGGAAGAATAGAAAAAAAGAAATTAAGTCATGCTTGGAAATTAGTTGGGGGAAATACAATAAAAGCAAGGTTGAGAAATGGGGCTGAAATAACAACTACCTCTGAGCATAAATATATTGTTCTAGAAGATATGGATTTTGTAGAAAAAGAAGCGAACGAATTAAAGTTAGGAGATAGATTGGTTTGTGCAAGAAAAATAGATATTGAAGAAAAAGCAGATATTAAAAAAGAGATATTATCAAAACTTTCCAACTGCTCTTGCTATGCAGTATTAAAAAATGAATTTGGGAAAAAATTAAAATTATCTGTGCTGGGAAAAGGCATTAAGAATATATTAAAACTAATCTCTTCAGAAGACAAGCATAAATCTTTTTATCATGGAGTTTGGCAAAACAGGTACAAAATAAATGATCTTATTAAACTGGCACAATTATTTGATCTTTCTTCTGATGAATTGTATGAAAATATAGATAAAATTTCTTTTAGAAACAACACGAAAAGTACAAAAGAAATTAATTTGCCAAATAACTTTGAAGAATTATTTTATTTGACGGGCTTATTTTTTGGCGATGGAAGTCATAAGAAATTTATTGTTGGTAAAGAAGAACTTAAGGATGAATTTATTTCGATCTGTGAACGATTAGGAATTAAAGCAAAATATGTTGTTAATAAACACAGAACTCCTGAGTTAATAACAAATAACTCTCTAGCCCATTTGCTTAATGTTTTATTTGATTATCCTCTTAAACAAAAGAGTCACAATATCAGGATTAATAATTTTGTTTTTTCTGCTAAAAAGGAATTTGTTGCTCAGTTTATTAAAGGGTATTTTGATTGTGACGGAACTGTTGAAGAGTCTCGAAGGGCAGTTTCAGTTACTTCTGTAAGCAAACAAATGTTAAAAGATCTGCAATTATTGTTATTAAGATTTAATTGTTTGAGCATAGTGAATGACGATACTTTATACATCACAGGAATTTCTGCAAGAAATTATGCTAAAGAAATAAACTTTAAAGTAGAACATAAAAAAGAGAAAACAGAAAAACTAATTAAAAGAACTCAGGGAAGTATAGTGACTGATACAATTCCGTTGTCAAATAATAAACTAGTTAGTGTAAGAAAAGTTTCTTCTGCTTCAATAGATCATCATTACTATAAGTATGAAAAACAAATTTTGACCCCTACTTTTGATACTGTGTTGCAGTTGAAACAAAAATTCAGTGATTTAAATCAACAAACTAATTTGTTCGATAGACTCACAACTGGCGATTTAGCATTTATTGAGATTGCTTCTTTAGAGCAAAAATACGAACCTGTAGTTTATGATTTTTCAGTTCCAGATTTCAAGAATTTTGTGGCAGAAGGAATAGTTATTCATAATACCGCTTTAACTGACAATCTTCTTGCTGCAGCAGGATTAATGAATGAAGATTTAGCTGGAAGCCTTGAAGGTGGTATGGCTACTTGGGCTCAAGGAGTTTACAAAAGAATTCAACAAGACAGAATTATGACTATTGATGCTGCTAACGTTTCAATGGTTCACACGTGTAATGATCAAGAATTTTTAATTAACTTAATTGATACTCCAGGTCACATTGATTTTGGTGGTAACGTTACTAGAGCAATGAGGGCTGTTGATGGAACAATTGTTTTAGTTTGTGCTTCAGAAGGAGTTATGCCACAAACAGAAACAGTACTAAGACAAGCTCTTAGAGAAAGAGTTAAACCTGTTCTTTTTATAAATAAAGTTGATCGTTTAATTAATGAATTATTAATGAGTCCTGAACAAATCCAAAAAAGATTGGGGGAAATAATAGTTAATTTCAATGAATTGATTGAAAAAATTGCTGAACCTGAGTTTAAGCAAAAATGGAAAGTTAATGCTGCTGATGGTAGTGTTGCTTTTGGTTCTGCCAGAGAAAACTGGGCATTATCAGTTCCTTACATGCAAAAACATGGAGTTTCTTTTAAAGATATAATTGCCATCTATAAAGTAAGTGAAAAGGAGCGTCAAGATTGGGTTTGGAAACACGCTCCACTTTTTGAAGTAATTCTTGACATGGTTGTTAAGCACTGCCCAAGTCCTTTAGATGCTCAAAAATATAGAATTCCCAAAATTTGGAAGGGAGAAACTGAATCTGAATTGGGTCAAGATTTGTTGAAATGTAATCCTCAAGGTAAAGTTGCTTTCATGGTAACTAGAGTAATGGTAGATCCAAAAACAAACAGAGAAGTTGTTTCAGGAAGACTTTACAGCGGAACTATTAGAGAAGGTACTACTCTTTATTTTAATAATCTTAAAACAACGCAAAGAATTGGTCAGATAGTTATGTTTCTCGGAACAAAAACCGAAATAGTAGAACAACTTGGTTCAGGAAACATTTTTGGTCTAGTAGGAATAACTGCTGGTGCTGGAGACACAGTTACAGAAAATCCAGAACAACCATTTGAAGAATTAAAACACATTTTTGAACCAGTTATTACAAAATCAATTGCCCCTGTTAAACCTCAAGATATTTCTAAAATAGTTGAAGTTTTAAAGAAAATTTTAAGAGAAGATCCTTCAATTAAAGTAGAAATTAATGAAGAAACTGGAGAAATACTAGTTCATGGTTTAGGAGAATTACAATTAGAAGTAATTGAAAGTAGAATTAAAGAAGAAGAAAAAATTGCAGTCAAAACTGGAGAACCTATTGTTACTTATAGGGAAACAGTTCTTAAAACGAGTCCTGAAGCTGAAGGTAAATCTCCTAACAAACACAACAAATTATACTTTGTTGTTGAACCTTTAGAACCTCATATTAGAGAATTAATTAAGAACGGAGATATTTCTGAAGGAAGAATTAAGAAAAAAGATTTAATGATGAGAGATACTTTAGTTGACGCAGGATGGGATAGTGATGCTGCGTTTTCAATTAAAGATATTTACAAAGGAAACATGTTTATAGATGAGACAAAAGGAAACGTTCAGTTAAGCGAAAGCATACAGTTAGTCATAGAAGGTTTCGAACAAGTTATTGATAACGGACCTTTAGCTAAAGAACCTTGTTTTGGACTGAAAATAACACTAAAAGATGCTAAACTTCACGAAGACGCAATTCACAGAGGTCCTGCACAAATGTACCCTGCAGTAAGAGACGGTATTAGAGAAGCAATGGTAAATGGAAGTCCTTGTATGTTCGAACCAGTTCAAACAAAATTAGTTGAAGGTCCTGAAGAATGCACTGGCGACATAACAAAATTAGTAATGAACAAACGTGGATCAATAATAGACATGCAGCATGAAAATAATATGTGTATAGTAAAAGCAAAATTACCTGTGGCTGAAATGATTGGTTGGGAAAGCGCTTTAAGATCAGCAACAGGAGGTAGAGGATTCTCATCACTAGTTGACCAAAACTTTGAAAAAGTACCTGGAGAATTACAATCACTAGTTATTACTCAAATAAGAACAAGAAAAGGAATAGTTGTAGGGTAAAATATTTTTTGTAGTTTGATATTCTTTATTTGTAGTTGTGATTTGTTAACAAATTTAATTTGTTTTTTAATTTCTTAAATTTTCAGAGCTTCAGTCGCCACACTGTTTGTGCTAGTCGAGTCTTTTAATAATTTTGGCGACATTAACAGTTGATAAAAAAGTAGAAAAATTATTCACGTGCACACAAAGAATTATTCAATAGTTTATTATTTGTCTATGCCGTCAGAGCAGTATTGAACTCTACAAGCACAAGATTCGGGGCGGCTCGAGCTCTGAAAAATTCAGTTAATCAATACCAACTTATTTAAAACTAAGTTCACTCACGAAAAGTATGAATCAGAATATTTTAGGCGATAAAAAGAAATCAAGTTTTGATGATAATTTAGCAGATTACGTTAATGCAATTTTTGATAGAGAAGCAGAACTTGAAAAATTAAAAAAAGCCAAAGAAATAATAGTCCCAAAACCAGAAATTGTTGTTTCAAATGTCTCGCGTGTTGTTTATGACCTTGCATATTTTAACAAGTTAGATATAGAAGTCAAAGCTAAAGAAAAATTAACTTTTGAGGAAAGTCAAAGGAGACTTGAAAAAGCAGGTTATGAACGTCATTTAAGTTTTCAAGAACAAATTGGTTTGATACTTCTTCGGCTAGAAGGTAAGCTTAGTGGAAAGCTAGAAGAGACTGCTGAAAATATGCTTAAACCAAAATCTGAATGGTGCAATCAATTATATAATAGTCGTGATGAAAATTTTATTGTTGTTGAAGAAATAATAAATTCTACTGCTATGATAAATCAAGGTCTAGATGTTGTTAGCAAATATCACCGAGTAAAGAAATTTACTACTCGAGGAATAATCCTTGGAAATTATAATAATTTGAAAAATATTCACGAACAAAATAGCAGTCTGGTTGAATATCTTTTTACAAAACCTTTTGCACAGTTACCTGTTCAAATTCAAAAAGAGGGAGGATTGTGGACTACACACGTGTTATGGCCTGTTGCTAGAGGATTTTTTAATCCATTTTATATTTATGGGATAGAATATAGAATGGCATCTCGTGGTGTGCGTAAAAAGAAAGAAGATAAAAGATTTGATGAAATTCTCAAATAATAATTTTTGAATAATGATTTTCAAATGATTAATCAGATCTATTTTTCCTTCTTCGGTTTAGGTATCAAGAGTACTTTGTATGGTTTATCGTATGTTTTTTTTATTGTTTTTTTTATTTCTTTTTTTGTTTTTCCCAACACAATATTTTTTTGTTTGTCGATATAAGGATACATTATATTAAAAGGAACCTTGTAGTGTGATGCTCCCAAACAATGATTCAGTTCATGTCTGAATAAGTTTTTAAAATTTTGAGATTTTAAACTTACAGTCATGAATGGTGCGCCTAATAATGCTAACCCTAAATTCAAATTCTTTTTTTCGCATCCATAATAATCAAACAATCCACAATAAATGACTGGATTTGTGAAATGTTTTTGATTTGTGTGATAAATTAATTCTAAATCTTTTATTCTTTCATGAAAAGAATTTCCATTTGTTTCTTCAGTGTATTCTTTTTTCAGTGCTTCAAAAGTAATCTGGCTAATGTTTCCTGCTTGATATAATTCCTGCAATTTCAAAAAATAAAAACCATCATGATTCCATGTATGAAAAAAAGGTTCGAAACGCACTCCAAATCTTTTATCGTAATCTTTGAATATTTCTTGATATTTTCTAACTTCTTTTCTCAAATACTCCAAATACTCCTTCAAATTTTCTACTTCAATATCTCCATTTAATTTTTTAACAAAAATATCAATTTCAATAATCTTTTCTCCAGAAAGCTGTGGCTCATTATCTAACCAGACCTTATTCAAATCCTTTAAAATCTGTTCCAAACTATATTGCAAACTATGTTTCACCTCTTTTTTATACACGATAAACGGTATTTTTGCCTTTTAAATGTTTTGACAGAAATATGGTAAATGCCTGTATATGGTTCAAAGTAGGTATGATATCGATCAGAGGGCTATTACGAGTCGCAAACCGCTACCCGTTTTGCCACCAATTATTCTCTTGAGAGTTAGCTTTTCCGTAATCTTCTGATGCTTCCAGTATTCCTGCATTTTTTCTTAAGCTTTTATGAAAGTGTCCGTAAAGCATTCTTGATCCTTCACCGAAGAATAAACCCCAAACTATTAATTGAACATTTTTGGTATGAATTCCATAGACTAATGAGCTAGCGCTTACTAAGTTAGGTGCATACTTGCACACGCCCACATCAATAAATTTTAGAAATGAAACAGTTCTCTGTTGTTCTCTTAAATGTTCAGGGTCTTTGATTTTTTTAGCAAGATTTTCTCTAGTGTAATTATAATCTCGTGCAATTTTTGTTCCAAAAAAATAATTTTTTACTTTATCCGTTAAGCTCATTTAGGATCCTCTTCATTTGGGTTTAACCAACCACTATATCCTGAAGGATCAATTCGGTAGTCTTCCTCGTTTTTGTATTCATTGTCTTTATCTTTTTCTTCAGGAGTGTAAATTTTTTGCGATAATTCTTTTTTCTTCTTTAATTTTTCACTTGCATTGCTTATTTTTTTTCTTCTATTCTTGGTGAAGTAGTAATCAAGAAAATTTCTAGCTCCTTCGCTAATTACCACAGTCATTCCTATTGCAGACCAATTATTTGTTAAGAATACATAAAGTACTGAGCTAAATGTAGAAATGTTCGGGAATGTTTTTCCGAAAAAAATTTCTCTGTTTTCATATAAATATATTTTATCTAATTCTCTTTTTTTAGTTTTTTCATCATCAAAAAGTTCTTCAGTAATTTCTCTCAGAAGATCATATTCTAGTTTAGATTTTCTTCCAGTAAAATAATTTTCTAATTTTTTATTTAAATCCAAATTCGACCTCTATTTTTAAAGTAATAATTTAAAAATACTCCTTATATAGTTTTCGACAAAAAATCAGTAAATTTGACTGTCAGCGCTAGGTATCTGTCGGTGTCGAAACATTACCGGGTGTCTGATGGTCAATAAGTTATCTTATGATTACTAAGTATTGCACTGTAAACTGTAAACTCCAAACCATTTTTCTCCCTGCAAAACAGTAACATTTATAAATAACCCGTAGTTCCTATCATTACAAAATTCCTTAGAAAAATTTAGGAGGGCAAATAAAAATGGCTAGAATTAAACCACACATTAACATAGTATTCGTAGGTCACGTAGACCACGGAAAGTCAACAACAGTTGGACGATTATTATTCGATTCAGGTAACGTTGACGAACAAACAATGAGAAAGCTTAAGGAAGAAGCTGAAGCTTTAGGTAAGGGAGGATTTGAGTTTGCTTTCGTAATGGATAACTTAGCAGAAGAAAGAAAGCGTGGAGTTACTATTGATTTAGCACACAAAAAATTTGCTACTGCAAAATATGATTTTACAATTATTGACGCACCAGGTCACAGAGATTTCGTTAAAAATATGATTACTGGAGCATCACAAGCTGATGCAGGAGTATTAGTAGTATCAGTTGATGGAATTCAAGCACAAACAAAAGAGCACGTATTCTTATCAAAAACATTAGGAGTTAACCAATTAATAGTTGCAGTTAACAAAATGGATATGGCAAAATATGCTCAAGCAAAATTTGACCAAATAAAAGCAGACGTAACTGTATTATTAAAAAGCGTTGGTTACAAAATTGATGAAGTACAATTCATTCCATTAGCATCATTCCCTGGAGATAACGTTGTAAAGAAAAGTCCTAATCTAGCATGGTACACAGGACCAACATTAATACAAGCTTTAGACAACTTGAAAACACCAGAAAAACCAACACAATTACCATTAAGACTACCAATCCAAGATGTATACAACATTAAAGGAATTGGAGTAGTACCAGTAGGAAGAGTAGAAACTGGAGTAATGAAAGTTGGAGACAAAGTAATAATCGTTCCAGGAAGAGAAGGTAAAGGAGTTGAAGGTGATATTAAAACTATAGAAATGCACCATGAATCATTAACTCAAGCAGAACCTGGAGACAACATTGGATTTAACATGAGAGGTCTTGGAGCAAAAGACGCAACAAGAGGAGACGTACTAGGACACTTAACAAACATACCAACAGTAGCTACTGAATTTACTGCACAAATTGTAGTACTAAATCATCCTTCAGTAATCACTCAAGGATACACACCAGTATTCCACATTCACACAGCACAAATTGCTTGTCAATTTGTGGAATTAGTTAAAAAACTAAACCCGGCAACTGGAGAAGTATTACAAGAACACCCAGACTTTATCAAGAATGGAGATGTTGCAATCGTTAAATTAAAACCACTACAACCACTAGTAATTGAAAAATCAAAAGAAATACCGCAAATGTCAAGATTTGCAGTTAGAGATAGTGGTCAAACAGTTGCAGCAGGAATGTGCATTGATCTAGTTAAAAAAGCATAAATAAAAAAAACATAAATGTTTTTTTTAAATTTTTTATATCGCCTCCCTTTTACGCTCATGCAAAAAGCAAGAATTAAGTTGGCAAGTGTAGACATTGAAAAGCTAAACAAAACATGTACTTATATTTCTGACATTGCCGAAAAAACGGGCGTAGTAATAAGAGGACCAATACCTCTGCCAACAAAAAAATTAAAAGTTGCAACCCGAAGATGTCCTTGTGGTGACGGTTCAGCTACTTGGGAAAAATTTGAAATGAGAGTTCACAAGAGATTAATTGATTTAGGAATGGATGAAAGGGCATTAAGATTAGTAATGAAAGTACCAATTCCTGAAGGATTAAACATAGAAATAGAAATGTTGGAAGATTAAATTCTTGGTTTGTGAGTATTGCTGATATGAATGATAAAATATATCTTATTGCGAATAATGCAGCAGTAGATGCAGTCATGATAACAAAAGCAGAAGCAATCGACGAAATTAGAAACAGGTATGGATTTTCACTTGATCAGGTTGCAACAATTGGCGATGAAATTGTTGATATTCCTATGCTGGAAATAGCGGGTTTAGGTAATATTGGAACAGTTGCGAATGCTCAACAAAGAGTAATTGAATATGTTGCTTCAAAAGAAAATGGATTTGTTTCCAATTTTTCAGTATTTGATGGATTTATGGATTTCTATAATCTCTGTAAAGATAGAAAAAGAAAATTAATCATTACTGATAAAGATGGTGTGTTAAAAGAAGGTGACAATGTTCAATGGGGCCCAGAATATGCTAGATTAGTAATGGAAATGGGGAAAGAAGGTGATCCTTTTTGTGTTGTATTAACTGGCTCGGCACTTTCACAGAATGAAAAATTCAGACACGCGTATGGGTTAGATGAAAGATTAAAAGCTAATAAATTTGTTCAAGAAAATCCTTTTTTGCTTATTGTTGAAAATGGAGCAATTCATCTTAATGTTATTACGGGAGAAATCGACAATCGTTGTCATAAACTAAATTCACGTCTGCTTGATGTCTTAAAGGGGCCTTTTGAAAAAGAAGTGGCAAGAAGAATAAGAGATGAGATACTTCCTGAATTTGGATTTGATATAAGCTATAATTATGATGATCAAACTGGGAAAGTCTACCATGTTATAGAAAAATTAGCCGGAGTAAGTTTTAACATTCCCAGAAAGGATGTACAAGGCAGTCCTTTTAGAAAAACATCTTCTGCACAGAAACTCCGAGATAGAATAATTGAAATTATGTCCGAAGAAGCAAGCAAACTTGGCACAGACTATGTTGTATTGTGATTGTTCTCTTTTTCAAATACATAATTGACTTTTTGTAGCTAAAAATTTGTTCTCATTAGTATTAATTCTTCTTTAAAAGTTTTATCGGTAAAGTATAAAAAGCATGCTTTTAAAATAATACCTATATGACGCAAATTTCTTTTCAAGGGGAAACTTCTAGAAATAAGGATTTAGATGAGGCAGGATGGTATCTTACTTATATGAGTGTGAATTTTCCTAAATTATTATCTAAAAAAGAAGAAAGATTTCACGGGGGGGAAAAGAAACACACTAGACAAGAACTTGAATTGATTATTGCTGGTACTACTTAAATACATTCTGAAACACAAGATTATTTAGCAGATCTGATTGAAAAATATCAAAATGACTTAGATGGAAATCGCAAAAGAAATGCTTTTTTTCTCCAAGAATTAGTTGTAAAGCGAGAAAAATTATATCAAGACATCAAACAGTATAAGTCTGAATATTATGTTAATAAAGCGAGAGCAGAGTATGCTGCTTGTTTGATAAATTTTAAATTTAACTTTAAAGATTATGCTAAATTTACGGAGTTTTTCTTGGCTAAAAATTATAGTTTAAAAAGTATTAAAGAAAAGCAGAAAGCTGTCAAAGAATTGCATGATAAATATAAAGAAACAGAATCGGTTTTTTTTAATCACAACTGGAAATTAGTTGTCAGCATCGCAAAACGTTACGTTGGTAAAGGAATTAGTTTTGTTGACTTAATTCAAGAAGGAAACACTGGTTTGTTGAGAGCAATTGAAAAGTTCGATTCTGAAAAAGGATATAAATTTTCCACTTATGCGACATGGTGGGTTAAACAAAGCATAGTTAGGTCGATAATTGATAAATCAAGAACAGTGAGAGTTAATTCTAACATGTATGATTCTCTGACTAAAGTTAGAAATCAAAAGAGAAGAATGGATTATGAAACAGAAAGAGAGTTTTCTTTTGATGAAGCTCTAGATGTAACAAAAGATAAAACTGGAAAATATTTCAGTGATATTCAAAAAGAAAATCTTAAAAAAGCAGCTCGCACTTTAGATGTTGTTGTTTCTTTAGACATGCCTGCGAATGATACTGATACAGTTGTTTCTGATCTAATACCTTCAGATTATGAAAGGCCTGAAGAAACTGTGAACAGAACTTTAGAACTTGAGAAATTAAAAAAATGTTTGGCCGGGCTAGATTTGAGAGACAGGCAAGTAATTACTTTAAGATATGGTTTAGGAGGTAAAGAGCCTTATACGTTGCAAGAAGTTGCAGAAAAAGTAAAATTATCTAGAGAAAGAATCAGGCAAATTGAATTGAACGTGGTTAAGAAGTTAAGAAAAGATTTTGCTGAAAATATGTGTTTTTAATTTTTGCTCTGCAAAAATTTATAAACGAGGAGGTTTTTAAAAAAACAAAATGGGAGACGATGATGGAAAAAGTTCCTTTAATGCTTTGGAAGAATTAACTACGGGTCTCGATAGTTTAGGAGAAGGTTCTGAAAAAGCAAAAACAGGTGTTTTTGCTGAAAAACCAAAAATTTGGTTTGTTGATACTAACTCAATAATTGACAATCCTAAATGCTTAATAAAGTTAGGCGAAGGAGGTAATTGTGTTGTTTTACCTACACCCGTACTTTATGAAATTGATAAACACGCTCAAAATAAAAAAGATCCTTCGGTAGCAGTTCCTGCAAGAGAAGCTAGAAGAATAATCCGTGATTTAATTCTTGAAGATAAGTTATATCACAGTCCAGATGAAGCATTAAAAGTGGGCGCAAAACCTTCTTTTGATAATGGAGGAAAATTTTCTTGGTCTGGAGCAGAATATAAACCCATTCATTCAAAAGAAGATGCTGATGATCAAATAATTGAACAAATCATGCAGATAAAAAAGAAATTGTCAGGTTATGAAGTAAGACTTTCAACTGAAGATGCAGGAATGATGGCTAAGGCTTCAAGTCAAGGAATACCTGTCGAGCCATTAAGAATGGGCAAGGTTCCCGTTAAAGATAAAGAACAAATTTATTCTGGAGTTAATGAATATTTTGTAAGTCGAGAATTGTTAGATAAATTCTTAAAAAGCGGCAGTGGGTTGGAAAGATACTTATTGCTTAATGATTTAAAGACAGATCAAGAAAAGCAAGGAAAAGCTTTTGATAAAAAATTTATTTGGAATCAAGGAATAATATTAATTGATAAGGACAAAACTAATGATTACCTTCCAACAGTTTTCAATGCAGAACAGAATAGATTAGAATGTTTAAAGTACGCAATAGGCGCTTTGAATTATAAAAGTCAGGATGGGGATCAAAAAAATAAAAAGAATGAATTATTTTCTCAGAATTTTTTCTTAAAAACTTTCTTCGATACTCAACCTAGAGATGTTTACCAGTTATTCTATATGGAATACTTGATAAATCCAAACATTCATTTTATTGTTGTTAACGGAAGATCTGGGACTGGAAAAACTAGATTGGCGATGGCAGGAGCATTGCATCTTTTACTTAGAGAAGATAAAATGTTAGAAATGTTACAAGAAAGAAATCACTTCGGAAAAAACGATGTCATGAAAAAAAAAGATTTCAAAAAAGGTTTATTGATTTTAAAACCCGAAATTGCATCAATGGACTACGGTTTCTTACCTGGTAATTTAGATGAAAAAATAGAACCTTACTTAACTCCGTTTTATGACGAAATTAAAGAAATGACTGAAAAATACAGTTCAGGGCTTGATTTCTTGCAACACTTAAAAAGCAACGGTCTTTTAAGAACTGAAGCAACTGCGTTCTTAAGAGGAAGAAGTTTGGGTGATATGATTACTGTAATTGATGAATTACAGAACGGCAACAGAGCATTAGCAAAATTATACATTAGCAGGTTAGATCACGGATCAAAAAACATAGCAATGGGTGATGTCAACCAAATAGATAATGATCACGTTGGAGTAAACAACAACGCACTAACATTATTAACTGATGTCATACAAAAAAGACCGAGACCGGAAGTTGCAGTAATCAGATTAGAAAAATCACAACGTCTAGGCTGGGCAGCACAATACGAAGATATGCTAGTGCAGTAGGTTTGCAGATGGTGAAGGTTGTTCTTGATGTTCCTAAAATTAAGCAGATTACTAATTATTGTGTTCCTGCAAGTCTTTCAATGATATTTGAATACTATGGAAATAAAGTTTCTCAAGAAAATATTGCTTCTTGGTTTGGCTATGATATTAAAGAGTCAGGTGTAAAAAGTTGCGAAGAAATTGTTAAATGTGCAAGAGATCAGGGCTTTTCTGTCAGAGCTAAAGAAAATATTGGATTAGAAGGAATAATAAAATTAATAGATAAAGGTTCTCCGCTTCTAGTGGTAATTAGGGCAAATGTAAGGGGTGCGAGACATGTGCTTGTTGTGCGTGGTTATGAAACAGATCCTAACATATTGTGGGTGAATGATCCTCTGCGATTGACAAAAGAGAAACAATTATACTCAAATTTCAGAGATTTGTGGAGAATAAGAAGAAAATATGTGGGAACAAATCATTATGGTGTGATAATTCAACCTTGATATCACGCCAGATATTCTTTTTTATAATTTTGAATTTTCTCAGCTCAGGCCTCCGCGAATTGTGTGCATGATCAGTTCTTTAATGATTTTGGAGGCAGCATCATGAATCCACAAAAACCGAGAAAATAATAAAGGCACCGCTTGACTTCGTAAATATTACTAGTAATCGGAAGATTTTTTGTGCACTTAAAGAGTTATTCTTTTATCGATTTTCAACGCGCTAGCGTTGACAAAGTGTTCCGAACGCAAAGGCCGGCAAAGAAAAAATTCAAGCACACAAATCGAGCGTTCGGCTAGGGGAAAATCAAAAAAACTGAAAGAAAGAATTAAAGTTGTTAACAAATTATTTACTGCAAACTATGAACTAGTTTGTTCTTCTTGTTTTATTCATTCCTTTTTCTATACTTCTAATTTGTGTATTCATTACAGTGTAACCAAAATCGTATACTGCTTTTTCTAAGAAATTGTAATTTTTTCTGCTTTCTTCATTTTGAGCTAGTTTTGCAGAAAGATCTTCTTTTTTTTGTTTGTCTTCTTCAGATTCTTGTCTTGCATAATTTAATCTGAATGCTAAATCACTTCTAGCAATTCCTGCATTGTAAGCTTCGCTAACATGCGGCATTCGTGGCATACTTATCTTAGGCATACTGATTTTTGGTAAACCAATTTTAGGCATGCTTATTTTTGGTAGTTTCATTTTTGTTCACTAAACTATTTCTTGAATTGGGCTTTTTAAAAGCTTTTCCAGAAAGAGTTTTAAATAGAAATTCTATTATTACTTTCCTGCAAACATTTACTACAAACTCCAAACCCTGAACTCCAAACTATTTTACTCTTCTTTCTTTCCTTTAATTTTCACTTTCTCAGCTTTATCACTGATTATTGCAGAATTACCTGAAGGATCTTCAATTATTATTTTTAAGTGTTCAGAACCCATTAGGACGTTGTCGATTTTTTTTATTAAATTCTTTGCTTTTTTTCTGTCGCTTTTTTCTTCTGCGCTATCTCTTAAAGTTTCTACTTGTTTTTTAACTCTGTTGATTAAGCCTTCAACATTGCTTACGAAACCATCACTTGCGGGTCCAGGTTCTATGTTTGCAACGTGAGGTATTTTTACTGTTGCTTCAGAACTTTTAACGATTCTAACATCTAAATCTGCTTTGCTTGTTACTTCAAAAGTATACCTTGTAGGATCGTGTTTTTCATCAGCTTCAACATCACCTTTGTGATACTTGCATGAAGTGCAACTCATTGAGAATAAGTATACTTTGCCAAAAAAAGGAACATCCCTAGTTAGTTCAGTTAGGCTTAAAGTGTTCTTATTACATATAGGACAAGGTTGTCCATGAAGCACTGCTGGCTTTTCTTCACTGATATTTTTATCACCCATACTCTCGAATAAAATGAACGGGTTTAAAAAGATTTCTAATCACGGCCGGCAAAAACTTGCCAGCCGGCAATCAAGGTATCTGAGGTGTCATATATGTTACCGGTCATCAAAGGGACTAAAAGCTTTCAGGCCACCAACTGTGAACAATAAACTACAAACTAGTTTGTGTCAGTATATTTATAAAACCGTAAAATCGGTATTTTTCTAATGTCTCTTGAAGACTTATTAAAAAAGAGCAATACAGGTGAGGGGTTTAAAGAAAAAACAGTTCATTATTCTAAATATATTGCTAATTCTTTATACAGAAGTGCTATTGATGTTTTTAGGTTTCCTACAGCTAAAAGATTAAAAAGAGAAGCATTATCTTCTAGAAATCCTACATTTTTAGAAGAAGTAATTACTGCAACAACTAATGGCAGTGTTCAAGTTTTTGTTATGGGTTCTCTTTTCTTTTGCCCTCCACTAGGTTTAACTGCTTTAGGAACTAATACTGCTTCTTACGTTTATGAAAATCATTTTAGAAAAAATAAAAAAGTTGTTGAAAAAGAGTCGTTCTTGTCTAGATTTGTTAATAAGTTTAGAAATTTGCCTAGGAAAATTGCAAAATATGCTTGTGCTTACACATTGATTGGTAGTTTGGCTTTAGGACATTTTTATGTTTCTAATAATAAAGGGATAAAACAGTACAATCCTAACTTAATAAATGTTGAAGTGCAAAAAATTTCTTTGGAAAAGGAAGGAAAAACTTACGAATTTTATTTATTGGGAGAATTGCACTTATACAATTATAGTTCATCAGTTTATGCCACAAAATTAATCGAACAAAAAGATATTTCTTTGTTATTAAGTGAGGGAGTTGATAGATCTGGGCCTCCAACTGTTGAAGATTTAAAAAATGTAAGACTGCCTTCGGGATTGGGTTGGAGGGATGTTTGTGAAACTGCTCTGGGAATGTCTTATGTTGTTATGGCTTTAGGAAGTGGTTACGTTTATTATTCTCCTTCAGAAATTTGTTATGATAAAGGAATACAAGTAATTTTTTTGGAAAAACCTGCAGTTAGAAAAGCCAATGAAGAATCTACCAAATTCAAAAAAGAAGCAGTTAAAGAAAACAAGACTGAAGAAAACAATTTTTCCGAAGGAAAAATTACTGAAACATTCACAGATGGTAGAGAAGGAATAAGCGATCTTTCTTATCTTGGTTTGGGAGCTTTAGGAGTTACTTCTTTAGCAGCTGCTCCGACTCTTTATTTCTTTATCGCTCCTGCAAGGTATTTTTCTTTCCCAAAATACGTCCTGAAATTACCTATTGGTTTAGTTTTTAGCGGAATTCTTAACAAAAGAAATGAATTGATGGCAAAAAATGCTTTAGAACACATAACTGAAGATCCTAGAAAAGTTTGCTTAATGAGGGTAGGAGCGGCTCATCTTGATGGAATTATAGAAGAATTCAAAAAATACGGTGAAGTTAAAGTTGAGAAGGTTGATTTGAACTTTAAATGATATTTTTTTAGTTTTGTTAAAATTTGAGCGAAGCTTAAATTTTAACTCCAAGTAAGTCCTTTGAATTTAGCAGTGAACTTAATTTTTTCTCCTTCTTTTACAACATCGATTTTTGTAGGAATGTCATATTTAGTGAATGTTTCTCCAAGATAACGTCTGTGCTCAAAAACAGCATCTCCTTGAAATCCATTTTTGGTATTTTTATAATTCCAATTAAAGTTTTTAGCCAAACCATCAGATAAAATATTCATTTTGACACCTAAAGTACTTAGGTTAAGCATATTTATTAAGCAAGCAATATCTACTTCTTTACTATCTCTTACAAATTTTATTGATGGCACTAAGCTTACTTCTTTCCATTCAGTGTTTAATATAACTTCTAATTCTACAGGGCTTGCTGTTGTTTTGTATTTTCCTCTTACTTCAATTTTGAATGGAATTATTTCTTTTCTAAAAGTAATATCTTGTTCTTGAAGTCCGGTATATCTTTCAACAGTATACTGCTCGAACATGTTATTAAACTCTTTCTCAAATATTTCTGGAATGGTCATTTTATTAAAATCCCAATCAGGAAAAGGCTGACTTCTTGATTTAGCAATGTGATAAAGATTCAAAAAGTGAGCAACATAATCTTGAGAAATAAAAGAAAGCGATTTTCTAAATTCTCTCTCCCATCTTTGTTTTTCATCAGTTTCTACTTTATTCTTCTGATTATCCAAGTAAACGAGTGGTAAATTGTTTATTGTTACAGCCATAGAGAGATCAGAATACTGCTTATTTAAATTATTTATGACACAAATTGCTGTGCAATTTGTGGAAAATTAAAAAAGAAGAAAAAATAAAATATTTAGAAGAATTCCTTAAACATTCTGTACAGTCCTGGAAGTTGACCTATTGCTGCGCCAACTCCTGCACCAGCACTACCGCATAAAAATGCTGAACCTGCGTCAACTGCATATTGTATTGCTTTAGGTGCTTGTTTGAGTGCTTCAACGTAATCGTTGATGCTTTCTCCTAAGTAGATTCCTCCTGCAATTCCTACAACAAGGCCTACTCCTGCACCAATAAAACCTGCTTTTACAGTAGATCTCACATTGTTAAAGTGTTTATCAATACCATTAAAATGGTCTTCAATTGTTTTTTTATCTTGCATTTTTATTTCCTCCAAATATTTTGATTCAATCAAACAAATTACTTAGTTCTGCTTGATATTTTTCAGGTATTACTTGATAAGGCAAATGACTGTTCAAATCAAATTTTCCTTTTCTACAGTAATCATTTTCTTGAACTTTCTTTTTAACAGCTTCTAAATGATTAGGAGAAAAATTCCAGAAAGACAAAAAATTTGTGTCACCCGACATGGCGTGAACTCTGTTGCTGAACCAGACATGCACTCCTCGAACTTCATCGATTTTTAATACCTGATCACAAAGGACAATATATTTTCCCTCCTGTGCTTTTAACAAATCAATTAGTTCGTCCTCTTTTCTTCTGCGGGTCATATCATCATTTGCGGCCATTTTTTATTCCAATCCAAAACATTTAGCTTTTTCAGATAATTTTAGTTCGTTTGCTTCTTTAAGCTCTGTTTCTTCTTTAGCTTGTCTAACTAATGATGCTTCTCGGGCTTTATTATAAAATCTATTTAGTAATCTTTCCCAATGACCTGTTTTATAGCATTTAAGTTCGTAATTCAAATCTGTGTAAAAAACGGTTTCACTTTTGTACTGAACTAAAACATCACAGTTAGCACCAAAAGACACTCTTAAGTTTCCATTTTCAAAGAATTTTTTACTGCGTCTGTTAGAATTTTCAAAATCTAAACCTGGGTTATTTGATTCTCCAAGTTCTCTAGCAATCAAGTAAGCTTTTTGCCCAATGTTTTTCCTGCCCGCTTGTTTTTTTAGTTCATCAATTCTTGATTCAATATCTTTTGTCATTCTTAATTCTCCATTTGTCATACTCTTCTCTGTAGGCTAATTCTCTTTTAATTTATAAAGTTATAAACTGCATTTTTAAATGAGAAAATATCCTACTAAGAAGAATTAAACTTCAATATTAACTCATTACTACTCTTAAACTTCCACACGGCGTCTTCGCCCATTTTTAGTTCTTTGAATGAAGCAATTTCACTAGGCAAGCTTACAACTGCGCTATTACCTACTTCTCTGATTTTTACTTTGAATTCTTGATCTTTAATATCCTTCCATTCGCTAAACTTTTTATCATCTAGAGGGTGTGGCCATGTTTTTTTGCAGTCTTTACATTTCCAAACGCGTATATCAAAATTATCTCTATTAAGAACTAATTTTTCAGTTTTCTTATTGCACTTGGTGCAAACTAAACTTTCCTCCCAAATATCTCCCACTATTATTCCCCCTAAATTTATCCAAATACATCAACACAAAGACATCAACAATAACTTAAAAGCATAAACTGGTTGCTTGATTTGTGTATATCCCAATTGCTTAAGTTGTGTATACATCAATGCAATTATTAAATCCCCTAATGTGGTGTGCTATTTTCTTTAAAGGAAAAAATAAAAAAAAATAAAAACACACACACTTCGACGAAACGCTGACCTCTCGTATATCTTTATTAGTATATCTTTTTAGGTATATATAAATGTTCTTATACTGCAATGTGTATTTTCAAGATTACATGTTATTTAGTTTCCGCAGGTTATTTGCTTAGTGCTTTGCTAGAATGACTTCGGGCGGTGTCGAAAATTATTAGTTGTTAGAATGACTGATACGTTCTTCAGATATGAAAACGAGTATTAAAAGTATTTTCTTCTTGAAATAAACACAATAATTCCTATTAAGAGAATCAGAATTCCGAATATTGGAAATAAATAGTTTCTGTTAAATGTGTCTAATAAATACCCCATAAACCAAGGATTAAAAATCCATACAAAACTGA
Source organism: Candidatus Woesearchaeota archaeon (assembly GCA_016215315.1). Lineage (GTDB taxonomy): Archaea > Nanobdellota > Nanobdellia > Woesearchaeales > ARS49 > JACRKG01. The sequence continues at coordinate 58,577 of JACRKG010000006.1, read as the reverse complement.
TTATTGCTTGTCTTGCTGAGAGTGTTGTGGCCCGTATATTTGAGGGTATGTGTTCATGAATGATGTCTGCATCGATATAGTTCCAGAATTGATGCATTAGTAAGAGAATACTTGAGAAAATAATAACTGCATACAAATTATTTGTTCCCAAGACAAACCACACTATGCATTCGAGTATTATGACCCCGAATAACAAAGTCCTGTGACTAAATATGTTCAATAATTTTGGTAAAAATATTCCTCCTATTGCAAAAATTCCAGAATTAAAGGCAGAATAAAAACCAAGCAACATTAAAGGAAGTCCGAGAGAAATCAACAGGGGTTGTTGAGTAATATACCAACTCTCTTCAAAAAAGAATAATGGGAGGTACAGTAAAAATAATGAGAGAATGGTTGAATTATTGAGGATTATTTTTAGTCCTCTTTTAAATGAATCATAAAAAGGTACTTCTTCAGAATGTTTTTTATATTTTGGTTCTCTTAAGAAAAATAAAATAAAAAAGCCCGCTCCAACAATAAGTGCGTCTAATGCGAATGGGAGAATATTGCTATAATTATATATGAATGGTCCAATTATTGCGCTAATGATTGTGATTGAACTAATAAAATCTAATTCTCCCAGGACTTTGCTATTATATCTTTGTAATCTTTTTTCTTTTAAAGTATCATAAATTAAAGCTTCTCTTGCCCCCGATTTAAATGCCCAAGATGCACCAATTAAAATATACCCTAGAAATAATAACCAATAGGATGTGAATGAAATATAAATTAATATAGAGATAAAACTCAAAAATACTGAAATTAATAGGCTTGATTTTCTTCCGTATTTATCAGCAAAAATGCCTGTTGGGAATTCCAATAAAAGAGATGTTGTGTATATTCCCAAGGATAAAAATCCTATATCTTGAAATGATAGACTCTTACTCAGTAAAAATAAAATTAAAATAGGACTATAAAAACTAATACTTAGAAAAATATCTGAAACATACAAAGGCCATAATTGCTTACGATATCTCATTAGGAAATAATTTGTAATTAATGAAGTTATAAATTCTTCGGAAATGAAATTAAAAGAACAAAGTTTAAATTAAGTTAGATTATTCATTTATTCTATGGAGACTTCAACTTTAGAAACCAAAGAAATCACTGCTAAAAGTATTCTTGTTCCTTCCAAGCTTCCAGGGTGTGATTTTGTAATTAATTGTTATACAGGATGTCGTTTTGGGTGCAGTTATTGTTATGCGAGTTTTATGGGTCGCTTTGTTGATAAAAAAATCAGTGATTGGGGTAATTATGTTTATGCAAAAATTAATGCTCCAGACTTGTTAAAAAAAGATTTAATAAAACTCAAAAATAAAGGAAAAGGCAAGACTATTCTTTTGAGTTCTGTTACTGATCCTTTTCAAGGAGCTGAAGCAAAATATCATTTATCTGCTAAATGTTTAGAAATTTTGGCAGATTATGGTTTTGAAGGAGAAGTATCAATACTAACAAAGTCTCCATTGGTGCTGAATGTTTTGCCAATACTTAAACGATTAAAAAATGTTGATGTTGGATTAACTATAACTTCAACGGATGATAAAATTTCCAGATACTTTGAAAAATTTGCCCCAAATGTTAGTCAAAGACTTGAAACACTAAAAAAACTTAACGAAGAAGGAATAAAAACTTACGCCTTCTTTGGACCATTACTGCCTCATTTTGTAGCAAATAAAGAAGAAATAAAAAAAGTTTTAGATGCAATCCATCAAACAGGCACCCGACAATTATTTGTTGAGCACATAAATCTCTCAAAGTACATTAAAGATAGAATGCTTGAAGAACTGAAAGATATTGATAAAAGCTTTTTAGAACAATTTTATTCTTCTCAATCAAAGGATTACAGGAGTGAATTAAATAAACTCATTTTAGACCTACTGAAAGAATACGATTTTGAATTATTGCATGAAATAATATTCCATAAAGAGATGATGAGTTGAATCAATTATTCTACATTATTTTTTTTAACCAAGAAAGAGATAAAACCTTTTCTGTGTCAATTACTAGTCGGGTATATTTTTTAAACTTTAGAACTCCAAATAAATCTCTCAGTATTCTTGGCTTATTTTCTTTGACAAATAACAATTCAACACCAAGTACATCTCCTTTCTTATTCACATCTAATAAGGTGTTATCATTTATCTTTTTAGTGTGGTTTACTTTTCCTTCTTTTAACTGTATGTAAGCTGCATCAGCATCCGGATCATAACTTGCTTTCATTTTATGTAGTATAGTGTTAATATTTTTATAAACTTTTCTATTACAAAAACAACTTCTAAAGTTAATCCATTTAGTTTTTTTGTAACAATATATTTGTGTTTCTGTCTTGTTGTAACATCAGGATATTTTATTGTTTCAATTACCCAAATTTTAGGTATGTTTCTTTCTCTTGCCTTAATATTAGCATGCAAGGTGAATACAATTTTCATGTTAGTTTGCATCTCGGACTGCGTCGTCTGCACGAACAAGTCCTGCACCGTAGTACAGGTTGTTGTGCAGACTTTTTGCAGTCCGTTTTATAATCTCCTTTAAGATCTCAGGAGAAGACTGGTTTAATGATTTGACAAGTGCAAAAACTCCAGTAACATGCGGAGTACTCATTGAAGTGCCAGAAAGAACTCGGTAACTGTTGTTTTTGAATGTAGAATAAATTTCTACTCCCGGAGCAGCTATTTTTATTTTATCATTATAATTGCTGAAGTCTGCTTTTTTGTTATTGCCGTCTACTGCGCTAACGCTTACTACTTCACCAAAGCTTGCGGGGTAATTATATTCTTTAGTTCCATCGTTTCCGGCAGCAGAAACTATTACTAACCCTTTTTCTGCAGCTATTTTTATTGCTTTATGCTCTAGTTCAGAATAACTTGAACTTCCTAAACTCATATTTAGAATGTCTAAATTGTTTGTTATGCTCCAATCAATTGCTCTTATTACGCTAATATTATTTCCCACGCCATTTCTATCTAGGACTTTTAGCGCGTATAGTGTGCATCCTGGTGCTACTCCTGTTGTAATGCCTCCGATTATTCCTGAAACATGAGTTCCGTGACCATTATCATCAATTGGAGAGTTATCGTTTACAAAATTATTGCCTTTTATTTCACCAAATGAGTGTTTTAATTCTTCGTGTTCGTAATCAATTCCTGTATCAATCACTCCAATTTTTATGTTTTGTCCTGTGGAAATTTCTTGTGCGTCATAAACGCCTATTTGTTCTAAATTAGTTAAGTTCGCTGTTCTGTTTTTGTGAAAAACTACTTCTGGGAGAGAAACAAGTTTCTCTCTGTGAAATCGTACAGGATATTCTCCAGATATTTTTTTTTCTAGCTCTTCACACTTTCCATGTTCGCACTTGAAATGTATAAATGGTAAATTTTTGAACTGTTCTGCTTCAATTTTGTGTTTGTGCACTAAACTTAAGAAAGTTCTTTTCATAATATTCTCTTCAAATAGGGAGTTTTTATCATAAGAAGTTACCAGACAGTTCACTAAGCTATCGTCTAGATTTTTTGCAGAGCAAAAAATCTTTTTAACTTTTCTTCTGGAAAAAAATGAGTATGTTTCATTTAAGTAATCAGTTATTATTTCATCGTTTAGTTCTTTGTTTATTATGGCTTTAACTATTATTTCGTACCATTGATTGTCTGTTTCGGTGTTTTTATCATCATCTGTGCTCCAAAATGAAAACTGATCTCCTATACTTTTTTCTTTTTTGGTTTCTGGATGGTACAAACACTTAATTTTGTTATTTGTTATGAATGCAAACTGGTATATGTCATAGATTGGGAAGTTGTTTTCAAATTCTTCATAATTGTAAATCCAGTGGCCTTTTTTGTCTGCTTTTATTTTTGAAATTTTAGGTTTGTTTGTGTAAAGCTCAAGATCATTGTTTGTTTTCATTAATTTAATTATGTTGTTATAGTTTTGTTTTTGCAATGACGACTCTGCCATTTTTATTAAGTCTTTTTTCTTGCAGACTATTACTTCATTTTTTCCTGCAAATATCTTTTGTTCTTTGCCTTGTTGTATTATGCAAAGAGCATTATTTACCTTGTTCATTTTCCTCGCCAGAATTTAATTTTTCAACGACTTTGTCAATGGTCTGTTTACATTTGCTTATTTGTTGAGAATACTTTTTGGCTTGTTCGTGGATGTAATATCCTGCAACCAAACCTAGTGCTAATATTATGCAGCTACAGCCGCACTTTACGAATCCTTGCGTTCTTTGTTTTGTGTATGTTTCATTTTTGTATTTTTCCATGAAATGAAGGAATTGGTTATTTAATAAATGAGTTGTGGGAAAAAAGTGGAAATTTTTCTAAATAAATTGAAAGATTTCTAATTTTGTTGTTATTTTTTTCAGAAAAATTAGTTTTTTTGGAAAAAATTTCAATCTTTCTGAAATTTTTTCATGGTATATATCAAGAATATCCTCGATAACTGAAATGAGGTTAAATAAATTGTAGCGAAATAGGCAATTCCTAGGATTTCGCTCATTTTGAAGATGCCAATAAGTAACAAGGTCAATAAAAGTGTGATTAAGATCAAACTTACAAATGGAAGTACTAAAACTGGCGTTTTTATGGGTGAAAGAAGCATTTCAAGAAAAGTTTTTTTTATGCAGAGCGCTGCATAAAAAAAACTACTTAAATAAGTAAAAATCACGATTGCTCCTATCATTATGTTGATTGTTAAGAATTCATTTTGGTAAATGTAGGGTGTTAGTGTGAAAATTAATAGTAAGCATATAAAAAAGTAAATTGCAGGAATTAAAAATAAATTTATGTCAACGTGAACTTTATGTATTGTTTTGTGCAATAAGAACCAAATTAGTCCTTGAAATATTAAGAATAAAATCAGTGAAGAGATTAAGTTTATGCCTGTGTAAGTTAGTATTGTGCTGTAATGTTTTTGTATTCCATCTATTTGAAGTATTTCGGGGCCTTTTGTTAGTAATTGCGAAGGATCTGTGCCTGTGTATGTGTTTTGTACTATTTCAAATATTTTACTTGTGCTTTCAAAAATTGTCGGGATTGTAAAAAATTGCACTCCCAGAATTAATGTGAAAAACATTAATTCTATTAGAACTAAAAAAAATATGATTTTCTTTTTTTCTAAAAAAAGCGTTAACGCTTTTTTTATTTCTTGTATCATTTTATTTTACTGGTTGTGATGCTCCTGCTCCAGATGATACTGGTTTTTGTTGTTGTGTTGGTTGTGTTATTATTGCGTTTGCTTTTGCTTCGTCCAGAGTTAAGAAGTAAGCGCTTCCCAAATAATTTGTGAAATTGTCGATTACTACATTTTTGCTTGTTGTTATTCTAGTTAGTTCTTCTTTTGTGTTGTCTTTTGGGTTTATTTTTGTTCTGGCGGAATCTATTCCACCATCGTTGTTAACTCTAAAATTGTAGAACTTAAGTATTAAATCTGGAGCTATAAAATAATATTCTGTTACTTGTCCGTTGATTATTTGTTTGTATGTTTGTGCTCCTTTTGTTATGTCTCTTTCTTCTTGTCCATAATATCCTGTTTCAAATCCTGTGATTATTGCGTCTTTGCTTATTGTTTCTTCATGATCGTTTACCCAGTTGTTATTTTCTTTTTTTGTAATGCTTACTGGAACTCCTCCGTCTTGTGTTAGTGGTCCTATTACTGTGTTTTTGTAGATTATGTTATTTTCTGAGTTGTAAAAGCTTGTTATTTGTTTTATTTTTATTCTTCTGTATGCGTCCATTCCTTCGCTTGATGAATCTAGTGCATCTTGGTAGGTTAAGAAGAATGTTTTTGCATCGAGTTGATCATTAACTTCTTGTTCTGTGTATCTTGCAATTCCTAAAGTTTTCCATTCTTTGTTTGTTAATTTTTGTGTGTTGAATACTAGTTCTCCTGAATCTTCTGCAAAGAATTTGTGCTTTATTACTTGTGTTCCTTCTATTGAATAAAATTCTTGGATTTTTTCTGGTGTTTCTGGTTGTGTTGGTTCTTCTTGTTTTTTCGGTTCTTCTGTTTGTTGTGGTTCTATGGGTGGTGTTTCTGTTATTGGTGTTTCTCCTTCTTCTGTTGGTTGTAATGGGTCGGGTTTTGCTGTCGTTTGATCAAATTGGACTAATTGTGCATTTTTCTTGCACGATACTCGGAATGGTATTGTGATTCTTGCTACTTTTCCATTATTGTCTGTTGCGGGGAATTCTGTTGGTAGTCCGTTTTCTGTTGTGTGTGCTTCGAATTCTGCATTCCAAATTTCTGGTTTTTGGTCTCCTTCACATGCTTCTACTTTTCTTGATGGCTCTGGATATCTTACCCATACTTGGAAGTTTAAGTTTGGACTGTCTGGGGGTAAGCTTCCGGTGTTTATTGTGAATTGAAGCATTGGATCTTTTCCTTCGTCTATTGAAATACTTGGGCTTCCATCTTCTACGATTAATGAGTCACTATACGCTAATTTTTTTCCTTTTCTTAGTCCGCTTGCTCCTTTTCCTGAAAATTTGTAAATGTCTAATTTCTTTCCTTGGAAGTCAAAGACGAAAGAGTATTCTTTGTTTGGTTCTGCATTTACTACTTGAACATTTCTTATTAGTCCATCTAAACTATAATCGAAATATTTGTTAAGGTCTAAATCAAATCCTTCATATTTTATGAAGTCTTCTTCTTTTATTCCGAAGTCTTCTTGAGTTAATCTGTCGTTTATAGTTATTGTTTGTTCAAAATCTCCTTCTTGATCTACTCTTAAACTTTCTCTTAGCGGATCATCAAATTTTGTTTCTCTAACTATTCTTCCTGCTTTGTTTTCTATTTTGTAAAGTAAATATTTTGCTGTGTTTGTGTTTGGTTGTTCTCTTTCTTGTTTTCCTGCAATTTTGAATGTCAAGTCATCATTTAAAGCAAATACTCCTAACTTATCCATCATTCGTGGATAGTCTGCTTTTGTTTTTCTTTTATCAATTGTTATTGTGTCTTTTTGTTGTCCCCATGAACACCAGAATGATCCTTTGTCAATGCTGAATTTGCAGAAGTTTGGTGCATCGCCTCCCACTAGGTTGAAATTGCAGCTTGCTTCTCCTTTTCTTAAATCATTTGGAACGTTTGAGTCTACGCTTTCCCAGTGGATTGTTGCTTTGTCATATCTGTATTTTGGTGATGGTTCTTCGTTTGTTGCGCGAATGATTAATTGCATTGGTTCGTCCATTATTTCTCCTTTGTTTAGTCTGTCACTTATTGCTACTTGTGGTTCTACTCGTATTGTTTTTTTCCCTATTCCTACGCAATCACATTTTCCATTTTCGTAACCATCTTTAGGATCGCATGAGTAATCATCGCTGCATGTTAGTTCTGTCCACCATCTTAAATCGCTTCCTGCGCTTAGGAATGTTGCAAATCTGTAAATCCAAGTTGTAAGTCCTTTTGTTTTTAGGTCTCCAGTTGGCATGTATCCTGCAAATGTTCTTCTGCAAGAACTTAGTAATCCTTGGCTTGGTAATTGTGGTGATTCTATGCTCATTTGTGATATTGCTTCTATGTCTAAATCCCATGTTCCTGTGAATGCGAATGCGCAAACGCTGTTTTGTAATCTTTTTTCGTTGAATAAATTTTTCCATAAGCCTGTTGTGCCGTATCTTTCTTTCATTGCGTTTTGTGTTTTTAGTGAGGAGTCGCTTACTGCTCCGAAGACATCGCCCACTCCCCCTAATTCTCCGCCAATTCTTCCGCCGCCTGGTGATGGTTGTGAATATTTTTGTGCTGTGCAACTTAGTGAGTCCCAAACAAAATCGCACATGTATTGGCTCAAGAATTCTCTACAAGTTCCTGCACTTCCGTCGCCTGTTAGCATTACTTTTTCTAAACATGCTTTTGCGTGTCCAACTATTCCTTGCCATTGTTTTAACCAATTAATTACTCCAGGTAAATACACGCATTGCATACTTCTTAATAGTCCGCTGTCAGGTCTTACTATGTATGCTTTGTCTACTGTTCCTACTGTGTTTCTTATTTTTGTGTAAACAAAGTTTATTGCGTCTTTGTCAATGCTTTGTCCATTTGATATTTGTTCTATTGCTGTTCTGAATTCTGCTGATGGTTGTCCTGAGAATTGTGTTTCAGAATAAAGTTCTCCTTCTGGTGTGAAAAATAATTCAGTTACTTCTTTTTGTGGTATTAATACTGTTTCTGCGTTTAAGTAATAATTTGTTTGTCCTGGTTGTATTTGGTATCTGTTTGCTACGTAGCCTAAATATATTTTGTAACTTTCTACTGCTCGTTCTGGTGCTCCTTGTAATACTCCTGCTGCACTTACTCCTTTAGGTATTATTATTGCTTGTATTACGTTTGATGCTGCTCCTGCAGGTGGTGTTGCGTATGCTACTCCTGTAAATATTGTTTGAGGTAGGAATCCTCCTTCCGCATCGCAGAATCCTGCTACGCTATTCCATAATTGGTAGCATGTTTCTCCTGCAACTTTGTTCTTGCCTTCTTTGTTTGCTGCTAAGCATGCGCTTTCTTTTATTTCATTGAATGTGTCTAGTCCGAAGCTTGGTACTCCGCATGCGCTGCCCCATTCGTTCATGTATTGTTGTCCGCAACATGCTGGGTGTGCGGGTCTTAATGGGTCTCTGCAATCGCTTGTTGTTAATGGTGTTTCACCTGTTTTGTATTTTTTGTAAATATCTTCTACAACAGGCAAGCCTGTTTCAGTATAGAATGAGCAGTCGTTTCCTGAAAATATTTTTCCTTGATTTGTTACTTTCCATTTTTGTAATTCTGGTTTGTCTAATACTTCTTTGCTTAGTTTTACTTCTTTTGCTGCTCCTTGATGATCTTTAATGTATTTTTGTAATGTTGGTGCTGCAGGGCCAAAGATTCTGTCGCAGATTGGGTTTATTATGTCTTGGTATTTTTCTTTTCTGAATTTTATTGTGTTTTCGCATCTTTGACATGCACTTAATTTATCTTGTTCGTTTCCATAAGCTTCATCGCATAATCCTACTTCTGCTACTCCAGATTCCCATTTGTCTCCGAAAATGTTTAGTTTGTTGCTCCACTTGCAGTTCCAACTTTCTACTGCGTCAACTACTTTTCTTCCTAGAGTGCTTGCTGCGCATGCATAAGTTAAGTATGTGTTTACTGTGCTTAATGGTTTTTGTACATTTTCTATTGCATCACTTGTTTTTTGTAAGAAGTCTATGCTGCTTTTTAGGTGTTTTTTTGGTATTAAATTTTCTGGTCTTACTTGGTCGATTCCTAGTTCGTATCTGTCGCAGCTTTTTTGGTATTGTACTTCGCTTGTAATAACTGGGGATATTCTTTCTTGTTCTCCTCTTGATATTGTTGTTGTGTTGTATGTTTCTGTGTATTCTATTGTGAATTGTAAATAGAATTTCAGGCATCCGAATCCTGGTGTTGTGGCGCATTTTCCTTTGTTGTATTCTGCGATTGCTTTTTCTTTTGCGTAATCAGTGTCTCCTTCTGGGTCTGATTTTTTGATGTTTATTTGTGCATATCCTTCTCCACCGTTTCTTTTTTGATTTTTCTCAAAGAATATTACTGGGTTTACCCAGTCTTGGTCGTAATTTTCTCCTTCTTTGCTTCTAAACATTACTGGTCTTACGTCTACTTTTTTTACGTCAGCTTTGTACGCTCCCGTGTATTCTATTTTGAAGCCGAAGCCTGCTGTTTGTAATCCTTGAAGTATTAGTCTTGGATTGAGTATGTTTGGTGTTACTGTGTCTGGAGTTATTCTGAATGGTCCTCCTTTGCCGCATAGTGCGTAAATAACATCTATTGGGCCTTGAGTGCTTTCTCTACCTGCATTGTCTACTGCTACAAGTTTGACTTGATTGGTCCATGCTGCTCCTAAGAATTCTGCGCTGAATTTTTCTTCGCTGACTGATGATTTAGTGACATCTTTTGCTATTTCTCTTAATAAGTTTACTCCTACTTCGAAATTATTGTTTTCGTCTGTTTTTATTATTTTTTGTGCTTTATTATTTACGTAAACTGTTATTGCTGCTGGTTCGTTTGTGTTTCCTTTAATTTTTATTTCTGGATTAAATATTGTGTTTAGTATTCCTGTTTTTTCTACATACTTGAATTGGTCTAAGTTCGAGTTTATTATTGGTGGTTCTAGGTCTAATTTTGTTTTTCCTTCAATGCTTGTTTCGTGGCCTGCTTCGTCTTTTGCAACAATTTTTATTTTGTTTTCTTCATAAGGCAATTCTATTTTTAATGTGAATTCTCCTGCTTGTGCATCGAGGGTGTGTTTGTTGTCATCTGTTAATTCTTCATCTTCTTGTGTTATCCAATAATTTATTTTTACGTTTTCGCTAGTTTTTCCTTGTAGTGCGATATTGCTTTCTAAGGTTTGCTCTGGAATTATTAGGTTTATTTCTGGAGGTTTTGTGTCGACTTTTACTGTTTTTTCTACTGAAGCAGTTAGTCCTTGAGCATCTGTTGCAATCAATTTGATTATGTTTTCTTCTTTGTCAAGAAGCACATCTCTGAATAAGAATGCGTCGCTTTTTAGTGCAGGTTCTTTTCTTTTTAGTTGATCATTAATTAGCACTTCTATTTGTGCTCCTGGAAGTGATGTTCCTTTAATGTCTATTGTGTAATCTTTTGTGATGTTTGGTAGGTCTGTTGTTATAAATAATTGTTCTTGAGCAAAAACTAGTGGTATGAAGAGTAGAACAATGAGTGCTAGTTGAAGCCAATGATTTCCGCTGAGTCTCCAGATTACTGACGCCTTTGATTTCTTTTGATCCCCGAAAAATTTTTCTCTATTTTTTCTCATTTGTTTTTTACTTGTGTTTTCGGCGCTCATTTGAATTCTGGCCTCAATTCTTTATTGTAAGGTTCGTTATATATGGAGTCATACATTTCTGCAGTTTCTTGGTCTGTTGTTGGTAATGGAGTGTATTCTGTTGTTTTGAGCACCATTGTGTCTTTGTTGGCAAATTCTGTGTAGTTTATCTTGATGTTTTCAAGTCTTTTTCCGCCTAATGTTGTTCCTAGGTCTTTTATTCTTAAGTATGTTTCTATTGTGTACGTTGCATCTTTGCCCATTAATTGTAGTGTTGTGTCTTTTGGATAAATTAAGTATTGATTAAAGTCTTTGTTTTCTGGGCTTGATACTTGAATTATTAATTCTTCTCTAGGGCTTAACATTGATGGTTGTCCTAGTTGTTTTGAGTACTTGTTAAGTTCGTATTTTAATACGTCGATGTTTAATTTTCTTAATTGTGTTAGTTCAAATTCTACTTTATCTTTTCCAGTTAATAGTATTTTTTGTTCTGGCAAGTATCCTTCTTTTGATGCTTTAATTAGTGGGTTGCCGCATCCTTGAGGTATCTGTGTTCTTAATTTGTAAGTTCCTTGTTGGCTTTTTGTTTTTCCTAGAGGACAAAGTTTTGGTCCGCAAATGAATTCTATTTCTGCATCATTTAACTCTGTGCTTATTGGTAGGTCTTCTTCAAATCCTCGTGCAATAAATTCTATTGTTCTGTCACTTTTTTTGTCGCAGTATTCTGAATCAAAATAAGGACTTACAAATTTTTTCAAATTAAATGTTTCTCTGTTGCCTTTGTTATTGTTTATTAGTACTGGGAATGCGAATTGTAGTGTGAATCCTTGTCCATTAAATGCATCTGGATCTCTTATTCTTGATAGTACTGGATAAATAATTGTGTAAGTAAAGTGGTATTGATTCATGCAAACGAATTTTAAGTATTTATTGTCTCCTTTTAATTGATTGCTCTTCATTAATCCACCGTCATTTGGTTGTGAGTTGAATAGAATGTTTTGATCTGGATTAAAACTAAATCCGACTTGCAAATCAGTTGTTGGTGTGTCAACGTTGAAAGTTAATTGGTTGTAATCAAACGCGTCATCTGGAGCAACCGTTGTTGGTTTTTTTATTTTTTCTAGAGGATTGTTAGGATTATAAGTTGTTGAACTTTCTAGTTCTTTTGTTATTTGTTCATTTGCTTTTTGTAAATCATAATATGTTTTTTCTTCAGTTTGAAAATCTAAATAATTAGTATTTTTTATTCTGATATTTGGAAGGTTGTAATTGAGCATTTCTTTTACTTTATTTTCTACTTCTTTCAGTTGCCATTTTTTTGTTTCACACGTAAATTCCATTCCATCTAAAGGAATTTCTGGATTTGCACTGATTAATTCCATTGTTGCATTTTCTAATAATTGTTTTTGGTTTTCAGTATTCATTATTTTTTGAGCTAATTCGTAAACTTTTCTCAGCCGAACGGGAAGTTCTGTTCTGAAATTCTTTTGGTCATAAGTTTTTACTTGTGTTTTTATTCTTAAAGGCCAATTAACATCAACAACTACATTTTGTTCCGCTATAAACGCTATCGCATTTATCTTGTCTAATTCTTCTACTTTGAATTCGTTCAGTAATTCGAAATTAGCACAATTTTTTAAGTTGTTTTGTACATAAAGTGCTAATTCTCTTTGCATATTGTCGATTGATGGAGTTCTATCTTCTCCTTCATAATACCAATAAGGAATGCTAAAGCTTCCTGTGGGTGTTAGTGCGATTCTTGCTGAAGGATTGTTTTTTATTGCAGGAGGAATCTCCAAATACCCTCCTTGAAGACCCATTCTGTTAATTCCTTGAGTTGCTAAATCTTGAATGCATAATGTTACTGAATTATAAACTGGAAGAATGTCTGTATCAACTTGTACTAATGGTGGGGTTGGTTGGTATTGCAGGTAATAGATAGAAATACCTATGCTGACCAGTATGACTAGACCTATTATTATAAAGGTAGTTAGTTGCCCCTTTTTATTCATTAAAATGCCTCTTTTAAGATGTAAAAAGCCTAAATACGCTCTTACACCCCCTTTAGAGGATAAAAAGAAGTTTTTGTTTATAAACTTTTGCTTCGCAAAAGTTCGGAGGGGAAAAGAATCTTAAAAGAAGAAAATAATGATTTTTTCCGGTTTTTCAGTAATAATGAACAAAAACTCTTAAAAGCATATTTCGTTTTGCTAAGTTTGGTGTATAAAAAATGATATTAAACCCTGGTGCTATTGCTGCCGCTTCCGCTGCGGCTGCTGCTAGAAGAAGGAGAATTAGAGAAGAAGAAAGAAAACATGCTTATGTTAGTGAACATCTTGAAGAAATAATTGCTGCGGGTAAAGATGAAACTGTTTGGTCGGTTAAAACTAATGTTAGTGGACTTCCTGATTACAGAAAATCTTTTTTTGAATGGTTTTTTGGTTTGAAAGGCCAGTATAAAATTCCTGAAGAATCAAGTGAGCAGTACATGAGAAGAGCTTTTGAATCATTTGATTTTTATTTAAGCAATGGTTTGTTAATTGCAGGAAAAGGAAATTTATCTTTAAAGTTTGAATTAAAAACCAATCCGGAAAGTATAGAACAAAGAGAAACAGTTCTATTTCAACCAAGAGAAAGTCGTTGTGAAGCAATAAAAGCAGTTGTTCCTTTCAGAGTTCATCCTTCAGAAATCATTTACAGAACTTTCTCTATGTGTAAGAATCTAGAAGGCTTAACAACAGAACAATTACCTTACAAAATTAATTTTGTTGAATAATTTTTTTATTTAAATTCTTCTTTCAGAAAAAGTTCTAACTCTTTTTTTGCTTGTTTTGAGTATTCTGGTAACGTGAATGCAATTCTAACTTCTGGAAGAATAGGGTCTAAACTATGTTCTGTTAGGTCGATTTTTCCTCTCATTATTGCGTAACCGACTAGTTTTTCTTTGTCTTGAATTGCATAACTTTTCGTGTTTATTCCATCTGATTCATTTTTTAGTGTTTTTATTAAATCAAATTTTTTTCCTTTTTTTAGTTCGCTTCTTGCTAAGAAAAGTTGTCCTCCTTGGTCGTAAAGAGGTGTTTCTTCACTTTTAATGAATTCTTGAGCTAGCTTTTCTAGTTCTTTTTGTTTCTGTTCCGTAAAAAGTGTTATGTTTAAGCTCATAAAAAATTAATCTATTTTAACCTCGTAATTTCCTTCTATCCAAACAACTCCATCAATTTGCGCATATTTTGCTAGTTTATTTTTTGGTAAACCCGCGCGCATTTCTGTGCCGTCACCATAAAGTGTTCTATCATATTCTCCATTCATTAAGTCCAAATAAAAAAGGTCATAATTATTTATTGGTCTATTGAATTGCACGATTACATCCACTAATGCTTGTTCATTACTTGGTAAATTTGGGTTATACTCAAAAGGATAAACAGGATATTTTCCGGTGCTTACTAAATTTTCAAGATAATCATTGACTTTGTTTTTATTAACATCTCCTTCTCGAACAGGTATTTCCGGATTACTTTCATACTCTGTTCTGGTGCTTGCACATCCACCAATGGAAAAAGCAACTAAACTTGCAGCTAAAAAATTTAAACATTTGTTATTTAACATTTTAATACCCCCTAAAATATCAATTAGTAAATTGTGTTGCTTTTTAAGGTTTTTGGAGGACTGGTATGTTTACAGTACGTCCTGTGAACTATGAACTATAAACTGTAAACCAGTTTGTATCTAGCGTTTGTAACTCATCATAAAGAATAAACTTGATAATCTGTTAACGTATTGGTACATTACAGTTCTTATTTGTTTTTTTCTTAATAATTTTACTAAGTGGGTTTCTAGTTCTCTACATCTTACTCTGCATTCGTTAAGTAGTACGCTTTTTTGTGTTTTGAATCTTACAAATTTGTTTGGCGGTTGTCCTAGACTGTCTATGAATTTTTCTAAATCTTTCAAGTCTTGTTCTGTTACTGGTTCTGTTAGACATTTTTTATCGCAATGCATGATTTCTCCACTGGTCTGCCATAATTTTTTTTGTACTAAATCAAGCATTTTTTTATACTTGCTTTTGCAGTGTAAGTTTGCAGCATCAATCCCTGCTTGTAATGTATCTATTTTTCCTACGCAAACTATTCTGAGATCATCTTTCTCAACTATCTTGCAAGCCATATCGCAAGTAGTTCCTTTATCGCCTTTTTTTGTATAAGCTTTCACTATGAAGGCTTGGGTGTTGTAAGAATATAAAGTTTTCTAAATTTTTTTACCAGTGCTGCAAACTGTAAACTTCAAACTAGTTAGGCAAACGTTTAAAAACAAAGCAAAATTCTTTCTTTTTATGGCGCGTATTGTGATTCATTCTGAGAAGAAGCCTTTCAAGTTAGAAATAGGTGGGGAAGTTAAGTATATTTGTATGTGTGGCTTGAGTAAGAATATGCCTTTCTGTGATGGTTCTCATAAACAATGCGAAAGTGAAGAAGAAGGAAAAGTTTACGAGTATTCTGATGGTCAACGTTTTGAAGTTTCCAGAGAAGAAAGTGAAGAAGAATATGATAATAAGGGTGATGAAGAAGATGACGACGAAGAAGAAAGTGAAGATGGGGATAGTGAGGAAGAATAGTTTTTTACTCAGCATTTGTCAGTTCTAGTTTTTTGATTAAGTCTTTTGCTGTTTTTTCTAAAATTTTTAGGTATAATTTCATTTGAAATTCAACATCAGTCCAATCATCTTTAATTATTTTTTGTCCATAATAATGTACTCCGTTTCTTTTTGTTCTTACTTTTTCAAAAAATTCCCAACTCAAATCTAATTCTGGATGTTTTTCACATAAATAAGCAAATAAGCAGATGTGATTCATTGAGCTGAAGTTATCAAATCTTAAAATAATATCTGCTAATTTGTGCAAAGCATCATAATAAGAAGAGTAAACATTATTCCATAAAATGTTGTTCTTTTCTAGTTCTTTAGCTAATTTTTCTCCTGCCACTTGATCTCCTTTTGATAAATCAAATAATGATTTCATTTTTTCTATATCTTCTTTTATTGGAATTATACTCCCCTCTCGGTCGCATTTATCTAAAGCTTCTTTTGCTGTTCTGAATTCAATCATTTTATTTGTACCTCTATGAAATCTAGATTTCCTTTAATTAGTTGTCCGTTCATTATGTTTTTTATTAAACCTGTTGTGTAATTACTGAAATCTTTTTTTTCTTGACAGAGAAATAATTGGATGTCTCTCCCCAATTTTAATTCATATTTTCCTAATTGAAGTCCTTCTGGGTTTCCATACACGAATAGGTCTACGTCACTTTTTGCGTGCCAATCCCACCTTGTTGTGCTTCCAAATAATATCACTGTTTTTGCTTTAGGCAAACTTGCTATGTGATTAAGAAAACCGCTTTTGTAAAGGACATTTATTGAATAAATTGTTTTTTTATTTTTATAATTCACGTTACCGTAATCTGCCAAGTAATATGGCATTTTGCTTTTTTGTTTGATTTTTTTAATTAAATTTTCTTTTGTGAACTTTCTAAGCCATAGAAGTACTTGTTTTCTGTTGATTTTTGCTGTTTTAACTAATTCTTCAAAGTGCCACTGTTTTGTTGGTTCGTTAAAAAATAGGTCCAACAATTTATTTTCTTTACTTCTCATAATAGTAGGGATTATACCAACTAATATTTAAATGTTTCTAAAGGTAGTATACAATTATTTATTTAAACTTATTTATCTTTCTGCGTGTTTATGAGTGATATTAATGAGCTTGTTGATGAAGCTGTAGAAATCGCTAGTCAAGATTTTGCAAGTGTTAAGGTTGAGAAAGGCGAAGAAGCTATAAAACAAGAGTTCTTGTATTTAGTTAAAAAGATTTTCAGTGAAAAAGAGTTTAAATTGAATCCAGATGGTTATGCTACTGAAGGGCTTCGTGTTTATGAAAACGGAGGAAATGCGTTTTATCAATCATATGGTGCTTTGTTATTAACTTTTTTTGCGCATTATGAAAATAGAGCTGGTTCGAATTATACCAATATTCAGTTCAGCCCTCTGAAAGTTAGAAGTATGATGAGTGGTTTTGATGTGGACGCCACTCAATATTATCCATTAAAAATCGAAGTCTTTTCACGAAAAGTTTTTGATAAAGCAAAAATATTCGCTAAAGCTTATGAGCATATTTCTGGGCAGAAAGCAACTATTGTTAAGCAATTTCATGAAGAAGAAAATAATCCTGAGTTAGAAAAAATAATTAGTTCTTATGATGAACGAGTAAAGGTCAATGAACCTAGTCATTTTCGTATTGCTAGATGGATTAAAGAAGCAGGTTATGAAATTGCTAATTTAGACGGTTATTCTACAAATGAACCGACTGAAAAAGGCATTGGAATTTTGAAATCTAAAGGAAGAAATTTTTTAGGTTTTAGTAAAGGAGCTTATTATGTTGGAACTATTAGTTTTACCAATACTGATTTTTGGTTTGTCAGGGTTCACGGTAAAGAATTTCTTAATGAAGTAACTAATCTTGTTACAAACTTATCAGGAAGAGAAAAAATACCTCAAATTCATGTAGAATTGGAATCAGAAAATACAAAAAACGAAAGTGTTCATTTCGATTATTAAGAAGATTGAGATTTAGTGTTTGATTAGATTATTTATTTTTACGTGTTCTCAAAAGCTTCTTTCAAATAAACTCTCAACCAACTAATTGTTATTAGAAAGAAGATCACATTTGTTATTGATGCGTATTCTACAGGCATAATTCTTGTTATTTGTGTTAGTGCTGTGTAAATTACAAAGAATAATGCATATGGTGTTAGTAAGTATTGAAATTTTTCTAGGCTTAATCTTGCAAATGTGTTCATGATTTTCTTCTCTTGTGAAATACCATAATGCAGCGTTCCGCTGAAATGGGAATATATTGTTAAGAAGAAAATCAGTCCTAAGTTTTTTAGTTCGATTCTCACTCCAAATAATACTATTACTGCAGGTATTATCCAGAATATCCACCACACAAGATTATATTTGGCAAATTCTAAAAATGATTTCATGTTTATTTTTTTGTTAGTGAGTAATTTCCAAATTAGTGTTCTTGATATTGTATAAATTAAGAAGAAAACAATGATTGTGCTTAGAGCTAAGATGTTTATGTTTATTAAGTATGAACTAATTATTGATGGATCAATTCCTTCAGGTCCTTTGCCTAATTTTGTTAATGTTATATTTTGGAAGAATTTCAGTGCAAAATTTAGTAAGAAATATGATAAACTAAAAAATAAAACATCTAAGATTAGCGTTAATAAAAATTTTTTGTAATTTTTTGAACTTTTTTTCAAAAAGTTCAGGCAAGAGGATAAGTGATTGTTACTTGTGAGAATAATTGTTAGTAACGCTAACAAAAGAATGCTATTTTGGTATGAAAATGATTTGTATAAATTCCAGCCAGTAAATAAAAGTAATACTAGAGCAGCTATTTTTGTTATTATTGTTTTTTTTAGTTCCATTTTTTTGTTTTGTTGTGCTATTGTTTGACTCTTTCGTTATCATTCCCAGCTTTGCTGGCATGAATTCGGCTGCCACATCCATTTATGAATTTTGTGCGCACACAAATCTTGGCAGCCGTTAAGGATGATATTTTTTATTGATAAATCACTGAAACTTACTGAGCCTCAGGCATATTATTTTTAAGCTTTATTTTTTATTTATTGTCCGGCAAATTATTTTAATTCACATGAAGCCGCTATTCAATTGTGCTTTTTCTCCTGTTTTTGATGGTTCTTTTTGTTTTACTGCTTCTTGTACGTCTTCTATTTTTCCTTGGTATCCTGTTATTTCATCGCAGAACTCTCCTATTTTTTTACTTGAACCATATAGTTTGATTCTTGGATGGAATGTTATGCATATTTGGTTGTAATTTGAAAATTTAATTGTACTGTCAGTTATTATCGGGTCTCTTTTGGTTCTTTCTGTTGTTTGTCCTGAAGCAAGTCTTATGTCAAGAGCGTTTCCTGTGCTGTCAACAAATACAGGTAAAGTTTCTTTTTGATTTTTTAACCAAACGTTAAAGCTTAATTCTTCATTGTGAGGATTTTCTACATGGTATGTTATTATGTATTGTAAGTTTTGTCCTACTGGTGTGTCTATTGGTTCTGATTTTTCTGCACTGACTCTTATGAGTCCTTTAGGTTTTGTGCCATATTCTCCTACAACTAGATTTCCTTTTAGTTTTCTTACTGAAGCTTCGCAAACTTTGCTTTCTAAGAATTTTCCTATACCGTTTACTGGGTAATTTCTTCTTACGTTATCTTTCCAGTTTTCTAAAAAGTCTTGGTATTGTTTATCTTTAATTAAACTGTTTACTGCGCTTAGTCCTTTGAATTGTTCTGCGCTTCTTAGCGTTACTCCTAATAATTTTGTGAAGCCTAGAGCGCTTAGTGATTTTGGCAGCCATCCTGAGCTTTTTGCTGTGTTGACGTATGCATCGCCCAGTGCGTTTTGTGCTGCATAATTGTCTTTCAGTAATTCTCTTGCTTCTTTTATTGTTTTTTCTTGTCCGTCAGTGAATACTTTATCATTGTCTTGGTTTATTATAAAATTCATTCCGTTAGCTAATATTTCTGTGCTTGTTATACTTCCTTTTGAATAACTGGTGTATCTTGTGTAAATGTTTCTTCCGTCTTCAGATTCTTCATGACTGCTCGAGGTTATTTCATTTGCAGAATTTCTTTCTGCAACTTCATAAGTTCTTTTTACGCTTGTTACTTGTGCATCTTTGTCTAGTGTTTGTGTTGTTCTTATTGTTGTTATTGTTTGTGCTCCTGTTTTCGTGTTAATTTTATTTTCTATTGTTGTTATTCTTTTTTGGTCTGGAAATCCTATTTTGACTCCTTGCCACCAAGTGCTAGGATAAGGTTCTGTTTCTTTTGGTGTTTTTGTTGCTAAATTTTCTCCATCTAAATATATTCCTGCGTTTTTGTTTGCATCAATCCATGTTTTTACTGAGTCTGGTAGTGGGCTTTGTACTTCTTCTTTTTTGCCTTTTTTTATTTGATTGCCTTCAATGAAGTAAGCAATGTCTTGTTTTCCTTCTGGAGCTTTTGCTTGCGCAGCCTGAGTTGGTGTTTTTGGTTGGTTTGGATCTACAAATGTTGTTACTAATTCAGTTTGAATTGTTGTTTGAGGCGTAGTTTGTGGTAATTGGCTTGCTTGTTCTGGTTCTGGGACGGTCATTTGTAAAACTGGTCCTGCGGCGAATGCAGTACTAACTAATAGGATCATTACAACTATTATTCCGATGAAATGTGTTAGCATTTCATACTTTGTTTTTTGCATTGTCTAGTGCTTGGCAGTAATCTATTCCTTTGCCTTGGTTTTCGTCTTTGTTCATGTCTCCTATTTGAGTCCATGATTGGTATGCTTCTCCTGCTAGTGCTATTGTTCTTAGTCCTGCGCATACTGTGTAGCCTGTTGATGGTTTTTGGCTGCAGTAATCTCTGCATTTTAGTCCTGCGAATGCGCTTACTATTTTTATTGGATCGCTTATTATTTCTCCTATTCTTTTTGTTACGCTGTCAATGAAATTCGTGAATGGGATTACATTCCATACTTCTCCTAGAACAAATGCGCATTCAGCAAAGCTTTTTTCGCTACTGCAGTCTGCTTTGTTAACTCCTAAATTTGGTAAATCATCTATTAAGCATTTTGCGTATTGGCATTTTACTTGTCTTAGTTTTTCCCAGTTTTCTATAATTCCTGGAAGGCATAAGCATCCTACGCTTGTTACTAAGCTATCTTTTACGTTCCATGATTTTATTGCTTGTGTTCCTATTCTTTTATTTTGTTGGCTTAGTTCATCAAGCGAACTTTTTATTTCTGGGTGTGTTGTTAATAATTTTTTGTCCCAGTCTTGGCACCATGGTGCTTGTCCTCCACCGCCGTATTGCTTGAGTGCTTTACCCCAACCTCCTTGTTCGTTAACTCCAACTCCTAATTGGCAGTTTGATATCATGCAGAATTGGTTTAATGGTTCGTATAAGTATTGATCTAATGCGCCTCCTTTGCCTATGTATGAGTCTTTTACTTCTTCGTTTGCTTCGCAAAGACCGTATCTTGCTGCGTATGCTGCTTGGCCCCATCCTGGAAGCCATGAGACGTAATCTTCTACTTTTCCAACTACTTCAGTTATTACATAGAGTGTTGTCATTATGTCTGCAATGTTGTTTTTTATGCTGCAAATTTTTTCAAAATTACTTAATAAATTTTTAAGTGAAGTTAGTTGATCTCCACTTTCTGCGTCATTTACTGCTCTATCTGCTTCTTTTTTGTATGATTCGTAAACATTATCATATGGTTGATTGTAAAATTTCATGTTTACTGGGATGGTTATTATTTGGGGGTTTCTTGCTATTTTATCATTTACTTTTGTGTAAACTTTCATGTTGCATGTTGTGTTTAGTTCTTTTCCTCCGCTAACTTTTTTTAGTTTGATTTCTAAAAAAGGATTATTGCTTACAGGATTACTTGCTTTGACGTCTTCTATCATTCCTTCTTTGTCTTGTTGGCAGTCTGTTAAGAAATTTAGTTTTGAGTCCATTACTTCTAAGTTTTGTGCTAAATTGTTTTGTTTTAGTGCAACTCCGCAAAAGAATGTTAAGCTTTTAAATTGGGTTAGTTGTCGATCTAATTTTTCTGGTGAACAGCTTGTTTTGTATTCCCAATAATTTGATGTTCCGTCTAGTAATTCGAAAACTTCTCCTTCTTGTTCTTGAATTACTTTGTTTCCTGCAGCATCGAATACTGTTATTGGTACTTTGAATTTGTATGGTCCGCTGTCTTCAATTGTTGCTTTTATGTTGCAAGTTTGTTTTCCATTTTCTTCTTTACAAGTTCCTTTAACTGTGTCTTTTATTCCTATTTTTGAGAAGTTTCCTGTTATTTCTGATAAGTCTTCTCCTGTTATCGTGATTAATAATGTGCTTCCTTGAACTAAGTAATTGTATTTTTCTTGTCCGCTAATAATTTCTGTTTTTACGTCTGTAATTTTTGGTGGAGAATTATCTAGAACAACTGATAAAATCATATTATTAGTTATTCTGTTTCCTGCACCGTCAGTTGTATCTGGGTGGATTGCGATATTGTATGTTCCTTCGTTTGCTTGAGTTGTGAGTGTGAAGTAGCACGTGTTTTTTTCGCACTTATCGCTTTTTAGTTTGCTTACTCCTAAACTCGATGCATCTAAGTGTGCTGTGTTTACTCCACTTTCCATGTCTTCAAATACTGCTTTGATTGTTGATTCTTTTCCTATTATTGTTTCTCCGTTTTTGTTTTTTCTTTCTCCTTCTAAACTTTTAATTGTTGGTGGGGAATTGTCTAGTGGGAAGCTGCATGAAAATGTTTTTTCTGCTTTGTTTCCTAAATTATCTGTTGCTTTTACTAGTACTTCGCAAGTATTTGTTTGTGTTACGTGAAGATCCCAAGAAAATATTTCATTAAAGTCATCGTCGTATTTTCTTGATGTTTCAGAGGGGTTTAGTTTTGAGAAATCTGCACTGATGGATGTTTTGTCCAAATCATCATCAAGTATTTCTATTTGTGCTTGAACATCAAATGGTTGATTGCTGCTTACGTGAGTTATTGTGTTTCCTTTTGTGTCTTTGAATGTTAGTGTTTTTAGTTCGGGACTTTTTTGGTCGAATATTACTTTTTTGCATACTGGCAAGCCTACTTTGTTTAGTTTGTCTTTTGCTGTTAAGCATAATTCTATTTCTTCTCTTTCTTTTGTTGTTTGTAAACTGAATGATTGTGAGTCTGCTTGTTTGCATACACCGTTGCCTTGAAGTGTTGTTGTGCTTGATCCTTCAACTACAGTTAATTCTTTTATTCCTGTGCAAGAAGTTGTGTCTCCTTCAATATCTGCGTAATCTTCTAAACGGTATTCAAGAATTATTGTTTTTTGGTTTGTAGTGCTTGGTTTTACATTAAACAATAATATTTTTGGTCCGTAACGGTCTTCTTTTACTTCTATTTTTTCACTAAATATTGGAACTGGTTTTGGTTTGTAAATGTCTGCTTTTGAGTAAACGCTTACTTGGTATTCTCCAGGGTATGCTGGTGTTTCTTCATATGTGCATTTTTGTATTCCTGGTTGTTGTTCGTTGCATTCTTTGAAATTTTCATATGTGTTAGAATATTCTAGTCTTACTTGTTCAGGTAATACAGGGTCTGCGCTTTCAATTATTACTTCTCCTATTAATTTTTCGTTAACTCTTGAAGAAATGAATCCTTTTATGTGGTCTGTTCCTCCTAAATGTGTTACTTGTATTGCAAAAACGCTTGGAAGTAGAACTAGTAAAGTCAGCAATGCTATGATTATTGCTCTTTTTTTCACCATTTTCAGTTAAACGTGGGAAATAATAAAGTTTTGTATGCTTGACTATAATCTTCTAAATCTTTTAAAACTTCTAAGTCTCTAACTACTCTTTCGCTTTGTGGAAGATTCTTTAAGTCTTGGTAAAAGTAATAAAATTTAATATTGTTGTTATTGTATAATTCTCTTTCAGTTATTTCTATTTCCACTTTTGCTTTTCCTGTTGGATAATTGTTTTCTTTGTCAAAAACTATTTCTTTTTCTGGGATGTTAACGCATTTTTTGTTAATTAGTTTTCTGAAGCAGTATTCTTTTGGAGGAATGATCATTGCAGGATCTGGAGTGAGAATGCTTTGTATTGTTACGTTGTATTTTCCTGGAGCTAATTCTATTTCATCACTAAATCTGTTGTTTTTGTCAAGCATTGCTGACCTTATGAAGTTTTCTCTGCTTAAAATTACGTGAACTACTTCATCAATATCTGTTGGTTCTGTTTTTTGCCTTAATTCCCAACCATTATTGGTTTTAACTATTGGATAATGTGATGCGGTAGTTTTTATTTTTTTTAGCGGTTTTAGTAAAACCGCAACTTCTTGTTCTGTTTCGTCTGGATCTAAATTAATGAATTCTTCTAAGTATCCTTCTTTGAAAATACTTAATACTCCGCCAATTGCTCTGGGAAATTTGCTGCGGTAAATTCCTTCTTTTGTTGTTCCCATACTGCAGTCTTCCATGTGGCTGAAAGAAATTAGTGCATCATTAACTCCTTTGTTATTTGAAGCGTCGATAACTTTGATGGTTATTTCTCCGCTGGTTCTTTTTGTTTGGTCGCATATGTCGCTTGCAATGATCTTTTTTTCATTGCTTTCTTTTGTTTTTGTTTGTGTTTTTAGTACTGAGTTATCCCTTATGTTTCCTTCAAGTGCAATTTTAAATGTGTATCCTTCTCCATTAAATGCTTCAGGGTCAGTAACAAAAACTGTTGTTGGATAACTTATGTCGTAAACGTGGGTGTAATCTTGTAGTCCGAATGCAAATAAATTTTTTACTAAAGTGCTTTCTGGGATGCATAATCCTCCAGGGCAATCTAGGTCAAGATAAATATCCCAGCTTGGTAAGTACTTGAAGTTTACTTCTAAATTAGAATCTATTCCTTCTATTGGTAAATTAAAGAATCGTGTAAACACAGCATAGAATGCGTCTTGGTTTGCTCCTTTTGGTGCGTTGAAGTTTTCTGCATTTTTTGTGTTAGGTATTTGAAGCAGTTGTACATTGTTTGTTAATAGGTCGTTTTTAATTTGATTTTTTACTTCGTACTCAAGCCAGAATTTTCCTGGGCCGAGTTCTGTTGTTAATTCTCTAAATGGAGGTAATTGTCCTGGTTCTAGTCCTGAATAATAATCTAATAATTGTATCATGAATTCTCCTAAGAATCCTGTATTTGCTTCGGTGTTAGCGATTTTTTCGGCTGCCGAAAAAATCTCTTTGAACTTCAGGTTTGTTACTGCAAAGAATTCTTGTAGGTCTTTTGTAACAGTTCCTTTGCTAGCTCTTATTGGGTAAGTTAAGTAAAAACCTACTTCATTTGCTGTAAAAACAACATTCATTTTCGGATTTTCTAGTGGAACGAAGTTCCACTCTTTTAAGTTTTGTAATTCTTGCTTGCATGTTTCAAAATTTTTAAGAACGTAATTTTCTAAGTCTGTCTTTATTTTGTCAAGTGATGGTTGTTTTGTGCTGAAAGTACATGTTCCTGTTTTTGCACAATTATTATCTGAGTTAAGATAATTCCAGTAAGCTACTTTATTGCCTGGAAAAAATTCCAAACTTGCAGATTCAGTTGGATTCAATGGATTGCTTAATAGTTCATCTTGGTTAATGTATCCTCCATGTTCTCCTATTTTTTTTAATCCATTTTCAGCTAAAGTTTTAATACAAGAGCTCAGTAAATTGTTCACTTCTTGTGCTTCTTGAGGAATTGTTGCTATTGGAGAAAGCTCTGCGGATCTTTCTCCTGTTAAGAAATATATGAATATTCCTATCGAAACTAAAATAACTAAACCTATGATTATAAAAAATGTTAATTGCCCTTTTTTATTCAAAATAAATCCCTCTTTGCCCAAATGTATACTTTACGTATGAACTAGATGATTTTATTTATAAATATTTGCATGAAAGTTTGTAGTTTGCAGTTTACGGTTTACAGGAAGTACTGCGAACCGCAAACGGTAAACTAGTTTGTTTCGACACCCATAAATATTTACGATATCGCGTGACATCTTTTTGATGTCTTTTTTTGGGGGTCGGTCGGAAGCTTTTTATACTTCTAAATTTGTGTGTAGAGCATGCTTGATGAGGTAATTGTCATTTATGGCTAACCTAAAGAACTTAGTTCAAAATACTAAGTGTTCTTTAGATGCCTTAACGGACGAGATTCATCATTTTAGTGTTGAGTTAATTCCTTATTTTTGTGAAGAGGATAAATTTAAGGATCATGCTTTTGTTTTCGTGCATGGTTATTTTTTTCTTGGTATTATTTCTGGAAAAAACCAATTGCAGAGAAATCACGAAAAAATAACTAGAAGAAAAGATTTGTTGATGTTTGAGTACGATGTTGTGAAGCCTATAGAACAAATTTGTGAAGAATTTGGTAAATTCTTGAAAGAAAATGGAGATAGAGAATATCATCCTATTGGTTTTAGCTTGGGCGGTTTGATAGTGAGGAATTATGTTGAAAACCTGGGAGGTAATGCGAATATTAAGAGGGCTGCTTTGGTTGCAACACCTAATTACGGTACTCGTTCTGCTTATCTCTCTCATACAAAGTCAGGGAAACAAATGAGGCCTGGATCAAAATTTCTGAAAAACTTAAATTCAAAACCACTCTCAATAGATTATCTTAATATTTGGGCTGATCGTGATGAATTAATCATTCCAAACAAAAATGCAATACTTAAGGGAGCATATAATGCTCGAATAGTTGATAAAATGCACTTAAGCGTTTTAGTATGCAAAAGAACATACAAATTATTAAATGATTTCTTCGAAAGACCAACACTACAAGAATATCCTAAAGTGCAGGAATTGGTTAAGCCACTTGCTTAAAAGTTTGGAGTTTATGGTTTGAGGTTTACAGGACGGGGGATTAAAGTTTACATTTTCGATGTGTTTATTTTCCATTTTCATTTTCCTCCATTCATTTCTCTTAACCATTTTCTTCTTAATTCTTCAAAGTTTTTGTAATAACTTCCAGTGTATTCTGGTGATGGATTGTACAAGTCTAGTTCTGAGTAAGATTGTTGTGGGTTTTCTATAGTTCTAACTGATCTCTCAACAACTTCTTCAGGACTTAACCAATATTTTGTATCAGCATATGGTCTTGTTTTGTTTTCTTTAGATGTTTTAACACTGCTAAGATTCATGAAAACCGAGTTTACTGCCGGCTCTATTCTGCTTAAGTCTCTCATTTCTTTTCTTAGTATTAATTTGGATTTTGTATATGATCCCCACCAAGGAACCTCATATGGGTCGCTCAGAGATCCGAATGCTGCAAGTGTTACTGAAATGTTTGGATGTTCTTCTCTTTGTTCGAGTATTACTCTTGCAATGTTATGAAATGTGTCCACGTTTGATGTGAAAACATCGTCATCAATACCATCTCCTGTTTTGTCTACTTCTGGAATTCCATTAGGTTCAAACTTGAATTTTCCTACTGGATGAATTAATATTACTTCAGCAATATCTTTTAATGGTATTTTTTGAATTTGTTCTCTTACTGCAACAGCATCTTCTAAGTCGCTTGTAAGGTACTCAACTCCACTTATTGGATTTCTTTCTTCTCTTCTTATTAATCCGTAACAACTAATGTTCGGTTGTTTTGCGTAATATTCTAAGTACGCTCTTCCTAAATCTCCTGTTGCTCCAGATACTATGACTATTTTTTGTTTTTTCATTTTTATCACCACTTAATAGTAGTGATAATTGAGTGTTATCTATGTTTGGTTCAATACTAATTGAACCAAAAGGTTTAAATATATAATTATACTTGTTAGTTCAATGGCATTAAGAATAACTCTGCCTTTCGGAAAAGGAGACAATGTTAAGAACTTAGTTTTTAGTATACTAATCAAAGAATATCCTCTAAGAATTATAGAACTTACTAATTTTATACACAAAAGGTATGGCAAATCAGTAACTTTTCAAGCAGTGCGTAAAGCAATCTTAGAGCTTGTTAAAGAAGGGGTTTTAGTTAATGAAAATAATCAATTTAAAATTAGTAAGGATTGGGCTTTAGAAAGCAAGAAACAACTCGATCTAATATATGAAGAACTAACTAAAGACAAAGTAACTCCAAAAAGTATTGATTCAATTAAAGGGGAAGTTTCTGTATTCATATTCGATTCTTTAAATAAAATGATGAAATTCTGGGAAGATATAATTGATGATTGGTTTGAAAATTTCAAAGAAGGAGATCCAAATATCAATTGTTGGCAAGGAGCTCATGGATGGGAAGGTTTGTTGCATCTTGACAGAGAAAAAACAATGATGAGCAGGTTAAAAAATAAAGGAATAATTTCTTATGCTTTAACTATTGGAAATACTCCTCTTGATCGCAATATTTGGAAATTTTATCGCAGCATAGGACTAAAAGTAGGGATGAATCCATCGACATCTTCGTTTGATAAAACTTACTATGTTGGAACTTATGGAGAAACAATAGTACAGGCGCATTATCTTCCTGAAATTGTAGATGCATTAGATAAGTTCTTTGCAAAGAATAAAACAATAGAAGAATTAGATCTTAAACAATTATCTGACATAGCAAACATGAAGATAGAAATCAAACTAACGGTAATTAAAAATTTGTCTATGGCAAAACAAATCAATAAATCGATAATAACGCAGATAGAATAATTGATTTTTTTAGTTCGTGTGTGGCCAGCCACACACAAAAAGCAAACCTTTAAAAACTCCTTTAATAATAAATGTATTATCAAAGAGGTGATTTATAGTGGCTAAAAAGAAAGCAAGAGCACCAGCAAAGGCGTCCGGTAATTTTTGGGCATCGCTTGCGGGAAACAAATTAGTAATGGTTGGCTTATTAGGAGTCGTTGCCATTGCAGCTTTAGTATTAATGTTATTGCAAGTAATGTAATAATGTTTTAAGCATAGTATATTTTAGTATAGCTTTAGCTTTTTTCTTTTTTTATTTAGTATAAGACTTATATTTAATATACGATTAACTTTTTAACACTGAGGTTATTTGTTTTAGAAATTTATTTGATACTGATTATTTCTAGGTAGTGTAATTATCTGTGTCGCTTCCTAGTTCTACTTCGTAAATTTTGTTTTTGCACTTCTTACAGCGCACTACATATGTAAAGAATTCTGAAACTAGTGGCTGGCTAAGAACAATTCCGCATTTTTTACAGTCATGTGCAACTATGTCTGAATCGTTAAAATAAAATGAATCAGCGCTAGGCTTAAGGTAAAATGGAAGTCCTGAAACATATCCTTGATCAGTAGTTGGTCTTTTTAGTCCTGGAAACTGTTTTGTTAGTTCTTCTAAAGTGAGTGTTCTTATTTTTTTATTTGTCATTAAACGCCCTGATTTGTTGTAGATTATAAATTTTATTTATTTAATTGATTTTTTCTAAAACTTTATAAAAAACTCTTCTTTACCTTCTTTTATGACTTTTGTTCATAACTTGAAGCCAGCAATTTTGCAGCTTGGTAGTTTGGAAATTCGTTGGTATGGTTTGATGTATGTAATTGCATTCTTGATAACTTATTATTATGGTCAGTGGCGTATTAAGAATGGAAAAACTCATTTGACTGTGAAAGATTTAGACGACTTGCTTGTTTGGAGTACTTTAGGTTTAATTATTGGTTCTAGAATTTTTAATGCAGTATTTTATTATCCCTCTTATTATTTAGCAAAGCCTTGGGAATTATTCTTTATTTGGAAGGGAGGTATGAGTTATTTTGGTGGTTTAGCGGGTTTGGCTGTCAGTGTTTTTTATTTTGCTAAAAAGAAAAAAATAAATTTTTTACATTTAACAGGATTAATGGTTGTTCCATTAAGTTTAGGGCAAGCTTTAGGCAGGATTGGTAATTTTATTAATGGAGAATTGTGGGGCACGCTAACAACTCTTCCTTGGGGTGTAAAATTTCCCGGAGTTGAAGGATTCAGGCATCCAGTGCAGATTTACGAATTCTTTACTGGAGTAATCATTTTCTGCATTCTTTGGAAGTTTAAAGATAAATTATCTAGCGGAAAACTACTTGGTTTGTACTTGATCTGGTATAGTGTGATTAGGTTTTTGCTTGATTTTGTGAGAGGAGAAATAGTAATGTGGGCAGGACCATTAACTATGAGCCAAGTATTGTGTATACCTACACTAATTATTGGTGTTTGGTTGTTTAAAACGAAAAATTTATAAGTAAGAATTTTCTTACAACTTATTATGATAGATATAAAGACCGTTACGGTTTCTGAAAAAGGGCAAATTTCTATTCCCACTAGCATAAGAGCTCTTGCTGGAATAGAAAAAGGAGATACACTTCTTCTTATTCATGAGAAGGATCAGATTTTGTTAAAAAAAGCAAAAAGATTACACAAAGAAACAAAAGATGAATTTAGTCATTTATTAAAACATTCAGAGGATGTAGCCAAAAAATTATGGGGTAGTAAAGCGGATGATGTCTGGGATACAATTTAGGCAAGGAGATGTTATTTTAGTTCCTTTGCCTTTTACTGATTTAAAGGCTGCAAAACAAAGGCCTGCTTTGGTAATATCTAATGATTCTCATAATTCAAAAGTGGAAGACTTAGTGATTTCTGGAATTACTACTAATCTGAACGATGAAGAGTACTCTGTCATTATAGAGCAAAAAGATATGTCTGAAGGGAATATTCATTTCTTAAGTAGAATAAAAGCAGATAAACTCTTTACTGTTCACAAATCTATTGTGAGAAAAAAATTAGGAAGGGTAAATACTCGAGTTCTTGAAAGTGTAAAAGAAGAAATAAAAAAATTAGTAAATTTCTAATCTACAAAAAAATTAATAAAATGTATTAAATATAGATTTTTGTAAACAATTCTATTCAAGCGGAGCAAATCACATATTTGTCCGCTATTTTTTTGGAACAAAAAAAGGGTGAGAAAATGAAAATAAATGTTAACAAAGTTGAAAGAGAGTTAATTAATGGAAAATCAGTTCCTGTTGCAGTTCATCTTGTTCAGGATGATTTTTTTTCGGATGGTTTTAAAGAATTTAATTATAAAGTAACTAATGAAGGTTCTTTGTATTATCAGAATCACAGACTTACTGAAGTGAAAAAGTTTTCTGTTAAAAGAAAAGATACGTTTACTGGTAAAACAAGAAAAACAGATTATGGTTATGAGCCTATAAAATTTGTTGTTGATGATTTGCCTTTTTTAGAAGAAATTGTTAAGCACTGGGAAAATATAAGAAATGATTTTGTTCACACGATTTCTAGCGGGCAATCAATGATAGGGCATATAAGTACTAAGTATATCTTTCCTGACGGTACTGAAAAGATTTGGTATTCTGATAGGTTCAGGAAAGATCATAAAGAGAGTTTAAAAAAGCATTTAGAATATGTGAAAGGCAAACCTTATGATAAAAGGTTTCCTTCAAAATTCTGCACATATTTGGAGGATGTTCCTTATGAACATCATTACAAGCATGGAAGATTGAATTATTTTTTAAGAAATGATTCTTTAAGCATTGAGGATGAAGAAACAATTCAGCAAATAGAAAATCCTGAAGAAATTATAGAATTGTTAAAATTTATTTCAGCAGAACCTAAAACAGCAGTAGAAAGATTGGTTGGTAAAGGAGATGAATGAACGCAGAATATTTCAACTTTAGATCTATCAGATTTAACTTGTTCATTTGGTTTTTTTTGTATAGCAAACACTACTCCCCACTTTCTTGAACCCTTTTGCTTGAAAATAAACATCATTTTTTGACTCATCTTCTGTTAATAAATATATAAATTTCAATCCTAGTTCTGAGGCAGTGTTAATTCTATGAGTTAATATGTCGCTTCCATAACCTTTATTTCTTGCGCTTTTTAATACTGCAAGATCAAAAAAGTACGCAAAATCTTTATTAAAAGTCATTCCTCCAACAGCAACAGGCGTATTTCCTTCATATCCTACAAAATATTTTAGTTTTTTCTTTTTTTTCGAATTTAACCAGTTATTTTTTACTTGTTCAAAAAAACTCTTTCTCAAGTCAGAGTAAAGATCATCTTTGTCTCCAGAGCTGAAAACTGAAATAGAAACACTCAAGTAATCATTCAGTTCTTTTTTGTTTGCCACTTCAACTATTCTTAGTTTAGTTTTTAAGGGTGCTCTTTTTGCAGGATGTATAAGAATTGCATCTCTGAAAGCGATTTTGTATTTTTTTGATAAAAGGACTGATTCGAGGGGGTTATTTTTTAAAAAATAAAATGCAGGAGTTCTGTTTTTTGATAAAAAATATTTTTCAACCTTTTTAATAACCGTTTCAACTTCATTTTTGGCTACAGAAAAAATCAATGCAAAATTTGAAAAATGATCTTCAACATTTTTATTGAACAGCAAAGCATGGTTTTTTTTATAAGAAATTTCTGTGAATTCTAAATCCGAAACAAGTGCAAAATGCAATTTAAGCAATTCTTGAGCATCCATCTGCTTGATTGATGGAAACTTTTATATAAATGCTTTTATGTTTTATCAATAAATAAAAACAAAGAGGTGTAAAAGATCAATTCAAAGAAACACTACTTTATTGCGATGTATTCTCATAAAGCAATAAAAATAGCAAGACCTTTTTTAGACTCTGAAGAAAAGAAGGTTTTGAAAGCAATAAAATTTTTTCCACAAAAGTATAAAACTTTAATTTGTGTTGGCTGCGGACCAGCAGCATACTTCAATCTTGCGTTAAATAAAAAGCTGAAATATGTAGGCATAGACCCTTGGATTGATCTTTTTAAGCACAGGATTAGCGCATTACATATTAACAAAAAATTAGGAGCTGTGTTTTTTAAAAGAAAAATAGAAAAATTGAATGTAGTTCTGCATAAATTTCGAGGTCCTAAAATTTTCATCTTCACTTTCAATATCGCCAATTACATTCCAGATCTTGCAGTAAAATTATCAAAAATAGTTGACAAAAATGATTTAATTATTATTAGTACATGGTCAAAAACTAAATCTGCAATTAATTTGAGGAAAAAGTATTTCACTTACTTGAACAGACTCATTAATGTAAACCAACCGTTTGATTGTTCATTAAAGCTCAACTTAAACAAAATGACCAAAGAGTTAAAGTTCCAATTTGAAAAAAAAATAATAAAGGGCAAGTACAATACTTGTCTTTTTATGAAAGTTTTAAAAAATGAGTAAACTTGTTCACAAACCGGTTTTTGAGGCATGTAAAAAGTATGAACATAGAGTTGCAATAGATCAAGAAGGAGAAAAAACTTTTTATGGTGAGCTTGGAACGTTATCTAATAAATTTGCAAGCTTAATAAGTAAAATTGCTAAAGGAGAAAAATATGTTGGGATACTTTCACCAGTGCACACCAAAAGCATAATCTCTGTTTTAGGCTTACTTAAAGCAGGTTTAGCTTACGTGCCTCTTGATTTCAAATCACCCACTGAAAGACTTAAAAAAGTAATTAAAGATGCTAAATTAAAAGTAATAATTATAGATCCTTCTCAGTTTAAAGAGCACTCAAAGTTATTTGACAAAAAAATGAAACTCATAAATTTGTCAAATAAAAAAATCAATTTTGAACATATTACAAACTGGAAAGAGGTAAATCAAGCAAAAGAAATTGATTATGATTCCGCTAAAGATACGGATTTATCCTATATTCTTTACACCTCAGGTTCTACAGGAATTCCTAAAGGAGTCATGTTATCACACAAAAATGCCCGAGCTTTTACTGATTGGATGCAAAAAGAGTTTAAACTAAAAGAAGAAGACATAGTAATTTCAAGATCGCCTTTTCAGTTTGATTTTTCAGTGTTTGATATATTTAACACGCTGTCTGTAGGTGCAACATTAATTGTTCAAACGTATAAAAAAAACAGAAAAAACAAGCATAAAGCTTTTGTTGATTTAATGAAAAAGAAAAAAGTTTCAGTCATTTATGCTACGCCTTCAACATATATTACTTTCATGAATAAAGGAGGATTAAATAAAAGCCTAAAATCTTTACGACTCATGTTATACGCAGGTGAACCTTTTCATGTGCCTCTTGTAATAAAACTAATGAAAACGATGCCTAACAGTAAAATTGCGAATATTTACGGTCCTACAGAAACTAACATTGTAACTTATTATTGGATCGAAAAGATTCTGAAAGAAGATAGCATTCCTTTAGGAAAACCAATTGATAATACAACAATATTAATTTTAGATGAAAATAAAAAAAAGTGTAAAGTTAAAGAAATCGGCGAAATCTTTGTTAGCGGCCCAACAGTAATGAAAGGCTATCTTGGAAGGCCTGAGTTAAACAAAAAAGTTTTCTTAAGACTTAACAACAAACTATTTTACAAAACTGGAGACTATGGAAGAATTCGTAAAGATGGAAACATAATGTATCATGGAAGAAAAGACAATATGATAAAAACAAGAGGTTTCAGGGTAGAACTTGGTGAAGTAGAATCGGCAATATCAAGTTATGAATATGTTGATGAATTTGCAGTTATATCGTTTAAACATAAATCTTACCAAAACACTCTTTGTATGTTTTTAACGGTTAAAAACGGGTTTGAAATAGAAAAATTTAAAGAGCACCTTAAGAAAAAGTTACCTTACTACATGATCCCTTATGAATATGTTAAACTGAAAACAATGCCTAAAACTTCTTCAAGAAAAATAGATAGAGAAGGTTTAAAAAATATGAATGTAAAAAGAAAAAAAGTTGGTGATTAATATGGTAAACGCTTTTGAAAACATAATTAAATCAAACCTTAAAGGACAAAGAAAAACAATAATGTCAGTTTTGCGTAAAAGTCCTATGTTTAACGTCACTGCTCTAGAAATTAAAGGCAGAATGATTAGAGTGGGTAAGAATCATTGGGTTGCAGATTTTGCTTCTTGCAACTATCTTGGTTTTGATTTAGATAAAGAAATAATGGCTTCAGTAGGTCCAGCAGTTAAAAAATGGGGTGTTCACCCTAGCTGGTGCAGATTAGTAGCATCGCCCGAAATTTATATTGAAGCAGAAAAAAGATTGGCAAAACTTATAGGTACAGAAGCGACATTAATCTTCCCAACAGTTACTTTAATTCATATAGGTGTTATTCCCACATTGCTTGGAAAAGATGGGGTTTTGTTTCTAGATAAATCCGCTCATGAAACTATGTATCATGCAGCAAAAATGGCTCGAGATAGTGGATCAAAGCTGATAAGTTATTACACTAATGATTTTGAGACTTTAGAAAAAGAACTCAAAAAATACCGAAATGTTAAGAAAAAACTAATATGTGTTGACGGTGTTTACAGTATGACTGGCGATTATGCAAATCTAAAAATACTCACCCGATTAGCTAAAAAATATGGTGCAATTGTTTATGTTGATGATGCGCATGGTTTCGGAGTCGTAGGTGAAAAACCCACAAAGCAAAATCCTTACGGTAAAAAAGGCAATGGAATAGTTAAAAATTTAGGAATAAATTATGACAACATTCTTTATGTTGGAGGATTATCTAAATCATATTCAGCTCTTGCTGCATTTGTTGGTTGTTCAAACAAAATGCAGCGATTTTTACAAGCATATGCACCTCCTTATGACTTATCTGGACCTTGTCCTTCGGCGTCATTAGGAAGCTTAATTGCAGGTTTGAATGTTAACGAAAAGAAAGGAGATGAACTTAGAAGAAAACTTTATTCTTTAACAAAAAAAACTGTTGACGGCTTGAGAAGGCTTGGTTTTATGGTTAATAACTCCACTTATTTTCCAATAGTCTCGGTTTGGATTGGGAATACAGACATCTTGATAGAATCTTCAAAGATACTCTATAAAAATGGAATACTTGTAACGTTAGGACCTTATCCTATGATCCCAAAAGGAGAAGAAGTTCTGAGGATAACAGTTACAGCTTCAAACACTGAAAAAGAAGTAGAAATGCTTCTTTCAGCTTTTGAGAAAATAAAAAATTTCATGCGAAAGAAGAAATATCCTTTGAAGAGGATAGTTTAATTTTTTTATTTTTTGTTTTCTTCCATCCAATATGTTTGTTTATGTGATTGTTTTTCGTACTTTTCAAGAATACGTTCGGCTTCTGATTTTGTAAGACTTGGTTTAACTAGAAATGTATTGCCGTTATCATCTTTTCTGTAAATAGTCCATACTTTATTTTCTAAATTAGTCATCTACAAAATAAGGCCTCTTCCAATAAACCATTTGTCTTTTTTTGTAAAGCTGTTCAATTAATTCATTTGCTTTCTCTTCTTCAAGATCATCTCCCAACATAAACCAATCAAGATTTTCATCTTCAGCCCACACTTCCCAAAATAAATCATCAACACCCACTTTTTAACACCTCGAGATTTATGTCATGAAGTTATATAAAAACTTTTTGCCAAAAAAATAGCAAATTCAAAAGAAAAATTTTTAATAGCTTCTAGTCCTGCGGACATAGACTTTCAGGACTGCCCACAAAAACAATTTGTTTTAATTTGGTGGGCAGTCCTTCAGAAATAATATTGAAATCATTCCGAAGACTGGCCGGCCAAAGTTTATATCAATTTGCCGGCCAGTCTGAGAGTAAAAGTCCCTGAAAGGGACTGAAACTCATAAAAATTTTTAGAAGTGCTTAGAAGTATTTGATGCTTGTCAAGCTTTTATCTAATTATTTTGTCTTAGAATTATTCTGTACAAACCATTTTGTTCTTCTTGTTTGAAACTGAAATAGAGTCCGTTTTCGTTTATTTCATCTCCTAACTTTACGCCGTGCTCTTCTCCATTGATTAAAAAAAAGTAAGTGTCTTCTTGTTTTCTCTCAAATTTGAGTGAATCACTATCTATTTCTTGCAAAGAAACTTCGTCAACTAAGTAATCTGAAGAAATACTTTTATGACTGTAATATCCTAAGTTTAATGCTTTATTTCCTACAGTGATTCTGCATCCTGAAGTGCATCCAAGAGTACTGCATGCCAATAATATTGTTGCTAAGCTAATATTTGATTTTTTCATTCTACTTTAATGCTTCCTGTCATTCCTGGGTGTATGCTGCATTCGTAAGCATAAGTTCCTTTCTTTGTGAATGTGTGTTCGAACTTTGCATCTTGTTTTAAGCTTAAAGAATCGAATTCATTGTCTTTTGCTGTTACTGTGTGAACAACTTTATCATTATTAACCCAAACAACTGTATCGCCAACGTTTACAGTTAATCTTTCAGGAATAAAAGCAAAATTATTTATTTGTACTCTTTGAATTGTTGGTGTTGTTTGTCTTTGTACTTCTTGAACTACTTCTACTGCTTTTTGGTCTACAACTACTGTTGTTTGTTGTTGTGTTTGTGTTTCTTGCTGTACAGCGGTGCTGCATGCAGCCAATAATAAAAGTGTTAATAAAACGAATATCATTTTTTTCATAGATTTCACCAACATTTGGTATTTTATTTTTGTATATAAAGATTTTGAGTTAACTTAATAAGGTAATAACTTTCTTAACACTACTTTCTTTTATGTTTGTTTCATACAAATGGATGCTTGGAGCCCCGTTTTTTCTTAATTCAAGGCATTGTTCAACACACCAATCAATACCTATTTTTGAAATGCTTGATTTATCTTCTTTATATTTTTCTACTTTTTCAACTAATTCTTTGGGTATTTCACAATTAAAAATTTTAGGTAGAACAGTTAATTGATTATATGTAGTTAACGGTTTGAGTCCTGGAATTATTGGAACATCCACTTTTAATTTATCAATAAATTCAAAATAACTTTTGTTATCAAAGAACATTTGAGTAATCAAATAATCGGCTCCGGATTCTACTTTTTCTCTAGTCCAATGAAGTTCTTGTTTCCAATTTTTTGTTTCAGAATGCATTTCAGGATAACAAGCTGCGCCAATGCAAAAATTTATTGGAACTCCTTTTTCTGCGCCGACATAAAAACCTTCTCTTAAATTTATTATTTGTTCTATTAATTCATTTGCGTGCTTGTTGCCTCCAGGAACATCTGGGAAGGGCAAAGAATTGCCTTCTTTGTCTTTGGGATTATCTCCTCGTAATGCAACAACGTTTTCAACACTTAAATAAGCAAGTTCAACTAAGTATTCTTCAGTGCTGTACTTATCAAAACCTGTGCAAATAACGTGAGGAACTGGTTGTACTCCTTTGTTTCCGTAACGTCCCATGATTGCTCCTGCAACTCCTGCAGTTCCTGGTTTTTTTCTAGTTGTTTTAGGAAATTTTTTTCCTTGTTGTTTGTAATAACCAATAACTTGTTCTGGATGATACGTGATGTCGATAAATTTAATCCCTAAATCAGTAATGTCATTTAAGAAGGAATATAATT
The DNA here is from genome assembly GCA_016215315.1 of Candidatus Woesearchaeota archaeon. Lineage (GTDB taxonomy): Archaea > Nanobdellota > Nanobdellia > Woesearchaeales > ARS49 > JACRKG01. The sequence continues at coordinate 20,840 of JACRKG010000006.1, read as the reverse complement.
GATCGATATTTTCGCCAAGTTTTGGAGGCTGTACTTCTATAGAAATTAATTTCTTAGTCTTACTTAAAGCGTCAATATACCTCATTTTTGAATTATCCTATTTTAAGGTTTTTTAATACTTATGAAAAAAAGTGAAGCTTTTTTAATCACAAAGAATATAAATGAGTTCTTAAGATATTTACAAATATGAAAAAAGTGGTATTGTTTTTATTGGTGTTTTTGTTAAGTATTAGTGTTGTTTTTTCAAAATCCGTTAATGACTGTCCTTCTGATAAAGAGATTGAATTTACTAGATTTGTTCTCACCGGAGAAGTGCTTGATGTTAGTTTTAACGAAAGTGTTGCTGGTGCTGATTATTATGTTGCTAAAATAAAAATTGAAGAGTTGAGGGAAGGAAAATATTTACAAGGAGATACAAAGCAAAGAATATCTGCTGATTCAGAATTAGAAAAGTTAAAAACTCAAGGATTTGTTGAATTCAAGTTTGCTTCTAATAAAGCAGAGTTTTCTGTTGGAGAAAAGGTAAAAGTTTATTTGAGGGCTGATTTTTATTCAAATGTTTTGAGGCTTAATTTTGAAAGTTGTGGTAAAGTAATTCTTGAAAAAGCGTCATTATTTGATAGGTTTATGGGCAATAATTATTTGGCTTATAGTTTTGTAACCTTGGTTGCAGTGATTCTTTTTGTTTTTATGATGCGAAAGTTTAGTAAGTAACTCTAAATCTAAAGTGTTTTGAAGAGTCTCTTTTAGTTTTATTTTAAACTATATTTTATTTTAAGCTAATTTCTTGAAAAGCTTAATTATTTCTCCAACAACTAAAACGCTTGAGCTTACTAATAGGCATATTAACCAATCATAAAGTGATAAGCTTACTGTTCCGAATGCAGTTTGCATGCCTGGAATGTAAATTACTACTATTTGTAATAACACGGAGCTGGCTATTGCTCCTATTAACCATTTATTTGATAGAATGCCTAGTTTGAATAGTGAAACGTGTTCTGATCTTTGGTTTAATACGTTGAATAATTGGAATAATACAAGTGTATTGAAAGCCATTGTTTGAGCATATATGTAATTTAAACTAAAGTATTGGAAAACAATTAGTGTTCCAGTCATCATTATTAACCCAATTACTAGTAAATGAATACTATCATGAAAGTTAACAATTTTTGCTCCTAATTTTCTAGGATGTCTACTCATTACTCCGGGTTCTTCAGGATCTAAGCTTAATGCTGTTGCGGGTAATAGGTCTGTTACTAAATTTATCCATAATATGTGTCTTGCTATTAATGGATCTTTTAGTGCAATTAGTGTTGCTCCGAATAAAGTGAATACTTCACCAATGTTGCTTGATAATAGGTATCTTACAAACTTTTTTATGTTGTCATAAATTTTTCTTCCTTCTTCAACAGCATTAACTATTGTTGTGAAATTATCATCTAATAATATCATTTCGCTCGATTCTTTTGCTACGTCTGTTCCTGTTATTCCCATTGCAATTCCTATATCTGCTTTTTTTAGTGCCGGAGCATCATTTACTCCGTCACCAGTCATTGCCACAACATGTCCTTGTTTTTTTAGTGCTTCAACAATTCTTAATTTGTGTTCGGGATCTACTCTTGCAAAAATGCTTATTTTTCTTATTCTTCTTTCTAATTGTTGTTGAGTTAATTCTTCTAATTCAACACCTGCAATAGCTTCGCCTTCTAAGCCAATTTCTTTTGCTATTGCAATGGCAGTCGATAAATTATCTCCCGTAATCATTACTACTTGTATGCCTGCTTTTTTGCATTTTTCAACTGATAATTTTGCTTCATTTCTCGGAGGATCAATCATTGCTTGAAGTCCTATGAAGATCATGTCTTGTTCACAGCTTTCTAAGCTTTCTCTAGGTTCTACTGGTTTGTATGCAAATGCTAAAACTCTTAATGCTTGTTTTGCGAATTCTTCATTTCTTTGGAGAATTTTTGTTTTTTCAGGAGTTGTTAGTCTTTCTACTTTTCCGTTAACTAGTATTTTACTACATGCTTCTACTATTAGTTCTGGTGCTCCTTTTGTGAATGCAATTTTTTGGTTTTTCAATTCATTCAAAGTAGTCATTCTTTTTCTTTCAGAAGTAAATTCTATTTCAGCAAGTCTGGGTGTTTCTTCTTGTAATTTGCGAATATCTATATTTGCTTTTTGAGCACTAACAAGCAATGCTGCTTCAGTTGGATCACCTATAACACTAATTTGGCCTTTGTCATTTATTAATTTTGCATTATTATTAAGCACTCCTGCTGTTAGTAAAAAATTAATTCTTTCAGATGTTTTGCTAAATTTTCCTTCTCCTGCAAATCCGCTGCCGCTTATTTCAATAATATCTCGGTTAACGTATAGTTTTTTTACAGTCATTTCGTTATGGGTTAAAGTTCCTGTTTTATCTGTGCAAATTACTGTGCATGCGCCTAAAGTTTCTGCACTAGGTAATTTTCTTATCAGAGCATTTTTTTTAACCATTCTTTGAACTCCTAATGCTAAACTAATTGTTACGACTGCAGGAAGTCCTTCAGGTATTGCAGCCACAGCTAATGCTACTGCTTTTGTTAGTGTTGTTAAGAATTCTTTTCCAAAAAACAAGTCTATTACAACCATTATTGCTGCTAAGCTAACAACTAGTCCTGTTATGTAAACTGATAATTGTTTTAGTTGTTTTTGTAATGGGGTTAATTCATTTGGTGTTGTTCTTATTAGTTCTGCAATTTTTCCTATTTCTGTTTTTGAACCTGTTCCAATAACTATCGCTTTTGCATGACCGTTAGTTATTACAGTCCCAGAATAAATTAAGTTTTTTCTATCTGCAACGCTTGTTTTTTCGTTAAGTACGCAGGCTTCTTTTTCTATTGAATCGCTTTCTCCAGTTAATGCTGCTTGTTGTGATTTCAAATTTGTGCTTTCAAATATTCTGGCGTCTGCTGGAACTTTATCGCCCGTTTGTAGTATTATTGCATCTCCGGGAACTAATTCTTCTGCGTTTATTTGTTGTTCTTTTCCATCTCTAATAACTGTTGCTTTGATGGAAATCATTTTTTTAAGTGCTTTTATTGCTTCTTCAGCTTTGTATTCTTGCCAGAAGCCAAAAACAGAATTAACAATTACTACAACGCAAATAACCCAGAAATCAACCATGTGATTTAATAGAAATGTAAGGAGCATTGCTACAAGTAGAACCCAGACTACTGGACTTTTGAATTGTTCAAAAAATATTTTTAGAGGATGAATTTTGTCATCTTCTTTTATTATGTTTTTTCCGTAAACTAATTGTTTATCTTTTGCTTTTTCAGTACTTAGTCCTTGAGGTGATGATTCTAAGCTCTTAAAAACTTCTTCAATGTTTTCTGCGTGAAACTTCATTTAATCCACCCTTTTCAGCTTTAATTATTTGTTGTATTTATTAAAATTACTATTTTATCAAAAGTTTTAAATATACTAATATAACAATGAAACCAGCAATTAAACGAGGTGTTCAATGGTAACAGCAAAAGAGTTAATGAAGACAGATTACATAAAGTTGAATGTTGATGATCATATTTCTAAGTTTATGGGAGTAATTCTTCATCAGAATGAAACTTATGCTTTATTGTTTTCAGGTAATAAATATGCGGGTTATGCGGATAAAAAATTTTTAGTTAGAACAAAAATGGATCCTGGCCAGATGAAAGTACAACACATATTAAACCATGTTCCTCTTTTAGGCCCTAATACTGATTTGGTAGAAATGGCTAGATTGTTTTTAGCTAGTAATACTAGAGTGTTACCTGTGCTTGAGAATGGAAAAGTTTTAGGCATTGTTAAAGAATCCGATTTAATTCCGTTTATTAAGGCAGATTTCAAAGGAGTTAAAGTAAGCGATCTATTAACTAATAAAAGACTAATTAAGTTTTTTGATAAAGATCCTGTTGGTTTAGTAATTCACCGAATGAAGGATGAACATGTTGATAGAGCTCCTGTAACAACTTTGAGAGGAGAATTAGTTGGAATTGTTACTTATGTTGATTTGTACGCAAAATTTCATGTTTGGCAGTCAGCTAACCTTTCTAAAATGAGAGGTGGAAATTATTCTAACCAAAGTGGTGGTTCTAAAGAAAAAACTGCCGATGGCCAAGTGTCTGTAGAAAATTTCATGACTAAACTATGTGTTTCATGCACTCCAAAGGACTCTCTTTTGGAAGCAGCAAATAAAATCTGCACTGAATGTGTTACAAGTTTAGTAGTTTTAGATAACAATACTCCTGTAGGAATAATAACAATTACAGATTTGTTGAAGAGGTATTTGTCTTAATCATACCGTGGTATGACTTTTTCTTTTTCTACTTTTATTATTCCTAAATTACTTCCTTCTCTGCCCCAGCAAGGATACATGCAATTAATATTATAGTTTGATTCTTCTTTAGGGTGTAGTTCATAATTAAATGACTCGCCAGGTTTTATTAGCAAATTACCATTTAGTCCTACTAAAGAAAGTCCTAATATTTTATCCCATTTATTTTCGAAAACAAGTGTAACATTATTATTTCTTTTAAGCTCTATTACTGATGGATTTAGTCTGTTTTCATAAATGCTTATTTTTATTTCTGGTAATTCTGGATTTTTTCCTTTGTTTTCTAAATATTTGCTGTAATCAATCTGCATTTCTTTAGGGTTGTCTTCTAATAGTGCAGAAGTTTTTGGTTTTTCAGGAACAACTTCGTTGCCAGTTGTAAAATCTCCTTTCCCATTCATTCCTAACTTAATTGTGTTTAATATTTGTTTATCAAATGTTTTAACTGTATTGTCTGTTTCAACTTGTACATCGATTGCGTTTTGTGTTTCAATTCTGAAGACTGGTGAGAACATTAATTTGTCTTCTTTTGTTTTTAACGATTCTCCTTTTAACAAATCAAAACTTAGCACAGTGAAATCTTTTGTCAAATTAAATTTTAATGGAAGAACTATTTGAGGGAAATTAAGTGAAGCAGCCTTCCCTTCAAACTTAGCACTATCAATAGTAAATTTTACGTACTGGTATTCTTTAAAAGGAACAGTTCCTTGTGCTAACACAACGGGTTTTTCTTTATTTTTTTTTATTGAATCACTTATTTTTATCCAGTTTGTGCCGTCATGAATTTGGACGTTTCTAATAACTAATTCACCATTTTCTATGGGATTAAGCAATAACAGTAAGTAGCCGTCAGTTTTTTCAGGAATGGCTTTTTCTATTTGCACTATTGGAGTTCCAGTAATAGAAACCTTAGTAGGACTAGAACATGCTACTAACAATAAGAGTAAAATAACTAAAACCCACCTCATAGAAGACTTACTGGAAGTATTATTTATATACTTTTCGTGAAAACTTTTGCAAGTTCTGGCAAAGCCATTGTTTTGCAAAAGTTTATCATAAGCTTTTTATACTTCCTTTTCAGGAATTGTATTGAAATGGGTGTTTGGGAGAACGATGCATGGCGAGTAGAAAACAGCCCTAATCTTGAAGCTATTCTAGAACAAGTTGGCGAGTTCAGAAAAGAAGAAGATTTGTCTTATATCAGTATGCCAGTTTCGTCTGGAAAAATACTTTATGATGTGTTGGGAAAGTATGGTGTGAAAAATTCTAAAGAACTTCAAGAAAAGTTTCCTGAAGTATTAGGTAAAGAAGTTGTGAAACCTAATAAAAAAGCAATCAAGAAATTGTATGATAAATTGAAAAAGAAAGTTAAGAATAAAATAGTTATTCCTGCAGATATAGAAGCACAAAAAAGAGGTTGGTCTCAAAATGATTGCATGTTTTTGTGGTTCAGAGTGTTAGAAGAGAAAGCTAAAACAGTTTATGTTGCAGATGGTTGGAAATACTCTAATGGCGGTGGAGAAGAATTTGTTAGAGTGATGGAAATGCAGTTTGGTTTTGTCAATCCTACTCATGGAATGGAATATTTTCCTAAAAATGCAGATTTAGAAAAAGAATTTAAAAGAATGAGAGAAATAAAAGTTTACAATCAAAAACTTCAAGAACTAAAAATTAGTGATGGAATAACTCTGCTAAGTCATGCTATTCACGATTTAAAAGAAAAAGGCTTTGACGTTCCAACAAAACAAGAATCACTTGCAAAATTATGGTTTATTTGTATTTATGGATATAATAATCTTAAAAAATGGAATGCAGAAGTACCTTATAATTACAAAATAGACTGGAATGATGAAGTTGTTAAAGAAGAACTTAATGACGCTTGCAAAAGATTTGAAGATAAAATGTTCAAGTTTGCGGAGAGATATGTTGACTAGTTCATAGTTCATGGTTTGTAGTTCACAGTACGTCCTGTAAACTTTAAACCTGCACTATAAACCGTAAACTGCAAACTATGAACTAGTATCAGTAAATTCATTCATGCATTTAACAATTTCTTCTGTGCTGTTGCATTTGTTTAAATTTGTTCTTAATATTCCTCCGCCAACAAATCCTTTTGTGAATGCAACTGATTTTAGTTTAATTGAATAGAATGGAATTTTGTATTTGTTTGCTAATTCTAAATACTCAAAGAATTGTTGTATTCTGTTTTCTTTTTTGTAACTTCCATTTTTTAAGTAATCAGTTATTTGCTTGAAAATGTATGGATTTCCTAAAGCTCCTCTTGCAATCATTATCGCGTCAACACCACTAAATTCTAATTTTTCCTTGAAATCTTCCGGGGTAAAAACGTCTCCGTTACCTATTACTGGAATGTTTATTTTTTCTTTAACTTCTTTTATTACGTCCCAATTTGCTTTTCCAGAATATCCTTGTTTTTGTGTTCTTCCATGAATTGCAATTGCTGCTCCGCCAGAATCTTCAACTACTTTTGCCACTTCTACAGCATTTATTTTTTTATCATTAATTCCAAGTCTAATCTTAACCGTTACGGGTCTGCTAACAGAAGATGCTAATTTATTCACGAATTTTCCTATCAATTCAGGATTGTTAAGCATGGCGCTGCCAGCACCAGTCTTAATCACTTTCCAAACAGGGCATCCGCAGTTTACATCAATCACGTCAAACTTTTTTTCAACAGCTTTAGCAGCCTCAACAACTTCTTCAACATTATTTCCATACAATTGTACCGCAACTGGTTTTTCTGAAGGATCAACATCAAGCATTCTTAAAGTATCTTTATTACCTCTAACTACTGCAGAACTACTCACGAATTCAGTGTAAGTCATTCCAGTGCCATATTTTTTAGCAAGAGTTCTAAAAGCAACATCTGTAACTCCTGCCATTGGACTTAAAACAGAAGGATTTTTTAGTTTAGGAAAATCACTTTTTGATTTCATTTTCGATGGTAAACAAACTAAATTACAGTTATCTTAACTCTCTTCTTAAAATTTTATGTGCATGATTAATTTTTTTGAATTGTTCTGTGTTCCCGGTGGGCATATCCGGATGAGCTTTTTTAGCTAGTTCTTTGAATTTCGCATCAATAACTTCAAAATCTGTAACATCTTTTTCAATTCCTAAAATTTCTCTTGCTTCTATACGACTTTTTTCAACATCATCGTCTTCGGTAAATGCGCTGATAAATTCTTCAAAAGTTTTTTGTCCTGCTAGCAATGCATTAACTTCAAGAGATATTACTGTAAAAACAATAGCTAAATTTTCAACATATTTTTTTGCAATTTTATAACTGTAATATAAATGATGACCGTCAATGTACCAAGAAGCAGATGCAGGAGCATTTTTAAAAGCATTTGTTTCAACCTCAATAAAAATATGGTCTTCTTTAACACCTATTTTTTTAGTGTTTCAATGATGCTATTCTTGTATTGCACTGCTCTTCTAGAGAAGGAATTACTAATAGTAACGGGGGTGATTTCATATTCTTTTATTTTGATTGTTGCCATTTTTGTTTTATAGCTAAGATCGATGGTTCATTTATAAACCTTGACTTAAGTGGTGTGATAAATTTCTCGCAGACTTTTTGAGGTGAGCGTTTTTCTTGTTTTTGATTATTTATCACTAATGAGTGGTGTTTTTACCGAAAGCTTTATAAATCTTCTTAAGTTTTTGAGTCTGGTATGAAAACTATTTATCATGCTTCTTTTTCAATAGGAACTAGTGAAGAAAAGCCTAAACTAGAAGAAGTTCTTACAGTTTTAGATAAATGGTTAAGCAGGAGAATTCGAAAAAGCATTGCTTTTCAAGAACTTGGCGAAGAATCTGATTTAAGTTTTCCTGATGCTTCTGTTAATGTTGTTAAATTGAATCAGGAAGATCGCTCTTTGTTTTCGTTAGCTCTTGAGCATGCTGATAGAGAGGATCCTGATTTTAAGTGGCGTACTGTTTTTTGTTTAAAGGATGAAGAGTTAGAACCTCATAAGGTTAGTGTTAAAGTTTCTAATGGCTGGGCTGATGGAATACTTCGTCCAGATGCAGATTATAAAGTTTCAAGACCTTTATTAGTTCCAATGCTCGCTCAATCATTTGATTGTCATAATGCATATCCTATCAAAACAGAGCCTCAAGTGGTCACGATTAAAGACGTCAGAGGTTTTGCTGATTTATTATTTGAACCAAATAGAACGCTTCCTTTGGTTTTTATAAGTTGTACTAACTTTTCTGATCGTCCAATTGTTGATCCAAAGCAAATTGCTGATACGCTTACAGGTTTAGCTCATGTCTTTGTAGCAAGAGATAGATTTACTTCTTTTAAAATGGAAGATATAATCGGCAAATCAATGAACTGTTATAATGGTGCTGTAAGAATTTATTGGCCGATAAAACCAGGACAAAAAGAAAGTATTCACCCGTTGTTTTCTCCTCAAGGTTTAACTGGAAGAAATACTATGAGAGGTCAATTATTTCACTCAGAACTATTAGAGAAACTCGCTAAGTACTCAATATCAAGAAGATCAGAAATATCTTATGAAGATATTCTAAGATTGAAATTAGAAAACAAAGTTGCACAATTAGCAGAACAAAGAGAGTTTGGTGAAATTGCAGAAGTATATTCTCAAGAGAATGAAAAATTACAAAAAGAAATTGAAGCATTTAAAAAATCTGAGAGAGAATTACTTGAGAAAGTTCAAAGTTTAGAAGTAAGAGTTTCTCACTTACAACAAGTTCTTGATAGTGCTAAAGAAGAAAGTACTGATGTTGAAGAAGCATCTTTAGTTATCTATGATTTTAAAACAGTAAAAGATGCAGTTGAAGCATTTAAACAAATTTATTCAGAAGATCGAGTTTTGATTTTAGGAAGAGCAGAAGCCGGAGCAAAAAATTGCTTATATGAAGATCCAAAACAAGTTTTCCAAGGCTTAGAATGGCTTGCTACAACTTATAGAAGCGTTAAAAGTGGAGAACTTAGAGAAGACTTAATTGAGTCTTGTTTTAAACAAACCGGATTACATTATAAACCAAATCAAAGTCCTTCGACAATGGGTAGATTTGAGAATGAATACTTTGTAACATATGAAGGACAAAGAAGAGCATTATCTGAACATATGAGAAAAGGAAATTCTAAAGATCCTAGATATACAATAAGCATTGCTTTCTTTTACGACAAACCAAAAAACAAAGTAGTTGTAGGATTTATTGGACAACATCAATCAACAGACGCGACGTAAAGTTTATAGTTTATGGTTCATAGTTCACAGTACATACTGTAAACTGCAAACTGTGAACCGTAAACTAAGTTACGCTTCCTTATTCTCTTCCTTTGGATCTAATCCTATTTTTCCCATTACTAATTCATGCATTTTTCTTAAGAATTCGTGTTTGTCTTCGATTGTCATGACGTCTAAATAGCCTTGTAATGCGAGATTGAATGCGAATGGTGATGGTATGAATGTGTTTATTTCTTTTATTGCGATTTCTTTATTTTCTATTGCTGTTAATACTTTTTTTGTGCTTTCAATATCCATTACGTCTTCGAGTACTTCTCTTTTTGCTTCTTCTATTAAGAAAAATTTTTCACTGATTCTTTTTAACGCACACATTAAGATCATGCTGCTTACTTGTTGTCTTCCTACATTTCTTTTTCTTCCCATGTAATTTCTTAATATCATTAATGCTCTACCTGCGCAATGGCGGAATCTTCTTTTGTAAGCTTCACTGTTTTCTATTGCTTGCTTCATTACCATTTCTAACTTATCTGTTTTCAGCAATTCTAGTGCATCCTTAATGTTTCCTCCATTTAAATAAAATCCATTATCGCTGACTCCCATTTCTACAGTTTTATGCTCTTTTCTTGAAATCACGAAAGCAATTGCTCTACTTAAACAATCATTAACTCTTCTGCCAAATAAAGAATGAACGATTATTTTTTTATCACGTTCATCATCGTAATGTTCTATTAAAATTAATTTATCATTAGGTATGATTTGTGCAAAATCATATTGTTCTCTGAAGTAAGAATAGATTGCTTTGGCTGCTTTTTCGTCAACGTACAAGTATTCATTTAGAAATTTCATGAGTTCTTTTTTTGATTTCTTCAAAGCACATTTTTCAAACATTAATCTTCTGAACTTTCCTATTTCTGTTGCTAAATCAAAACTTAAGGGAAGCATTTCGCTAACCCATGAAGGAACTGTTGGAGGTCTGCTTACGCTAGCACTTACTTGTGCAACCATTCCTCGGCTAAACTTAAATTGATAAGTATCTCCTCCAAGTATGAATACATCACCGGGTCTTAATTTTTCTAGAAACGCTTCGTCGAGTTTTCCTATTACTTGATTTCCTATTTTTACTGTGATGAATGATTCATCAGGAATGGTGCCTATATTAGTCATGTAAATTACTCTGCCCATTCTGCTTCGCTTGCCTATTTTTCCTTCTTTTCTCCAAATCTTTGCATAAATATGTCTTTCTTCTAAATCGACATATTCACCAGCCAAATAACTGAGAATGTCTTGATATTGTGTCCAGGTTAGATTTTTGTAGCAATAACTGTTTTTTATTAAATTGAATAATTCTTTTTCTTCCCAGTCTTGTTGCAACGCCATTCCAAATGCTTGTTGTGATAAAACATCTAAGCAATTAGTTGGAATGTGTATCTTGTCGATTTTTTTGTCCATTGCGCATTTTAGCATTACTGCGCACTCAACTAAGTCATCGCGATCCATTACTATTATTCTTCCTTTGGCTGTTTCGTTAAGTTTATGTCCGCTTCTTCCAATTCTCTGTAAAAGTCTTGCAACGCTTTTAGGACTTCCTAAACAAATTACTAAATCAATAAATCCGATGTCAATTCCCAACTCTAATGATGTTGAGCTCACGATTACTTTTAAGTCTCCTTTTCTTAATCTATCTTCCATTCTGTGTCTTAATTCTTTACTTAAACTTCCATGATGTGCACCTATGTTATCAAAATACTTAGTTGGAAATTTATCTTTCAAGTAATCCACAACTCTTTCTGTTGCACTTCGGGTGTTCGTAAAAATTAGTGTTGTTTTATTTTCTTGAATTAATTTATCAAGTAATTTGTACATTTCATTATGCATCATTGTGTGAGGGCAATCAATCATTTCTGGCACAGGGCTCATTACTTGTATGTCTACTTTTTTCATGTACTGAACATCAACAATTTTGCAATTTCTTTCTGCTCCAACTAGGAATTTTGCAATTTCTTCAATCGGTGAAACTGTTGCACTCAAACCAACCCTGCACATGTGTCCTGCTAAATTTTGAAGTCTTTCAAGAGATAATGATAAGTGAACTCCTCTTTTATTTTCAGCTAACGCATGAACTTCATCAATAATACACCATTCAACATGTTTCAAATGTTCAATAAATTTGGTTGATGAAAGAACAATTCCTAAACTTTCAGGAGTAGTTATTAGAATGTGAGGCGGTCTTTTAAGCATCTGAGTTTTTTCAGAAGCAGTTGTATCACCAGTTCTTACACCAACGCGTATACCTAATCTTTTTCCGTACAATTCTTCAATTTCCATTAATGGTTCTATCAAATTTTTATGAATATCATTGTTTAGTGCTTTTAATGGAGAAATGTATACTGCATAAATTTTGTCTTGCAATATTCCTTTGTCTGAACTGTCGACTAACTCATTGATGATTGCAAGAAAAGCTGTAAGCGTTTTTCCAGATCCTGTTGGAGCTGTTACTAAAATATTTTCTCTGGAATGAATGTCCATCACTGCATATTGTTGTGGTAATGCTAATTTTTTGAATTTATTTTTGAACCAAGTTCTTACAATAGGATGGAGCAGTTCAAAAATTTCTTTTTCTTCGTCGGGTTTTTGTTTAAACGTAATTGTTTCCATATTGAAAATAAATTGGCATTTTTATTTAACAAATACTAGAATACTACAACCTTTAAAAAATCTTTCCAATTTCTATAGTTCATGAATTCAAAAATAGAAGTTCGTGTAGGAACAATTGATGATGTAGTAAAAATTCATTCTTTAATTCCAGAACTAAACAAACCCATAGTTGATGATTACGCAAAAAGACTTCAAGGAACAAACCACTTGATATTAATTGCTTACGAAGAACAAACTCCTTTAGGTTTTAAAGTTGGATATGATCGTTACAAAGATAGTTCTTTTTATTCCTGGCTTGGTGGAGTAATTCCTGAGCATAGAGAAAAAGGTGTTGCAAAAAAATTAGCATTAGTTCAAGAAAACTGGGCTTTAGCAGTTGGGTATAAAAGCATTAAGATGAAGACGAGAAATAAATACAAACCAATGTTACAATTTGCTTTAAGCAATGGGTTTAACATTGTTGGTTTTGAAGAAAAAGACAAATTAAATAATCATGTGATATTTCTTGAGAAAAAGTTATAATTCTAAAATTTTATTGTTGGAATATGCTCCATTTTTTTTGATTTGCAACATACTCGTCAATCCACTCTGTTAAAGTTGCATCTGACACTCCTTTTCCTGTATCTTTGAACCTGAATTGGTATCTTTTATCGTCAGTAATATAAATTGCATTTTTTCCTTCAACTATTCTTTCAATAAAAACTTCTTTTTCTTGTGGCGAAATAACCTGGTTTCTATCTGTATCTGCATAATTGTAAAGTGCTTCAGTATAAGTTTTATTTAATTTGTTTCGGGTCATTTCTTCTGTCACTCCTGTATATATAATAAAACCTATAAGACCAATAAATCCTCCTATGATAGATCCTACAATAATTTCTTCTTTATTTGGCATATTAGTTAATTTGTTTACTTTGGTTTTTATTCTTGTTTTTTAACGTATTCTTCAACCCATTGAGTGACTATTTCTGGAGGTACTTTTTCTCCATTCGGGTATCTAGGCCAACCATCAGTGTAAAAAACATTTTTTCCATCTAAAATTCTTAAGTCAAATCTTTCCATTTCTTCTTTTGAAATAACTTGGTCAAAATTTAAATCGCCATATTTGAGTATTGCTTTGTTATAAACTTCCCTAAATTTGTTCATTTTTGAGCCTTCCTCAACTGATTTAATTATGATAAAACCTAAACCTCCAATACCTAAAGTCAAAGTTCCTATCAATATTTTCTCAGCTAAGCTCATTTTAACTCCTTGAGCTTGTTAGTAATGTCAAATTTTTAAACTTTAAGGATTTTTCAGGAACTGAAAAATCCTAGTAATAATAAAAAGTTACTTTTATAATTCTTTTTCTCTTAAATGCACTATAAAATTTATTGAGGTACTAAAAATGGCTAAAAACAACTTAAACGAATTATTTGAAGATAAAAACGAAGAAAATAACACACCACAAACCGGTTTTGATTTAAAAGTTTTCGGAAGAAAACTTTTTAATAAAGCAACTGATGTTGCAAGCAGAACAGCAACCGTTGTAGGAAGAACTGTTGAAGGAGGAATTAAAGGAGCAAAAAAAGGAGTTGACGAAGCAGTGCTTAAAGGAAGAACCGTTAACGAATTTTATGATGACGTTGCAGATCCTTATCTCGATGCTTTAGGAAAAAAAATTAATACAACAATGAGTGATTTCTTTGAAGGAACCAGCTTAGAACAAAAATATCCTTCACCTAACTTTTCAAAAGCAAACAAAGAATCAAAAGGAAAATTATACCAACTTTACACATTAGGAAAATTAGTTTGTGAAGATAAAAATATTGACTTAAGAATTAAAAGTGACATAGTAGAAAAAATTGCAGGTAACAAAGTAAAATCAGTTAGCGGTTTAGAAAAAGCTGTTGCTGACGAAGTAACTCACGCTGCAACAAGTGAGAACTTCTCAACAGAACTAATGCAATATCACACTCAAGTTTTAGGAGCTGTTAAAGGAAAAGTTGCACAAGTAGCCGGTAACATATCAACAGATAAAGAAACAGTAGCACAAATGAGAAGTGCATTCTTGGAAGCTTACAAAACTGAATTAAAACAAGCAGAAGGCGTAGGAAACTATGTTAATACTTCTGGAGTTAAAGGAGCAATTTTATTTATAGGCTCAAGAATGTTTATGGGTCCAGTACCTGCACTAGTACTGACTGGAGTTTATGCTAAAAAAGAATTAGACAAAAGAGGAGTAGACTTAACTAAAGTTTGGAGTGATGTAAAAGGAAAAGCAAGCGAAGCCAGTGAAAACTTAAGAGAAGCTGGAAGAGACTTTAAAGAAGATGCTAAAGAATTTTATAGAGACCTGAGAGGAAAATAAATTAATTATTTTTTCATTTACTTTTTTTAATAATTCTATTTCTTTGTTTTTGTAAAATTTTAATAAAAAAGTTTAATAAAACCGTAATAACTTCTGTATATTGGTGATGAAAAATGCAAAAAACAACAAGAAATCATTTACGAAGCATACATGAAGTGCTTAATGAAGCACCGAAACAAAAAGGGAAATATAAAATATCAAGCAGGAATTCCCCTGGAGACAACTCTCTAAGAGCGCTTTTACTTGAATTGCACACAGACAGCAAGTTAGCTGAATTCCTTAGAGAAAGCAGAGTAATTGGTGAGAATTTATACGATCCAGATCCAGACAATGAAGTAGCTCACTACTTGAGTTGGAATTATTCAAAAGGAGCTGTTCAGTTTGCTTACCAACAACCAGTTTGGGGGATAGGCGGGGGAGGAGACAGAACTCCTTTTGAAGAATTTGAAGGAAGATTTTATGCAAACGGTACTGAGATGCTAGAATTATTTCCCACATTAACTGCAGATACATTAGAAGAAGGAATAACAAAAGCAATACGATATGATAAAGATTTCAGGGAAAGAAGTAATTAATTTTTTTTTATTTTTTTCAAAAGCAGTAAAACTTTTTGGTTAGCTTTATAAATATATGAGGATATTTCCTTTTCATGACTCAATACATCGGCGGACAGGCACTCATTGAAGGAGTGATGATGAAGAGTAAAGACAAAGTAGCTTTTGCTGCTCGCAAGCCTAATGGAAAAATTGTTGTTAAAAAAATAAAGTATTCTTCTTTAACTGAAAAAAATAAATTGTTGAGATTGCCTTTTGTTAGGGGGATTATCTTTTTGTTTGAAATGCTTGTTTTAGGAATGAAATCGATGGCTTGGAGTGCGGACCAGCAAGGAGAAGAAGAACATGAACACTTATCTAAGAAAGAATTAGTGTTGACGATTTTTGCTTCAGTGGGGTTAACAATTTTGTTTTTTGTAGCACTTCCTTTTCTGTTCACTAAAATTTTCATAAGTCACACAGGTTTTTTATTTAACTTAGTTGATGGTTTTTTTAGATTAGTTGTTTTTCTTGCCTATGTAATAATTATTGCATTTTTCAGTGATGTAAAAAGAATCTTTCAGTATCACGGTGCTGAACACAAAGCAGTTCATTGTTTTGAAGCAAAGAAGAAATTAATTGTCAAAAACGTGCAAAGTTTTACAACTTTGCACCCTAGGTGCGGTACTAGTTTAATTATTTTCATAATTGTGGTAAGTATATTTTTGTTCTCTTTAATTAAAACAAATGTTTGGTATTACAATATTTTGTTAAGAATCATAATAGTTCCACTAATTGGTGGAGTTGGATATGAAATTACTAAATTGAGTGCTAAATATTCTAACAGCAAATTCTTGCAATTCTTAATCAAACCAGGATTATGGACTCAGAAATTAACAACCCGAGAGCCTGATGATAAACAAGTTGAAGTTGCGATTAAAGCGTTGAAAGAAGTGTTGTAAATTTTCTAACATTTTTAGAAATTTTTCAGTTTTTTGTTATTTTTTTGAAATTCTTCTCTCCTGTTTAGAAAATTTTCTTATTTTTTTAGAAGATTTCCCAAAATTTTCCAGAAAGACTTTTATTAAATATCATTTTCCTAGGTTATACGCATACAACAGAAATGCTTAAATATAACTAAGTTATATTTAACTTATGGTGATTGAAATCGAGTGTAAAACAAAGAAATGGGGCAGTTCAATGGGCATAATAATTCCTAAAGAAGTTGTAGATCAGGAACATATCAATGTAGGTGAAAAAATAGTAATTGAGATAAAAAAAAGACCGAAAGCCAGAGAATTTTTCGGAATTTTGTCTGAGTGGAAAGAAGATCCTCAGAAATTAAAGGATGAGGCTAGAAAGGGATGGGATTAAATAGATATTTTTTTGATACGTACGCTCTTTTTTCTTTAGTTGAAGGTAGAAATAGCTATGCAGGATATGGGGATAAACCTGTTTTTTTGACGGTCTTTAACCTTTCTGAACTTTATTTTTTGGTGCTTAGAGATTTTGGAGAGAGCAAAGCAAAAAAAGTTTATTACCAATTTAAGTGCTGTGTTGTGGAGTTAGCTGATGAAATATTGTTTGAGGCTTTAAAATTTAGATTAAATAATATGAAAAAGAAATTATCCTATGCAGATTGTATTGGATATGCTTACGCAAAAAAGAACAATATGATATTTTTAACTGGAGATGAACAATTTTCTGGCTTGGATGCGGTAGAATTAGTAAAGTGATTTACTCGTTCAAAAATTCATACGCTTTTCTTAATATTTCTCTAGTATTCTCGAAAGTTAGTTGCATTAATGCTTGTCCGTAATCTAGCCATTTGTAATTTGATATTTCTTCTGTGTCTAGAATTAATTCTTTGTTGTTGGTTTTGCCTAAGAATAAAACAAGTGTTTTTTCTTTTCCTGGTCTTGGTGAATAGACTATTTCTTGTCTGAAGTCTGGTATGAGCTCAACCCTAGTGCCTACTTCTTCACAAATTTCTCTAATTGCAGTTTCTTTTTCGGATTCTCCTAGCTCTACGTGTCCTTTTGGAAAACCCCAATTATTGTTTTTGCTATGTTTAACTAATAAGAACTTATCACCAGAAAAGACGACAGCACCGCAGGATTTCTCTTTTTTCATTAACTCCTGTTAGTTACTTATGGAAATAGGAGTATTTAAAGATTACGTAAAGAATATGTCAAACAACACAAACAAGTCCAGGGCATCCGCCTGCAAAGTCTTGTTTTACGTTTAAGTATTTCTCGTCTTTGTTAAAGTAGAGTACTTGTTGTTTTTTGCTTCCGTATCTGAACACAGTTATTCCTTTGCATTTTAGTTTGTGTGCTAATAAGAATGCTTTTTTGACGTCTTCTACTGTTGCATTTTCTGGTAAGTTGATTGTTTTGCTTACTCCGTTATCTGTATATTTTTGGAATGCTGCTTGAATTTTTAAGTGCCACTCTGGAATTATGTCTAATGCAGTTACGAATAATTTTTTGACGTCATTAGGTATTCCTTTTATGTCTTGAATGCTTCCTTTTGCTGCTATTTCTGTCATTAATTTTTTTGAGTAAAAACTTTTTTCGTGAGCGATTTTTTCGAATAAATCATTTGTTTCTAATAATTTAGTTCCTTCCATTACTTCTCTTACAAAAGAAATTGCGAATAAAGGTTCAATGCCACTGGATACTCCTGCAAGTATGCTTATGCTTCCTGTTGGAGCAATTGTTGTTACTGTTGCATTCCTCATTGTTTTATGCGTTTTGGCTAGAGTGCTTTTTTCAAAGTTTGGAAAGTTGCCTCTTTCTTTACCTAATTCTTCACTTTTTTTATGAGCTTCTTTTTGTATGAACTCCATTACTTTTTCAGCAAAATCAAGTGCTTGAGGACTATTGTAAGATATTTTTTGCATTATGAGTGCTTCCGCAAATCCCATCACTCCTAAACCTATTTTTCTATTTGATTTTGTCATTTGTTCTATTTCGGGAATTACATATTTATTTGCATCAATTACGTTGTCTAAAAAGTGGACGCTTGTTATTATTGTTTTTCTTAATTTTTCCCAAACAAATTTATCTTTGCTGAACATTTTCATTAAATTAATACTTCCAAGGTTGCAGCTTTCATAAGGTAACAATGGTTGTTCTGAACAAGGATTTGTGGCTTCTATTTTGCCAATTTCTGGCGTAGGATTGTATTTGTTTATTTCGTCCATAAAAACTAATCCAGGATCACCAGTTTTCCATGCATTTTCTGCAATTAAATCAAAAATTTCTTTAGCATCAACTGTTGAGACTTGTTTTTTTGTTCTAGGGTTTACTAAAAATATTCTTTTGTCAGTTTCTAACCTTTCAAAAAATTGATCATCAACTGCTACAGAAATGTTAAAATTGGACATTATGCCGTCTTGAGATTTCATTGCTATAAATTCTTTAATATCTGGGTGGTAAACACTCATGATGGCCATATTGGCTCCCCTGCGTTTGCCTCCTTGTTTTATTACATCGGTTGTTTTGTTAAATATTTCCATGAAACTTAAAGGGCCATAAGTTGTTCCTTTAGTACTCATAACTATATCTCCTTTAGGTCTTAATTTTGAAAAATCAAATCCAGTTCCACCGCCACTTTGTTGTATTAATGCACTATTTTTTAGCGTTGTAAAAATTTCTCCCAAATTATCTTCTATTGGCAGGACAAAACAAGCACTTAATTGCTGTAATGGAGTTCCTGCATTCATTAATGTAGGAGTATTAGGTAGGAATTCAAGATTGGTAAGCATATCAAGAAATTCTTTTGTTGTTTTGCTTACATCCCCTTTTGAATATTTTGCATCAATGGAAGCAACATTTTTTGCCACTCTCTCAAAAAGCCTTCTAGGTGTTTCAACAATATTTCCATTACTATCTTTTAACAAATATCTTCTTGCGAGTACTTTTAAAGCATTTTCTGTTAGTCCAACATCATCCCTTATGTTTGCATAAGTTTTGAATGATGTAAGATTGGTTTGTTTTTTTTGGTAATTAGAATAATTTTCAAGAACATCTTGCATTTTACACTTTTTAAGAACATCAAATATAACGTCCTGAACATCTTTATGTGTTAACACTATGTCTTTTAAGGTGTATTTTTCTAAGAATTCAACAACTTCTTTAGTTATTGCCTTGGCTTTGTAAACTTCTTTTTCGCCCCTAGTATCTTTTAGGGCGTTAGCAATAGATTTTTGTATTTTTTCCTCTTCAAAAAACTCAAAAGAACCATCCCTTTTTCTGATCTTTAAAATTTTCAACATCTTTTTTGTTTTTCAAAAATCCTTCATTATTAAAAACTTTCGACAAAAACAGATACTGCAACATATAAATTGCATAATATTTTTTGCAGTATGAGAATATTTAAATATGGCATTTACGAAAAACCATTTAAATAATATAAAATAGCCTAAATGAGGTGATAATTTATGGCTGATGAAGGAAAAGGACTAGCGCTAGTCATCCTAGGAATAGTGGCTGTAATTGCAGTCGTTGGTTTGGTTTTATTGTTCGTAGGAGCAAGATCAACCGGACAAGTAGCAAACACAGCAGGCTATTATGACCCGTCAGGAATGGGCAGATTCGGAGGAAGTCCAATCTGGGAAACTCAAACCTGGGGAAACGATGTAGCATACCCTGGAAATGGTCAAGCATACTACAGGATTGATACAGGCGATAATGGTGCTAGATTAACAAGAGGCGGAAATAGCGCAGTAGAACAAAGATGGGTTGGAAGCACAGAACCTGCAATTTCAAGAGCGGGCCCAACTGGTGCAAACAGTCCATTATACGGTTAAGGAAACTTAACTTTTTTTTTATTTTTTTCTTTTTCTTTGATTTTTTTTATGTTTTCTGGTGATTACTATGTTGATAACTCTGCTTGGTCTTTTAATTTTCTTAAACTTTCTTAGCTCAGACCGCCGTTAATTGTGTGCGTGCTGGTTTTTTTAATGGTTGTGGCGGCAGCATCATGAATCCAGAAAAAAGAGAATAGTTTTGTAAGTGCACTTGCAAAACTTTTCTTTTATCAATTTTCAAAGCGCAGCTTTGACACACTGTTCCGAACGCTAAAAGCAGAACAAAACTTAACAAGCACAAAAAGCGAGCGTTCGGCTAGGGGAAAAAGCAAACGCAGTATAAAAACTAGAAAAGTCTTTGACAACAAAAAAATACTAAAATTTAGTACAAAGATGAATGGTATTTTTCAGTAATAGATGTTGTGGCTGTTTTATCAGAACAAATAAACTTTCAAACAGCAAGAAAGTATTGGAATAAGTTAAGTCAAAGATTGAGAGAGGAAAAAGTGAAGTGGTGACAAATTGTCACCAGTTGAAACTTCCCGCAGAGGATGGAAAATTTCGTGAAACAGACTGTGCTAATACAAAAACAATATTACATTTAATTCAATCAATTCCTTCTCCAAAAGCAGAACCATTCAAATTATGGCTTGCCAAAGATAGAGCCAAGTCATATTATGAAATTTTACAATAACTCACGGTTTTATTCTTTTTAAGTGCGAGAAAGTCAAACTTAAACATAATTCTGTTATCCGGAAACTGCTAGACATCTGAAAACAGCTAGACATTTTTGAGTTCATTCCATATTTCTTGTGGTGTTTTGTAGTCTAGGCTCATGTGTAGTCTTTTGGTGTTGTAGTGTTTGAAGAAGTCGTTAATGTTT
>JACRKG010000014.1 GCA_016215315.1 Candidatus Woesearchaeota archaeon | reverse complement strand
TGGGGTGCAGCATTATTGATTACTGGAGGGGATAATCAGCAGAAGCGTGATGAAGCAAAAAACAAAATCAGTTATTCAGTAATGGGCTTGGGAGTGTTGTGGGCAATACCTGTGTTATTGGACTTTTTATTCAACTAAAATTAAAAAAATATTTTTTTTATTAATTTTAGCATTACTTTTGAGCACATTTTTAGTTAGTGCCGGCCACAATGATAGACCAAAAAGTGAGTGTGGTTTGACTAATCCTTTTGCTTGCTTAACTGATTATGTTGAGAATTTGTTTAATACTTCCGTGAGACCTTTAGTGAGTTTAGTGAAATATTTGTTGATTGAGGGCGCTAGAACTGATTCATTCTACAACGCGTGGTTATTCACTATGGGTTTTAGCGCCTTCACTTCAACAATATTTATTGCAATAACAATAATTAAACTTGTAACTTTCAGCAATAATATTATTGAGAGAGAAAATGCAAAAAATACCTTCAAGAAACTAGTTATAATACTGGTTTTATTGCCATTAACCTACTACTTTTACACATCACTATTAAGCATTAACAGTAACTTAACTGACTTGTTCTTTAATAGCGTTAGCACTAGTTTTTTCGAGATAAAACTCAGAGGAGTGATGAGTTCAATAATTAACTTAGCAACATACCTGTTTTATCTCATAATCTTGATTATAACAATAATGCTATTAAGCATAAGATACTTCTTCTTAAGCGTAGGAGTAGTATTCCTCCCAATAGGATTAATATTCTTTAACTTTGACTTTCTAAAACAATACGGAAGTTTAATCCTAAATTTCCTAATGACCAACATGTTTATCAGTGTCTTTTGTGCAATAACACTAAAAATATTCAATATCCTAAGCAAAGTATACATTTTTGATGAATATCAAATATTAATGAGCACTGCAGGATTTCTCATGATTGACTTACTTTTAATTTTTGCAATTTCATTCACTTTGATTAAGTCTAGTTTCAAAATTTTTTCAACGAGGTAATAAAGAATGGCTTACGAAATACCGCAAGAAATACAATACAAAGAAATAATCGCCTTCGGACTAAACTGGAAACAATTACTCACAGCATTCTTCACAATAGCACCAGCATTCTTCATCCTAATCAAAAACCCATACGTAATCATAAATCAAGCAAGCTCAGCAATAATTGCACTAATTGGTGCTGGTTTAATGTTTTTAGATATCGATAAAAAAATCAAAACTTACTTATCGTATAAAAGATTTAGGAAGGTAAAAAGTGAAGATAAGTTCATGAAAAAGTACTTGAACATAAAGGAAATCAAAGACGATGTGTTGATTCTTAAGAGTAAAGAAAAAGGTTTCAGTAAGGAATTGAGCATTCTTCAAATTGAGCCTTTAAACATAACTATGAAGAGTGAGTTAGAAAGAGAAGGTTTAGGAATAGGATTTCAAAAATTCCTTAATGGCTTAGATTTTCCAGTGCAATTTTTAATAACAACTAATAAAGAAAATAACACTTATAGAAGAAATTTTTACTTGATAATTCCAAAAATTAAAGATTTGGAATTACAAACAAATTTTGTCATAAAAAGGCTTAAGGAAATAGGCTTAAAAGCAAGAATACTGAAGAAGTCAGGAATTATCAGTGTTTTTAACGAATTCTTCAAAGAAACCAATACTGAAGTAAAATTTGAAGAATTAGAAAAAGACTACACACACTACTTATTATCGCCTAATAAAATTGAGAACTACAAAACCTACTTAAAACAAGACGACACT
This sequence comes from Candidatus Woesearchaeota archaeon, assembly GCA_016215315.1. Taxonomy (GTDB): domain Archaea; phylum Nanobdellota; class Nanobdellia; order Woesearchaeales; family ARS49; genus JACRKG01. The sequence goes on along the minus strand of JACRKG010000014.1, from coordinate 13,776 downwards.
TATTGTAGAGTAATCAGTGCTGTTGGTTATCCGAGAAGTGTAGAATTTGGTTTCTTAAACAGAATAATCAAATTACAAAAAGACATAGACATAAGCATTCACGTAGAACCATTCAGCATAGAAAAATTAACCATCAAGTTAAACCATGAATTAAAAAAACAATTAGCAGACCTTTACACAATCAAAAATCAAGGAAGCACAAACCCTGCACTAGAAATAAAACATGCAGACACTCGCAAAGTTCTAGAAGATTTGCAAAAAGGAGAAGAGAAGTTATTCTTAATAAGCCTTTACGTCAATTGTAAGGGCCAAAATTTGAAAGAACTCGACGAAATCACTCAAACAGTCATCGGAGAACTAAACAGTTTACTAATCGTTCCAGAAATTCCAAAATACTTGCAAGCGCAAGCGTTCAAAAGTTGCTTACCATTCTGTCAAAACTTGTTAGAACACAAAAGAAACATAACAACAAAACCATTAAGCGCATTCTTCCCGTTTACAAGTAAATTTTATACAGAGGATGAAAACGGCATTTTATTCGGTGAAAACGAGAATAAACTACCAGTAAAAAAAGACATCTTCAAACTACCAAACCACAACGGAGTAATTCTAGCTTCTTCAGGTGGAGGAAAAAGTTATTTAGCAAAATTATTAGTACAACGTTTTCACAAAAAAGGAGAGAAAGTATTTATCATCGATCCAGAAGGAGAATACAAAAAAACGGTTGAAGAAATAGGAGGACAAGTAATAACCATAGGAATGGGAGGAAAAAACCACATAAACCCATTAGACTTAATGGGGCACAGTTACGAAACAAAAAGACTAGCACTACACGAAATATTTTACTTAATGTTTACCAATTTAGGAGACCTACAAAGAAGCGCTCTAGATGATGCAACCAGCAAAGTTTACGAAAAATATCTTGAAAATACAGAAAATAACCCTTTCCCAAAATTAGAAGACATTTACAAAGTACTGAAAACAAAGCAAGCCAAAGCAAAAAGTCCTCCAGACAAAAGCATGTACGCAGCCTTAACTTTCAGATTAAGCGTTTTTGTTAACGGAGCGTTCAAATTCTTAAACAAAAACACAAACATTGACTTAGAAAAAAATTTAGTCTGCTTCCACCTTAAAGACTTACCTAGCGTAATTCAGCCAGTAACGATGTACTTAATCATGGACTTCTTATACAACAAAATGAGGAAAACTGAAGGAAGAAAAATCTTATTCGTAGATGAAGCATGGAGTCTAATCAACAAGACTGATGAAAACAGCTTCCTATTCAAAATAATCAAAACCTGCAGAAAACACGAAATGGGTGTCTTCCTAATAAGTCAAGAAGTAGAAGACCTATTAGCTAACAAGGTGGGAAAAGCAGTGCTAGCAAACAGCTCAACAACCATTTTATTAAAACAAAAACCTAACGTAATAAAACAACTAAATGAAGTATTCAGTTTAAACAAAGAAGAAAAAAGCTTACTGTTAAACGCGGATATTGGTAATAGCATAATGATTTTTGACGATTTCAGAGAACCAGTTAAAATTACTAGCACAGAAGAAGAACACAAACTGATAACAACAAAACCACAAAAAGAAAAAGAAGAAAGAGAAGACGCAAAATACTTCCACCTGCTAGCAAGATCATATCACAAAATTAAAGACCTAAAAAAAGACCAACAAGACTACTTACTTGACCAAAATTATGTAGTTGTAGACGCAGTTCCTGTGGGAAAAATAAAATCAACAAGATTCGTAGTAAAATTAAGAAATCGAGAAGGGCCAGAAAGTTCATTCATCGTTCATAATCTTGCAGACTTCATAAAAAGTTATGGGTTGAAAGTAGAAATATCTGAAACAAGCAACCCAGACATAATTTTTGAATTAAACGGACAAGAATGGGCTGTAGAAGTAGAAACTGGAAGTAACATAAGACCAGATGTCGATAGAACCCTTGAAAAATTAAAAGAGTTAGTACCAAAATTTGATAACAGAATACTATTTGTACTAACAGACTCGAGATACAATTATCATTACCAGAAATACATTGCAGTATTCAACAGACAAAGCATTGTGAAGTATTTGAAATTACATTTTGAAGCTAAAAAAGCAGAACCCGCGCGCCCAATTACGCAGAAAACCCAGGCTTCGAAAGTGGAAAAAATTCGAGGTATGACCTAAAAGAGGTTAACTATGTTAAAAAATAAATACATCAATTTAGAGGTGAAAAATGAGAAACTTTGTGAAAGAAAACCAAATCAAAGATTACTTAAAAGAAAAAAACATTTGCCTAGGGATAGATTTCATAGAAGGACTAAATCAAGAAGTAGAATACCTCACAAGTAAAGCAATTTCCAGAGCAATGAAAAATAGCAGAAAAACAATTTACGGAAGAGACGTTTAATTTATACTAACAAAAAAATTTGTTAGGGGGTGCAATAATGGAAAACACAACAACACAAACTGTTACACCGAGTGTGAAACAGAATATAGTTCAAGAAAATAATTTGTCTTGGTTTATTAAAAAACAAACAATCAAGACCAAGATTAACGAACTAGGTTGTCAAGTTGGAGTAGATTTTTACTCTCGCTTTAACGAGTTTTTAGAAAGCGCGATAGTAAAAGCAATTTATCGAACTAAATGTAACAGAAGAAAAACAGTTCGTGGAATAGATGTTTGAGGTGAATCATGAATAATTCAAACAAGGGAATGAAAGGATTCATCTCAGCATCGAGCATTAGAAGAAAACTTGCAAGCATCAATTGTCAAATGGGTAAAGATTTATTGCAGGCGTTGAATAAAGAACTCGATAGTATTCTCACCAAATCAGCTGAAAGAGCCAAATTGCACGGCAGAATTACTGTCAGAGAGGTGGATTTATGAAAGTAGCAATCTATTGCAGAGTATCGACTGACGAACAGACGACTGAAAATCAAAAGATTCGTTTAGTTGAGTACGCTCATCGTCAAGGATGGCAGTACGAAATCTTTGAAGAAACTATGAGCAGTCGTAAAACAAGGCCAGTAAAACAGCATGTTTTACAGCTATTAAGAAACAGAGAAGTTGACGGCCTCTTAATCTTCAAGTTGGATCGTTGGGCGAGAAGTACTCAGGAACTTATTATGGACTTTGACGAACTTTATAGAAAAAATATCAACATAATAAGTATCAGTGATAACATTGATTTATCGACGGCAACTGGTCGTTTGCAATTTGAAATTCTTGCCTGCTTTGCAAGTTTTGAACGTTCATTAATTCGCGAACGCACAATGGAAGGACTACACAGAGCAAAACTACAAGGCAAAAAACTAGGAAGACCTTCTGGAAGCAAAGACAGTCATCCTAGAAGAAAGAGCGGCTATTACTGGCGTTATTTAAAAAACTCAAGCCACTTTAATCCTGCCATAAAATAATTTTTTTCTTTTTTTAATTTTTGAAAAACAACCTAATTCTTCCCTCCTAAAAAACCCTGCCTGTCGATTTTTCGAAAAGTTTGAGCTAATCTGTAAATCTCTAAAGGTTTCATTTTAAGTAAGAAACGAGGGATTCTACAAATTAGAATTAATCAAGATTTTTAGATTCGTCTTCCCACCAAGGAGCACCAGGACCATAAGGGTCTTTTGACTCTTTCCAGAACTCAGAATCGACTTCCCATGGTTTTTCTAATCGCTCTTCGAGTCTTAACTCTTCTATTCTAAGAAATATTCGAATAGCACTAAACCACTTACTTAAAGGTTTGTTCATAAAAAGTTTGTTTCCGTGCTTAAGCTCATAGAGTCTTGTTTCTTCAGAAGAATAACTATCTTTTGCAACAAGGTTTTTATAATTTACCAGTATTTCTTTTAATTCTTTATCTCTCTCTGCACCCATATCTACAGAATGATTTTACAAGTATATAAATTTTTAGTAATTTTGACTCTTGCATAATAGTAATAATACTGAGAGTTAGTTTGTAAAAATAACGCCAACAAAACAAGCAAAAAAAGAAAAAAATAACAAAAGATTAAGAGATTCAACAAAGCAATAAAATATATTCAAACGGTGAATTATGCCTTAATCTACAGCAATACCTTTTTGTTCTGCAGGTGTTATACTATCAATTAAATCAACTAAACTCAGATGTACTACTTTTTTCCCTTGTTGATCTTTGAATAATTTGTCATATGTTTCTTTCGTTGTTCTGCAATTCAAACCATTAAAACTTCTCCAATACTTAACAAAACCAATATTATCAGTTAATTTCTCTAACTCTTTTCTAGCAACATTCGGATCAACATTTTCTTTTAAAACTATAATTAAACGATAATTTCCTTTAGAAGAATAAACTTCTTCCGAATCTGGCTGAAATTCATATTTAATCATTTAAACCACCTTAAAGAACTAGAAAGTAAAGAACATTTATAAAAATATCTATTGGTTAACTCAAAACTCACCTATTTTATACTTTTTTTCTTGATGATTTTAATCTCTTTTATAACTTCATTTTTACTAGTTGTTGTAGTAAAGCCGAACCAACCCTTCTTAGTTATTAATCTGAAAAAGTGAGGTGTTTCGTCATTAAACTCAAGAACATAATCATTACCAAACTCGTACCTAGTTATTGCAGGCTCCCATTCGTTAGGTTTTTCATGAAACGACCTTTCTCTAACAGTAAAAGTTTCACTATTAATTCTAACAATATCACCAACATTCAAATTTAACAAGTTCTTATCCATAACATAAATCAGTAATGATTCTCAGAATTTAAATCTTTATATCAAATCACTTATTATTGTGTTGTGTTTAAGTTTTTATAATACCTAGTAATCTTCTTCATCACAGGCGGAACTATAACATCTTTTTACTTCTCCACATCTTAACACAGCATAATTTCCACATTCTGGGCATAGTTCATATTTTGTTGAATCTCTACCATTTTTGCCAGTATCGTCAACTAAACTTCTATCTCCATCATTAACCAATCCTTCTAGCGGTTCTGACATAATTGCACCCCGTAAATTTATAACAATCTCACCTCTTGATTTAAGAGAATACTTATTAGTTTATAATTATTTGCCACTTTTTGAGTTTTTCCAATTTTAATCACCTATTTTTATTCTAACTCTATTTCTCCTATTATTTCATAGAAAACTCTGACTTTCTTATACAACTCTGGCAACTTCACATTAGAAGGAAGTTCTTTTGAAAGTGTAACGTGAAGACACAAATCGTCTAAAGATTCGCCTTTTTTCAATTTGAGTTTTTGTCCTGAATTCTTGAGTTCCTTGAGAGGAACAAGACCTGTGCCATTAATGTAAGAATCATAAGGGGGCTTAAAGTAATATTCTTTCTCAAAATCTTCACGGATCTGTTCAAGTTTTGTTTTTGATAAACTCATTTCAACCATTCACTCAATTGTTTATTTAACTAAGTATTATATTTTTTGTTAAAATCTTCTTCTCCAAGGGTTTCTTTTTCAAGTTGTTCATAACTGTTTACATATTCTTTTCCTAATTCTGTTCCTTGTTGTATTTCTTTTAATATATCTCTGGTGGAAAATACTCTATCTCCCATTCTAACTATCGGCATATCTATGCCTGAACTATTCTCAAGAGTTTTTACTATTTCATCAAGTAATTTCTTATTTGGTTTCCAATTGCTCATTTTAATGCCTCCTACTCTTATATAAGACTAACAATCTTGAGAGATTTTTAATACTTTCGACCAAATCCCCTCAAAAATTAACCAAAATAAAACTAGATGTAATTAGCTAATTAACTCAGAGTTTTTGAAAAGTTGACAGGCGGGGTTTATTTTTTGGGCAAAATTTAGAATTTTAATTGTTTTTTTTCTTTCCTGATTTTCTTGACTTGCGAGTTCGCTCAAACGTTTGAGTGGTTTGTTTGTCATTTTTATATCATGTTGTTTTTTGATAGGATGAATCTTATTGTGTCAACGAATTTTTTGGCGTTGTTTAGTGATTCTTTGGCGGGTTCTAGGTTTTCTCTGGATAGTCTGTTGTACTGGAATAGTCCTCTTTTTCTTTTTTCTTCTTCAAAGATGTCTAATAATTCTTTGGCTTTGTTTTCTACATTTTCGTAAATAAAGAAGAGTTCGTCTTCTAGTTCTTTGGTTGTTATGAAGTGTTTGGCGAAAGCAAATAGAGTTGCTTCATGTCTTCTTTTGATAATTTTTACTTTCTTTAGTCCTAAAAGTGCTTGTGTTGAATGGAAAATACTGAAGTAACTTGCGACAATGACCCAGTCAAAGAATGTTTTGTTCCCGAATAATGCATTTTTCTTAATAGAAATTTTAAGTAATCCGTCTGCTAAAGCAAGATCGTTTTCGGCTTTAGAAAACTTCAAATTAGAAAGGACTGTGGTGTTTTCAATAATTGCATTGTTATTCACTAATTCAGTATATTTTTCTTCAATTTCTTTGGGTTGGAGCATAGGTTAGCCTCTGCCAATTGCGGATAATTCCGTAAAATGGGTGTGGGTTATATAATATTTTCTTATTTCTAATAATATGTCTTATTACTGTTTCTTCAGGACTTTCAAGGCTGTCTTTGAATTCTTCTAAAGAGAAAACTTGAAAATGAACATTTTCGTAAATGGAAGTTTTGAAATTGCATAATTTTTCAACTTCTTTTTTTTTACAGCTTATAATGAAAACATCCCAGTCTGAATCTTTTTTAGCTCTACTGCTAGCTCTGCTTCCAAAAAGACCAATGCAAGCAAAAGGGTCGATAGAGCAAACTTCTTGAATAATTAGTTTTAGTTTAACAAAATCAACATTTTCACTCGTTTGCTCTTCAACAAAGGAAATTAGTTTAATATTATTCAGATTATTTAAGTTAAAACTAATTCTGCTGCTATGCCTCCCTTTATCTTCCAAAAGAATATTTTTTTTAACTAATTCCTTGATTCGCTTAAACCCGTAAGAATAATTAATTCCAAGTGTAGAAATAATTTCCCTAATAGAATAAATACGAGCAAAATCAGGAACGAAAACACTCAAAATTCTAAAATCCATAATGTTAATATTTTCTAACATATCAATTGATATGTTATAACACATATATAAATTTTTCGAAAAACAAAGGATTTCAACAAAATTAACCACTCTCAAGTAGTTAAAAAACGAAAGATTTATATAGTTCAAGGTTTATTATTACTCAAAAGGGTGTTTTATGATAAGAACTAAAATTAGAAGACAGGAAATTGGAAAAGATGTTCCAGATTACATGATTTATACTAGATTTGGAACTCCTAAAACAGCTAAAGAAGTAATGAGCACTCTGCTAAGTATTAGCGATCCTTTACTTCTTAAGAGAACTGCCGATTTATATTTTAGAGAAGTTTTACGTTGCGATCCAGAAAGAGTTAAAGAGTTTTGTGAGCATCCGTTATTGGAAGATTTGGTTAATTCTAGTGCTGATGGTCCTTTGCTAAGATTTGCCAGAAATTATCCTATTCTTTCAAGCTCAGATAAAAGAAGTTCTGAAGTAAGTACGGAACACTTGTATGAATTATTAATCAAAAAACACGTTAATAACCCTGTTAAAATGATGCAAGCAAAAGCAGGAATTCTTAACTTAATAAGCAAGAAAGCAGAAGTTAATGGCAGTTTTGAAGAAATCAAAAGACTTAATACGCAATATGGTTTAGTTGACCTCGTTGATATTGAGTTCATAATTGACCAACAAGCAACAAATAAAGAAAAGCCACAAAGTGTTCGCTTTACTGCTTTCAGCAACGAAGAGCACGTAAAAGGCTATTACAATGCTTTTCAACTATTTTTGAGTCCTGAGGAAAGTTTTGAAAAATTACAAAATTATGCACTAAAAGGATACATTCAACCATTCACTTTTGCTAAATTCCTCCAAGGATTCAAAAACAATGCAGAATTGTTAAGAAATTTTGTTAACAAATTAGGAGAACACAAACATTACGCGGGGATAGTTGATATCTTGAAAAGAATAGGTCACGAAAAAGTTGATTTAAGCAATGAAGAAGTTAGAAAAGCAATCACCAGTGAAATTGCTAAAGAAGTTGAAGAAAGCGACGGCCAAATAGGAATGAAAGGTCTGAGAAAAGAATACAACAGCTTTTGCGGAAACACAATCAGTCATGTAGATTATACTGGAAGCAAATTAATTGTAGCATTCACTAGTGGCCCTCCAGAAATTATTGAGTGGGCTCGCTGTGGAGAAAGAAGCAGTCATAAAGTAAGATTCACAACTTTTGACGGTAAAGAAGTAGTTGTTAAAAGTTATAGTAATCAAGAAAGTGCAGACTATGATGGCATAATGACAGGAATCCTCAGAAGAAGTAAATCAATAAGAGTTCCTAAAATTTTTGGTAAAATTTTTGTCGGTGACTTGAAAAAGAATGTTTTTGAAAGAATTCATGGAAAACCAGCAAGTCAATTACTAAAAAATGCAAACCCGGAAGAACAAATAGACTTTTTACGAAAAGTTCTAGATGATTACGAAAGAGTACTAGAACAAACAGAAGCAAAAAGTTATTACATAAAATCCAATCTAGACTTAAGTTTTAGTGGCGAATACCTAGGTTCGAGAATTGAAAAGTTAAGAAAAGAACTATCAAAACTAGACACCGAAGGAATTGATGAAGAAAGTGCAAAATTCATTCTTGACAACTTGCATACTTTACAATTAGCAGAAAGGCTGCAAAATACAGGTGATAGCATTGTTCCTACAGATTTAAGAGCACAAAACATCCTGCTAGAAGGAGGAACATTAAACGGAGAAAGAGTATACATAGATCATGAAAAATTTATTCTAGCACACCCAATAATAGGAAGTACAGGACTACTATACTGTCCGTACAATCAGTTAAGCGAAGAAGTAATAGACCAATCAAAACAAGATATGTATTCTCGTTTTGGTGGAGAAGAACACGCTCACGCAAGCGCATTATTCCACGCAACAAAAATGCTCAGAGTAAGCCTAGGAATGCTAAACAGAGGATTAACTAACGAAAACCAAAAAGAAAGAACAAACTACGCACTAAAACAAACAGCAGACCTAATAAAAGAAGGAATACTTGCAGAGGTGGCAGTATAAAATGACAACTGCAACAAATAAAGGGTTTACAAATGGTAACGGTTGTTTTTATGATTCATTAGCCAATTTATTGAAGTTTTTAGGCGATGCTGATACTGCCAAGATGGTTTTAGAAAAGTCTAGATATTATCACTTGAAAACCCCTCCAAATGGTATTTTTATGGGAACTCAAACAAGAGCAGTACATGAATTAACAGAAGGTTGCTACAAAGCTAGAATGGCCATGCAAAGACTAGATGAAGCACAAGAGTTGCAATTAATAAAACAATTTGGTGATAGAGCTGGAGAAGTAGTGCGTTTAATTGAAGAAGAATTTAGAGCGGGCAATCTCCGCACACCCGATTTAGAAAATAATTCTGCTCGATGCGCTCCCCCAGGAATAGTCTTCACGAAAGGATATTTTGTGCTTAAAGACCAAGGAGACGGTACAGCAATAACTCTAGAGAAAAAATTTGATGATGGTCACGCAGTAGTTAAATTAGATGCAAAAACTTTCATTGACAGAGGCTTTGTGATAAGTTATGATTTAAGCGGTTTTACTACTACAGGTTATTTAGAGCTAGAAAAAACAAATCCACTAGTAAAATATTTTAAAAGTTTAAGAACAGGATTTTTCAATAAAAAATGAATGAAGATTCACACTAATCGACAATTAAGTTTATAAAAATATATCAATTACTGGGTTAAAATGACTGAAGAAACAAGAAATTTGCTCGTTAGAGCTGTGGAAGGTGCAGGAGTTATTCAACGTAGAATTCTTGATAGTGGTGATTTAGGACTAACCAGCAAGTATGAAGGAGAAGGTTCTTCTGATATTGTTACTGTTGCAGATACTGAAAGTGAAGAATTCTTGAGAGATTTTTGCAAGCAATATTTTCCTGAGTTTAATATTTTCGGTGAGGAATTTGGCGGAGAATACAATGGTAACGGTAAAGTTATTTTGATTGATCCTTTGGATGGAACTAAGAGTTTTAAGAACAAACAACCTAATTTTGGCGCTTTAGTCGGAGTTTACGTTGACGAAAAATGTGTTGCTGGAGTGGAGCATAATACTTTGAAAGGAATTACTTATGTTGCTACTGAAGAAACTGGTTTTCAAAGGTTAGGGCCAGCAGATACTGATTGGCCTAAAGATGTAGTTTATGTCAGTGGGGAAGTATTCAGAAAACCCGGTTTAAGCGAAAAATTAAGAGAATTATTAGAACAAGAATTTCCAAATAACCCCATACTTGTTGATAAACAATGTGTTAATCACAAAAGCAGAGTATGCAATAAAGATTGGAGAACATTCTTCCACACAGGCTTAGCAAGACATGACATAGGTCCAACACCATTATTCTCAAGATTAACCAACACAATTTTTACGAACCACAGAGGAGAACCTTATGGTTTGTTAAATCCTGTAGAAGAAGTTAAAAAGTACCAGTCTAAAGAAAAAAAACAAGTATACAGCAATAAAGTTCTTTTAGCTAGAGATAGTGAAGCTTTTGAAAAAATGCTTAAAATCTTAAGAGAGTTTAGTGAAGTTCTAAATTAGTTTTTAATTTCTGTGAGTTCTTCTTTTTCTCCTTCTTCGCTTATGTTTGTTGTATAAATTAGGGTGATATTCATCAGTAATAAATTTAATATGCTGTGGATGTGTTGGTTTTTTGTTTTTTTGAGAGTAATTCTTATTTCTTGGTCTAATTCTTCAATTTTTGCGGGATCAAAAACTGTATAATTGAACAGGTATTTTTCTATTAGTTTGTTTGTTTCTGCGAGAATTTTAATTTCTTCTTTGAGTAGTCTTTTTCCTGTTAAGTATTCTTTGCAAAGTTTTGAGTATTCGTCACCTATTCTTTCTATTTGGCTTGCTAAGTAGTAATGGAATGGTATTTTTCTTAGTTCTTTGAATCCTTTTTGGATTAGGGTTCTTTCGCAAAGGTTTGTTTGTTGGTTGAGTTCTTTGTCGTACTCGACAATTTTGCGTATTTCTGCGGTATTACTTTCTTTTATGCCTTCGTAAGTGTTATTGGCAATTCTTAGCAGAACTATGAATGCTCTTTTAATTGCATTTTTGAAATCGATATCTTCTAAGCTTATGTTGATTTTTATCACGCAACTTTTTTCTGTTTCTTCGACAATAGTTACTCCTAATAGTGTGTTTTTGATGTCTTCTATTTCTTTCATTATTTTTTTGTCAGAAAAAGTAATTTTTATCTTGTTATAACCAGTTCTATATAGAGAAGCGATGTATCTTCTAATAGTTTTAGGAATATTGTCTGCATTAATTTTTGTGTATTTTCCTTTTACTTCAGAAATGCCTGCACCTTCGGAACTAGGAGAAATTAGTATTTCGTGATCTGATTCTTGATAGTCAACAAAATATTTTCTTTTGTTATCAACAGTATCATAATTGCTTTCTAATACTGTGTTTCTTTTTAGCCATTTTTTAGGGATTCCTATGACGTAGTATCCTTTTTTGTCGATTAAATATTTCTTCATGATGCTAGAAAGTTTGTTTTGTTTATAAACTTTCTGATTTCCTTACTGTTTATTAAGGAAACTTACCGAAACTAATAAATATTACTATTATCACTACTATTTAGTAGCAACAAATGAGGTGAAAAAAATGTTGGAAAAAATAATGAAAAACAAAAAAATCGCAGAAGCAACACAAGAGCTTCTGCAAAAAAGAATAGAACAAACAGCAGCAGAAAGCAAAACATTCAGCGCAGAATGCAACCATGCAATGTTAGTACTGCCTGAACTAGAAAAAGAATACAAAGAACTAAGCTATTTTAGAAACTTCAGAGACAAAAATGAATTAAGAAAGAAGATCAGAGAAAAAAGAGAACTATTGCAAGACATGGACATTCAAGCAATAGAATTTCTAGGAAAATACGCGGACTTAATGAACCAAAAATTTAGTGTAGACATCTACATAATCGAGCGGATGGGAGAAAGGGGTGAAAAAAATGAAGTGTGAAATGTGCGGGGGGAAGATGGAAGAAATCTTCCTCAATACGCTTTACAAAAAAACGAAATACGGTAGGGTTTACAAAGAAGATGTTGTTGATGAAGAAAAGGCAATAATTGCGTGTACTGGCTGTCCTTTTGCAAAACGTAAGGAGGTGTTTCATGAGAGCGATAATTTTGATCTTGAAGACCAAACAAGATAAGTCTGTATTGAAATTGCTTAAGCTATTTCAGCAGAGAAAAGAGATTGCTTTTAACGAATTAGTGCTGAAAATTAGAAAAGATACCTTTTACGAAAGTTTAAGAAAGCTTAAAGCAATAGAAGACTTTTTAGTGCAACAGAGAATAAAATTTTTCATTGCGCTAAAAAAACAAATTAACGGTAAAACTTTGAAATACCTGCAAAGACAGGTAATTCCCGAGTTTGTATTTGTTAATGCATCTTTTGCAGGGGTGATTTTGCACCATGAGCTTAAGAGCGAACCATTTTATTAAATTTAAAGTAACCCGTGGTGAGAAAGAGCTCATAAAAAGCAATGCAAAAATGCATAAGTACAGCTCTGTTTCAGCATTCTTGAAAGATTTGGCAATTAACAAGCAGGAAATATTCCTGCTAAAATTTGACAAGCTATACTGTGAGGTGTTAGGATGCAAGATAAAATTAGAGAAAATCCAGAACTCCCTGAATGGATCAAAATCTTAAAAGAACTAGAAAAACAAGCAGAAGAAAAAATAGAGCTCAAGAAAAAAGAAATTATGAAAAAAATACTGCTTGAAAAAGTCACTTCTTTCTAAAAGCTCTGCAATTTCAATTCTGTGAGTTTTTGAAGTAACACCTCCCTCAAAGATGAATCTTGAAGAAGTAATTGCATTATTTTTTCACTTCTGTTTGTTTCTTGCTTTACTTGCTTTTCTTTTTCTTCTAATTCCATTATTGTTTTTATATCTAAAGGACTACCACAAACACTACAAAAACTACATTCGAACGAATTCAAGTTGCTGCATCTAGGGCACTTTTTTGGTTTAATCATTGATTCTTTTTTATCTTCCTCGCTGCACAAGCCATAAATTTTTAAAAGTGCTGAGTCTGTATTTTTACCGCTCATATGCACGTAAGTGCTTGGCATATTACTTCCTTGAGTCCAACCAAAATATTGATTCATCTGAAATTCAGTGAGGTGATTTGCCAAAAACGTGGCTCGTGCATGCCTAAAACTGTGAGGATTACAACGTTTCTGTATTCCGCATTTCTTGAATAACAACCCCAAGTTCTTTCTCACTAAACTATAAGACATTCTTTTGCCCTTATTTGTGTTACCTATGTTGATTAACAAATAACTATTTCGGTCTTCTCTATTTTGGTGTATTTGCAACCATTGAGCAACATAAGGTGTCGAGCTAATAAGTCTTATAGTTCTAGCACCAGTTTTACCAAAAACATTCAGAATAGTTCCATGTTTATCAAAAACTACATCTTTTATACGTAAATTTACTAATTCTCCAATTCTACAACCACTTTCCCACAAGATACTGACCAGCATTTTATCTCTTATATAATTTGCAGTCTCTACTAACTTTTTAACATCACTTTCAGTGAGAAGATCTCCTTCATAGTTAGCGACATAAATAACGCATAAAATTTTGCGTAAATTTATGTTCTCTCCAATAGTTTTCTAGGGCATTTTGCATTTGTTCTATATTCTCGAAATATTGTGATTTTGTGACGTTGTTTTTTGTAACTTTCCAGCAT
>JACRKG010000013.1 GCA_016215315.1 Candidatus Woesearchaeota archaeon | reverse complement strand
TTCCATTCAAATACTTTTTAACAATCCAAACTCTCTTCTTATAAGTCAATTTTGCCATACAAAAACACCCCGAACCAAAGCAAAACCAACACAAATTAAATAGAAACCCAACTTTGTCTAGTTAAATCCTGATAGCACATAGCAGTCAGAATACCTCAAGATTTAATAAAAGAATTAAAAATAAAATCAGGAAGAAAAGCATTATTAAAAGAAGAAAAAGGTATAATCCAAATAATTCCTGCTTGAACAATATTTTTATAACTTCCTAACCACAAACAACATATGGTCTTTTTGGTATGGTTCTAGATTCTTTCTTTCTATTATTCTGAAATGTGTTTTTAATTCTTCTTCGCATTGCTTAAAGACTAGGTCTGGTCTTTTTGTTGAATTAACATTTCTTGCTTTTATTACTAGTATTCCTAGTCTTGGCGTGAATGTTTGAAAGTTTTTGATAAATATTTCTACTTGATTTTTTTGTGCAACATCTTGGAAAAGCCAACTGCAGAAAACATCAGGATATCTTTCTGGATGATTTGCATCTTCAAGTATAGGAACAATGTTATCATTTTCTTCTGCTACAAAAACTAGTTCTCTTATTACTCTTGGAGCTATTTCTACTGCAAAGACTCCTTTGCATCTTTTACTTACGTGAAATACTGTTGTTCCCGTGCTAGCTCCTAAGTAAAGAACATAATCATCTTTTCTTAGATCAATGTTTATTTTTTTTTGCAGAGCAGCACCTAGCTTGCTTTTGTAAGGATCCCAATCCACTAATTTTCCGTTGTGTTCTGTTGTTATTCTTACCATTTTAACAATACTTGCTTTTTTCCTCTACCTCCTTTCTTAATTTGTCTCCTATAAATTTTCCTTTAAAATAATCAATTTTGGCAGCTATGCTTATTTTGTCTGCTAATAATTTTGCTACTTTGCCTTTGTTATCTCTGCTCTTCTTAACTAATTCATGTCCGTATAAAAATCCAAATTTAGGACTTCTACCTTCTCCTTTTAAGTGCCTGAATAATGCTTTTTCTGCGCCCAATATTTGTATTGTTGATGCAGGCATTCCCATTAACTTCTTTAAGCTGCCCATCTGTTCAATCATTAAGCAAGTAATAGTATTTCCAGCAATTGCTCTTATGTTTGGACAAAAATCTTCTAATAATTTTTCTAAGTACTTTTCCAATTCTATTTTTTGTTCAAATAAATTTTTTATGTTTTTCGCGAATGTAATTAAAATGCTAGTATCTTCTTTATTACAATCTTCCATTCCCATTGAGGTTTTTCTTTCGGGATTTTCAATGATTTTTTTCAAAAATTCTTCATTATTTCTTGCACTTTTTTCTAATTCAGGATAATAGCAAGCGTACCATTCTCTTAGTTTGGAACATAATAAATTTATTATATTCTCTAGTTCTTTGATGCTTTTGAAACTTTGTAATATGAAGTCACCTCTAAAAGAAGTAGTTCTTACCTTTTCTTTTGTTGATTTTAAGTATTTGTTTCTTAACTCTTGAAATTTATCCATTAAATGTGCTAATTTGAGAATGTTTTTAAACTTTTACATATAGAATTTTTTTGAACGAACGTTAGTAAGTTCAAAAAAATTGAAAAACTTTTTATATTTGTTCTTTTTATTGTGTTTTATGAGCGTTTGCGAGCTTTGTGGTAGAGATTCTAGGCTGTATAAAGCAAAAGTAGAGGGCACTGAATTAAATGTTTGTGAGGCTTGCGGAAAGTTTGGAACTGTTTATAGGCCTGTAGAAACTCCCAAACAAGTAAGTAGACCAGTTAAAGCAAAGCCCGAAGTTATTGAAGTAATTGTTTCAGATTATTCTGAAATTATTAGAAAAGCTAGAGAAAAACTTGGCTTGAATCAAGAAGATTTTGCTAAAAAACTTAATGAAAAAGAATCATTTATTCAAAAAGTCGAGTCCGGACATATAGAACCTGCTATAGAGATTGCAAGAAAATTTGAGAAATTACTCAATGTGATTCTTGTTGAGGAAGCTTCAACTAATGTTTTAAGTGCAAAAAAACAACATTCTGGACCTTTAACAATAGGAGATATAGTTAAGCTTAAACAATGAGCCTGAAAGAACGAATTAATATTTTGTTGGCTGAAAATACAAAAGGTAACGTCTTTTTAGCTTCTCTAAATCTTAAATACAATGAACAAAAAAATGTTCTTGTTGTAGAGTATGGTTCTCTTTTTGGACTGCATGATATTTATGATATTAAAGAAGGATTAAATCAAAGAGAACAATCAAATCATGTAAAATATGAGCATAAAAATAAAACTTTAACAATGCTTATTGACAAACATTATGCTTGGGGTGCTTCTACTACGACATCAACAGATATTTTAAGACTTCCGAAAGAAACTGAAGACATTAAAATCAAGTTTGTCTAGTAAAAACAAAAACAGTACAATTGTTTTTTTCTTCTTTGTAATCTGTGGCAAAATTATTCTTTAAGTAATCAAACATTTTTTCTTTAATTTCACAATTCTTACAAACAATATCGCAAGTATTAGTAATGACTAATTCTGCATCCCGAAGTTTTTTCATAACTGTTGGTTCATCGTAATCTTTGTAATAAAGCAGGTCTAATTTTTTATCTGAGAATAGTGTGAACCTAGGATCTGAAACTAAAGCTTCTTTTGTGTCATAATTTTTTATCAAAGAGTAATATTGTTCATCGAAACCAACTTTAAAATTATAATAATCAACAAATTTTCCGTAAGCTAAAGGAACGAATAAGATAATCAAAGCAAATAAGATAAATTTTGAATATTTATACTTAAGAATTTCGGCAATTCCTTTGGCGCTCACTAATGCTAAAAAAGGCAAAAAGAGCACATAAAATCTTACTTCTTTGTGTGGAATGTATCCGAAATAGAAAAATAAAAATAAGAAACTTAAAGATAATGCCAACTCTTTTCTTTTTCTCAAAAAAAACAAACCCATTAATCCAAAAATAAAAAAAACGTTTTCCTTTATTAATTCTATAAAATAATAACTAGATCCTTTCTCATAAAACCAACTTGATTTCTCGAAAATTTCACTGCCTTCTTTTAAAGGTAATAATGGATCTTGATAAATTAGAAAATTCACAAACAAAAATATGATTACTGGGATTAAAAAACCAAAAAACAATTTTAAAATGTTATTTCTTTTAAAACTAATAATAGAAACTACCAATCCTAGAAAGATCAATCCCATTGGAAATTTTGTTAGAAAACTAATTCCTGAAAATATTCCTGCTAAAAAATATTTTTCATTCACTAAAAAATATACTGCCAAAACACCAAAAAAAACTGCCGGAATCTCGGTAAGCATGACGCCTTCATAAAACACAATCACGGGAGTGAACAACAACAGAAGACTTGCAATTCTTGCTTCTTCAGTTCCCCATAATTTTTTTGCAATAAGAAAAACTAAAAGAACGCTTCCCAAACTAAAAAGAAGTTGTGTAATTTTAGCAAAAAATATCAATGGTAATCCCAGAAAAGAGAAAAAAGAAATAATCAAAGGCCAAATCGGAGGTCTTAATGGTTCCCACAATCCTTGTGCACCCCCACTCGTAATATATTTAGTCATTCCTATGTAAACGCTAGTATCCCACCACAACGGTTTTTGTTGTAATAAAAAAAACAGTTTTATTATTACTCCAATAACAACCAATGCTGAGAACAACCATTGACTGTTTTTTTTATTCATTTTTTACTTTCCAAATCTGCAAATCTTTCTGGGATAGTATTTTTTCAAATCTTTCTTTATTGGTTAAGAAAAATAAAAATCCTTGGTCTTCTCTGAATTTAATTCCTATTTCATAAGAAGGTATAACTACGCGGGTGATTTTATTTTGATAGATGAATCTATCGATTTCTTTGAAATCTCCTTTTTCAAAAATTTGTTTTCCTTCAATTGTTTTTGATTTAGAAAAATAATCAATCCAAATTTTCATATCTTTAGTAGTTAGAACTATATCTGTAGGACTTAAATATTTTTTAACATAAACTTCAAAGCTTTTGTGTGGTGGAAGATTACTCAAATAAACTGTTTGGCTTATTGTTGAACAAGTTATAGCAACAAAAAACAATATGATAAAACCATATTTTAGCTCTTTAAGCTCCCAATCTCGATTGTATAAGTAGTATAAAGCAATGGCAGAAAAATAACTAATAACCACATGATAGAAAATCTCCAAGCCTTTAAATGATACAATTATGGCCATCAATAGTGTTAAAAAAACAAAAAACTTGCTATTTTTGTGCTCTTTAAAGTGTGTTACAACACCATAAATGGATAAGAAAAGAGCAAAAAAACTCGCTCCGTAAAAACTGCCAAATTCAGAAATTAGTTTAATAAAAGAAAAATCAAATGAAAAATAAAAGTTTTTGAGAAGAATCACAGTTAATAAATTAGTGGATAGTAATGCTAAATTTATTGCTTTATCTTTCCACAAGAACAAAAATATTAACAGGTGGATGATTGAAAATTGTGGTTCAAAAAATCCTATTAAAGGAGGAAAAATGAACATTAAATAGTTATTTCTTAAATAGAAAAATAACTCCAAGAGAAGTAAAAATAACACTATTACTTGATTATTCAATGAGGCGTATAGTCCAACAAAAGCAGGTGAAATTATGAAAATGAGTAAAAACAAGCAATCTTCATCGAAATCAATTTTTTTAGTAATAAAATGGAGAATCACTATGGTTACAATGCCAAAAATAAATGGTAAGAAGATTTCTTTTGGTAGATTATTCATGTACGAGGCAGTTCCATAAAATGGAAGATTATCTAAAGAATATCTTAATAAAAATGTGAGTCCGATTAAAGCTAAGCTTAGAATGCTGACCAAAAATACTTTCTTATTCAAAAGTATTCACCTTTCTGCAAGTTTTTCTGTAAATTTCTGTTCCTACATCGTAAATTAATTCAAAACAATCACTTTCTCCGGGAGCCCATTTTTTTAAATTAAACTCTTTTTTTGCTTCTTTTGTTATTAACAAATAGTCTGCATTATTCTTGCTCATTAGTTCTACTGCCTCTGTTGCAGAGTGTGTTAAGAATATTCTTTTAACTTCATTGTAAACAGAATTGCTTTCTTTTAATAAAAAATCTGTATCAATTATGTTTTTAACTTTTCCCAAACCATTCAAGTAGTTTCCTTCACTAGGTAAAGCAACAAAAGTAGAGTTCAGGGGTAAATTATTTCTGATAAAATCCAGGGCAACAATAGTTTCTACCGGGGGTTCATTTATTACTTTGTTTTTTGCATCAATAAATCCAGGAACTAAAGCAGTCACTATAAAAAGCAAAACTATTCCTGAAAAGATTTTGTTCTGATGAGTGGAAATTTTTGTTTTTTTAATCAAAAATGACAAGTCTTGAAGACTTCTTGCAGAAAGTATGCAAAGTAAAATACCTATTAAAATACTTCCAGTTGTTATTGGGATCATTTTTTGCCACAACAAAATACCTGAAACCAAAATGCTTCCTAAAGCCAAATATGTTTGTCTATCTCTCAGTTCGAATAAGTAATTATAGCTTGCATATAAACCAAGGATCAAAGTCACAACACCTATACTATACAGGCCATCCAATAAAGAAACTTTTTGAAAATACAAGTCAAGCATTTGTTGAGGGATATTTTGCCAAACAACTTCTTTTGAATTCATGATTAATGCATTTCTGTAAAATAAAAAACCAGTCCAAAGAGGGAAAAAAACGCTGAACAAAATAATATCTCTTTCTTTGTTTTGTAATTTAACTCCTTCAGTTTTTGAAAAGAAAGTATATCCTAACAAGCACAAACTGAAAAGCAAGATTAATGGGTGTGAAAAACTGCCCAAAATTAAAACAAAAAGGTAAGAATAAATGTGTTTATCCAAATCCAAGAATAAATAGTACAAACTAAAAAATATAAATAATGCAAAAGTAAGGGGCGTAAAAGTATTTATTGTGTTAACAAAAAACATTGGCAAAAATGCAGACATTCCTGCACTAAGTAAGGCAAAATTTTCATTTTTAATCATTCTCATGATTATACCATAGATTGGAAGCAATAACAAACTTGCAAATAATTGAGGCAATACTTTGAAAACAATTTCTTTTTTGATAAACAAGGCAAAAAAGCTTGCTAAGTAATTAAAAGTTGCATAAAAATGATGTTTGCTGCCATTCCATGAAAGCGGATCATAAAACAAGGGTTTGCCTGTTTTTAAGATGTTTTCAACTTGCCTAACATGAAAATAAGACTCATCCGAGCTAAGTAAAGGATTCTGGAATGAAAGATAGACTCTTATTGAGAAAACTACTAAAAACAGTACTAATAACAAGTATTTACCCCTTTGTTCCATTATTTAGACTAAAAATAAAAAAACTATATAAATTTGATCCATTTATGAGCAAATATGGCTAAAATGAGCACAGGATCTTCTTTATTGGATGGATTTTTAGAAGGTGGATATGAAACTGACATTCTTACAACAATTTATGGACCTGCAGGATCAGGAAAAACAACATTGGCTTTAATTGCATGCATAAGCGTTGCTTTGAGAGGAGGAAAAATTGTTTTTGTCGATACAGAAGGAGGAGTTTCTTTAGACCGACTCAAACAATTAACGCCAAGATATAAAGAAGTACTAGACCAAATGATATTCCTAAAGCCCACTAATTTAGAAGAACAAAAGAAAATCTTTGAGCAAATAAAAAAAGTAGAAAATTTCAATTTACTAGTTGTTGACACAATGACTGCATTGTATAGATTAATGCGAATAAAGGATCACATAAGAGAAGCAAATGATACTTTGGCGAACCAAATAAACAATTTATTAGAACTCACAAGAAAAAAAGAAATACCAATACTAATGACTAACCAAGTTTATACTGCTTTTGAAGATTCACAAATAAAAATGATAGGCGGAGATTTACTAGCTTACTCAAGCAAATGTATTATAGAACTGCAAAATTTCCACAAAAACAAAAGAAAAATAATACTAAAAAAACACAGGTCAATAGCAGGAGAAAAAGAAATTTATTTCCAAATAGTTGATGACGGAATAAGTCCTGCTTAACGGTTAATCATTCTAATAACCAACCAAGAATAACTAAAAACAGTTACTGAAATCCCAATAAGCATTCCTATGATTGCCATTAGTTTTCCTTCTTGCTGTGCTGAGTTTTTCTTTATTTCTAAAAAAGCCTTTAGTCCTGTGTAGAATGCTGCTGGAGCAATCGCAAAATTAAGTAATGGAATCCAACATAATGCAGAAAGTATTATTGATGTAACCGCCATGTCTTTTGATGTCATGATTTTTCAAAGAAAAATCATAAGATTATAAATTTTTCTTCAAATTTTTTGCGAAGCAAAAAATCATAGGAAACTTTAATAAATAGAAACGTTTAAAAGTATTCTATAAATAAAAGAGGCAATATATGGCTGATTTAGTGATGTTTTTTTCAGGGATATTTTTTAGCATAGTTTTCTTATTTCTTTTCTTCATTTTCACGGTTTTTGTGTTTGCTTTGATAAAAAGAACAATCAATTACGAAAAATTCACTCCCAATGTTAGCGTAATAATTCCTGCGTATAATGAAGAAAAAAATATTTCTCAATGTTTAAGGTCTGTTTATGGCCAAGATTATCCTAAAGAAAAAATAGAAGTCATAGTAGTTGACGATGGTTCTAGTGATAGAACCATTGAAGTTGTAAAAAATTTCGGCACGAAATTTTTTGTTCAACTTCATAAAGGCAAGTCAGAAGCGCTAAATCTTGGAGCAAAAAATTCTTCCCACGAATTTATTTTAACAATTGATGCAGACACAATTCTTGAACAAGATTGTTTGAAAAATTTAGTAAGACCGTTCATTGATTCTAGCGTTGGAGCAACTACAGGAAACAGTAAAGTAAAAAACAATGATGGTTTGTTGGGTGCTTTTCAAAGCATAGAATATTCTTATAATAATATGATCCGAGGAAGTTTTTCAAAACTATTCAAGGATGGTATTTGGTTTTTTGGCGCGCTTGCTTGTTACAGAAGAAGTGTTCTTGAAAAAGTAGGATTTTTCAAAAAAGACACCCTTGCAGAAGATATGGATATAGCTCTCGACGTAAAAAATGCAGGTTACAGAACAGTTAACGTGAGTAATGCTTTATGTTCTACAATGGCTCCTTCAACTTTTATGGGTTTGTACAATCAAAGAGCTCGTTGGTGGGTTGGAACATTACAATCTTTAGTTAAGAATAAGCATTTGTTTTTTGAAAAATCACCTTCACTAATTTTTTTGTTTGTTAATCAGTTCTGGTGGAGCTTTTATTCCTTTCTTTCATTACCTATTATTTTGTACCAAATAAATTATTGGCTTCCATACAACATGGACAGCATAACAAATCTGTTCAATTACTTGTTCAGGTGGTTTAGTCTTGCCGGACCAGTTTATGTTGTTTACAAAATTCCAGAATGGGGAATCTCTATTTACAGCATTTTCGGAGTACTTTCAGGAATAATTTCTACAATAATGATGCTCTCAGCAATTTTGATGTTTAAAGAAAAAATAACCCTAAAAAGCCTTTTCGGGGTGTTTTTTTACTTCCCATATACAATATTTTTAAATACTATCATATTAATCAGCCTGTTAAAATGCCCTTTTTGGGCTAAAAAATACTTTGTAAGGTGAAAAAACAGTGAGTCTTATAGAAACAGTAACTGCATTGGCCAATTGGTGGGGAATAACAGTTGAACGAGTATTTTCTGCTTATCAAGCATTAGGAAGACCTATTCTTGACGTATTAAACATAATTTTTGACAAAGTATTTGACGGATTTTTAGTAATAACTGTAATTATTTCTGCATTATTCTTGTTAATGACCTTTTTTGTATTGATTAATAGAAAAAGAGAACAAGAAACAATATTAGAAGAATACACTCCAAAAATAACTGTACAAATACCAACTTACAATGAATTGGTTGCATTAAGATGTGCTCAAGCTTGTTTAGAATTTGATTATCCTAAAGAGAAGTATAACATCTTAATTGGCGACGACAGTAATGATGTTTTAGTTTCAAAAAAAATTGCAGAATTCGCAAAAAAACATGATCTTGTTAAAGTGATAAAGCGAGAAAAAAACCTAGGATTCAAACCGGGAAACCTAAACAACATGTTAAAACATACAAATGGAGAATTTATAGTTATTTTTGATTCAGACTTTGTTCCTCCGAGTGATTTCTTAAAAAGAATTGTTCAACCTTTTATTCACGACAAAAAAATAGCTGCAGTCCAAGCAAAATGGACTTTCATAAATCAAAACCAGAACTTAGTATCAATTTTAGCATCAACAATACTCAATGTTTACCACTACATAACATTACCTTTCATCAAAAATTTTAGGCAGAGATCATTCTTGTGCGGTTCAGCTGAAGCAGTAAGAAAAAGCACATTAGAAGAGTTAGGCGGTTGGGACGATGGAAACTTAACTGAAGATATAGAATACTCTATAAGATCATTAAATAAAGGACACAAAATAATTTACTTGCCTGAGCTAAAATGTGATTCAGAAGTTCCTTACACACCAAAAGATTTGTATAAACAACAAATGAGATGGGCTTACGGAGTAATATTTTCACTAAAAAAACACTTTAAAGAATTATTCTTCAACAAAGAAATAACTCGCGCAGACAAGGCATGCGTCGGAATAGTTGTAGGCGGATACTTTTTAGCATTATCACTAGCAGGACTTTTTGTTTTTGGCTTCCTAAGCTTAGTAACTCATCCTCCAGCACCAATCGACTGGTACAAATTATTCTATGAATTAGGAAGAAATATCCTGATAACTTCAGGATTACTAATTTCGAGTGCAGTATCAATGGTACAAAGTAATAATGCAAAAAAAATAGTTCCAATGGTAGCATCATCATTTACTTTTGGTATAGTAACAACATATTACGTCAACAAAGG
The DNA here is from genome assembly GCA_016215315.1 of Candidatus Woesearchaeota archaeon. Lineage (GTDB taxonomy): Archaea > Nanobdellota > Nanobdellia > Woesearchaeales > ARS49 > JACRKG01. The sequence goes on along the minus strand of JACRKG010000013.1, from coordinate 24,796 downwards.
AATTCTAAAAGCAATACTAGGCAGACCAATGCACTGGTTTATGTTGAATAAGAAAGGGAATGAATTGGTAGATAGTTAAGATCTTTTGGAATGTTTAAGATGAGCATAATTGATTGGTTTAAGAAAAAAGGAAAAGGGTATGCTTCTATTGCAATAATTGCAGTGAGCTTATCTGCTGGTGCTGCAATGTGGTTTAATGTTTTGAAAGAAGAAAAAGAACTCAAAAAAGACAAAGCGCTGGTTGCTAGCATAAATGATTTTAAGCGAGAAACTGAAGAATTGTTGCAAGTAATTGATACTGTGGAAGAATCAAGAAAAAAAGGTTTGAATGCTTTTCTTGAAGGAAAAAGATCATTATTTAGAGGACATGCAAAAGATGCTCAATTTAAATTCTTAGAAGCAAAAGCAATATTTCAAGCATACCTGAAAGAAATGCAAGAGCAAGTTAAGGTAGCTGAAAATTATTCAAAATTTTTAGGTATAAAAGGAGAAGTTGAACGAATTATGCTGAAATCAAATCCGGGTGAATTAAGTGAAGTTGAAAAAGAAATAAAAGAAACTGAAGATTTAATTTCAAATGCGATTGATACAAAAGCAAGATGTGTGAGCGAAACATTAACTCTTCTATATAAAATAGATAGTTTATTGGAAGAAATTGATGTCCAGTTACGTTGAACATTATTTAAGACTTTTTCTCAAATATAGTATTGCAATCCAATAAACAACAAATAAATCCCCACCATTACTAATCCATGTTTCCACGTTACTACTTTATTCTGCAAGAATATCAGTAGTAATCCGAATGAAACTATTAAGAATGCTGCTGCAATCATCACACTCGTCCACTCAATAACTAATGGTTTGATTACTGCAACTATTCCAAAAAATAATAAGAATTCTATAATTGTGCTTCCCAACAAATCTCCTACGCCAACTCCTTGATGTTTTTGCTTAATGCTCTGCAAGCACACCATAAAGTCTGGCAATGTGCTTCCAACCCCTATCAAAACTAATGCAATAAAATAACTTGAAACATTGAGCGCATTGCTTAAATTAACAACTCCATAAACTAATATTTGTCCTGCAATAAGCAAAGAAATAAGACTTCCCAAAAAAACAAGTGCGTCCATGTATAATCTGTCTAATTTCACATTCTTTTTTATTTTTCCCAACGTTCCTTCTTTCTTCCACAAAAAACCCAGATATCCAAAAAAGCAAGCCAATAAAATAATTCCATCAATCCTTGATAATGTTCCATCACTCATCAAAATGAATAGCAAAATAAACAAACAAAAAATAATTAGTTTGGCATCCTTGAATATTTCTGAAGACAAATTTATTTTTTTTCCAATCAAAGATAAAGTTCCAATAATTAATGTTAAATGAACCATGTTGCTTCCAATAATTGTTCCCATAGCAACTCCTAAATCACCAACTAAGAATCCTGAAATTGAAGTTATTATTTCTGGAGATGAAGCGGCCATACTAACAATTACTAAACCTATGATTGCATCGCTTAGTCCTAACTTCTTTGCATAATTAGTAATCCCAAAAATGATATAATCTGCACTTTTCAATAAAACGGCAAAACTAGCTAAAATTACCAATGACAAAAAAATAATTTCCATAGTAAAGATAATGTTTGTTGCTTTTTAAATACTTTCTCTTTCTGAGTAATTTTCAAACGAGCGTAGCGAGTTCTGAAATTCTAAAAAACAATAAAATTTAAATACTCCTTGCAGTTCGTTTTAGTTTATGGCTGTATTAGGATTATCATTTAAAAAATTGAGTGTTGAAAGAAAGATTTCTCCAAAAGGACAATTAAATGTAACTAGCAATACTAACATTACTAACATAGAAAAATCAAAAATGGAATTAGAAAGTAAAGATCAAGAAGCAGTAAAGTTTGGTTTTGAATTCGTAACTGATTACCAGCCTAATGTAGCAGTTATAAATGTTGTAGGCGAAGTTTTGTGGCTTGACAGTAAAGAAAGAATTAAAGACATAATGAATGCATGGAAAGCAAAAACAAAAGTACCACAACAAGTAATGATTCCAGTCCTTAACACGATTCTATCAAGAGCTAACATCACTGCTTTAATATTAAGCAGAGAAATGGGATTACCAGTGCCTCTACAATTACCAAGAGTAGAACAAAAACCAGAACAAGCAGAGTAATGATTCTAAGTCGGGGGGATTTGCAAACTTATGGAGGAAAAGAAGGATTTAATTCTTAAAGTTGCTGAAGCAATACAAGACGACGTAAATAAAGGTATTGTAAGAATAGACAGCAACTTAATGCGTGAAATAGACGCAAGACCTGGAGATATAGTAGAACTTGAAGGCGGAAGAAAATCTGTTGCAATTGTTGACCGAGCATACCCTGGAGACATTGGACTTAACTTAATCAGGATGGATGGTCTTATAAGAAAAAACGCAAAAACTTCTATAGGCGAACACGTAAAAGTAAGAGCAATAAAAATTGAACAAGCAAAAAAAGTAGTAATTGCTCCTGCAAGAGAAGGAATAATTGTAAGAGCATCAAGCACATTATTCAAACAAGGACTCTTAGGCAGAGCAGTAGTTAAAGGAGATATTATTTCTTTAGGAGGCTCAAGAAGAAGACGAACAACAATGAGCGGAAGCCCATTTATGGAAGATATACTTTCTCCAATGTTTGATGCAAAATTTGGAGGCTTTGGATTTGGAGACTTAAAATTTGTAGTTGCAGACGTACTACCAAAAAAACAAGTATTAATCACAGAAGCAACAGAAGTAGTTCTAAACCCAGAATCATTAACCGTCGAAGAAGATCACGTTCCTGAAGTCACTTACGAAGATATTGGTGGATTAGATGATGAACTAAAAAAAGTGAGAGAAATGGTAGAACTACCACTAAAGCATCCCGAAATATTTGAAAGATTAGGAATAGAAGCACCAAAAGGAGTTCTTTTGCATGGACCACCCGGAACAGGAAAAACATTATTGGCAAAAGCAGTAGCTTCAGAAACAAACGCACACTTTGTACTAATTAATGGTCCTGAGATAATGTCCAAATGGTACGGAGAATCGGAGAAAAACATTAGATCAAAATTTGAAGAAGCAGAAAAAAATGCTCCCGCAATAATATTTATTGATGAAATAGATGCAATAGCAACAAAAAGAGAAGAAACAAGAGGAGAAGTAGAAAAAAGAGTTGTAGCACAATTATTAGCATTAATGGATGGTTTAAAATCTAGAGGAAAAGTAGTAGTTATAGCAGCATCAAACGTTCCGAACACACTAGACCCAGCAATAAGACGTCCAGGAAGATTTGACAGAGAAATAGAAATAGGAATACCAAACAAACAAGGAAGATATAGAATATTACAAATTCACACTCGTAACATGCCATTGGCAAAAAATGTAGAATTAGAAGAATTAGCAGCAATAACTCATGGTTTTGTGGGAGCTGACTTACAAGCATTAGCAAAAGAAGCAGCAATGATTGTATTAAGAAGAGTATTCCCTGACTTAAAATTAGAAGATGAAGAACCAATAACAAAAGAATTATTAGATAAATTATTAGTAACGAAAGAAGATTTTAAAGAAGCACTAAGAACAGTAAGACCATCAGCATTAAGAGAAGTACTTGTTGAAATTCCAAACGTAAAATGGGAACGCGTAGGTGGATTAAACGACGTAAAACAAGAACTAAAAGAAGCAGTAGAATGGCCACTAAAACATCCTCAAGCATTCAAAAATTTAGGAGTAAAACCACCAAAAGGAATACTACTTTACGGACCTCCAGGTACAGGAAAAACATTATTAGCAAAAGCAATCGCAACAGAAAGCGAAGCAAACTTTATCTCAATAAAAGGACCAGAATTATTAAGCAAGTGGGTTGGAGAAAGCGAGAAAGCAGTTAGAGAAGTTTTCAAAAAAGCTCGCCAAACAGCACCAACAATAGTATTCTTTGACGAAGTAGATAGTTTAGCACCAAGAAGAGGTGCAGGATCGGATTCAAATGTAACTGAAAGAGTAGTGAACCAATTATTAACTGAAATTGATGGCTTAGAAGAAATGCATGACATTGTAATAATTGGAGCAACAAACAGACCAGACATAGTTGACCCAGCATTATTACGTCCAGGAAGATTTGATAGAATAATACTAACACATTCACCAGACAAAACTGCAAGAGAAGAAATATTTAAAGTACACACGACAAACATGCCACTAAAAGAAGTTAACATACCAGACCTAGCAGAAAAAACAGAAGGCTACGTTGGTGCAGACATAGAAGCAGTATGCAGAGAAGCAGCAATATTTGCATTAAGAGAAAACATTGCAGCAAAAGAAGTAACAATGAATCATTTTGAAGAAGCACTAAAGAAAGTAAGACAAAGCGTAACTGCAGACATAGAAAAAGCATACGAAGAACTAAAAGGCCAATTCTCAAAAGCAACAGCAAGACAAATGGCATCAGAGAAACCAGCGTATTTCGGTTAGAAGAATTTTTTGAGTTGCGAAGCTATTTTTTTGTTTAGAAATTATTTCTTAGGCATGAATTGGCGCATGTATTCTGCTGCTGCTTTTGCTCCCCAGATTTCTACATCTAATTTATCATGATATTCTACAGGGTCTTTACCTAAATTCGCTAATGCAAAAAACATCATTGGCAGAACAGTTCCTAAATCTTTTACATAAAAATCAGGTGGGTTTGATGAATAAAATTCATTACTAATATCTCCTTCAACATTACCATTTCCTCTCATGTAAGCAAGCGCTGCCCAAGCTAAATGATTACCGTGTAAAACATAAGTCATTTCTGAACTGCTTAAATCCCCAAAACAAGTGGTTAAAAAATTTAAAATATCTTTCTCAGAATAATTAGTTTTACCTTTGCTGCCAAAAAAACTACTGATTGATTTAGGCACTGAAAATGCTGCTAATTCATTGCTCCAACGAGTGTGTTCTTCTAAATCTGGATATTCTCTGAAATTAGAATTATATACTTTGTCTGTTGGTCTTGCAGTTGCCGGAATTCCAAGTTCTTTTTTAGCTGATTCGGATAAGTCTTTGACTAAAACGGGAGCTTCAAACCCTCCAAAAGTATACCTGAAAGTACCATTACCTGTTGGTACTGCAAGAGCTGTTTCAGTAATTCTCTCGCCTGAAAGAGTAATTATTTCTAAAGTTTTGTTTAACGGTATATTTCCTCTGAAAGCATATTTTGTTGGAGTTTCTAATTTTGCTTTTTCTCCAGCATACCAAATTTCGTGATTTACTCTGGCAGGTATCGCAATATTTTTTAATAAATGCAGGTATAACAAATTACCAGTAGAAAGTGCACTTGTAGGTTTCGTTACAGGATAATTTCTTAGCATGGGGTAATGGAAATATTGAGATTATTTAAATCTTCACTTTTTAATCACTCGAGGGTAGTTAAAAATAGAAAGCTTTAAATATTAGTGTTAGTTGTTAGCTTTGAAAACACTAAAAAGGTGTTTAGGAGGAAAAATAAAATGGATCAAACAGTTGAAAAAGTTTATAGACAATGTACGGGTAGTTGGGATGGCAGACGTACTTATGAAACTTTTAAGGATTATTCTTTTTTTGGTGGTTTAATGGATGCGCTTATTGATTGTGGACAAGGAACCGCTCAAGATTTATTTCCTAAAGTGAGAAATATGGAATTAACACTTATGGTTGATGATGATACTAATAGTACTGGTGTTCATTCGAGTATTGTTAAGGCAGAAGTTGGTGAATTACTTTCAGCTTTACAAGAAAAAATAATAGATCAAGATGAATTTCTTTCCAGATATAATGGATTACTGGCTGATATTGGTGCAAAAAGAGATGCACATGATGAAGCGAAAGAAGCAGAGATAGCAGCTTATGAAGCTAGTATACCTCATTATGATCCTGCAAAGCAGAAAGCGCTCATGGATCAAATTAGAAAAGCAAATCCTGCTTTATCTCATATTCCAGTAGATTATGTTGAGCAATATGATTCGCGATTTATGGATGATAATAGTTCTGATGATTGCAAGGATAGCACTAGTATTATTTTAGAGGAAGAAGCAGAATCTAGTATGCCTAGATATGATCCTGCAAAGCAGAAAGCGCTCATGGATCAAATCATAGCAGCAAATCCTGATTTAGCTAATCTCAGGAGAAATAATGTTGCTGATGTTACCAAATATGATGTAGGTGAATCAATTGATCGAAAAGTTGAAAAAGTTCATAGAAGATTTACTGGCGTTGTTCAGAACGGTGTAGCTTATTATGAAGCTTTTGAGGACACTGGCTTTTTTGGTGATTTAATGGATACACTAATTGCTTTTGGAAGAGGAAGTAATGAAAATGCATTGTTTTCTGAATTAAGAAATCTCGAATTAGACTTCATGGCTGATAGCTCTAGAGATGGTTTTACAGATAATACTGGCGTTAATCTAAAGGAAGAAGTTGGTGAACTGCTTGCTGCTTGTAGAGGAAGCCAGATTGGTGGAGATGAGTTTCTTTCTCAATATGATGAGTTACTAGCGCAGCTTGGTTCAAGAAGAAACGCATTTTATGCAACAATACCTGAAGGTAATGCTCAAAGGGAGTTCATAATAACTTCTTCTAGAGACAGAACACGCTTTTGCTAAGGAATTAATTTTATTTTTTTAATTTCTTTTTTTCTGATTTTTTATATTTGTTCAAAAGAATACAAATATTTTTATATGGCTTTCTTTCATCTGTTGTTATCAAATGAAATTTGTAAATTCTATTAATTATGCACAATTACTTAGAGAGATAGATTTATCAAAAGTTAAATTATGTTCTGAAACAAGAGGGCATATAGATTTGTTAAGTTCTTGTTTAGGTGATGAATACATACAATTAGTTCTAGACCCGGGCATTACCTCGAGAATTGAAGAGTTCGTAAAATTCGCTTCTAAACTTATTAAAAAAGAAAAACTTAATCCGTGGGTATTACGCGATATATACAAAAATCAGTTAGGGAAAAAAATGTATTTTAGAGGTCTTGCAGTTGATGATGCTGAAAAAGAAAAAATTTTGAAAAAAGGACTTTTTTGCAATTTGATCAGAAATGGAGGAACGGTTAAGCAAGGAGTTGAAATGTTTCTTAGTGAAGGTATAAATAAAATAATATTAAATCATTCAAATATGACAAATTTAGAAGTAACTCCATTAATGTCTATATCTGAAGATAGTCAATTATCTGTGCATGTAGCGAAAGGTGAAGCTAATAAAATAAATAAAGAAGTTTACGTTTTTGGGTTCAGTATTCCTGTAATCGAAACGATTAGAAAAGATGAGTCTGAATCATTTGCCATTTTTGAAATACCCCCCGAATACATATTTTCTTCAGAAAGAGGAAGTAAGACATTTAGTGTTTATTGGCCTAAAGAAAGACCTTGGTATGAAGGGTAAGATGAAATGTGCTTAGCTTATTCCTGCTCTCCACTATATTTTATTTGTATTAATTTATTATTTGGATCATTTGTTATTAAATTTATTATTCCTTCGTAAGTTCCTGGTGTTTGTGCGCTTGCTCTGAAGAAACAATCCATGCTTTCTTTTGGTTTTATTTTTCCATTACACTTATAATTTTTAACAAACAAACTAATATCTGGTATTGTAATAAATTCTTTTTGTTCCATTTCCAAACTTAATTCTTCTGTTCCTAAATTTTGGATTTTAACATGTCTTTCTGCAGTTTCTTCTGATTTTATTTTTCCAAAATCAATAGTTAAAGAATCAACGCAAACTTTTGCTTTGCTTTCTTGTTTTCTTAAAACTAAGGTAGGATCTCCTAACAAATGTTCTGCTTTTCCTTGATATAATAGATTATATATTTCTCCAAAAGTCAAACCGCTTTTTAGTGCTTGTATTTCTTTTTTTGATATGCTTCCCACAGCTCCAAATATTGGTGTTGAAGGTGCGAATGCAACAAGACTGTTTCCTGAGAACAAATATTTTCCAACTAAATAATCTTTAACACTGAATCTTCCAACAGAACATGAAGAGAATGAATAAAATAAAGCATTAGGCTTTACTTCTTCTACATCGCTGCTTTTTATGTTATCTTGCTGAAAATTAGGAGAACCGTGACCATTATAATAAACTACTTCGTAAGGCTTTTTTAGTTCTTCTAAAAATATTTTAGAAGAAACACCCAGTTTATCTTCTTTTGTTTCTCCAGTTCTTAATTGTATTAAGTTAACTTTATTTTTTTCATATAATTCATCAACTTTTAAGTCAACAAAATTGTTAATATCTTTATCGTACGCTTTATCAACTATTGGATAAAATCCAAGCAATTCTTGATTATATTTTAATTGTCCAGTTCTATAAGCATGATTTCGTTCAAAATAGTTTTTTAAATTATTTATTTTGTCATTTCCAGGACTAATTCTTCCCTTCCATACTGGTTTGTAAAATATTTGGCTGGCTAATTTGCATTCTTTATTCTTTGCCTTGTAATAGTATTGATTTGGTTCATACATTTTCTGACCGTTGGCTGAAGAATATTCATCACTGCACAAACCTTCAAAGTCTTCATAATAAAAATCAGAAGGATAAACTTCTTCCTGATAACCCTCGCCATAATATGTTGCAGGTATGTCGCCAACAAAAATAAAACCTTTTATTTTCTCTTGACTCATTCTTTTCATTAAGTCTGACTTTATTTGATAAGGAACAACATTGAGGGGGTAAACTAAAAATTCAACTTGCATGTTTAAATCATTGATTATGTCTTGCTTCCAAACACTCAATTCTTTGCTGAGATCTTTATTAACTTCTTCATCAACTGCAACTAAAATTTTGCATTTGCCGTCAGAACAACCATTTTCTGGAATAAAACAGGAAGTCATTAATTCTAAAGGTTTATCAAAAATAGGATTCATTTTAGCAGTTAAACATTCTCCAGAACAACATCTTTCTGTTAATGCTGTTGTACTGCAGTATTCATTTCTTTCACAAAAATTACCTCCTAAATCAGAACAATACTGTTCTAAGTCTCCAGTAAACTGGGGAGTTATTATTTCTTGTTGAGGTTCTTCAGAATATTGTTCATAAGCGTAATTTTGAGTACAAGCAATCAAAATTAACAATAAAAATATCAACCACTTTTTCATTTTATTACTTAAGAAGTATCCAATAAATAAACTTTTCTGCCATTAATTCTCGGAGTTAGTCTTTTTTAAGTAAATTTTCTAAGCTTGCTTAGAAAATTCTTCAATATCTTTCTTGGTATTTAGTGCTTTCCAAAAGCCTTCGTGATGATAAACTCTTAACTTTATTTTTCCAGTTTGAAAAACATCATACTCAAGACTCCCTTTATCTGGCAATTTGTCTTTTGCTTCTTTCTTGAACATATACCATCCGCAACTTACCCAATCTTTTAATGTGGGTTTTTCAATAAATTCTGCATAACCGCAATAATCAGTAACTAATCCAAAAGGAAGCACGGGATGAGAAACACAAACAGTATTATCTTTATACTTAACTAAATCACTTAAGTCAATATCTGTTAAGTCATCGCAATTAAGAACCAAAACTAAATCCGAACTAGTTTTTTGCATTGCCAACTTTAATCCGCCAGCAGTACCTAAAGGTTCATTTTCGATAGAAAATTCTATTTTACTCGTTCTGTGTTTTTGATTTATGTACTCAACAATTTCTCCAGACTTGTAACCCAAAGAAAGAACTACTTTGTCAACTTTCTCTAAAAGAGAATCAAGTTGATGTGAAATAATTGGTTTGCCATTAGCTTGAATAAGTGCTTTAGGTAAAGGATCTTCCATTCTTGAACCTTTTCCTCCAGCAAGAATAATACAATCCATGAAAAGTTCACATAAATTCCGATTTAAAACATTTGTGAAGATGTGCTATCCCTTACTTGTCAAAATTGGCATTTCTTATGAAGTTTTTTAAACTCATTCATCATTAAGCGATTTAAATGAAAAAACTGATGATTATTTTATTATTCTTGATTCTAATTACTCCTATTTATGCATTAAAACTGCCCACACCAACAAGTTTTGTAAGTGATTACGCAAACATAATAGATGACGGCGATGAAGCAAAAATTGTTAATTTAATCTATCAGATTGAAAAAGAAACCTCTGCAGAAATAGCAGTAGTTACCGTGCAATCTTTGGAAGGCGAAACAATAGAACAAGTTGCATTACAAATAGGTCGTGAGTGGGGTATTGGAAAACAAAAAAATGGATTAGTGATTCTTGTATCAATGGAAGAAAGAGAGTGGCGTATAGAAACAGGCTTAGGATTGGAAGGAGCAATTCCCGACGTAATAGCATCGAATATAGGAAGAAAAGTAATGGTTCCTTACTTCAAATCAGATGATTACGGCGAAGGAATTTATCAAGCAATACTAGAAATACAAAAATTACTACAAAACGATCCTTCAGTAAAAGAAGCAACAATGAAAAAATACAAACCAGAACCATTTAGAGATAGTGTGCCTTTAATTATATTTGGAATAATGATTTTCCTATTCAAATTCTCTCAATCTTGTGCTGGAATAAAAAGTAAACCAAAAAAATACGCAACATTTTTTGGAATTGAACTAATTTTGGCCGCAGTTGCTTGGTCAATGGCAATAGACATATTTATTGCAGTAATATTCATTTGTTTATTCTTTACTTTATTCTTCTCCCTAAAAAGCGCCGGCTTTTACGGCTCAGGAAAGTACGGAGGAATGTACTACGGAGGCTCAGGACGCGGATCTGGAGGCTTCAGTGGTGGTGGCGGCTTTAGTTTTGGTGGTGGAGGCGGTTTTGGAGGAGGCGGCGCAGGGGGCAGATTCTGATGGTAAAATCCGTGCTTACGTGGGATATTGTCAAAGATTTTTTAGCAAAGGAACTAAGTAAAACAAAACACATACTGACTTATGGAACAATTGGGAGCTGCAATATTGAAAGAGATATAGATACTATAATAACTAAAAAATCAAACTCAAGTCATTCAGATTTTTATAAAGAAGTTCACGGATTATTTGACTCTGTTAAGATTTTTGTCAAACAGAAATATAGGATGAACTTAATTGTTTTCAACAGATTTGAACCTGAAGCAATGAAATTATCCAATTACAAAAAGGGCGATTTAGTTTTCCATGTTATGATTTATACCTCGCTAAATCAATTAGAAAACGATTGGAAACAGTATTTGTTTGACGGAGAAAATGTAAAAAGCATATTGGACAAAAATTATGCAGATATTTTAGGTAAATTGGATTATTTATTTGGTGAATCTTTCAAAGATAAATACTATTATGACCCTATTTACATACGATTGTATGAGTATGACCGTCTTCATTCTAATTATCAACCTAAATTTTTAGTTGAAGTAATGAATAAATACTTTGATTTTATTCTAAGAAAAAGGCTTAATTTAGAGCCAAAAGTGGCCAAGAATGAAAAGGACTTGAGAGAGATATTTTACTTAATATGTGCTGTTTTGGATGAAAAAAGCAAAAAATTTATTAAATAACTCTTTATAAAAACAAAAAGGTGATCATAATATGAAATTAAACACAACAAACAAAGTATTAATTGGTTTAGGAGTACTAGTTTTATTATTGGCATTTTGGCTTGGTGGAAACTATAATAGTTTAGTAAGCACTGATGAAAATGTTAACAAAGCATGGGGTAATGTTCAAGCACAATACCAAAGAAGATTTGATTTAATTCCTAATTTAGCTGAAACAGTCAAAGGCTATGCAACTCACGAACAAGAATTATTCACTAAAGTTGCAGAATTAAGAAGCCAATGGTCTGCAAAACCTTCAGTTGATACAGCACAACAATTAGACAGCACAATATCTAGATTATTATTAGTTGCAGAAAACTATCCACAACTAAAAGCTAGCGAAAGTTTCTTGAATTTACAAGCGCAATTAGAAGGCACAGAAAACAGAGTATCAGTAGCAAGACAAGATTACAACACTGCAGTGCAAGGATACAACGTGCAAGTAAGAAGATTCCCAACAAACATAGTAGCATCAGTTTTCGGATTTAATGTTAAGGAATCATTCAAAGCTGAAGCAGGAACTGAAAAAGCACCAAAAGTAGACTTTTAATTTTTTTTATTTTTATGAAACCCGGCGATAGAGTGAAAGTAGAATCTAAAATAGGCAGTTTTGAAGGAGTATTAATGCCTGAAGAAAATGAATTCTTAGTGCTAAAACTAAACACAGGATACAATATTAGCATTAACAAAAAACAAGTAACTAAAACAGAACTAGTAGAAAAACAAAAAGAACCTGTAGAAAAACAAATAAAAACAGAACAAAACAAATCTTTACCGACAATCTCTATCTTACACACAGGCGGAACGATCGCTTCAAAAGTAGATTACGACACTGGCGCAGTCTACAACAAATTCACTCCAGAAGAAATGCTAAAAATGTTTCCAGAACTGACCAAGATAGCAAATATTTCTTCAAAACTATTAAGCAACATGTCCTCAGATGACATGCGTTTCTCACACTACAATGTAATGGCTAAAGCAGTTGAAGAAGAAGTGAAAAAAGGAGTTAAAGGAATAATAATAACTCACGGAACAGACACAATGCATTATACTAGTGCAGCACTAAGCTTCGCTCTAGAAAACTGTCCGATACCAGTATTATTAGTTGGAGCTCAAAGAAGTTCAGACAGAGGAAGCAGCGATGCAGCAGTAAACTTAATTTGCGCAGCAACATTCATAGTGAACACGAATTATGCGGGAGTAGCATTGTGCATGCATGAACATTCTGAAGACAATCATTGTGTAATACTTTCAGGAGCAAAATGCAGAAAAATGCATTCATCAAGAAGAGACGCATTTCAACCAATAAACACAACACCAATAGCAAGAATAGACAACAATACAAAACAAATAACGATACTAAAAGAACTAAAAAAATCTGAAGGCAAACTATTATTAAAACTATTCGATGAAAAACTAAAGATTGGCTTACTAAAAGTTCACACAAACATGTACGCAGAAGAATTCCAAACATTCTCAAAATTTGACGGGCTAGTAATTGAAGGAACAGGCTTAGGCCACGCACCAATTAATGAAATAGACAAGTTCACCAAAGAACATTCAAAGATTTTTGACGAAGTCAAAAATCTTGCAAAGAAAATGCCAGTGGTAATGGCAACTCAAACAATTTATGGAATAGTAGACATGAATGTTTACACTCCAGGAAGAAGACTACTCGAAATAGGAGTGCTAGGAAATTATTGCGACATGACTCCAGAAACTGCATTTATAAAACTAGCATGGCTACTAAGCAATCACGCAAAAGAAACAAAAGACTTATTCAACAAAAACTTAAGAGGAGAAATTTCTGAAAGCATAGCTTATGAAACCAATCCAAGCATTTCTCAACAAAATTAAGTGGGACAAAAAAGAAAATCCCGAAGATTACAAAATATATTATTTAGACTTCAAAAAATTAACTGAACTTAATTACACTAAAATCAAACGCTTAGATGAAGGATTCTTTGTAATTGAAAGAAATGGGCAAGAAACATTTATACCACTACACAGAATAAAGAAAGTAACAAGGAAAGGGGAAGTTGTCTGGCAGCGCAGTTAAATTTAAATATTGGTTTGTTTAAATAAGTCATATGAATGGAAGAATAATAATTGACCCCGAAATTTTGGCTGGAAAACCAGTTGTTAAAGGCACAAGAATGTCTGTAGAGTTTATTTTAGAGTTACTTTCTTCTGGCATGAGTATTGAGGAATTACTTCAAGAATATCCCCATTTATCTAGAGAAGACGTGCTTGCTTCACTAAAATACGCTACTGGTGCTTTACAGCACGAAGAAGTTTATCCTACTGCAAAAATAGCTTGAAAATGAAGTTCTTAAGTCAAAAATAAAAGACAAGTTGGAAAACAGCGTAACCATAATATCTGAGGATAAAATCAAGATTCATACAGGTTAATTTTGATCAATATTCTAATTTTTGTCATCAAATTTATAAATAATTGCAAGCTAATTCCAATAATGCTCATCGATGATTCAGGAATACTATCAAGACCAGAAGAGAAATTCAAGTTCAGTGAAACTGATAAAGATGTTGCTAAAATTGTTAAAACAAACTCAACAAAAGCCGAAAAAGAAAATTCTCAACTTCATTGGCGAAATAATAAGTTCAGTATTTCTTTGGAAGAATCAGTCAAATTATTTCACGGAATTCAAATACAATGCGAAAGCACTGCCGAATACTCAGATCTTTATCAATTAGGAATGGCAACCATTGCAGAATATTCAGAAACAACACAGATAGGCGGAGGCAATTTAGTAAAGTACTCGGAAGGTAAACAATTTGGTTTACTAAATTTCGCGTATGATTCATTTGCAATACAAACAGGATTAATATGTTACACAAAAAACAGCACTGGAATGCAATTTGGATTGTTAACAATCAGAGGCGACGGACCTTGGTATACTAGAATAACGCCTTTGTTCTACATGAGACTAAAAGAATTGGAAACTACTAAGAAGGCGAAAGTTGGAGTTAAAAAGAGTTAGACTAAATTATTTTTTATATCTTTTAACAATTTCTTTGTATCTATCATATGTGAAAAATCCCATTACTAGAGTTATACCTCCGAAAAATAATGCTTCGCCATATCTTCCTTGATACGCATAATCAAAAGAACAGTGTGCTGACCACCCAAGACCTGCTCCAGAAATGGATAAAGAAAGTAATCTACGTTCTAAACTATGTCCTGAGGTATTTGCCTCCTTTTTTGTTAGTTCGGATTCTGTATTTCCTAGTTTTGCCATTTACAACTATATTATTTGAGTTTTTATAAATAAATCTATGCTTGAAAATATATTATGTCTTTTTGAATCCAACTAACTTGTTGTCATAAAAGTATAAATCAATTACTGCAAACCGTAAACTACAAACCATAAACCAGTTCAGAAAGGCACATAATTCAATTTCAGAATATCGCTGTTGAGTATTGTTTCGTATGAATCAATAACTTCGCTGAATTCTTCTCTTAAATTCGAAATAAAATTATTCAGTTCTTCAATACTTTTAATTGCGATATTGATTGTGAAATCATAATAACCGACTCTTTTAGAGCAATAAAGTACTGCTTGATTCATGGCACACCAAGAAACTAATTTTTCTTCATCTTGCTTTGTTGCTTTCCTAATCTTTAACATAACAACATAAGTGTGATATCCTAGCTTGTTAAAATTTATTAGAACTCTGAAAGAATTTTTTAGATTGCTGCTTAAATTTTTTAATCTGTACTTAACAATGTCGATACTTAACTTTGTTCTTCTGGCTAATTCAACAATTGGCAAATTTGCTTCTTGAGATAGAACTCTTAAAATCTTTTTATCATTCTCATCTATCTCTATTTTTTCTTCTTCTCCCGAATATTTTTCTATTTTAGGAATTTCTTTTTTTTCGCCCAACAAAAGTTTGTTCAACTTGAAAATCTTTGAGTGAACAATAATGCTGACGGCATAATCTTTAATTAAATCTTTAAAATTATTTTTTGCAGTCATTAAGAATTCATCGAGTTCTCCTATATTTCTTACTGCAATTGAAACTGAATAATCAAAAGCTCCTTCTTCTTTAACACAATTAATAACTAACCTATGCTCTGCTAAATATTTGGCAAATTCTTTTTCTTCTTTTGTATTTCTTATCTCGAAATTAATTTTGTAAGTCTTAAATCCTAACAAACCAAGATTTAAAGAACAAATGTATTTCTCAATAACTCCTTCTTTCTCAAGATTCTTAATTCTGTAATCAACAACATTTCTTCCAATCTTTAATCTTTTAGCTAACTGCGATAGAGGAGTCCTGCAATTTAAATCTAATTCACACAGTATTTTCCTATCAATCAAGTCCATAATAGTAAATAAATGTATTTTATTTATAAATTTTACCTTTTTTATATATTATCTGCGCGTAGTTTTTATATAATGGGTTGGTCTTTCTTTTCTTATGATCGCAGGAATAGATTTCGGAAGCACGCTTACAAAAGCAGCATGGAAAACAGATAAGCTAAATTACGCTTCAACAGCTGATAAATCTCTAGAAGAAATATTTGAATTATTAAGAAAAGATGATATCACTAAAATTTATGCAACAGGAATAGGCAAGCACGAAGTAACTAAAGATTTTAAATTATTTACTTTTGGTGGAGATCAAATAGAAACCGAAGTAGAACTACAAGCTGAAGGCACAAAAAAATTATTAAAATTACAAAACACGAATATTGAGGACTTTCTTCTAGTATCTATAGGCACGGGAATTTCTTACACTTACGTCAACAAAGATAAAATCGAACGCTTCCCAATAGGAAACTCAATAGGCGGAGGATTTTTTTACGGCCTAGGGAAATTTTTCGGAGCGAAAAATTTCAAAGAAATGATTGATCTTGCAGAAAAAGGCACTTCTTTAGATTTATTGGTTAAAGACAAACTTCCTGAAAAAGAAGGAACTTTCCAAGGAGAATTAGTAATAGCAAATTTTGGAAAAGCAGAATCGAACTCAAAAAAAGAAGACATTTACTCAACACTTCTTAGCACAATAGCTATAACAATTACAAGAGATGTTTTAATTAGAGAAATGACTGATAAATTTCAAAAAACGCCAAATGTTGTTTACATCGGATCCATTGTTTCATCAAGTTTAAAACTAAGAGAACACCTAGAAAAATACTCGGGGTTGATAGGTAAAAAAGCTTATTTTCCTGAAAAAGGAGAATTTGCTCTTGCGCTAGGCGCTCATTTAAGGGGTTTTGAAGAATATTTTGAGGATACAAAATGACTAAAGCAATGTACGCATTCTCTGGAGATCCAATAACTTACGGCCATATTGATGTAGTTGAAAGAACTGCTAAGTTTTTTGATGAAATGATTGTAGGAATAGGAGTGCACCCTGAAAAAACATACTTGTTCAGTTTAGAAGAAAGAACTGAAATGGCTCAGAAAGCATTAGCTCATCTTCCAAATGTAAAAGTTGTTTCATTTAAAGGATTATTAGTTGATTATGCTTATGAAAATAATGTTGGTGTAATAGTTAGAGGGGTTAGAAATGAAAAAGATTTTGATTATGAAACATCGCTTCATGGAATAGGCTACAGCCAAAGACCTACAGAAACATTCCTTTTGATAGCAAAACCAGAATTAAGCCTTGTAAGTTCTAGCACAGCAAAATCAATCCAAAAAGAATATGGAGACCTAACAAAATATGTTCCATTAAATGTAAAACAAAAATTAGAAGAAAAAATATCAGGACAATACTTAGTTGGAATTGCTGGCGGAGCGGGTTCGGGCAAGTCTTATGTTTCAAAAAAACTAGCGGAACTAGGCAAAGAAAAGAATGTTGACGTTCACTTAGTAGACTTAGACAAAATAGGACACAAAATATTAGGTGAATGGATTGAACCATTATATGTTAAAATAAGAGAGCAAATAACTCAAACATTCGGAAATCAAGTCAAACAGAATGACGGATTCATTAACAGAAAAGAATTAGGCGACATAGTTTTTAATAATGAACAAAAATGGAATCAATTAGATGAAATAATGAAAGAACCAATGATTAGAGGGTTCAAAAAAGAAATTTATGGAAAAAAAGGATTAATACTTGTCGAAGGAGCAATAATGATAGAAAAAAATTGGACCAACCTACTAAATCATAACATTATCTTAGTAAGCGCTGATGAACAAAGCAGACAAAGACGCCTTAAAGAAAGAGGCTGGAGTGATGAAAGAATACAACAAGTACTTGACCGTCAATACACTGACGAAGAAAAGAAAAACGCATTAGGCCAAAAAATAAAACAAGACAATAATGGGGCAATATTTGAGATCAATAATTCAGATTCTTTAAATAATATTGAAGAAGAATTCAATGAATTATTGGGGTACTTGAAGCTATGAAAGAATGTAGGCTTGAAGCAAATTAAAAATGAAAGAATTTGAGAAATTGTTCAACAAACTAACGGATGATGTTTATTACAAACCTTACTGGGATGTTTTGCTTAAACAGTATGTCAATAAAGACAGACATTATCATAATTTACAACACATAATTGCGGGTTTAGATGAACTGAAAGAAGCACAACACTTGTTAGATACTGAAGAACTAATCAAATTTGCGTGGTGGTATCATGACTCTATTTATTTTACGGGATTTATGAGCAAAGAAGGACCTGTATTCGTAAAAGATAACGAAGAAAAAAGCGCGATGTTAGCCTGCGGTGTAGCAAAAGAAATGGGAATGTCAGAAGATTTCATCAGAGATTTAGAAAAATTAATCCTACTAACAAAACACGACAAAGAACCAGAAAGCATGGCTGGAAAAATAATAATTGACATAGACTTATCGATACTAGGCAAATCACAAGAAATATTTGATATGTATGAAGCAGCAATAAGAAAAGAATACTCTTGGGTTCCAGAAGACATGTTCCGTGCAGGTAGAACAAAAATACTACAAACGTTCATTGACAAAAAAACTAGAAAAAATATTTACTATACAGACCATTTCAGAAACAAATATGAAGACCAAGCAAGAAAGAACATTGAAAGATCGTTATTTAATTTGAGCTTGGCGAGTTAGGTTTTGTCGAAGACTTTGTTTGGTTCTTTATCTATTTTAAATTTTCCCCTAACCGAACGCGTGATTTATGTACTCAAAAAGTTTTGTTCTGCTCTTAGCGTTCGGAACAGTGTGTCAACGCTAGCGCGTTGAAAATTGATAATTGAAAAATCTTACTGGTGCATACGTAAAACTTATCCATTTTTTTATCAACTGTTAATGTCGCCAAAACAATTAAGAAACTCTGCATGCACACCCTGAACGGCGACTGGAACTGAGAAATTTTTAGTTTACCAATATAAATCTATTTCATCCCCAATAATTCTTCTAAAACAACTGGCAGTTCTGTAACGTTTTCAATCTTGCTGAAATGTCCCATTCCTAATTCTACTATTACTTTTGCGCCTAATTTTTCTTTGTACAAATCTGCATTTGCTTCTAAAGGAATGTTGTCGTTATTATCAGAGAGTACTGCCACGAAATTGTTTGTTTTCTTTTTTACTTCATCCCAATTCAATGGTGTTTCAAGCCAAGGTCTAACAACTTCTCTGTTCTCAGCAGGTCTTTCATCTAAATCAGTGGTCAACCATCCTCCTACAAGAATTACTCCTCCAACTTTTTCTCCATTTTTTTCTAAGTATCTTAGAATTGTTTGGCAGCCTAAACTGTGGCCTATTAAGTAAGTGTTTTCGTCAGCCAATAAGTGTGCTTCTAAGAATGGAACCCAAACATCAATTTTTGGTTTATTTGTTTCGGGCATGCTTGGTACTATTACGGTGAAGCTTCTTCTTTCTAACTCTTTCCTCAACCAGGGGAACCAGCAATCCTCTGGGTGGCTTGCCCTTCCATGAATTATTATTATTTTTTTCACGGGTTAGCTTTTTTTACTATTATTTAGTAATATATTAGGTATATAAACTTTCCCGACAAGCTTTAAAAGCTATCAATAACTACTTTTTGGTGACTATACAGTATTAATGTATACATTGGTTATGTATTGGGTGTGTTTTGAAAATGAAAAATTTCACAATAACAAAAAAAATAGCAAAGCACGGTAATCAAGCAATAATAGTGATTCCGAAATTATTGCAAAACTCTCTAAAGCCTAACACTATTGTTAAACTTAACATAGAAATTCTCCAAGAACCTGGAGAGGTGCAAAATGTGTAATTTAACAATAGATATTAACGGATTCTGCCCTTTAAGATGTAAGTTCTGTTACCAGAATTTAGATAATTCTATGCTTCCCGAAGAAGAAATTTACAGAATAGTGGATTCTGATCCAAAATTTCAAATTATAGAAATAGGCGGGGGCGAGCCATTCATTGATCCTAGGATTATTAGAATTATTGAAAACTTAAGAGCAAGAAATAAATCGCTCCACATATCAACTGGAGGAGTTGTTATTCCCGAAGGATTCATGGACTTAAGTGATAAACTTCGCGAAGGAATACAAGTACAATTTAGCATTCATTATTCTAACCCGGAATTATTCAAAATAGTTGCTCAACAAAAAGATGGAACTTTATTCAACAAGATAATCGACAACTTAAAAATAGTTAAAGAAAAATACACAACAGTAATTTCAACAACAGTTTACAAAGAAAACTTAGACGATCTTCCAAACATTGTAGACTTGGCATGTTCTTTAGAAGTACCAATAAGAATTAACCCTGCATATCCCGTAGGCAGTGGAAAAAATGTAGAATTACTAACGTCCTATCAATTAGACCAATTAAGAGGATACTTATTAACTCAAAAAATAATGCGCAGAGGAATGGTAGAATCGCCATTAATACACAAAAATAATTGCGCGGCAATAACTAATGCTTACGGCATTCCAAAAGAAGGACCCTGCCCAATTGATTGTGCATCAAAAAAATATGTTTCTCCAAGAGGAGAAGTATTCAAATGCGAATTTGTAGATTTCGGAGGAAAATAAAATGGCAAACTTAGGAAATTTAAAAGATAATATGAAAAAAAATGGAATGGTGTTAATGAAAGTTCCAGAAACAAAAATCACTGAGAAAGAATATTTTGTTCCGCCAAGACAAAAAAGAGATTTGGATGAAGTGGTTGCAACAATAAAAAATATTAAAAAATTTGGAAAAGAAATGGGTAACAGAAATTACTTATTCATAGGACCTCCAGGAGTAGGAAAAACTTTAGGAATGAATTATATTAGAACTGCTCTTGAAGGAGAATTATACGATGGAAAAACGATAAGCACTCCACAAGCAGTACTTCAAGCATTTGCGGAAGCAAGAAATTTAAGAGATTCAGCAAAAGGAAAACCAATAATGATTATAATTAACGAAATCGACAAGTTTTCCAGTAGAGCAGAATCAATAGATCCTAATCAATTGCAAACACTAAACGCTTTATTGGATGAAATGCAAGGTAATGAAGACAACAATGGAATCTTCATTTTCGGAACTTCAAACAGACCAAACCACATAGATGTTGCATTAAGAAGACCTGGAAGATTTGGTGCAGAAGTAGAATTCTTCCCACCAACAAGAGAAGGAAGATACAAAATATTACAAATGCATGCAGAAGGTAGAGGAGGACACGAATTTAAAGTTAACAGTGATGATTTAAATCTTGCGGCAGACAAAACTTTTGGTTTCACGGGTGGAGACTTAGTTGGTTTACTAAACAAAGCATTCGTTAGTGCAGTAATGGAAAACAGAACACAAGTCAGCAAAGCAGACGTTGAACACGCACTAAAGAAACAAAAACCTTCAGCAATAAAAGACATGCCATTTGTAGAGCCGGCAGTAAAATTACTTGATTTAGTAGGCTACGAAGACCACAAAGCAGTATTAAGAAACGTTTTAGACAATACAAATGAAAGCGTAGTATTATTGTACGGCCCTGCAGGTACTGGAAAAACAATGTTCCCAGAAGCACTAGCAGGAGAATACGGCTACAACTTAATAATGCTTAGAGGTTCAGAACTAGAAAGCAAATGGGTTGGAGAAAGCAAAGACAAAGTAAAAGAAGTAATTGAAAGAGCAAAACAATTAAGTCCTTGCTTACTAGTAATGGACGAAATAGAAAGCTTTGTAGAACAAAAAGGTTGGACATCACACAAAGACAGCCAAACAGGATACTTACAAAGCGTACTAAGCAGACCACCAGAAGGAGTATACATTTTTGCAACAACAAACAATCCAGAATTCTTGAGAGGGCCATTCAGAGAAAGATTTATTCACAAAATATTCTTTCCAAACCCAACAGAACAAGAACAATTGTTGTTGTGGAAAAAATATGCCCCAGAAGCGGACGCAGAAGCATTAGTAATGGTAAGAAGTGATTTAAGCTGCAGAAGCATAGCTCATGCATGCCAAAAACTAAAAGACTACGGCATAGAACAAAACTCAGACGTACTATCAAAAGTAATAACCTCATTACCGAAACCTAAAGAAGAAAAAGATTGGAAGGAAGTACTAACCGAAGTAGGCGACGGAATACAAGAATACAGAGCACTAAAAGAATTCGTACCTGTAGGAGCGAAAGCATGAGTGAAAAATTAGTTATTGTGAATAAAGACGCAATTACAAAGAGACTAGCATTAGTTGCAGGAGTGAGCTTGGCTAGTTTTTTCTTATTTTATTCACTTCCAAAGATTGTCGCAACAATTAGTAAAGAAAGAGAGTACAATCAAAGGGTACAAAATGTTAAAGGAGAAATTTTAACGGGAAAGTTCGAGTTAGCAGAAAAAATACTTCAGAGCTATCAGAATGAAAAGATTTTATCTGAAGGAGATGTTTTGATGCTTAGCTCCTTACTTAATGGAGAGAGAGAAGCAGTAGAAAAAAAAGAAAAAACTTTACTAGAGGCAGCATTATTGAAAAAAACAGAACAAGAAAAAGAATTAAGCGAAGAAAACTTACTACAAAAAATAAGAGCTTCGGTAGGAGAAGAAAAAATAGAATTAATTGAGAAATTCGGTGAGTTATATCCTAATAACAGGTCGATATTAACACTAAAAAAAGAAGAATTGGAAGCTTACTTGCTAGTTTGTGAAAGTCACTTTATAACAAATTCAAAAGGATTGGCCCTTGAAGAATCACTAAATAAATTTTATTCATTTTTAGCAAACAACAAGAAATTACTAAGAAAAGATTTTTCTGAGTTTATTGGTAAAGGAGAGGAATACATCTCAGTAATGAAAGATCAAAAACCAATAATAAATCAAAATTTGAAGATTGGAGATGAAGTTACTCTTGTTAAAACATTAGGTTCTTTAAACAATCGTGGAGAAAATCAATATTATTATCCGGGTGAAAATCCTGGAGCACATCCTTTTGGAAGTGTTGGAACAATTGTTGGTCTTGATATGAAGGATGGCGGTTACAAAGTACGCTTTGAAAATTCAGACGTGTGGAAATTTGAAGAAGGAGAATTAGAATTAACAGAAAATTCAAGTCAAATTAGAAACACAAACAGTTTAGCAAAAGTCCAACAATACCTAACATCAATCAAACAATTAGTGGAGGAACAAAGATGAGTGAAGTTCCAAAAGTTGTGGACATGGAAATTTCTGATGATGACTTACAATCTAGTTTAGTTAAAATTCTAACTAGCATGGAAAGTTTAAGACGTGAACAAATGAAAGAAAATTTGATAAGTGACGAATCAAAGAATGAATACTTACACTTGACTTATCGTTTAGCTTCAATTCTTGAAGGCTTTGCCAGAGATGAAAAAGAAAATTCAGTGCTAACAGATCGAATGCAGTTAGTGATGGATGTTGTAAGCAAAAATAATGCATTGCTAAGTTATGATTTTTTACAAGATGATTTCTGGAGAGGTGTAGAACCAGAATTCAGCAAAACATTAGACTTAATACTAATCAGACTAAAAGGTGATGCATTCTCAGGACTACAAGACAAACACCATATTATTAATGCAATAAAATATTTAGCAGGCAGTAATTTAAGTTTTGATGACAAAGTAGAAGTTTACGACACAATACTGCCTTATAATACTCCAAATACAAAACTCAACGAAAAATTCTTCAAAGAAAAAATGAAAGAATTAGGCATTGAAGGAAACATTGAAGACTTAATTTTGGAAGCAAAAAATGTAAAAAACCTAGACTCATTACTATACTCAGCATCACTAGTTGGAGTTTCAAGAGTTAAAGTAAAAATGGATTATGAATTATATCAAAAAAAATACTCCAAATACTCAAACGCAATGATTATTGATGTAAGTGAAGTAAAAGGAAGGCTTGCAAAACTTCAAAAAGCAAAAAAACATTCAAAAAAACCGGCTGGAATAAAATCATTTTTCGGATTTGGAAATAAAGAACAAGAATATTTAGAAACGGAAGAAGAACCACTTGAAATAAATAAAGAACAAAAAATTGCTCTAGTAATGTTTGACTTAACAAGAGACGTTACTTATCTAGAATCAAAGCATAGTAAGAACTTAGATCTGGAAGATTTTGAATCTGGTGAAGATGATGATTTTACAGATGATTTTGATGATGACTCTGAGTCTTGTGTAATTGGTTCAGACTGGAATTATGATCCGAACTTAGGTTTACAACAAAAGAAAGGATCGAACGATAATTTTGGTTCTTTGCTTGTTCCATTAGGGTATTCTAAAAATAAAAAATCTCACAAAAAACAAAATAAAATCGATGAATTGCTCAGTGCGTGTGATAAAAAAACTAAGAAAAGAGAAAATACTCATAGCGAAGGGAAAAAAGAACACAACAATCACCCATTACTAGAACAATTAGCACAAAAAGTAGTAGAGCAAGAAAATAATTTAGTTTGGAGCAGAGAAAACCATCACACTCAAGGAAAATACTTCAGCAAAGAATTACTCCAAGGAATAAAACTAGGAGAATTCCAAAACCAAGAATACTTAGAGAGAGAATGTGGGGCAAGAACATTTTATGACCTATTACAATCCGGTCCTTACAATAAAACAACAGCAATAGTCTGCTTTAAAGACGAAAGATATGCATTAACTTTAATCAACGAATCCGAATTAGATTTCGCCGCGTTATCAAAGATTTTTGCGCAGCAAAAATCTTGTGAAGAAAAAATTAATTCCGTAGCGGAATTAACTCAAGCACATTACATTCATTTATCTCAATACAAGAGTAATGAAAAAACAAAAGACCTAACATTTAATGGAGGAATAAAAAGATGAATCTAGAAAACAG
>JACRKG010000005.1 GCA_016215315.1 Candidatus Woesearchaeota archaeon | reverse complement strand
TCATAAGCGTCTGCAGCTTCTTTGAATTTTTTTCTAAAACTGCTCTTTCTTTCTCAGGCAAATTAGTAGTTCTATCAGGATGACACTTTAAAGCAATCTTTCTATAAGCTTTCTGAATTCTCTCTTCGGTTCTTTCATTTTTTTAGTTGTTCATAAGCGTCTGCAGCTTCTTTGAATTTTTTTCTAAAACTGCTCTTTCTTTCTCAGGCAAATTAGTAGTTCTATCAGGATGACACTTTAAAGCAATCTTTCTATAAGCTTTCTGAATTTCTTCTAGGCCTACGTTTATGTTTTTTATTTTTAGCATTTTATCTATACATCTCCAACGTATTTTTTATCATATTAATCAATTCACTTGCCTCTAGTTCTGATACTGGAAAACCTATTGCCGGTTTGCTGCATGCACTAAGATATGCGCGATTTGTAATTGCAGTTTCAACTCTTTCATCTAAATCAAATTTCTCCCATTTCTTATAATCTTTAGGTGGTTTTATTTTGCAATCTCTTTCCTGCCTAAAGAAAACCATTCTGAAAGAACCTTTAATACATGCAACTTCGAAAATATATTTATTAGGAACAAATAATTTCAATCCCATTAGTTGATCTTTAAAGTATAGTTTTGTCATTTAGTACCTCAAAACACCTTTTATTCATACTAGTAAGAACTTTAAGTATATAAATCTTTCTATTTTTTACTACTAGTTAATGATAACAAAATCACATTGAATGACCCTCGTATTTTCTCCAAGATTTGTTTTTAACTTTCACAAAAATTTCCAGAGCTTCCAGTCCTCGGGACAGAGACGCTCAGACTGGCTGGCAAATTGATATGAACTTTGGCCAGCCAGTCTTCGGAATAATATTTAACAAGATAAAGTTTTTAAATAAATACCTAGCAATTCTCTTAAATAACAAATATTAGGGGTCATAAAATGAATTCAATAAAAAATTATTTTAGAGGAGTTAGTTTAACAGTTCTTTTAAGTGCAGGATTGTCTGGTTGCGCAACACTACCAAAAACAATACCACCAAAAGCAGAATTATGGGGAGTTTATGAAGAAGGAACAAAAAAAGAAGAAAGATTATACAGATTCTATGATGAAGACAACAATGGCAAATGTGAAACTGTTAACGTATATAGAAACGCAGGTATTTTTAGTAAAAAAGATCACATGCCCATGAATATGACTTATGACAGTACATTATATGGGGAAGGAGTAGTTGAAGAATTATACAATAAATTAACAAAGCAAGAAATAGAAAGAGTGAACCGAGAATAATAATCTTCAGTGTGATAGGTAGTCATTCAGGAAGAAATCACAACATCATTTTCGAAGAGCTGCTGCAACAAACAAATCAAAATCTCTCAGATAGTTCATCAATATTTCTTTGTGCTTCTCCCATACTGTTGTCTCTTATTCCGCCTTGTTTAGCGCAATAGGGGCATCTAGGAGGGTATTTCTTGCCTTTTCCTTTATATCCGCATTCCATACACACATATTTGACTTCCATAACACACATAGGGTGTTTGTAGTTTTTAAAGATTATTGAATTAGAGAAAACACAGTAGTTTACGGTTCATAGTTTGTAGTTTACAGTACGTCCTATAAACCATGAACTACAAACTATAAACTAGTTTTAGTCTGGCACCATAGATAGCGTTGGGAATTCGCTATAACCGAAGTATTCATATCCTTTGATAACATCGCTAAACTTTTTGACTACTTCTTCCAATATGTCTAACAAATGATATAAGTCTTCTACAACGATTTCTGTTTCGAAATCTGCGCCACCTATTGATTTGTTTATTTGGTAAAAATACTTGTGCTGTTTAAGGTATTCGAATAATTCTTTGTTTCGCTTGGTTGAGTTTAACAAGAAATCTACTCTGTATCCTTCATAATTCATTTTTCTTAGGTTTAAATTAATTTTGTAGCCTACAATTATTTTTTTGTTTTCAAGTTGGATGATTCTTTTTCTTATCGCTTCAGAAGTCATATCTAATTTGGTTGCAATTTCAGTTAATGGTTTTCTAATGTTTATCGAGTATAAATGGATTATTTTTTCATCAACCTCATCAAAATCAGTAATTGGTCCTTTTCCATAAACACGTTCAATTACTTCAACATCTTTAATTGAGTCAAAAAAGAAAACTTTGTTGAAATTATGAACCGGAGAATAAATTGCAATCTTGCTTTCAGCGATTTTTTCTTTGTATTGGAGTTGTACTTCTCCCCATACTTCGTGAAATGATTCAATGTAATCCGAGGATTTTACTCCTACAAAAAAAGCAAAGTCCCATTTTTCGTGCAAAACAGTTGTTGTCCAAACATTTTCTTTAATTTTAATAGTGTCATAAAACTCTTGTTTCTGTTCTTTAGTCATATTCTGCCATTTTAAATAAATTCTAAACGTGAAATAGCCCAACTTAGACATGTCCACTATTGCGCTGTATCCAAGAATAATGTTTTCTTTTTCCAATCTGCGAATTCTAAAGTTTACAAATTCCTTTGATCGGTTTATTCTCTTTGCTAGCTTAGAAACTGATTGAGATGAATCCTTTTCAAGTTCATATATGATTTTCTTATCAAACAAGTCTAAGAGCATATATTTACCTTTCACAACTAAATATTTAAATCTTTTGCTTTTGGTAAAAATTTCTGGGGAAATTTTTATATATTCATCTAAACTTAATACCACTAGCAAGTGATGAAATGTCGCTTGAAAGGAGGTATACAAAATGGAAGAAGAAAAAAAATGCGAAACAATGCAAGTTATTTTGAGTTTAGCCGGATTAGGCTTGGGTGCGTATTGTGGATGGCAAGCAGGAAATGACGCAGTTGCATATACTGCAAATTCAATTCAAGGATTTGCTAAAAATCCACCGCCACTTGACCATTTAGTAAATCAGCATCCAATAATAACAAAAATCAATTTGGCTGCATTTTATAGTATAATACCAAGCAAAATTGGTGGTTTAATAGGAAAAGTCCTAGACAGCTAAAAGTAATGAAGGAGGTAAACTAAAATGAAAACAATAAACAATTCAATATGCGCATTAGTTGCATCATTAGCAATTGGTTTAGGTGGTTGTGGTATTGGACCAAGCACGCAAATTCCAGAAAAAACAGCAAGTAATTTTCCAAGAGAAAAAATATTTACTGTGTCTGCAAGAGATTACTGCGATAGCATAGGGAAAAAGCTTTCAGACTACAAAATGGTAGGAGTTATGGGAAATAACTTATCCCAGTATATTCCTGAAGGAACAGAAGCCATTGTTGACTACGACTTTGATATTTCCGGTACACAGAATATGACTTGGAATTACGAATCAGGAACAGCATTGATACCAAAAAAGAACTAATAATTTTTTATTTTTTTATCTTTATTTATTCAACGCGGAGGCAAAAATGGAAAAAATGAAAGAAATATTTAAATATGAATTGAGTATTAAGAGAAGTATTGAGTTTTTAAAAGAGAGGTGTGTAATATGAAAAAAATATTGTTATCTGTTTTAGTTATTCTGGTTTTATTAACTTCTTGTTCGGGAGTTTCTAATAACACCATAAAAATCGGTGCAATGCTTCCTTTAACAGGGGATGCAAGCCAGTATGGTACTGAATTTCAAAGAGTTGCAGAAATTGCAGCCCAAGAAATTAATGACGCAGGAGGAATTAATGGGAAAAAGTTAGAAATCATTTATGAAGATTCTAAATGTAACCCTAAAGATGGTGCTACTGCAGCACAAAAATTAATCAATGTTGATGATGTAAAAGTTATTCTTGGTGGTGCTTGCTCTGGAGAAACACTTGGAGCTTCCCCTATCGCTGAACAAAATAAAGTAATTATACTTTCACCATCCGCATCTAGTCCTGATATTACTAATGCAGGAGATTTTATTTTCAGAACAAATCCTAGTGATGCTTTTGCAGGAAAAGTTGCTGCAGAAAAAGCAGCAAGCATGGGTTTCAAGAAAGCATCAATAATTCACGAAAACACAGATTATGCTCAAGGACTAAAAAGAGTTTTTGAACAAGTTTTCAAAGAATCTGGTGGAGAAGTTGTTTCTGTAGAAAGTTATTCTAGTGAAGAAAGCGATTTCAGAACGCAACTTGCAAAAATAAAAGCAGCAAACCCTGATGTAGTTTACTTAGTACCTCAATCACCAATCAAGGGAGGACTATTAGTGAGACAATTAAAGGAAGCTGGAGTAAAATCACAACTAGTAATGGATGCTATAATGCTTAGAGGAATACTAAAAGACTTAGGAAGTCAACTTGAAGGAGTTATTGGTGTAGAACCAAAATTCGATGAAAAAGGACCTATAGCTGCGCCAATGCTAAGCAAGTACAAAGCAAAATACGGTGAAGTAACTTTCGGCTTTTATGATTCAGCAACTTATGATGCAGTTTACTTAATTGCTGAAGCACTTCAAAAGTATGGTGAAAATGCTGAAAAAATAAGAGATTACTTTTATAGCATAAAAGGAAGACCTGGTGCTATTGGAGAAATAACTTTTGACAAAAACGGAGATTTATTGATGAAGTTTTCCGTTGAAGAAGTCAAAAACGGACAATTAGTAGTACTAGAATAAGAGTTTACAGTTCACAGTTTGTAGTTTATAGTACGTCCTGCAAACTGTAAACCGTAAACTTCAAACCCGAGGTATTAATGTCGTTATTATTGCAGTTACTGCTAAATGGTTTGATCGCAGGATCAATATACTCTCTAGTTTCTTCGGGTTTCTCTTTAATTTATCAAGTGAACAAGTTCATGAATTTTGCTCATGGATCTGTACTTGCATTGAGTGCTTACTTGTTTTATTCATTAAGTTCAATGACTGAATTTGCTTTGTTTTTTTTGCCAATAATTCCAATAATTTCAGGCTTTATTGGTTTAGGTTTGAACCGAAGTATTTACCGTTCATTAAGAAAGGGAAAAAGCACTTCAGGAGTTTTGTTAATAGCAAGCATTGCATTAATGATACTCTTAAATGCGTT
Organism: Candidatus Woesearchaeota archaeon; assembly: GCA_016215315.1. Taxonomy (GTDB): domain Archaea; phylum Nanobdellota; class Nanobdellia; order Woesearchaeales; family ARS49; genus JACRKG01. The sequence continues at coordinate 1,670 of JACRKG010000005.1, read as the reverse complement.
AATTCAATCTATTTGGGGTGCGGCTGTCAGAATTATCCAAGTAAAAAATCCTATTTTTGAAATTCTAAGTTTACGAATAACATTAGTGCAAATTTGTATTATTGTTTTTTCTATATCAATCTTTTTTATTCTTTATTTTTTGATGAAAAAAACCAAATTAGGTAAAGCTATGCGAGCAGTTTCTGATAATAAAGAAGTAGCACAAACAATAGGCATTAACTCTGAAAAAATTTATGACTATATTTTTTTTATATGTAGTGCAATTGTTGGTGCTGGAGGAGTTTTAATAGGAATTGAACAAAATCTTTCTCCTCAAATGGGAATTGCTTTGGTAATTAAAGGATTCACTGGAGCAGTCATAGGAGGATTATCATCCATTCAAGGAGCAATTGCTGGATCTTTTATTTTAGGAATTTTGGAAAATTTAGGAATATTATGGTTGCCTTCAGGATACAAAGATGCGATCTCATTTATTATTTTGTTTTTGTTTTTACTAATTAAACCTTCTGGATTGTTTGGTAAAAAAATGAGGGAAGCATAATGGCATTCATAAATTATGTAATCCACATACTAAATCTCACAGGAATTTTTGGCATTCTCACAATTAGTTTAAACTTATCAGTTGGTTTTACAGGACTTCTAAACTTAGGACATGTAGGTTTTTTTGGTATAGGCGCATACACCACTGCATTATTAGCGCTTAATGGAGTGCCATTGATTTTGAGCTTACTAATAGGTTCTGTTGTATCATTTATTTCCGGAATAATTTTAGGACTTCCTACTTTAAGACTTAAAAGTGATTATTTAGCTCTCGCCACTCTTGGTTTTTCATTCATATTAAGCAGCTTAGCAAAGAATTGGATAGGTCTAACTAGAGGTGCTCTTGGTTTACCTGGAATTCCTAGACTAATTCATGATAATACATTATTTTTATGGATAGTGTTTGGAATCTTAATTGTCGTTTATCTTTTAGTTTTCTTAATTACTCGCTCTAGATTTGGAAAAGTTTGTGAAGCAATAAGAGATGATGAATTGGCTGCTAAAATTTTAGGAAAAAATACTTTTTTGCACAAAATTTTAATTCTCGGAATAAGCGCTTTTTTTGCTGGACTGGCAGGCGGTTTGTTTGCCAGCTATCTTAGTTTTGTTGATCCTTCAATTTTTGGGCTCGGAGATTTAATACTTATTTTTAGCGCATTAATAATCGGAGGACTTGCTTCAGTGAAAGGATCCTTTTTAGGAATAATAATCTTAATGACAATTCCCGAACCTTTGAGATTTATAGGTTTTCCAATTTACCTCATAGGTCCTGCAAGAGAAATTATTTTTGGAATTATTTTATTGTTAATACTGATACACAAGCCTAGAGGAATTTTCGGGAGGGCCGACATTTCATGATAAGCGTGAAAAAAGTAGATAAACATTTTGGAGGAGTTTATGCAGTTCATGATTGTTCTTTTGATGTTAAAAATAACACTATCACTAGCATTATAGGACCTAATGGTGCTGGAAAAACTACTTTGTTTAACTTAATTTGCGGAATAATTCAAGCTGATAATGGAAAAGTTTTTTTTGATAAAAAAGACATTACTAATTTATCGATTCATAAAATAGCAAACATGGGCATTAGTAGAACTTTTCAGCAAGCAAAACTTTTTAAGAATTTGAGT
>JACRKG010000052.1 GCA_016215315.1 Candidatus Woesearchaeota archaeon | reverse complement strand
AGGTGGTTGTGCAGTTACTGTTGGATACAACGAGTTTGCAACTGTTGAGAAATATATTCAGAATCAAGAAGAGCATCATGCAGCTGCATAAAGGCCTCGCAAGGATACCTCGACCTTTAGGTCGGGGAGGAGGTCATTTTGTGGGTTAAAATAACTTTAGTCACTACTTCAGAATGGTTAAAAAACGAAAGATTTAAATATTAGTATGTCTGATATGATTAAAAAAGAAGAAAATATTACTAAAAAATGGAATTAAACAAAATTTATCGCAATGGTGGATGGATTAGATGGGCGGTACCAATTGTACTTGCGGCAGGGATAATTACTTTAGGAACAATGTATTCTGGGTGTACTAGTAAAACTCATCACAGGAAAAAAATACATCATAAAGGTGCGCTAGAAAAGAAACTAGAACCAAATTCACAAAACGCCAATAATTCTAATAATGATGATTCATACTGGTATTGGTACTGGATGACGAATAATAACTCTTCAGATTCATCTTCAACTGATAGAGAAACAAATAGAGGAGCCTATTTGCCGGCAGGACCATCAGGAAGTGGATATCGTTCACAAGAAGAGGAAGAAGGATCAGAATACCAAAATAAAGAAAATCTTGAAGAAGAACTCGGGCCAGAAGAACAAACAGAAGGAACAGAAAATGCCGGGGAAGCTGAACAAGATGGTTCTGTAGATTCGCAAGATGATTCGTATGATTCTGATTCATATGATGGCGGGGATAGTTCTTCAGATTCGCAAGACGATTCAGACTCTTATGATAATGATGACAGTTCTGATTCGTATGATAGTTCTGATTCTTACGATGGTAGTGATAGTTCTTCAGATTCGTATGACAGTTCTGATTCATATGATGGTGGAGATAGTTCTTCAGATTCAGGTTCTGATAGCGGATCTGGTGGGGACGACTAAAACTTCTCAGAAAATTAATTTACTACTTTTTGTTTAAATTTTTCTTTAACTCTTTAACACTTGCAAACGTCTTCATCCCTAACCTTTTTGCAACTAATAAATTTTTGTGCATATCATCCACATAAATACATTCTTCAGGTTTTACATTCAACTTGTTGAGAATTGTGTTAAAACAATTAATTGAAGGCTTCAAATTTTTTATTTGGAATGAATAAACTACTTCATCAAAAAGATTAGAAATACCCCAGTTATTGTTGATAACTTCAAAAGGATGAGTGTTAGATAAAATTGCCAGTTTGTGATTTGGTTTTAGTTCTTCTAATAATTCTTTAACTTCTGGATAAACTTCCGCACTATTGATGCCCTCCTCAAAAACTTTAACTACAAAATCAACGTTAGAATTCAAAACAGGCAAACTGAATTTTTTGAGAAAATGCTTGGCTAACTCGTTCAGACTGCTCCAGTGATTTACTTGAATGACCCTTGCATACTTTTCAAAATAATCATTATCTAGTATTCCAAAATGTTCTCTTAATATTTCTGAAGTTCTGACTTTCTTACTTGCAAGAGTGTTCCATAAATCAAAAATAACTGCTTTTTTTTTCATTTTCAATGAAAAAAAGTAATTTCGTCATCATATACATTGATTGATTTGATGTTTTTTGGCACGACATAATTTGATTCTGGTATTTTCTGCGTTCTTATTGTATTGCCACATTCAGGAGGATGATACCACAAAACCAACAAATTTTCTGAAGGATTGTAATCTTTGTGAGGAACATCTTCTTCGTATAAATTAATTCCAACAACAAAATTTTCTCCTTCTTCTCTTAAAAGTCTTCCTTCTAATTGTACATTATGTCTTCCATGATAAAGGCATTTGATTTTTCTATCTTTGCCAGTCAAGTCTACAAAACTGAATTTTTTAGGTTTTCTTTTTGGTTCCATGTTTAACTCCTCCATTTATTTTTTATTTATCTTATTCATTCAATGTGAAAATAGTTGGAATAAACGCAGCTCCACCAAAAAAAGTTGGATCCATATCATAAACATTGATTTGTTTGATTCCTTTAGGAACTGTGTAATTGCTCATGTGAAGTATGCTTGTTCTGATCGTGTTTTCTGAAGGTCTTTGATAGAACAGATTCAATGATTTAGTTTTTGCATCATATTCTTCAACTGCGACATCATTTTCGTGCAAAGAAACACCAACAACTAAATTTTTTCCTTTTTCTTGCATGATTCTTCCTTCTAAGTGCAAGTTGTGTTTTCCGTGATAAAGACAATTTAATTCTCTATTTTTGCCTGTTAAATCAATAACGCTAAATTTCTTTGATTCTTTTTTGTAATCCATTTTTGTATTCCTCCAAATTTTTTCTTTCAGAAAAAATGAAAAATAAAAAAGCGCAAAGCGCTTAATATTTTTTATATTTTGGATTCAAAGCACCAGTTCCTTTTTGTTCATGTGGTTGCAGTTTATCTAAGTCTGCGGAGTCTAATAGTTTGGTTAGCTTGTCTTTCTTTGGTTGTAACTTGTTGAAAGGATCTTTTTGTCCGCCATCGACTGGTTTAAGATTTCCAAAAACATCACTTCCTTCAGTGTCTTTGTAGTGTTTGTCAAATAATTCAAACCAAGGATAACCTAGTCTTTGATAAGTTTCAAAAGTTACTGGTGTTGATGGAGCTTTGTATCCTGTTACTTTTTCAAAGTCTTCACTTGAAACAATATGGATTAATTCTACTGCTGTAGGTTTTTTCTTCCAAACTTCTAAACCGTAAGGATCAGGGTAAACTTTTTGGTCGATTTCTCCACCCCTACCTAAACCCATGCTTTGAACTGAATTACCTGCGCATCTCAAAGCTTTTGGAGCACTATCACAACAAGCAAAACTCTCTAAAACGCCACCATAACCTCCGAGTGTTTGTAAATGAGGTCTTTCTATTTTAGGTAATTTATCTTTTAGTGCGTCGTAAACTATAAATTGTATTCCTCCTGCGGTTTCTTCACCAGTTATTTGTCCTTCAACAGTTTGTCCACTACCTAATTCTGCAGCAACAAATTGGTAAACTTTACCGTCTTCAGCTTTCCAACCGTCAAGCCAAGGTTGTGTTGGAGTAACCATGTAGTTTTGTTCTTTTTCTAATTTTAGGTCTAATCCTGATTGAGCTCTTTTGTTTGTTTTGCTTGGATCAAAAGGCTTTCCTGTAATTGCGTTAATGTTTCCTGCACCAACAACCAATGCTTTAGGTGCATCAGAATGTCCGAAACTCATCCACATAGCTTCTTGAGCATACATTGGAATAAAATATCCTTCTCTGTTCCATTCTTTAGGAGCAGTTTTATCAAAATCGCTTACTTTGTAAACTGGAAAATTTCCTAAGCCAGCAGGTAAACTGTTCAATTTCCCTTCAGGAACTCTAACAGTTCTCTGGAAGCTTATTGTTAATCCACCAACATCAACACTGTGTTGTGCATAGTTTTCTGGTATTATTAATCCTCTAGGGCGGTGTTCTAGATAGTTAGACGGATCATAATGTCCGCAATTTGTTTTTTCATTTTTCATTTTTATTTCCTCCTGTAAACTTTTAATCTAAACTAAGAATGACTGGCTTCAGTATATATTTAATGGGTGTAATATACATTCTAGTACACAATTGTGTATTTTTAGAAAAAAGGTGTACTTTTTAGAAAAGTTTATATATTTGCTACATTTTAGTGCTTTTTATGAAGCGAAGAATAGTTCAGCACGGTTCAAGTTCACTCACAGTAACATTGCCCGTTAAATGGGTTGACAAATTTAACTTAAAAAAAGGTGAAGAAATAAACATTGAAGAAACGGGAGATACTTTGCTAGTTTCAACGGATAAATCTGTTGCTATTTCAAAAAAAGTTGTTTCAACAAGCGATTATGGTATTTTTACTAAAAATAATTTATCTCATTTGTATCAATTGGGGTATGATGACATAGAAATAACTTATGAGGACAGCAAAACATTTGAGGAAATAAGAGAAAGGATCCCTGGCTGCATTGGTTACGAAATAATCGATCAAAAAGCAAACAAAGTATTCATTAAAAGCATTGCAACAACTTTAGAATCCGAATTTGATGTTCTTCTCAGAAAATCCTTCTTAATAACTAATGAAATGGCTGCTAATATTATTGAACTACTAGAAAGCAAGCAATATGCTAAATTAAAAGAAACAAGAAATATGGAATCACTGAATAACAAGTTTACTGATGTTTGCATAAGAATTCTTAACAAAAAAGGATACAAAATTCCTAGAAGGACAATGCAAATGTATGAAATAGTTAAAAACATTGAAAGAATTGCTGACGAATTCAAGTATGTTTGTGATTTGTTAAAGGATAATAATAAACCTTTAGACAAGAAATTCTTAGAATACTTCAAAGAAACAGTTGATTACTATTTGGCATTTTACCACATGTTCTACAAGTTTGATTCAAAACTAAAAAAGAAATTATATTTAGGAAGAAAAGAATTAGTGGACAAATACCAGAAAGAAATGGAAAAAACAAAAGGAAAAGAGTCCGTTTTTTTACATCATTTAGTTAACATAATTCAGAAAACATATGAGGGTGCAGGTGGGTATTTCGCTTTAGTTCTGTAAAATTTGTTTTTCCTGTTGTTATTTTTATTTCCCAAAACTCAATTTTCTAACTTTTTTAGTGTGAGCTACTCCTTTTTTATAATTAATTCCTATGCGGAGTATTCCATCTTTGTCTAGGTTAGGATAGAAAAAAGGATTATAGAATGGATAAACATTTTCGTTATTATAAATAACTTTGCCGTTTTCATCAGCAATTGACGTTATGGCATCAGGTGAACCTACAAAAGGAATTCCTGTAGTGGACTTGTATTTTTTCCCAGCCAAACTTTCCCAATTGGTTATTTCAAGATTGTGATAAGGTGTTACTTCATCTAAATTTCCAGTAATAGAGTCTTGTTTGTTAAACTGATCAATGTAAGTTACAGTTATGGTTTTTCCAACGTATTCTGAAAGATTTTCCATTGCTTTGATTCGTTCTCGTAAGCTTTCCATTTATGGATGATATTGTGCTTAACAGCTTTAAAGTTTGTGAAATTATGAGTTTCAGCCGCCTCACTAAGTTTGCTAGTTGAGTCTTGTAATGCTTTTGGCGGCAATTACAAATCATAACTGATTGAAGAGTTTCTGGTGTGCATACTAGTGACTCGTTTATTATCAATTTCTGCGCAGCAGGGTCAATGTTCCGAACGCTAAGACCCGAATAAAACTCGACAAGCACAAAAAGCGAGCGTTCGGTAAGAAGAAAATTTAAGAAACATGAAAAGACCAACTGAGTTTTAACAATAAAATAAATTCACTTCAAAAAATTCTTACTTCAGAATTCCACTTAAATATTTCTCTCTGCCAAGCAATCCTCTAAGTTCTCTTCTTATTTGTTCTGCTTCTTTGAAACCTTTCTTTTCTAAGTCATTCAAATTTTTGATTAATGTTTTGCAGTGTAGTCTTGCTTTTTCTTCAATATCTTGTTTATCTATTCTTACAGGATCGTACATTTCGTACAAATTCCATAATGCAGTTTGAATTAATGAATCTGTATTGTTGAGTTTTGCACTTACTTTTAGTTCATTGACAGTTGCTAAACTCGTAAAATAATCTGAGTAAACTTTTTTCATTCTGCGAAAATCTGATTTGTATCCATCGCAAACTTTCAAAGCTTGTCTATCGTGATGCAAGCAAAAATCAACAACATCGCTAAAAGGATTGTCTAAGCCAATTTCTTCCCAATCAATAAAACCAAAATGCTTAAAGCTTGTTTTTGGTAAATTTGTTCCAGGATCTACTTGAGTAACAGTAACGATATTTCCAGTGTGAATATCTTCATGAGAAACAACTCTTACTCCACTTTGTTTTTTGTATAAAGCTTCACAAGCCTTAATTAAACCGCCTGCGTTTTTTTCATTAATTCTTAAAGCTAGCAATAATCTGTTTTTTAATTCTTTTTTAGGACTGGCAGTTTCTAAATCAACTCCCCTTCTTTTGAATTCTTCAAGAGCTAGTGTTAACTTAACTTGATATTCTGCAATTCGCTTAACAACATTAAGACCTGTTTCGAAAACTAATTTAGGGTCTAGTTCCATGTTTCTTAAGAATTCATTGTAAGGCTCTCCAGCATGCTCAACAACTCCTCCAAGAACTGCAACGTCAAAAGGATAGTTAGCGTTAGGATTTTCTGTTTTGAAACCAATAGGTTTTCCAGTAGGTACTCCTTGTTCGTAAACAATTTGATACGCAATTAATTCTCTGGTGGTCTTTTTAGGATCGGCTTTGAAAACCCATGCTTTAGTAATTCCTCCATTCAATGAAAAGAATACTTCTTTAACTTCTTTTTTAGTCACTCTTAATTCTCTAACTCTAGTAATGCTAACTGGTGTTTGGTAAGCTTGCGACAAAACATTTTCTAATCTAAGAACTCCTTCAGGTTTACTGCTAGAAGCAGAACGACCAAAAGAAAGCGAAGCACTTCTAGGACTTGCTGAAGACATTCTTTTAGGACCTGAAGATCTAAAACTCTTGGGCAGGGCATCTGATTGAGGCAAACTTTCTTGTTTTTCACAACCATCGCAGCTATCACTTAAAGCATCATCTAAAGTGTTACCGCTTAAAGTTTTTGGTGCAGACGCTGGAGCTCCAAATGAAGCAGCAAGGTAAGCTTGAATTTCATAATCTCCTTCTTCAACGCCATCATAAGTTATTCTTTCCAAAGGATTTACTTGTTTCATCATCATTTTGATTTACCTCAACTAAATAAATGTTATTTGTGTATTTTGTTTACTGAATTTTTTATTGGCCCTCACTTGCGTTCAGGCCAATAAAAAATTCTCCCCCAATAAATATGATTTAAGCAAGTTAGAAACCATTTATTTATAATTCTTTCTTATTTTACTACTCTCAGGTGGTGTTAAAACGAAACATTTAAAAAGGGTGTTTGTTTTTATCGAGATAAAAACAAAATGGCAATCTCACCACTAGAATTAATGAAACCATCTGATGCTGAAACGGCATTAATTAAAGATGCGGAATTTCAAATAGACAAATTCTTAAAAGGAAATTATCAAGGAAGCGGTCAAGTGACTTTTCCATTACCTAGCTTTATTGCAAATTTAAGAAAACCTGTATTTGAAGAATTAGTTGGCTTGTATACAAAACAAAAGTGGACTGTTACTGCTGGTGAAGAAGACGGCAAGAAATATTTAAAATTCAGGCATGCTCCACCTAAATCTGGCGGGGGTTCAAATGAATAAATCAATTGGTTATTCAACTATTTCACTGCTTCAGGCATTGTCTTGAAAATGTGTTCTTTGAATGCTATCCATGTTTGATAATTGTAAACTATATCTGAGAAAACGTTTTTTATTTCTTTAACAAGATAATGATACTCTTTAGTAGTTTTTGCAAGCACATGCAAAACTAAATCCCAATCTCCCAATGTTTTCTCTGCTCTTAAAATATTTGGGTGTTGTTGTACAAATTCTTCGAACATTGCTTCGTTGTTTTTATCAAATTTTTTTACATTAAAACAAAAACTGTAAAAGTTATAGTTCAATGCTGAAAAATTAATTAATAAAGTGAATTTTCTTATTATTTCTTTCTTCACTAAATTTTTAATTCGGTAACTTGCAGTATCGGGACTAATTTTTACCTTGTTGGATATCTCGTAAGTTGAAATTCTACAGTCCTCGCTTAAAAGCTTTAAAATTTTTAAATCTATGTCATCTAATTTTTCTGTTGAAAGCTTTTCTTCGGCAGTAACTTTAAACTTTCTTTCATCAATTATTGGAGGTAAATATTTTGCTTTATATTTTCTCAAAATTACAGACCTGTCTTTTTCTAATATTAGTTTTGGAAATCTGGAAGCAATATCTAAAGAAATCCGATCAAATTCAAAAACATCTCTGGCTATTAGTCTTACTTCGTAATCCCACTGAGCGCTATACTCAATAATGCTAAAAACATTCGGATGCGCTTCCAAAAATTTTAGCAATTCCTGTTGTGCTTTCTTGTCAGATTCGTCAACTAGCAAATAAATTATGAACTTTTTAAAACCTAGTTTTGAATAATTTAGTTGTGAAAAGAATTTTAAAATAACTCCTTCTTTCTGAAGTCTTTTAATTCTGTAATTAATTGAATCTCGGGATAATTGGACTTTTTTAGCAATCTCTGTAAGAGGCATTCGAGAATTATCTGCCAGTAATGAAAGAATCTTTCTATCTTTAATATCTAGTTTTACTTTTTTCTGAACCAATTCATAATCTATGCGGCCGGTCATAAATTAGTTAAATCTCTGATTTATTTAAATAATTTGCGGTAAAAACAAAAAATAAAAAGAAAAATTCAGTTTATTGTCCATCGTTGCTTGTTTTTCCTTTTATGAATTCTAAAAGGGGGTTGTCTGTTCCTATTATTAGTTTTGCTCCTTCTAGTGAGTTCTCATAAAGTTGCAGTTTTCTCACGAATTCATAAAATTCTAGATCCGAACCAAATCCTTCTGCATAAATTCTTGCTGCTTCTGCATCTGCTTCTCCTTCAATAGTTCTTGCTTGTTTGTATGCTTCAGATTGGATTTGTTTCATTTCTTTGTCTTTTGTTCCTAGTATTTTTTCGTATTCTCCGTTTCCTTCTGAGATGTATCTTGCTGCAATTCTTTCTCTTTCTGCAATCATTCTGTCTTCTACTTTTTGTTTTACACTGTCAACGTAGACCAGTCCTTTAAACACAATTCCTTCAGGATGGATACGAATGCCGTGTTTTTCACAAGATTCTTTTGAAACTCTTGTGATTTCATTGATGATTTCTTGTCTTCCTTCCTGAATACTTCCTACATTTATTGTGCTTCTTAATTCTTCTTCAGATACATTCATTTCTCTATTATCATTTCTAACTAATTCTAATAAATCTCTTCTTGTTATTGCGTTTCTTGTTGCTGAATCAATAGTGTCGTCTAATCTTGCTTGTGCTTGTTCGTAACTTCCTACAGTTCTTAAGAATTGTAGTGGATCTCTAATATACCATCTTGCTGTTGAATCTACCCAAATATACTTTTTATCTTTTGTAGGTATTTCTTCAGGAAATCCATTCCATCTTAAGAGTCTTTTCTCATATTTTTTAACATCTTGAATGAAAGGTATTTTGAATTTTAGTCCTGGACCTTCATCAACAGTTATGTTTTCTTTTCTGTATGATTCTTTTAAGTCATTAAGATTATCTCCGTCGTTTGCATTTAACACTACTTTTACAGGTCTTCCAAACTGAGTTATGACTGCTTGTTGTGACTGATCTACTGTGTAAACTGAAGACAAACCAGTAATAAGACCTAAAGTTAAAAGAGCGGTCTTAATTATTGATCTTCTTAATTTTCTTTTTGGTTTATTTTGTTCTTCATTCATTTTTACCACCTTTCACATCTAGATTAAACATTCTGTAAAATCCAGATTCTAGTCCTTTATCGTCTACAATTGTTTTGTCTTTTATTTTTGGCAATAATTTTGCCATTGTTTCTAAATAAAGTCTTTTCTTAGTTATATCTGGGGCTTTCTTGTATTCATCAAGGAGTTTCAAAAATTTTTGAACATCTCCTTGCGCTTCGTTAACTCTTTCTATTGCATAACCTTGGGCGTTTTCAATTTCTCTTTGCGCTTCTCCCATAGCTCTTGGAATTATTGTATTGTATTCTTGTCTTGCGTTGTTTATTTTTTGTTCTTTTTGCTGCATTGATTCGTTTACTTTGTTAAATGCAGGTCTTACTTTTTCCGGAGGGTTGGATGATTGAAGTTTTACTGCAACTATGTGGATTCCCGTATCATAATTGTCTAGTAGTTGTTGTAATTTTTCTTTAGCACTATTTTCATTTTCTATCCTTCCGATTGTAATGGCTTCATCAATACTTCCATTGCCTATTATTTCTCTCATTACTGCTTGGCTAGAATCTCTGATTGTGCGACCAGGTTCTTGAATGTTAAATAGGTATGCTACCGGATCTTTGATTTGATACTGGACCAGCCAGGAAACATCTGCCATATTTAAGTCTCCAGTGAGCATTAAATATTCTGAATTTAGTATGCTCTTTGCTTGTTCTCTGAGTTCGCTTAAGTTCTCTGAAGGAGTTTTTTCATTGTCTTCAACAAATTTAATTAAATCATCCTTGCTAACTTGGCCTACATTATCTTTATTCAAGAATTGAGTATCAACTCCTGCTTTAAGAGTTCTAAACCCGAATTCTTCTTTTTGAACTTTTTTTACTGGAACTTTATCTGCACTTTCAACCCCAAGAGGTACTTTAAAGTGTAGTCCAGGTTCTGTTGTTCTAGTATAAGCTCCAAATCTTCTAACAACTCCCACAGAATCTGCTGGGACGGTGTAAAAAGAGGTAAACAATACTGTAGTTCCAAAAATTCCTAAAAGTAATTTCTCACATAATTTCTTGATGCCTCTCCATTGCTGAATCAATTTTTTTGATTCTTCTTCATTGTTTGTTTGCCCAATTATTTCTTCGATTACCATTCAGATGAGAAATCGCCAGGTAATTATAAAAGTTTTTTTGATTTTTTGCGTCTATATTGGCATAATCATTAATTTTCTACGGTAAAAACGTAATTCTTGAAGAAATCTGTTTTATTTGTCCTCGACCCATAACTCTCTCAAACAACCGAGATTTCTTGTTAGTGTTGAGTACTGGTCGAAATTTAAAAAATGGTATTCATATAGTAAGTCTATTTTTTCTTGATATCTTCTGTCATTTTTGTCACAGAAATAAAAAGGATACATGATGAAAAAATCTTTTATGTTTGCATTGTAATCTAAAAAACCTTTGATTTGTTCTGGAGTTTCTTGATAACCTAAAACTCCTACAAAGTTGGCGACGTCTTCGTAAATGCTTGTGCTGTTATAAGCATCTAAGCAGCCAAACTTAGGAACATTTGTTCCGTCATGCCATAACACAGAATAATCTGTGATGTCTGCTAAACTGCCATATCTTATTCTGGCAACTTCTCTCCATTCCATAGAGAAATTTGTTGTTTCATCAAGGTATGCATGTCTAACATGTGCAGCTTCGTGAAACACTGTACTCTTTTCATAATTTAGTGGTAAACATATTATTCCTAGTTCTGAATGTGCATGAGCTATCGTCCAATTTTTGTCATGATAAAAATCTTCTCTTGTTATGAGGTAGATTCTATTTATGTGCTCTTCTAAATCGCCTTCTAAAAGATTAAAAGGAGCTTTTTCAGTGCCATCAGGATTAAATTTGTTCTCAGGAGTTAATGGTTCGTATTTTGTAAGCGCTTGCCAATGTTTTGCTTGTTTAACTGCGGGAGAGTCTTCGTCAATGAAATTATCCTCTTTTACGATTTCTTCTACTACCAGATCATCTAGTGTTACAACTGGCTCACTCTTACAGCTAGTAAGTGCAAGCACTGTGCTAAGCAATAATACTCCTCTTTTCACGCCACAATTCCTTTTTTTATCCTATTAAAAGCTTGTGCCACAAATGTGTCAAACAAACTTTTGGAAAAAGTTTGATCAAAACGTTTATATTGGCAAAAATAAACTGAGACATAAATTGAAAATTGACAAAATAAAAGAATGGTTAACAAGATATGGGCTTGCAGAAATAATAGGAACTATTTTTGCATATGCGGGTTTTTTCTTAGTGCAAATTCTTACAAATAACATTATTGTCTCTGCATATGCGGGGGCAATAGGAGAAAATATTGGTTTTTACGGAACAATTTTGATTAGAGAAGTTATAAACGATCTCAAAATTACTGGTATGAAAAGAAAAAAATATGGCTTGATAGAATCACTAAAAACCGCAACTAAACTATGCACGGAATTCGGGCCTGCGGAAATTTTAGATTCTTTAGTGATAAGACCTGCATCGATGGGTTTTGGAGCAAATTTACTCGGTAGAAAAATAGGAGTAATGGTGGGTAAGCTAATTGCAGACATTATTTTTTACATTCCAACAATTGTTTCTTATGAACTTAGAAAGCATTTTTGATGAACTTTTTTGATGTGTTTTGTTAAAATTGCGAAGCGATTTTTCAAAAGCTTTATATATTAGTGTATCTTTTACACTATTATGGATCAAAAACTAATGTTAAATGAAGTTGAAAGGCAGAAAAAAATCAATGCAACATATTTTGCAACATTTCAAGATTTTCCTTATGACGACTGGAAGCCTGCAAGGCAAAGAATTGAATTTGCAAACAAGTATGCAGAAGGAGAATCATTATTAGATGTAGGCTGTGGATTTTACCCAGTAACTGCAGAAATTAAAATGCCTAGAAAAGTAGGCTTAGACGTCTCAATAAAAGCAGCACAAAAATCTTGGAAAGAATTCACAGAATTTCATTTCCTCGACATAACTCAAACAGATAAAGAATTCTTAAAAAAACAATTAGGAACATTTGATACTATTGTTGCTTCTGAATTCTTAGAACACATAGAAAAACCTTTAGAAACAATCAAGAAAATGGCTTATTTGCTAAACTCTAAAGGAAAGATACTTCTAACAATGCCTAACGGCACAAGCATTGCAGGAATGATTGACAAATTAAGAAACAATGGAGAATACAACAGGTTTAAACTATTTCACAGAACTCATGTAAGTTTACTTTCAATTCAAGAATGGGAAAAATTGTTTAATTCTGCAGGACTAAAAATTACTTTCTTCGATTTCAGACCTTCAGATTTTGTAGAACATTTTCCTAAAGAAAAATGGAGTTGGTGGAAAAAAATATGCAAACTAGCACCAAATTACTTAGGCCACCAATTCTTTTTCGTGCTAGAAAAAGCTGACGCTTTTTCTTAAATGTGTTCCCCACAAATAGTTTACAGTTCGCAGTTTACAGTACGTACTGTGAACTATGAACTACAAACTGTAAACTAAAAATCGCCGCCACCCAGATTTAGAACCAGCCTTTTGCTTGCGCAAAACCCTGGGGAAAACGAGTGGGATGCGCTTCGCTTACCCACTGAAGAAAAAATAAAATCGCCGCCACCCAGATTCAAACCAAACTTTTCAGAAAAGTTTGATCAAAACTGGGCGGGATGCGCTTTGCTTACCCGCTAAAAAAAGAACGCCGCCACCCAGATTTGAACTGGGATACCATCGCTGGAACGGGTTTTCAAGACCCGCGCAGTACCAGGTTGTGCCATGGCGGCTTTACGCTGAAGAACTAGGTTTTGTTATAAAAACTTAACTATTATTGACCGTTTTAAAGCGCAAAAATCGATGATACAAAAATAGTTCCACCGAGAAATAAACTAACAAGATTCATGATCAGACTCAATTTAAATGATTGTTTTAAAGTTATTGATCTTTTATTGAGAACGTGAATAAAGTACATTTCAAAAACAACCGCAAAGATTTCTGATAAAACCAGTATTAAGAAAGGATTTTGTAATATTGGGAATACAAACCAAACAATTGGTAATGAAATTATGTTTGCAACAAAAACAGATGCTAAAACTTTCTTAGAAATCTTTGCACGTGATAAGTAAATTAATGCAGTTAACAATTCTAAAACTACTGTTAAGATTAATGCGTTTAGAAAATAAGGAGTTTCACCTCTAGATAGAAGAGGAGTAACATCTTCTATTATTAGTTGTGATTCAGTCACTTTTACATTAAAATTAGAATTAAAAGAATTTGTGTTGAATACATTGCTTTCTCTATTTTTGTCTGAAAAATTAAGAACTAATTTTTGGTAAGGAGAATATCCGTAAGCTAAAGAGTGACAACTAGACTGTGAACATCTTAATCTCTGAGGACCAAATTCACCCAAAGGTTTAATGTCAGCACAATCTTTGTCAGAACACTGGTATTGTTCTCCATCAATTAAATTAATTTCTTGAGAAGTTTCATAAATTAAGTTAAAACTCATTGAAGGCTTAGGACCTATGTCTGCGTATACTGGAAAAGAATAAATTAAGATTGTTAAGAGTAAAAGAGGTAATGTTATGAACTTATTTTTCATAATGAATTTGTCCTAGAGTTGTGTTTATAAAGTTTACTTAAGTGCGAAAGTTGAAATAAAATAAATTAAGAGCTTGCAAAACATAACCGTAAAACGCTGAAATTTTGGCGTTATAAGCCTTAAAAGCCAAAATAATTAATTCAAGAGTTCTTAGCACAAAATGGCGGGAGCGAGATTTGAGCTCGCGGTCTCCACGTTATGAGCGTGGCGCTTTAGACCAGGCTAAGCTACCCCGCCGAGTTATGCGAGAAAAACCATTGAATGCTTAAAAAGGTTGCGGCTATTTAGGCTTCAGTTTTTGGTATTAATATCTTATTTGTCAATCCGTATCTTTCTTTTCTAATTAATTTTTTTCTTTCTAGTCTTGCAATTATTCTTGCAACTTTTACCTTTGATAGGCCTGTTTTTTGAACTATTTTGTTTTGCAACATTTCTCCATTATTTTTGCTTATTTCTAAGTATATTGTTTTTTCATGTTCTTTTAATAATGGCAATATAAATTCTTTATCTGGATTTTTTTGAATCATTTTTCCTATAAACTTTCTTGTTTCTTCGCTGTAGTACAAAAAAACTGATGTTGCGCCTATTAAGAATGAAGTGATTGTTAATAATAAAGCATCCTGCAAAGAGAAATAATCTGAGTTCTGAGTTGTTACTTCTTGTCCCGTTTCTAATATGATTTGTATTGGCTGAGTTGAAAATAATTTGTTAAAAAGCAAGAAAATTGATACTGTGAGAAGTATTATTGATATGATTGTTTTGAATCGTTCCATTAAAAGATCTATTACTGTGAAATATTTAAGCCTTTCTAGTGGTTTCACTAAAATGAAACCAGTTACAGGCAAAATATAAATACTGTTTCAACTTTATGTTGTGATAACATGAAAAAAAACAAAAAAATCAATGTTTGGAAAATAATATCTATCGTTTGTATAGCTTTATTTTTTCTCATATTGCTAGGAAAATTTGCAAGACTGCACAGTTTTAGATCTTCATTCAGTGTTCCTTCAGAAGATCAGGTTGTTTTTGCTAAATATGTTGTTGCTGAAGATTTGATAAAGAAAGGTGATAATATCGCTGAGTATGAAGTGCGTGTTGATGATAGAATACGAAAATTTGGAAGAGATAAAGTTCAGAAAAACATGATTCAGGTTTATTTATCTAAAAATTCCACAAGACAAACTTACTTGTTGAATGTTGAAGATGGAGAGATAGTTATGCGTTCTATAACGGAGTTTTATGGGAAAGTTGATTTTCCAGATAGAGAACATCCGGGAAGAGAATACCTTGGAGAAAAGGATGAAAGAAATGTTAAGTCGAAATAATGTGGAGGCGTAAAAAAATGGAAAAAAATACTATGATTGCTTTAGGAGTTATTTTATTATTAGTTGTGGGTTTAGCATCATTTTTTTCTTTAACTGGTGCACATGGCTGGGGTAAGGATAGAATGATGGGCGGTTTTGGCCCAAAATTTTTTGGTCAAAGATCTGAAGCTTCTGTTGAAGATTTTTCAAAAGTAAAACAAGATTTAGGTCTTCCTGAAGACGCAACTAATGAACAAGTAAAAGAAGCTTTAAAACAAAAGTTTGAAACGGAAAAAGCTGCTAAACTTGAAAAAGTCAAAACGAAATTAGGTTTAGACTCAAGTGCTTCTGAAGAACAAGTTAAGGAAGCATTAGCTAAATGGCGTGAAGACAATAAAGATCTTTTAGAATTTGGAATGATGCGTTCCGAGAGGTGGAAATAATTGCCTAAAAAAGTAATAATTGAACTTAATAAAGTGTGGAAGATTTATCGGAGAGGGCAGGTAGAAATTCCTGCTTTAGGCGGTGTGGATTTGCAAGTTAATGAAGGAACTTTTTTAGCTATTGCAGGAGCTAGTGGTAGTGGCAAAAGTACGATGATGAATTTGGTTGGTTGTTTGGATTTACCATCTAAGGGGCAAGTCTTTTTGGATGGTATTGATATTTCAACACTAAAAGAATCGGAATTGGCCAGAATAAGAGGAAGAAAGATTGGTTTTATTTTCCAACAATTTAATCTGATACCCACCTTAACGGCTTTAGAAAATGTCATGCTTCCCTTGGAATTCCAAGGAGCTGACACTTCTTTTGCTAAAAAGAAAGCTTTAGAATTTTTAGGATTTGTGGGGCTTAAAGAAAGAACGGATCATTTACCTTCCCAATTATCTGGAGGTCAAATGCAAAGAGTAGCAATTGCTCGTGCCCTTGTTATGGATCCTGAAGTTATTCTTGCAGATGAACCAACGGGCAATCTAGACAGTAAAACTGGGGATTTTATAATGAATTTTTTGTCTGAAATACATAAAAGAGGCAAAACGATCATTTTAGTAACTCACGACTTAAAACTTCTTAAACACGCAGAGTGTGTTGTTTACATGAAAGATGGTTTGATTGATGAAAAAACACACAATCATTCAAAACATGAAGCTCATTTAAAACCAAGAGGTGCTTGAAAAATGAAAAAATTTTTTTATTCAAAAAAAATGATTTTTATTGCTTTGTTAGTTCTAGTACTATCTGCATTTGCAGTTTTTGCAGATCCTGCAGAATTTACTAGAGGCAATCCTGAAGTTAAGTTATCTGTGCTTAATTATGATCCTAGTCCTGCGAGAGCAGGTGATGTTCTTGAAGTTAGAATGAAATATGTTAATGATGGGGGAAAAGATGCAACTAATTTTTGGGCTGAATTTGTTCCAGAATATCCTTTTCTTCCTTTAGATGGTGATGAAACTAGTGAATCAACTCGTCAAGTAATAGATGTATTGCCTTGCTGTCCTGATGGAGAAGATTATAAAATTTTAACTTTTAAAATGAAGGTGGACCGTGATGCTGCTGAAGGAGTGCATAAAATTAAGTTCAGAAGTTCTATGAATACAGGATTTTCTTGGGAAACAGAAGAATTTCCTATAGAAGTTACTGCTAAAGAAGTTGCTGAAATAATTTATATTGATAAAACTAAAATTATTCCCGGCAAAAAAACTGATTTGGTGTTTACCGTTAATAATTTAGGTAACGCTCCGCTCAAAGATTTAGTTTTTTATTGGGATGAACCAGGCAATATTATTTTACCTGTTGGTTCAGATAATACCCGACACATTAAGTATTTAGAAGCAGGACAAAGCATTCCTCTAAAATATGAGGTAATGGCTAGTGTGAACGCAAATCCTGATTTGTATATGCTTAATCTGAATTTAGAATATGATCGTACTAACGGTACTGAGATAGTTAAAGAGAAAACGTCTACAAAGGCAGGAGTTTTTGTTGGTGGAGAAACTGATTTTGATATTAGCTTTTCAGAAAGCACTCAAGGACAAACTTCTTTATCTGTAGCTAACGTTGGTAGCAACCCTGCATTATCAGTTACTGTGAGTGTTCCTCAACAAGATGGTTTTAGAGTTCAAGGAACTAACACAGCAATTGTAGGAAATCTTGACAAAGGAGACTACACAATTGTTTCATTTAACATAATGTCTAATGCCGGATCTAACTCAGGTTCTAGATCTAACTTTGGAAACCTCACTGAACAAGAAAGACAAAATTTGAGGCAGAACTTGAATCAGAATAATAATTTGAAAGTGCTTATAAGTTATACCGATACTACAGGTGAACGTCAAAAAGTTGAAAAAAATGTCTCTATCCAATTTAGATCTCTTAATGCTGACGGAACTACAAGTACTACTGGTACAAATACTAATTTTAACAGGCAAAGAACTACAAGTACTAGTTGGAATCTTTCAATTTGGATTCCAATAATTCTTGTTTTGTTAGTTGCAGGAATTTTTGTTTATTACAAAAAAAGAAAAGATCTGACTGCATTTTTTAGGAACTCAAAAAGATGAAACTAAATAAGTGCTTAAAGTTAGCTCTGAATATTTTATTACACAGCAAACTGCGAAGCTGGTTAACTATTGTAGGAATAGTAATAGGTGTTGCTGCAGTTGTTGCAATAGTTTCAATAGGACAAGGTTTGCAACAAAACGTTCAATCAAGACTTGGCGGTTTAGGTGCAGACATAATTACTATTTCTCCTGGTGGTGGTAAAGCTGCTGGTGGTTTTAGAGGTGGTTTTGGTGGAGGAGAACAAGAAAGCGCAGCATCAGTTAAATCAAAAAACTTAACCAAACAAGATATTCAAGTAATAAAATCTGTTGAAAACATAAATCTTGCAGAAGGAATAATTTCTGGCAGAGGTGTTGTTTATTACTTAGGGCAAAAAGCAAGTGCGTCAATAGATGGAGTCGATCCTTTGGTTTGGAAAGAAATAACCGTTTCAGAATTAGACCAAGGACGTTTTATAGGTCCCACAGATTATAATGCGGTTGTAGTAGGCAGTAGAATCGCAAAAACTACGTTTAAACAACTATTGGCATTAAACCGAGAAATAACTATTGAAGGGAAAAGTTTTAAAATAGCAGGAATACTAAAAGAAAGTGGTGGTGGCGATGATGGAAAAATTATTATGCCAATTAATGCAGCAAGAGAAACATTAACTAATGCAGGAAATGATAATCTGAATTCTATCATTGTTAAAGTAACCGATGCAGATTTAATTGATGAAACTGTTGCAAACATTGACCAAAAATTAATGCTCTCCAGGCATGTTGCTGAACAAAAAAAAGATTATAGTATTAATACTGCAAAAGCAACTCAAGAAAGAGTTGCAAGTGTTACTCAAACAATGACTTTATTTTTAGGAGCAATAGCAGCAGTGTCATTAATTGTTGGTGCAGTAGGTATTGCGAATACTATGTTTACTTCTGTTTTAGAAAAAACTAAAGATATAGGAATAATGAAGGCAATAGGTGCAGGAAACAAAGATATAATGTTTATTTTCATGTTTAATTCAGGATTAGTTGGATTAGTTGGAGGTTTGCTTGGAATAGGTTTAGGAAGCATTATTTCAGGACTAATTCCTATGCTAGGTTTAAGATTGATGGGTGGAGGCGGTCCAACTGGCGGAGCATTAACAACAGCAATATCCCCAGGACTGTTAATTTCAGCATTATTTCTTTCAATAATTATAGGAATGGCTGCAGGAATAATTCCTGCATACAGAGCATCAAAACTAAAACCAGTTGATGCGTTGAGATACGAATAAATTAGTTTACAGTTCTTTTGAAAATCTTTCTGATTTCGCCAGAATACTATTTCCTTTATTTTATCACTGTAGAGGAGTTATTAAATGGGAAGATTTAAATACTCTTGTTTTATTTATGAAATGATAAAATGGCAAAAATATCTCTCGGGGAAATACTAAAGGAAGAGAATAGAAAGCTGATGAGTAGACAAAGAGATATTATTATTCCTAATCTGGCTCATTATCATTTTAAGGGTGATCCAGAGTTACTGCAAGATTTGTTAGAGTCTTATGTTGCAATTGCTAGGAGAGTTATAGAAGATGCATCGAAAGAAGATATGAATCAAAGAATGGATGCATTGACCATATTTAGCCAAAATATTTTTTCAATAAATGTCGAAAAAGAAACTGCTAAAATATTGCAGAACAAAATAGAAGATATTGCTAAAATATTTTGTTCTAATCAAGACAATTATTCAGAATATTTGCGCATTTTAACAGACACATTGTCTTTAGATAAAGAAAGAAACATCCGAGTGGTAGATTTTGTTCCTCCCTTCGGAAAATATGTGGAGACTTGTTCCTTTCCAAGAACAAGACACATAAATGGATTTTTGGAGCTTTCTTCATATTTTTCTGATCAAGATTTACGAGAAGATGAACTCAAATCATTAAGACGGGGATTCGGACTCTCTTTTCCTACCTCTAAAAAGCCTTTTTCTTTATTCAAAAAAAGAGATGAAACTGTTTGCAGCATATATTGTGGGCCTTATTTTTCTTTTACAAAGTTTCTTCTTGACAAAATTGGAGGTCTTTTTGGAAGAGAAAAAACAACAATCGCTAACGGTTTTGCAGAATATTTAATTTTACATCTCAAACTAAACTATGTTCAAGATAAAGAAAGAGAAAAAATTGAAAAAAGAATGGTAAGTCTTGAAAAAGATTTTGATTTTTCAGGTTTTGATACCTTAGAATATAAAATCAAAGAAACAATTGAAGGAAAAGAATCAGAGAAAACCGTTTTTGGAAGTATCTCAGATTATCTTATGTCTAATCCTTATGGTTGTGGAAGAAAAACAAAAGTTGATGAACTTTTTTATCAAATACTCGATAAAGAAAAAAATGTTGATTTCGCTGAAAGTTTTGATTTGCTCAGAAAAAGAATTGAAGACAATTTGAAAAATGGAAAAAACAAGACTTTTAATGACTTAAATGATGTGGTTGATTTTTTACTTGGAAAGATTTGCTATTTTTCTCTTGGTCATGAGAAATCATTGTGTTTTGGAGAAAAATATCCGTATAAAGAGTTTGGAAGATGGCTTCAGCATCTTTTAATTTTGAATGAGCCTTTAGAGTGTGATTCTGTTGTTGTAAGAACTTCAACAGGATGTCTTTTAGAAGAATTAACTGAATCTAGAAGTGGAAGATGCACTACAGGCAACGGCAGATTTAGAAAAGTAACTTATGATTATTTTGCAGATAACAAAATAGATTTATTAGAAATATTTGCAATTAAAAATAGATCTAGGGTGATGTATGGTGGTTTCGGAGAATTTAAACTCAGCCAGCCAGTAAAAGCTCCTCTAGAAACTAAAATTGGAGATATAGTTCTAGTAGAAGCAAAAGAACCTTCAAAAAATGAGTCTATTTGGGTTGTAGAAACTATTGAAGCAAACTATTTAGATATGCTTAGGCTAAGTTCATCAATTCATAAAAGCGATTGGAGAGAATTTATTTATTATTCAATTATAAAATCTGCTAAAGATTCTGGAATTAAAGAAGTTGTTTTTAATGTTTCTGTTGATCATAAACCGGTAATAAATGAATTTTTGTTTTATGTTGCAGATAAAAAAGATATTAACTATGTAAACACTGCAAAAAGGCTTGGAGAAATGAAAGTAGCTGCATCTATTGCGGATTCAAAAGAACTAAAAAATTCTCCTGTTTCTAATATTACTGCGAGAAGGTTTCAATTAAATTATTCGGATGAAGAATTAAAAAAATTGTTTACCTTTGAACTTCGCAAGAACCCTTCCTTTGCTCAAGAGGCATTCTCTCATGATGATGTTATGACTTATTTGGGTGCGTGGAAAACAACGCCAAAAAATCATAAAGGATTTGTTTGTGAAGAAAGTAATCCTTGTTTTAATAATGGTGTAGGATATGTTAAAGGAATAAAAGTTGATGTTGATGTTGAATGGGAGTTATTAAAAAAAAGCAATATTAAGAAGTATGTTTTATGATGTTTGCAAAATAAACATACTTGTACTGGGTAAATATTAACAAATCCTCATATTCTTTCAAGTGTTTGTGAAATTTATTTCTTAATTCTAGCATTATGCTGTTGTAATGAACTGCGTCTTTCACAGTCAGTGAAAGTATGTAATTATATTGTCCTATTGTTTTTGCATAGTAAACAATGTACGGATGCATAGTTATAAAATAAAGAAACTTTTTTTCAGTTTCTTCATCAAAATCCATATTAAGCATTGCTAAGTGCCATTGATAGCCTAAAGGATTCACAGAAATTAAAGGAAAAAATCTGAGTATTACTTTATTTTTTATGAGTGCAATTATTCTATTTTTAACTGTGTTGACAGAAACGTCTATTTTTTTTGAAATGTTCAGCAAACTTTCAGTTGTATTTGATTCTAGTATTGAGATTATTCTTTTATCTGTATCATCCAATTTCATTTGCTCAAATTTGTGGTTTTTTGCTTCTACAAAATATTTTTGAAAAGAGCCATCGTCTTTTCCTTTAAATTTGGTGATTCTTTCATGAACTTTTTGGGCGTCGTAATTTTCATTAAAGAAAAAAGAATATAAAAAGTCTTCTTCAAGCAAAGGAAGCATAAGATAATTTACTAAATGATTTTCGAGCTTTGTCTTAATCTCATTTAAGACTTTGTTAAATTCTTCAAAATTCTTGCAAACCACCGATAGCATTAAATCAAAATGTCCTGAGCCGTTTGCTACCCACCTTATTTTTGGATTACTAACAAAGTAATCTATAAATTCTTTTAGTTTTTCATAACTATAATTTTGAAGCCTTATATATAATTCATAGCTCTGACAATTAATTGCTTCTGGATTTATGATTGCAATAGAGCCGTTAAGTATCTTTTTATCTTTTAACCAGTTTATATTATAAGAAACAACTTCTTGCGAAACTCCCAAATTCTTCGCAATCAATGAATAAGAAAATCTAGGATTGATTGATAACTCAAATAAAATTTTTCTTCTAAGTATGTTCAATTCTATTTTTTCTTGATTAATTCCCGGTTCCATAAATCCTTGAAACAGGTCTTTATCATTTTTAGATTGTTTCATCATATATTTTAGTTATTTGCATTTTTCTATATAAATATTTGCATTTTGATAAAATTATCTGGAGAATATTTTATATAAATGTCAGATCATGGTTTATTGTAAATTGTGATGTGTGCATTGATGAAGAAGATATGCAGATTCACAAAATAATCAGAATAAAACCAGTGGGGGTAACCAAAATGAAAACAATTCAAAGTATGACAAATTTTTTGTATGCAGGACTTTTAAGCTTAAGTATTTCTGGCTGTGCAACAATGGCTGTGGTTCCAGCAATGCATGAGGCAAAGGAAACTGTTAAAGAAATCAACGAAGGTCTTGACAAAGCAGATGGCATTGCCACTAAGTTTGAAAATGCAACAGAAAATGTAGAACAAGGACTTAAAGGATTGGATCCTTTTGCATTAAAAGCAATGACTACAAAGCTTTTTGAAGAAATGACTAAAAACAAAGATCTTGAAAATAAACTAAGTCAGCTTGAAAGTACAAGACCTGACATAATTTCTATAAACACAAAACCAACACTTTACATAACATCGGGAGATCAAGATTTATTTGCTAGAGTGACCTTGACAAAAAAGAATTCTCCTCTCAATGAACCTGTCTTTGAAGCTTATGTGAAAACATCAACAAAAGAAGGCAACGCGGATAATGTTGAATTTGATAAAATTTTTCTTGCTGACATAAATTCAACCGGAAAATATGAGATTTCAGTTGTTTTAGAACCGAGAGGTGAAAATAAAAATGTTAGCTACATGATTGCTTTATTATTGAGCGACAATCAAGGAAACGTCGAGGTGTACCGAGTTCGCAATGGAAGAACTGGAGATCAACAACCTTCAGATATGACTATGTTTATTACAAACCAAATACAAACACAACAAAGTCCAGAACAATATTTTTCAGATATTAAAGACCGTGTAAAAGCCTGCTCGAATGCAATCGCAGGATGTGATTCAGAAGTAAAATCAATTAACGATGAGTTAGGAAGAATGAGTTCTGTTGAAGAACGAATACGTTGGAAACATGTTGAAAAACTTAAGGAAAATCGAACAAGAGCAGAAGAGTCTCGAGGTCATAAACAAAAAGATTTTGAAAGTATGCGTGGTGAATTAGAACTTTTTATTGGAGAAAATCCAGAATTTCAAGATGAATATGAAAAAATACTTCAGCCATATATACAAATCGGCCAAAATGAAAAACATCGAAGAGATAGGATTGATACTTTGTTAGATAGACTCCCTCGCAGAGAACATGTTAGACCATTTAATCCCGAACTTGGAACTCCAATGATACCTGAAAAACATTCTTATTATTGGAGGTTATGAAAATGTACAAACAAAAACATAATTTGATAAAATTGTTAGGAAAATATGTACCACATATTGTTTTGGGCGCAGCAATGTCGATAGGGTGCTACTCAGCACAGAAAGCAATAATTAAAACATCTGTTGAGCAAACTGAAAAAAAAGAAGAAATGCTGCATGGCAAAGAAATACCTCACAGCACATTATTACAAGATAATGCACCAGACAATACACTATCAGCACAGATTGAATGGCTAGTAAGATATATACAAACTATAAACCAGAGTTATTGCCCAGGTCATAGTAAAAGAATTCGTAGAATTTGGGGTAATGATCATAAAATAGAGTATTGTGGTGGGTGTCAGACACGCCAAATCAACACTCTTGAAGAGAAAATATACACTGCCAATAGTTTTCAAGAACTAACTAGAAAAGTTTGCGATGATTTATCTGGCAAAGGCATTGAACAAAAGGCATTCGAAGCAACCGCATTATTGGCTGTAAATAAGACTGAAGTCAATGACAAAATAGCAAGAGTTAATATAATATCCACAGTAGATAACGTAAATGATACAGACTATACTAGCTTAACAAAGTCTGTAATGATAGAAACAAACAAAGGTGTAGGAGTTTATTCCGTTTGTCAAATTAAAAAAGGCAAAGAAGAAGAATCTAGACTAGTTAAAGAGATAAATAAAGTTGACCTTCCAGAAGCATCAACTGTTGACTGCCTGTCAGACATGGCGCAGTCAATTGCATGTGAATCAAGTTTAGCAGTAATACAAACTATGTTTGAGTATGCGAAAGGTGAAGAAAAAATCTCGCCAGTGAAACCAGGTTTTGATTTCCTAAAAAACATCACAGCAAAAACAGGAGAAAATTTATTTGACAGATACTCTCCTGAAGAGGTCAAAGCAGTAGTAGATTTGATTAGTTATGCAAAAACTGCGGAAGAATTTTATGACGCTGTTAGCAACAACACGAACTTATTAGACCTGTCAATAGCTATAAAAACATTAGGTCTAGAAAAAGTATTAGATGCATTGGAAGAAAAAGTAACTGCACAGCTTGATGCGCAATGTGAAAACATAGCTGAGCAAACAAAGCAAAGCTGCAGCCAAGCATTTAATTCCTTAATGCAGAAAAAAACAGAACAAACAACAAGTACTTTGCAAAATATACAAAATCAAGAAGACCTTGGAAATATTCCAGCCAAAAGAGAGAATGTGGGAGAATACAAATTGAATACTAAAGAATCAGTTAGTGATTGGTTTAGATCGAGAGGATTGCAGAGCGATTTTGGCACTAGAAAACCTATTTATGAAAGAACACATCCTGGAGAGAAATATCAAGGTTCAGCAGAACAAAATGAAAAATGGGTTAGAGAATTAAATAATTCCAGTAATAATGGAAGTGATTCAAGAACAGAATCAAGGACTGAATCAAGAACTGTTGAAAGAAAAGAACCTCCTGGTGCAGGACCTAGCATTGAACAAGATAGGCAAAGAGCTATTGAAAGAGATATGGAAAGAGATAGAGAAATGCATATGCAAAGAGAAAGAGCTGAAAACGAACGACAGAACAGAGAACAAGAGCAACGTGCAAGAGGAGGAGCATCAAGACCAGGATCTCCGCCACGACCATTTTAGTATTTTTGTTGTGGTGGTATGAATCGAGTGCACTTCTAAAACTCATTGACTTTTTATGGACTGTCTATGCTGCCGCCACTCTCAGTGAATAACTTTGCGTGCACAAAATTCGTGGCGGCCTGAGCTGAGAAATTTTTAAAAAATTAAGTGCTTTAAAATAGTTTATTCAAATTTATCACATCGGCACCAATCTTACTTTTTATCCTGGTGCTTCCTTCTGCTCTTTATTAAAAATATATTTCGGCAAGTAAGTTTTTTTGTAATACTGGTAAATGCTCATCATGTTAAATGTTTCAATTAAGTCTTTGAATCTTTCTCTTAATTCAATTGTTAATTCTCTAGCTCTTGTTTGTTCTAATGATTCTATGTCTACTTCTAAATCCCAGTCTCCAACTGTTTTGTGTGCTTGAACAATTTCTTTTGTTTGAATTAAATAATTTATTAGTTCTTGTTCTCTTTCTTTTGTTAAATTGTGCAATTTTAGGAATAATCTGAATCCGTGAACTTCTAATTTGTTCATGTTTATCAAGTACTTAAATCCTCTAATTATGTTCTTTTTTTGTAAATTTTTTAGAACTGTTTTTGTAGTCTTTATGTTGAGGTCTACTTGTTTTGCTAATTTTGTTATTCTTAATTTTGGATTCAAAAATAAATTATTTATTATTGTTAGCTCTTTTTCATTGAAAGTTTGTATGCTTCTGTCTCCACCAATGATTATTTGAGGGCTAACATAAGACCATAAATCTTCTTCTTTTGTTAAGTATACTCTAGGAAATAGATGAGATACTAAGTTTAAAATTACTTTATAATGACTTAATGTCGGTGTTAAATCAATAATGTTTTTTATTACTTTATTGAATCGTGAAGGATTTGGTGCTTCGATTTCTATGACTAAATCAAATTCTCCAGTTATTTCATATATTGCTACAACGTATTCGTTTTCTTTGAGTTTTTGAATTATTTCTAATTTATCTTTTTCGCTAATATATGCTCCTTTGAAATAAACCCTGAATAATATAAGGCCGAAGTAAGAATAGTCGATAATTGAGTAAGGGTCATAAACTAATCCTTCGGTTTCTAAGACTTTTAGCGCGTATTTCATACGCTGCGGAGTCTTTTTTAAAGTGTTTGCTAAATCTTTTATTTTTATCCTTGCGCTCTCTGCGTATAAGTAAAGAGTGTTCCTTTTTAAACGATTCATAATAAAGCCATAATATTTTTATTTACTTATAAATTTTTCCCTATTTTTACCACAAAATAAAAATATTGGCATGGGTAAATATAAATATTGTGCCCGCTTAGTATGTATAGTATGAAAAAAGGGGATATATTTGAATGGTTAGTGAAGTATCACTGTGAGCATAACTTAGAATTATGTTTGGCTCACATTCAAAATGGTACATATCGTTCTCCAATTACTGGAAAACCTTTAGATATTGGTTTTGAAGAAAATGATGCTTACAAAGGAATTTTAGTAGTTGCAAACGGAGATAAACTGCTTAATAACATGATTCAAGATGGAATTGCTAAAAAACAACACGTAGGAGATATTTCTGGTGTTGCTAACGAAAAAGATTTTTTTGATTACATAAACAGGCAAAGAAATAGTGATGGTGCTTACCTTTTCGACAGTGTAAACCAAAGAATTGCCAGAGCATACTTGCTTAATAACAGTCCTAAATCTTTAGATGAAAGCATTGATCCTGCAGAAAACAGACTGCCTAATGATTTTTTATCCAATGACAGTCGTATTGATTCTCAAAAAGAGATAGGAACAAAAACAAGACTTGCATTAACATTAACTCTCGCATATGAAGGTGTTGAAGCATTCCAAATAAAAAGAACAGCTTACGCTCCTTCAGGCTTAGGCAAAGTAACTCACTTCAATAAAGATGGTCTTTACAGAGAATTCTTCTTTGACTATTCAGAAAGTGAAGGTATTTATGGAGTTTACAGAAGATACGCAAAAGAAAATGGCACACTTAAATGCATAGAAGAAAAGATAGTGCCTATAGAAGAAATAGTTGGAACAAAAGAGAAATGCGTTGCTTGAGTGATTAAAATAAAAATTCTTTTCTTTTTGGATGATTATTGTGGCGAAAAGTATAAAAAGCAATGGCTTTTTATTCACTAAAATGGCAGGCAATAAAGATTTGGATCAAATAACTGGATTTATTATTGATAGCAATGGATCTTTGACAAATTTTACCCATGCTCAATTAACAGAGGCTGTTAGAAACTACTTTAACGCGAATCTTGAAAAATTTCCTTCATTCTACAGTCCTTTAAATATCATTCAAGAGCTTTTCAAATTTGAATACGTTAAAGAATCATCAGAAAAAGGATTGTATTCATTCAATCAAAAATAGTTGATGATTTTTGTGCACTTCGAAAATTCTTTCACTTTTTATCATTTGTTACTGTAGCCAAAAAAATTAAAGGGCTCGTTATGCACACTCAGTGGGGCGACTGAAACTGAGAAATTTCCAGATGTTCAATAAACCATTTTGTTGATGCCAACAAAATGGTTAGAAGCGTGAAAAAAACAGCAGTCATTTATTTATTTTTTGTACTTGTTTTCTGTTTCAACTCAAGAATTTTTTTACTTTCTCAGCTAATTTTGTTCTTTCTTCCATTGATGCTTCTTTATGTGGCCAATGCTTGAAGCCATCATTTGTGAATCTTGGTAGGATGTGAAAGTGGGTATGAAATATTACTTGCCCTGCAGCTTTGCCGTTATTAACTTGCAAATTCCACCCGTCAGCATTTACTGCTTTCATTATTGCAGGAACAATTTTTCTTATTGTGTCCATTACGTGATGCAAGTCTCCATCATGATCTAATAACATGTTTTCGGCGTGTTTTTTTGGAATGACCATGGAATGTCCAGGGTTTACTGGGTTGAGATTTAGAAATGCAAAAGCATATTCGTCTTCGTAAATTTTTGCACAAGGCAATTCTCCTTTTATTATTTTACAAAACACACAATCAGTCATTTTTTTCCTTTTTTATTTTTTTAATGAAAGTTTTAAAACTTTCATCTGAAGATTGTTTGTTCTCTTTCTGGTCCAACGCTTATCACATCAATGCTTCCGCCAGTATATTCTTCTATGAAACTTATTATTTTCTTAAAGTTTTCTGGAAGATTACCATAATTTTTTATTTTTGTTATGTCTTCAGTCCATCCTGGAAATTCTTCATAAACTGGTTCGCAATTGTAGAGTATTTCTGAGAATCGTGGGAATTCTTTGATTGTGCTTCCTGTTTTTAGACTTCTTCCGGCATAATCTATTTCTTTTCCTTGATAAGTATAATCGGTGCATATTTTTATTTTGTCAAGACCGGTTAAAACATCTACTTTTGTTAAAGTCAAGTTAGGTCCGTTAATTTGCATTGCATACTTTAAAGCAACTAAGTCAAGCCAACCAACTCTTCTTGTTCTTCCAGTTGTTGCTCCGTATTCATTTCCTTGCATCCTTATTGCGATTCCTTTTTCAAATTCATCGTTGCTGTGAAGCATTTCTTCTAATTTATTAGCATAATTTGTTTCTTCATCATTTTTTGTTTGACTGCTGTCACAGTATTCTTCACTTTTCTTTCCTCCTAACTCTGTAGGAAAAGGTCCGTTACCTACTCTAGTCATAAAAAATGCTTTAGTAATTCCAAAAACATAATCAACATCTTTTTCTTTTAAACCGCAACCTTTTGCTAACCCCTCAATTGCACAGTCAGAACTCGTTTGGTATTTTGTTGTCCCATAATCTATGCTCAATAGTGTTCCTTGCGCTCCTTCTAATAATATTTTACTTCCATTTTTTCTGGCTTGTTTCACAACTTTGGAAGTATTTTCTATAAATGGTCTGAGTTTTTCAGAATATTCTTTAGTGTATAAATCAACTACTTTATCGAAATCAATGATAGTATCTTTATTGAAGAAAAACCCATTTAGCAAGTGTTTGTGGCTTAATATTTTTTCAGCAACTTCCTTGTTCATGCTGTTGAGTATTATTCTTTTGGATTCAACATATTTAGTTAATTTTTCTTTGAAAATTTCAGGATTTAATAAGTCATTTACGAACAAAGAATTTCTGGAAACATAATCTGAATATAACGGCCCTATACCTCTGCCTGTTGTTCCAACTTTCTCTGATCTATCACTATAACGGTCAAATAATAAATGATAAGGCAAAACCAATGGTGCTTCATGAGAAATTAGTAAGTTGTGTACTTGCAAACCGTTTTTTTCTAGAATGTAAATTTCTTCAATCAAAATTTTTGGATCAAAAGCAACTCCTCTGCCTATAACATTAATTTTTCCCAAATTGTCATAAAGAATTCCTGAAGGAATCAAATGAAATGCAAATTTTTTGTCATTAACAACAATAGTGTGGCCCGCATTAGCTCCGCCAGTACCACGAACAATGTAATCTGCCCATTCAGATAGCAAGTCAACTAGTTTCCCTTTACCAGTATCCCCCCATTGATTGCAGACGACAGCTACAACTTGCTTGTCTGCTAACAGCTCTTTTTTCACTAAAATAACACTTTGTTAAGAATTTAAAAGGATTATTGTTGTGTAATTAAAAGTTTAGAGTTTATAGTTTGCAGTTTACAGGTTGTAGATGTGGTTGAAGCTTTGACTGATGGTCTAGATGCGAAAGATTATTGGTATAGATTGAAGCAAAGAGGTGTTGAAGAGGGGAAAGAATTTGCTATACTTACAAACGAGATTTCTAAAGCGATTTTTGGAAAAACTGTAGAAGAGGTATTGAACCATCCTATGTTTTATTTTATTATTTTTTTGATTTCTGTTACAAAGTTTTTTGCTCGTTCTAAGCTAGTTATTGCTTTGTTTTTACTTGCATCTTCTTCAATTTCATACGTGAATGTTTTTCTTTTAGTTAATTCAAAATCTAAGTTTGTTAATAGTTCTTTAATTTTTTCTTCTCCTAATTGCAATGTTTGTTCTACATCATTTACCGCTTTAGCGTACTCTTCTGCAAGTTGCCTTTTTAACTTGCTGTCTTCTTTGACAAAGTAATGAACTAGAGCGTGATACGTTGCTTTGTGAATTCCTTGACTAACATCGAGTTTCCTGCCGTAATGAGCTAATAGGCTTGTTGCTGCAAAAAACATTGAATAATAGCTTGTGTTAATTATCCACAAATTTGTATCAATTTGCTCTTTTACTTGAATTTCTAAAAGTTTTTGGGCTACCAATAATGTTTTCTCACTTTGCTTTAAGAAGAACTCTTTAGTCTTAGTACCTGGCTTGACTATTTTACCTTCACCGATCAATTCTTTGATTATGTTACTGCTTCGTTGTATGTTTTTTTCATCCAACATAATGCTTCCTCAACAAATTCAAGAAATGTTCTGAGCCATATAAAACTATATGTTTTTTCA
Organism: Candidatus Woesearchaeota archaeon; assembly: GCA_016215315.1. Lineage (GTDB taxonomy): Archaea > Nanobdellota > Nanobdellia > Woesearchaeales > ARS49 > JACRKG01. Next base: position 4,202 of record JACRKG010000052.1, on the reverse strand, counting down.
ACAACTCATTGCCTACATTAAACTTTTCTGGGTGAGACAACATTTCGTGCAGGCTTTCATCGAAAGCAATATTAATATCTACTTTACCGGAGCTAACTAAAGTGTTATGTGCTATTTTCTCGAAACTGCCATAATCATAATCTTTTGGAATGAGAAATAACAGGTCTATATCAGAGTCTTGGCGTGGTTTTTCAACTTGGCTGCCAAACAAAATACAAACAAAATTTTTACTAATATTCTTAATATCATCTCGAACAATACTAATAACTTTATTTTTCTTGCATAAATCATTGCTTCGCTCAATTTCCGCCAAAACATAATTATGATTAAATCTAGAAAAATTAAGACTTACAACACTACTTTTACCAACCTTTTTAATTTTAACATCACCGGAATTAACAAGATTCTTTACTGTTGTGTGCGTTTGAAAATATTTCTGATTCAAAACATTAGCAAGATCCATAATAGTCAAATCTTTAGTCAAATCATTGAACAAAATCTTCAAAACTTTCAACTCATCTTTTCTCAACATTTTTGCACTATAATAATTTTATTATAGGTGTATAATAAAATACTTATATATAAACATTTCGAAAAAATTGGGAAATGGGGATGGAGTATTAATACCTAACATCGATGACTCAGCATTTTATACTAAAGAAAGACTAGAAAACAATAAAAAAGCTTTATGATTTTCAGTGCGTACTGTGAACTCCAGACTGTCAACTGCAAACTATTCGAGATATTCTTCTACTTGCTTTAAATCAATTATTTTATTCTCGAATTCTCTTGTGTCTGCTCTATCAACTAGTACTGCTTTTATTCCTGCTGCTTCTGCACCTTTAATGTCTGTTGGTACGCTGTCTCCTACCATTAGTGCTTCTTCTTTTTTTACTTTTAATTTTTCTAAAGTTTTGTTAAAGAATTCAGGACTGTTTTTTAATATTCCTTCTTCGTAAGAAAGCATTATTACATTAAAGTATTTTTCCAAACCGAACTTTTCCAATATTTCTTTTCCTGCAAAGCTTGGCATGTTTGATACTACTGCTAATTTTATTTTTTTCTTTTTTAATTCTTCAAGAACTTCAATTGTTTCTGGATATAATTTTGCTAACAAAACATTTTTGTTCCAAATGCCTATCAATAAGTCCATTTGATTGTCTCTGGGTGTTCTTTGAAATAATTCTAGTGCTTTTGTGAATGCTTCAGTTTTATCTTTATAGCTTTTAGTCATTACTAATTGTTCAAAACTTGTAACAAAATTTCCGAAAGGAACTCTTATTCTGAACATTTCATAAGTTTGTCTTAAAGGAGAATAAGTACCATTTTCAACAAGCGTTCCCCAAAAATCAAAAATAACTGCTTTTATCATAAAAAGAAAAATTAAGCTGCTGCTCCGCTTGGTGCTGCCAAGTCTGCAACTTTTTCAAGTGTGATTTCTATTGAGCTAACTCTTACTTGTCTTCCTTCTTTGTTAGTAAATTCTTCTGAGTTAATTTTTATGTCTTTTACTGCTACTTTGTTATCTAAAAATCTTTTTGCAGAAACTTCTGAAACATCTACTGCTCTGCTAATAAATTTTCCTCTAGCTTTAACTATTACTTCTGTAGCTCCTTTTGTTGTGAACTGCATAACTACTCCTGTTACGTAATTCATAAAAGGCTTTGTTCCAATAAAAATCGAGTTGTCTTCATTTGTCATTTCAATTCCCTCCACTAATACTTTTCTGCTCTCTTCAATCTAGTAACGTAACCTGCAACAACATTCCTCAATTTTTTACTATAATTTTCTAAATGCTTAGAAACTAAAGGTTTATTTTCATTAAAATCCTTGGTAAAAATATCAGCGTGTAACTTAAGTAAACTAACCGTAAGTCTTTTTATTAACTTAGTTTTAATTCTCCCCATGAAGCTAGAAAACTACGGGATATTTATAAAGCTTTCGAAGAAATTTATGTGAGGGTTGTGTGTTGTATTAGTCAGATTTGTTTGTTTGGTTTATTATAAAAAATCAAATGACTCTTAACATAAATTCTGGAGTAACAATTTTTATCTCTTTATACTCTTTCAATTTAAGCAAATGTTTGTCATAACTTATTATGAACTCTGCTTCTGCTTCTAAAGCACACTCAATTATTCTGTCATCAGAAGGATCTTCTTCTATTACATTTAATTTTTTTGTGGGTTCTACTTTTGTCAAGAATGATAAGACTTTTTCCATTATGCTAAAAAGATCTTCTTCAGTGTATTCCAAATCTCTTTTGAGAACTTTTTGATATTCTGCAAGTATATCTGGTGAAGAAAAAATGTTATGGTCCGCGTTTATTAAATTAAAAAGCAACTTTTGTGCTACACTTCCATCCCATTGTGTGGCAGAAATTAAAACATTTGTGTCAAAAACTATTCTCATTTTTTCCTGATTCTTTTTACAAGCTCAGGAATGTCCTCTTCTTTTAAATCTTTTCTTTGTAGTCTTTCTTTTCCTTCTCTGGCCATTACAACTAATTCTTTTATTAAGTCTTCTTTTGAAGGTGTTTCTAGTTTTTTTAGCACAATAGTATCTTGATTACTTACAACTGCAAAGACGCTGCCTTCACCTAATTGAAGATCTTCTCTTATGTCTTGCGGAATAACTATTTGTCCTTTTGAACTCATTTTTATTGTTTCAATCATTTTCCAACTTTCTTACTGTAAGATAAGCTCATATATAAATGTTTTGAAAAAAGGGCGATTTAAAGTGCTGTTTTAGTAGGTCAGTATCAATAATTTTTTTTATTACTCTAAATATTTCTTAAAGAACTCAACAACATCTTTTTGCACTAAGTAATATTTAGGAGGCAAATTTTCTTTAACTTGAGGAACTGGATAAAGTCTATGATTAAGCCCTTGATTTATTATTAATTTCTTTTCTTTGCTTTTTATTTTGTTATACATTTCAGTAATTCTTTCAGGAGGTTTTCCTTTAACAAAACCACTAGTACTATCTTCTCCACCATAAATAAAAAGAACGGGAATAGTAATATTTTCTGCGTAATCATCTAATTTAGGTGCAGCATCAATACTTTTAACTGCTTCTTTAATATCATAAATTCTTGCGCTTCCAAGTTTCAGGTGATCTCTTGTGCTTACAACTCTATCTTCTTTTTGTTCTCCACCGCTTTTTTGCATCAACCATTTGTACGCTTTAACAGCACCCCATTTTACTAATGCTTGAGGTAATCTTTTAAGCCATTTCCTGTATTTTTCATCAAAAGCACCCTGCAAATCAAGAGGAGTGCTAGTTAAACAAATAGCATCCAAACAATTTTCTTTACTGGAAGCAATAATTCCCGTAATAATTCCTCCAGTACTATTACCATGAGCACCTAGCTTTTTTAAGTTGTAATGTTTTTTTACTTCTTTTTGCACGTCTTTTAAACTAGAAATCATATCCTCTAAATTCCATCTACCGGTGCTTTCTCCTTGAGAATTAAGATCAAAACTCCAAACTTTATAGTGCTTACTTAATTCTTCAGCCAAAGTTTTAGAAAGATCCCTAGGCTCAGAAAAACCTGGAAGCATTATGATTCCTTTATTTGAATCATTAGGATAATAATCACCAACAATATTAGCACCATTAGAAGTAAGAACCGAGACTTTGTTATCACCAAGACTCTTCATATAAGAACATAAAAAGAGTTTATTTATATGTTTTTTGACAAAAACTAATTTTTTGTCAAAAAACAGAAAGAGTTTTGACTTTTTGATGTGTTGTAGTTATCATGAGTGATGCTTTTGATCATGTGAAAAGGATATTTTATCGCTAAATATCATGATAAAGTTATCTCTTTTGATAATTATATTAAAACGAAAAGAGAAAGATTTAAAAAGTCGAAGTAATTACTACTTGTTATGCAAGCACATTTTTTTTTAAGGGAATTAGCAAAATTAAACAGGTCTGTTTTATCTTTTAATGACGCTGTAAAAATTATTGGCAAAAAACGTGCTTATGCTCGTTTATACTTGCACAGGCTTAAAAAAAGAGAGCTGCTTAATGAAATTGAAAAAGGAAAATATGCCTTATCTGATGATCCTTATGAGATAGGATCTAATTTATTGTTTCCAAGCTATGTATCTTTTCTGAGCGCATATTTTATTTATGGGTTTACAACTCAAATACCTATTTCAGCACAAATAATTTGTTGTAAGCCTAAAAAATCGTTT